>JBEKVM010000119.1:0-17205 GCA_049513975.1 Verrucomicrobiota bacterium | reverse complement strand
GTCACGGAATTTACTCCCGTCTCCCTAAATTTCGGCCATCGAGCCCTTCGAGGCGAGTGGCGTTCAATCGCAATTCCCGCGGCATTTCCTCTCCATCCCACACGATTTCAGGACTCAATGGCGTTGAAGCCACCTGTTCATCCGCCTTCGCATGGCCTGCGGCGGACAGGCCGAACGAAACAGGAAGGCCAATTAGAACGGATTCCCCGACGCTTCCATCAAATCACTTTGCAACGCCGTTTCTGTGGCTGGCCCCACTTCAATGTTGTCCGCTTCCGTTGGCCGGGATTCCTGCCAGCGCATTTCCGCCGTCTCATCAAACGCCAAGTCCGTGAATTTCCGCAACTAAGGAGACACAAATAAATTAAGGCAGCAACCTGACTGGGTCTTTTCGCGGCTGGCGGCGTTGCTCCTCAGTCGAAGATCCACGAGGGATATTCTCCTTCGTCGCGCCTTGCCAGCCGCGAAAATCCCTGCGTCATCTTGCCCCCGTAATTTATTTGCGCCTCCTGCGCCTCCTGGGCCGCGATCATTTTCTTTTTCGCCGCCTCATCCAGATACGGGAATCGCAGAGAGAGACAGGATGACAGGATTTACAGGATGAAACCTGGATGGCCCTGTTCCAGTTTGTCTTTTCTGAATCCTGTTCATCCTGTTCATCCTGTTCATCCTGTTCATCCTGTTCATCCTGTCAATTATGGCCTGGACGCCGGGCTTTCCTTCACGCTGAGCGGAATAGTGTCCTCCCCGCGGGATTGGACTTGGACGATTCGTGCGCCGTCCACGACGACCTGATAGGTCACGTCTTTGCGGGCTTGGAGGCGGGCCTGGCCACCGCGAATGGTCACGGGGAATGGGGCAACAACGCGGTGCCCGGCGCCGGTGGCGAGGGCGAGGGAATCGAGTTTGCCTTCCAGCGCCAAACGCAGGCTGACGAGGGCGCAGGGGTTGATGGCGGGGCCGTTGCGTTGTTGATTGGCCAGATTGAACGAATCGGGTTCGCACCCGGCGAACTGGCCGGACGGATATTGCATTTGTTCGGCGGTGGTCAGGATTCCCGTGGCGACCCGCTTCCAGTCCATCGCATGGTCCAGCGGCGCCAGCAGCGTCAGCGCGTACGCGTAATCGTAGCCGCACCATTGCACGGGCAGCCCCATCCAGTTGGGGGCTTGCCAGCCGGTGGCGCCGAAAACGGGGATGGTGGCGTAGGCCATCGTCGGCTCGTCGCTCCATTGATAGACAAACGGCAGGCCGGTGATCGCCCAGGCGCGCGCGCGGTCCAGGTAATCGCGCTGCCCGGTCAATTCGTATCCCCGCACATAGGCCTGCACCAGGAAAGCGGAAGCCAGAATGTCCGGCGTGTGCAACGGGACCTCCCAGGTTTGCGCGCCGCGCGGATCGTGGAAATGCTTCATGAACTCCAGCGCCCTGACGCCGGCTTGCCGCGACGCGGCGTCGCCGGTGAGGCGGGCGTGCTCCAATAATTCGACGGCGCGAGTGGCGCAATAGCCGCTGGCCGTGTCCTCAAAATGGCCGCGGCGATATTGGCCGTCGTAACGGAAGGAGCCGTCCGGTTTTTGCTCCGCGATGATCTGGCGCGCGCGCGCGGAGCGCATGGCCAGCCACTCGCCGGCCCGGCCGGTGAGGAAATAAATCGCATCGTTGACGATATGCGCGCCGCCCGGAACCAGCCGGGGCAGCGATGGAATTTGACCGGTCAAGCGCCAGACGGTCGAGGCCTGATCGGCGTAGGGCTGGCGCGGCCAGGTGGGTTCGGCGCAGTGGCCCCAGCCTTCGGCGGTTTTGAGCGGAGGGCCGCTCAACGCAGTCAAGCATACATCAAGTTCGGCCTGCCGCGGGCGCGGCGCGGCGGGCAGCGGCGGCAGCCCCCGGCGTTGCGCCGCCCAAAGAAGAGCATCCTCGATCGGCCCGGGCGGACGGACGAGGATCGCGCATTCGATATTCGTTCCGCGCAGGGAGGCGCGATGGCCTTCAGGGCCGTCCAGGAAATTGGGGGTGGCAAAGACCGGCTGCAACGACATGTCGCGCCAGGTCATCGCCGCCGTCGCGCGATCGGTGACGAAGGCCATCAACGGCATCGTGACTTTCCGCGGATCAGGAGCGAAGCGGACGTGTTCCCCGGTTTCAATGTCCAGGGTGGATGAGGAATGCTCGCCCGCGCCCAAGTATTCCAATCCCGGAAACAGACCTTGTTCGAGAGGACCGAAGGCGCGCAGCACGGGACCCTCGCAGGGGCGGTCGCTTTCAATCTTGGCCGTGATCACGTCCTCGTGCAACGACAGGTTGAGCGTGACGCCTTCGCCCCGCCACAGCAGGGCATGGCCGTTGCCGGTCAGTTTCAGTTGGGGCGTCACCCCGTCCCGGCTGAGCAACGGCGCCAGCACGCCCACAAGGCGGCCGCCAAGCTCGAGGCGCGCCCCGGAGCCGTCCGGCGCGGCGCGAAGCGCGAGGCCGCGGGAGCGGAGACTCGCCCAATTGGCGCCCGGCACGGAGTCAATAATGGAAACAACGCGGTGAAGGGGCGGCAGGCCGGCGGATTGAATGTCCAGGTCGTGCGTGCGGAACGGCGCGTTGCCCGGCGCGATTTGGGAGAACTCCCCGCCGGCGCCCGCCTCGAGGGTGAAGGGCCGGCCAGCCATGGCGAACGAAATCGGTTCCGCGGAATAATTCTTCAGCCGCACGCTGACGTTGGCGCCATCGGTGTGGACCGACTGAATTTCAAGGGGGTGCAACGTCTCCCGCAGCAATTGAACAGATTCAACCTCGATCACGCCGGGGGCTTCGAGCGGGTCCAAACGCAATTGCCGGATCGTTTCCCCGGTGGCCAGCGCGACGGTGTAATCGTGCCACTGCATGTCCTGCATGAGGTGGAAATGCTGGCTGCGGGCCTCGTCGAAATGCGGCGCTTCCGCCGTAGCCCAGAAGACCTGTCCGTTGCCGCCGGCCGCGCATTTCAAGCGGAGCCGCGCGGTGACAGGTCCATCAATCTGGATGGGCGGCCCAACGAGATAGGGATCATCGCCACTGCTTTGAATCCGCAGGACGCCGCGGGTAGCGCTGATGACACAATCATGCGCCGCCGTCCATCCCGCGGCATCCGTCGCGAAGGTCCACTCGAGTGCCTTCTCGCTTTTAATGACGGCTCGCGGGGAAGGGATGATTTCCTGGGCGGCGGCCAATCCAGACAGCGTGGCGAAAAGGACGCCCCATCTTAATGCGGTGATGCCGGCCAGCATAAGAGCAACGCGGCGATAAGCCGGATGACTTTCACGCCGCCATAGTGGCTCACCCCGATTTGCGGGCAAGAATATATTTGCCGTCACGCGTCAGGGGTGTGGGACAAAATGTGTCGTGTCATGCGTTTGGCGAGCATGGCAACCCCTCTCTCCGCCTCTCTCCCCGCAAGCGGGGAGAGAGAGTGGAAGCGCGCGCTGGAGATATGGAGACGCATAGACTGGCTCCTCCGCAACCATTTGCTTTTGAAAGAATTTGTCCCGCACCCCACCCCGGCTTTCGGGCAAGAATATATTTGCCGTCCCGCGTCCGTCATGGCTGGAAGGGGGGCCCGGTTCAGCGGGCCATCAGGCGGAAGAATTGCGCGGTGGCGTTGGTAGGAGGAATGGTCAGGAAGAAAATTCCGTTGTTCGAAGCCGCCGGGTTGGTGACCAAGCTCCAGGCAACCGGAGGCGCCAGATTGGTGGCGGAATACAACTGAAAACCAGCCGAGGCCGGCCAGGACAGAACGAATGGATTGGCCCCTGAAGTTTGCATGCTCATGCTGGGCGTGTTGGTCGGCGTGCCCAGGGCGGTGGCGGCGAAGCTCAAGTTGTCAATGGCCAATCCTTGGGCTTTGCCGGTCGAATCCGTCATTTCCCAGACGAGCCAAAAGGCCGCGCCCGCCGGCCAATTGGCGATCGGCTGGTTCGTCACGGCGAGGTTTATCTGGTTGGCCGGGGCGGTTCCGTCCACCGCGGCGCCGCCGACGTCTGCGGAAAATGTTGGAAAAAGGACGTTGAAAGCGGGGAGATACGCGGTGGCTTGAGTGGACATCGGCGCGGTGGCCGTGGGATCAATGAAATAATAGCATTCCAGTGTCTTGGGTTTGTCCGATTGGCGCCAGATTTCGCCGGTCACCTGCAAGTTGATGAAATTGAGCGCGGTTCCGGTGTTGTTGATGAACTTGGCGCCGAAGGCGGTGTAGCCGGTGGTGCTGGTGGCCAACAGGCCCAGGGCGCGATTGGAACTGTTGGGCAGCCCGAAACTGATCTGTCCACCGGCGGTTTGGTCGCCATCCGTGGCGCCAAAACGCACTCCCACGCTGGCCGTCGGGTCGGCGAGTCCATACCAGCCGGCCAAGGCGGCCAGACCCAGCCCGCCGGTGTTGCCCGCGGCCGAGACCGGAAAGGCAAAGTCAAAAGGATTGGCCAGGGAATAAGTCACGCCGTTGATGGTCACCGGATTGTCGGAATTGATCGAAGTCGAACCCGGGTCCGGCAGGGAGTCAAAATTCTGGGCATAGACGGAACCGTCGGTGTTGTAAGCGATAAAGGAGCCGGGCGGGGCGCCGCTGTTGTTGTTGCTGGCGCCGGGAGTGGGAGAATAAAACGCGACGCGGACAAAGCTCTGGCCGTCGGGCAGCGAACCATAGGACCAGTTGGGCGGCAGGTTTGTATAATTGACATAGTCCAGCACCTGGGGCTGGCCGTTGCAAAGGCGGCTCAAGGCCACCGAGCCGGCACTGCCGCCGAGGACAAAGCCGGCATGCAGTTGGCTCAAGGTGGAGAGGTTGGTCTGGCCGTCGGCAAAAATCACCAGGAACTGGCCGGGGTTGATGACCGCGCCGGCCGGGAAGGCCCAATTGGCCAGGTTGGTGTAGGTGCCGGTCAGGTAGAGATTGGTCAAAACAACCATGTTGGTGCCCGGGTTGAAAAGTTCCAGCCAGGGCGCGTGTTGTCCGGCGCTGTTGGTCAGGCCGGTGAGATTGTCCGGCTCCACTTCGTTGATCCAAAGCGGCGGGAAGGGCGGGAGGCCGGCCGCGACGCTGTTGCCCGCGTCCGGCGTCAAGAGCAAGGAAGGGAGCGCGACGGGAGGGGCCGGATTGACGGTGTCAACGATCCCCGAACCGGAGAGGCGGAGGGTGAGCGGTCCGCCATTGGTGCTTTGCAGGTACCAGTAACTGAGCGTGTAAGCCGCGCCAGCCGTCAGGGCGGGCGACAGGTTCTGATAGATGGCGCTGGACTTCGTGGTGCCGGCGGCGGTGGAGACGACATGCAGGCTGGCGTTGCCGGGATGTTTGAGCGTCGTGCTCAAAGCTGAATTGGTGAGATTGGTGGAAACGTTCCACACCGAACCGTCGGGGAAACCGGATTCAAAATCGCCGTCGGTCACGGCATTGGCCCCCGCGCCCGCCACGCTGCCGGACACTAATTCGATGTCGTCCACATAAACATCGCCGGCGGATTGGAGGTAAATATAAAGCAGAGAGCTGGAGGCGATGCCGGTGGCGACGGCTTCCACCCACTGCGGAACGGCGGGCGGGGGATTGGTTTGCCCGGTGCTCCAGTTGCCCACGCGCCAGTTGTCCTGGTGCGGATCAATCAATTGCAGGGAGACGCCGGGGTTATTGGCATTGGTCGGCCAGGGCAAAACATCGTCAAACTGCACTTGGGCCACGACCCGGTTGCTGGCGCCGGCGGGCTGCTCGAGGGAAAGCAGTTGGCCGGGCGACAAGGTGGCATTGAAGGTGTCAAACACAAGGTTGGTCGCTCCGTAAGCCGCGGCAAAGGCCGGGGCGTTGGCCGCCAGGACCAGAAACCCCAGCGGAGACAGCAAGGAACCGGGCGGGAAGGTGTAGGACAAGCCTTGCAACTGCCAGCCGGACAAATCATAAGTGAGGTTGGTGGAGCTGTTGAACAGTTCCACATATTGCGCATTGGGCACGGACGGGTTCCACATGATTTCATTGATGGCCACCTGTCCGGCCGGCGACTGCGCCGTCCCGCCGTAAGCGACAGCCAATTGATTGCTGTCCCCGGCGAGCGGCTGGCCGTTGCGGTCCACGCCCACGATGCTCAAATGGTTCGCTCCATTGGTCAGTGGCACGGTGACGGTCCAGTTGGTCAACGACGTCCAAGTCAGCGGATAGGGCACGCCGTTGATCCAGACGGCGGCGACATTGACCGGAGCACCCCCGGTGACCGACGCGACGTTGTTACGGAGGGTCACGTTTGGATTAACGGAGAAGCTGGTGGCGTTGACCGCCGCCAGTTGCGAAGCGATGCTGCTCTGCGCCTGGGAAAGCCACGGTTTGATGCTCGTGTCGGGGTTTTCAACACTGAGGCCGTTGGCGGTGAAGGCGTTGTATTTGGCCATGAGCAGCGGTCCGCTGTTGGCGACGTTGAGCGGGCCGTTGACCAACTCCTGCAAGGCGCGCCAGTACATGCGCAGGAAGGTGGGATTGTTGTAAATATTCTGGGTGTTGGGGTCTTCACCGTTCGCCGTAAACAAATTCTGGCCCGGTCCCCAGGAACCGCTGTTGCCGATCACGATGTTGAAATCCCACATCAACAAGGCATACTTCGTGCCCAGCGCGCCGATGTAACCGTAAAGATTTTGCCCGTTTTGCGCGCCATAGGAATCCCAATTCCCCGCCGCGTGGTTGGCGGCGAACACGCGCATCCAGTTTTCCATGTTCGCCAGGTTTTCCATGTTGGCCACGTAATTGGCCGTGCCATAGGAGCCGGCTGCGTCCACCAGGGAGAAGACGTTGGTAAAGTCGTTGTCGGAATCCGGCGTGCGGCGGATCTCAAAACTGTAGCGGTAGCGGGCGGGCTTTTTCACGCCGCCGGTGGTGGTGCAGGGCATCAGATTGCACCAGGAATTATTGTTGAAGGACATGGTGTAGCCTGAAGGCAGTGGGGCCATCTCAAACCAAGGCTGCATTTTGTAGAGGAAGCCGTCGGGGTCGTTGGGGAAGTGTTCCTTCACGACATCGCTGCCAGGGACCTGGGTGTCTTCCATCAAGGTGCCGCGCCGGTTGCCGTTGACATAGACCGTCACCAGGCGCTTATAGAGCCACGGCACCCCCAGGGTGCGCAGAAAGGTGTTGGCCAACTCCTCCCGCTGGAGGCTGGCGTCATCGCCCGGACCATTGCCCGGCTGATGAATCTTGTTGAAATCCGTCGCGCCCAGAAACTTGTCGTCATCGTTAAACTCCCATTTGTAATGGCACAAACTGCCGTTGGGAGTATCAAAATCCTGATGATACGGACTGCCCTGAAAATGGCCCTGCATGTTGTAGATCACCCGGGTGTCATTGACGAAGGTGCAATCGTTGCCTTCGTTGCTCAAATCGGACAAGTTGGCCCAGCGGGTCACGTTGGTCTGGGTGAGCCATAAATGATACACCCCGAAACTGCCGCCCGGATTGCCGTCGCCGAACAGGACCACGCATTCGCGCACCGGCTCATTGTCTCCGGTGCGTATGGCGGGAAAACGGGTCGCCGCTCCCCGGCTGTCCGTGGCGGCAAGGTAGAACGCCACGACTTGATTGGCCGCCTGTCCGGGAATGGTCGCGCTGAAGACACCGTCTCCCGCGATGGCGTCGCCGCCGGTGCCGTTGTCATGCATGGCCAAGGCGGTGTAATTCGCCGCCGGATCGAGCCGGTAATAAAGCGCCAGATTTTGCACGCCGTCGGGGTCGTGAACCTTGGCGCTCACCACCACCGCCTGGTTGGCGGCCGGCACGGTCGGAGTGTGGGTGACATTGTAAATGGCCGGCCCGGCATTCGTCAGGTATTGGCTGTTGGGCGCGCCCGGCGAACCGAGGTTGGCGGGCACGGGCATGGCCGCCGTGGCTTCCAGCCAATTGCCGTTCAAACGGAGCAACACTTCCGGCCAGCCATGCAGCCAGCGCGCTTTGAACCGCAGCGTGGCCGTCTGGCCGGGCTGGAGGTTGGTGTTGGCCAGGGAAACTTGACAGGAATTGTCACCGGTCCAGAGACGGTCGCTGCACCGGATGTGCAGGGAATAGCTGCTTTGATAGCCGCTGTTTTCCAGGCTGGAACGCACCAGGCAGCCTTGGAGGGTCCAGTTGGTCAAGCCCAGGCCGTTTTCAAACGTGCCATTGGAAACGTAGTTGCTCCCGTTGTAATCCACTTCGATGTTGTCCACCAAACATTCCCCGGCGTCCAGCAGGCCGATTTGCGCGTAGTCAATGCTGGCGTCGTAATTGGATCCGTTATCCAGCACGCCGGTGTTCTCGATGTCCACCCACTGCGATTTTTGCGTGTCGTCGCTGTCCGCCCAGTTGGCGGCCAGGCGGTGGTTGGAATGGGGATCAATCAGTTCCAGGCTGCTGCCGCCGCCGGAGGACCATTCTCCCCAGCGTCCGCCCGTGCCGTAGGTCACTTCGTCTTCCTCGACGTAAATGGTGTTGGTGCCGTAAAAACTTTGCGGCATGGCCAGCGCCACCCGCTCGCCTTTGTGCGACAGTTTTCCCGCGTAGTTGCCCACGGTGTTGCCGGCGTTCAAATTAGTATATTTGGCCAGTAAATTCGTCAGGTTGCGCGCCAGGACGAGATAGCCGTTGGAGGCCAGCAGAACACTGGGTGGAAAAGTGAAAGTCACCCCGGCCGTGAACTGCCAGCCGGACAGATTGATCGTATTGGTTCCCTTGTTATAGAGTTCAATGTATTGATCGTCGTCGTTGCCGCTGACCGGGTCATACATCAACTCGTTGATCACCACGTCGCCGATTAGAATCGCGCTGTTGTGCGCGCCGGGGGTGTTGGTGGTAAAGGCGTAAAAATCATTCGCGCCATCCGGCCAGCGCCCATAAGAAACGCCGTCGGCCTGCGCCCCGAACTGCACCGCGTCCAGGATGCGGCTGCCGTCCGGCTTGATGAAGTAAAGCGTCCCGCCCGCCCCGCTGAGCGTAAAACCGAATTGCGATTGGGTGAAGGAAACAAAACCCGCCGGGCCGATCACAGTGCCCGCAGGAATGACAAATTTATTGGTCGCCGGGTCATCGGTCAAAATACAACCCGACACGTTCACGCTGTTGGTGCTGTGATTGTAGAGTTCGATAAATTGCGGCACGGCCGGGTTTTCCGAATGCGGCAGGATTTCATTGATCACCACGCTGCGCAGCGGGCTGGGATGGAAGGGGTCCAGCCCGCCGGGTGATCCGCCGACCGTGTCGCTGATGTCCCAGGCGCGCGGATCGCCTTCGCCGTAGGTCGGATTGGCCAGCACAATGGAGTGCCCCGTGCCATCGGCCGCCACCGGCCAGGGGTAAACATCCGTATAGGGCACCGTCAGCAACACGTTGCTCTGCTCGTCCAACACCTCGAGGGTCTCGGAATGTTTGAGGCTGCCGGTGTAGGGGCCAAAGACATTGGAGGTCAGGCCATAGACATTGGCCATGCCCTGCGGCGAAGCGCACAGGACGAAAAAACCGCCGCCGGGGATCAGGGTGTTGCTGGGGAAGGTGTAATTCATGTCCGCGCACGTCACTTGATAGCGGCTGATGTCCTGGAAATACGGATTGGGATTGTAAACCTCCACGAATTCCGTGTTGTTGCCGTCGGTGCGCGGAGCGGGCTTCCACATGATCTCGGAAATGACAATCCCGGTGGCGCGGCTGGAAGGTCCCAGCGGTTCGTGGGGATTGACGGGCGTGGCCACCACCGCGCTGGCGGGTGTGGTTTCATAATCCACAAACTGTGCGGTGGTCAGTTGGTTGGTGTTGTGACTGGCCACGGCCAGGCCGAGGTAAATCTGGGCGGGCATCGCAATCGTCACGGTCCCCAATTGCGTCCAGTTGGTCCCGTCGTAACCGCCAAAGCCGGTGAAGACATTGCCAAGGCGACTGAGCCGCAGCCAGGTGTTGGGATAATTGACAGGAAAGCTTCCCGCAGTCGCGGCCAGGCCGTTGGTGGCGGTGCGATCGGCAAAGAAATCGCCGACCATGCCGGGCGTGGCCAGCGCGGCGGCGAACGGGCTGCCCCCGTCCAGACTGGCCCGCCCCATCAAGCCTGCCTGGGCCCAAAGGTCGGACAAACCCAACGCGGCCAGACAGACCGAGACGTCAAAATTGCCGGTTTGCAGTTGATATTCAAAGTCGAATTGATCGCTGTTGGCGCCAATGTAGTTGCCGGCGCCGCTAATGTTCATCCCGTTGCCCGTGTAGATGTCGGTGGAAGGGATGGCCGGACTGCCAATGTCCTGAGGCGCAAAAGGCATGGCCGTGAAACGGACCAGGGTGTTGGGGGCGATGACATTCGGCGTGCTGGCCAGGTCGTGGATATTATTAATGACAATGGCATAATTGCCGCCATAGACCAGGGGCGCGGTCGTGAGCGTCACCGTGAGATTATTCGCGGCCAGCGCCGCGCCGCTAATGGCGGTCCCGTTGGTGAACGCATAATTGGCCGCGTTGGTGGCGTTGGTGATGGCGACCGGTTTGGAGAAAACGATCTCGACGTTGGCCGGCCCAAGATTAAAGACCTCAGCCACGGTCGGGGGCACGGTGTCGCGCAGCACGGTGAGGGTAATGGGGGCGCTGGTGATCGAACCCGCGCTGTTGGTGACGACACAGGTGTAAACCTGGCCGTTGTTGAGCGCCAGACTGGCGTTGGTGAGCGTGTACACCGGCAGGGTGGCGCCGGCCAGCTTGGTTACGCCGCTGAACCATTGGTAAGTCACCGGCGCCTGGTTTGTGACCAGCACTGAAAAGACCGCATTGAGATTCTCGACCACCATGGCGTTGCTGGTTTGGGCAAAGATGCCCGGGGTCGTGTTCACCCCGTTGCAGGGGATGAGCAGCGTGCCGGCCCCGCTGACGGCCGCCATCGGCTGTTCAAATACAGAATTGGGCAATTGCCAGCGGACGGAGAGGTTCTCGCCGCCGGTGCCTTGCTGCATCTGCGCTTCCAGGTAATAACGGCAGCCGCCTTGCAGGCTGATCAGCGCCGATTGCTGGCTGGGAAACTCGGTCCAGTCCTCCGAAGGCGTCCAGGACGCGACGGACGCAATCGGAACCATGCCGGCGGGATTTTCGTTGGTGCTTAGAAAAAGCTGTGAAGAGTCATCACTGGCGATCCAAAACGTGTAAAGACCGCTGGCCGGCGGCACGACAAAAGTCCGCAGACGCTGGCCGAAATAATTCATCCCTGTATTAATCTCGGTTTCAAAATTGGTAAAAATATGCGTGTAGGATGCGGCAGGAATATTGGGCCAGTTGGGGTTGTCGGTGGTGTTCGTCAGCGCCGCCAGAGTATTGCCCACACTGGAGTTGAGGTTGGTCCAAAGCTCCCGGTAGATGCCGAAGGTGGCCGGGGTCAGGCTGACGTTGGTAAAGGTCGAGGTGTTCAGCGCGGCGTTGTTGTGGGCCGTCACGGCCAACCCGGCCAAGGCGGGACCGGCCATCTCGATGGTGGCCGCGCTCCCCACTTGGATCCAATTGCTCCCGTCCACGCTGTAAAAACCGCTGAATTGGTCGCTCGAACGAACCACTTTGACCCAGACGGGCGTGTTGATTCCGGCCAACTGCGTGCTGGAAGACGCGCCGCCCGCCGTGGCGCGGAATTGAAAAGTGACCCCCTGGCCCGCCGTGGCGGTCATAAAAGCATTGACCGCCCCGGCCGAGGTGTCGTTGCGCAACATCACCCCGGCTTTGGACCAGCCGGAGCTGGGATCGGTGTTCGGCACGCTGGTGACCAGGGCAAGGACGGCGCCGTCGCAATTGAAGCTCTGGCTGGCGAAGTTGCATTGGTCGTTTGTTCCCCAGATGTCCGCACCCCCGCCAGAGACAGTCCACCCGCCATTGTTGTCAGAGGCGGAACCGGCGTCGGCGGGCGTCCCGATGTCCGTGTCGCTCCAACCGGGCGGCAGACCGGCCCGGGCCGGAGGAAGACCGGCGAGCAAGAACATCCATGCCAGGAGGAGCGGAGCGCCCAGGGGCAGGCCAGCCCTCCGCCAAAAGCCGCTGCTGGCGGGAAGTTGCGCTGGGAAACGCAGTGAACTTTGGAAAGCCCTCATGGCAATAAGTAAAGCTAACCGGTTTGCGGAGTTTTGCAAGTTGAACCTCCGAATCTAAACGCCCGAACCGCCGCCCTTCAAAATCCCCCGTTGCAACCCATTAACTTTTCTGATATTCTGATGACGACGTAAGAAGGACGAGGTATGACGAAGCTTGCTTTTCTCCGGCCAGTTCTTGGGGCGCTTTTGTTCCTGGGATGTGCCACGGGAATGGCGCAGGTGCGCATCACCGAATTCATGGCGAGCAACACCCACACCCTGGCCGACGAGGATGGCGATTACTCGGACTGGATCGAACTGCAAAACGCGTCCATGACAAATGTCAACCTGGTCAATTGGGCGTTGAGCGACAGCTCCGCCAACCCGGGAAAATGGCTCTTTCCCTCCACCAACCTCCCTCCCGGCGCATTTATGGTCGTTTTTGCCTCCGGCAAGAACCGCCGCGTCCCCGGCGCGCCGCTCCACACCAACTTCAAACTCAGCGCCACCGGCGAGTACCTGGCCCTGTCCCGTCCCGACCTCTCCATCGCCACCGAGTTCTCGCCCTGCTATCCCCAGCAATTTCCAGATGTCTCCTACGGCCTGGTCATGGCCTTTATCACCACGCCGCTGGTGGCAACCAATGCCACGATTCATTACCTCATTCCCACCAACTCCTCCGCTGATGGAGCCTGGCAGCAAACCGGCTTCAATGATTCGACCTGGCGGGTGGGAACCAATGGCATTGGATACGAAACGGGCCTGTCTAACCCGGGAGAAGAATCGTTCGCCGCCAAGGTGCTCGCCTCCCAACCCGTCGCCTACTGGCGGCTCAACGAAACCAGCGGCGTCCAGGCGGTCAATTCCGGCACAGACGGCGTGGCGGACGCGGCGGGTTACCTGGGGAATATCGTGCTGGGCGGCGCGGGACCGCGCCCGCCGAAATGTCCGACCTTGGAAGCGACCAACTGCGCGCCCGTTTTTGACGGGGTCAGCGCCGCGGTCAATGGACCGTACGAACTGGTCAATGATTTACCCGCCTTCACCATCGCCGGTTGGATCAATCCGGCGACAAGCCAGCAAAACAACCGCGCCGGTTTGTTCGGCCAAAACGACACGATGGAATTTGGATTCAGTTCCTATCCGACCATCCAAATCTGGACACCGGTCGGCGCGGTGTCGGCGACCTATCCATTCGCAACCAATCAGTGGCACTACATTACGGCGGTGGGCGGCAACGGGCGGCTCTCGCTTTTTTTCGACGCCACGAACGTCGGGAGCACTTCGATTTCGGCGGCGAATTTCGGCGAATCGCTGTTCAATTTCAACATCGGCGGGGACGGGGTTTTTGATCCCACGGGGAACTATTTCAAGGGTGGCATTGACGAGGTTGCGGTCTGGTACCGCGCGCTGGCCACCAATGAGATCACCGGCTTCCTGGCCACCAACGTCGCAGAGGGCAACTACAGCAATTATATCAATACCGATGTCCGCGCCCTGATGTATGGTTCCAACGCCACCGCCTGCGTGCGCATCCCCTTCAGCGTGGCCGACCCGTCGGCCTTCAACTCGTTGAGCCTGCTGGTGCGCTACAATGCCGGCTTCGCCGCCTTCCTCAACGGCCAGCAAATCGCCTCCGCCAACGCCCCCGCCGCGCTGGCCTGGAATTCCACGGCCACGCAACTGAATCTGAACCCGCGGGCGGTGCAATGGCAGGAATTCGACTTGAGCGCGGCCCAGCCGTATTTGCAGGCGGGCAACAATGTTCTGGCCATTCAGGGCCTGAACGTCGCCGCGACCAACGCCGATTTCCTGCTGCAGGCGCAATTGCTGGGCCAAACCGTGACCAATTCCCTGGCTGCTTACCGCTATTTCTCCGGGCCGACTCCCGGCGGCCCCAACGGCACCAGCACCAATGATCTGGGCCCGATCCTGTCCGGCGCCAGCCACACTCCCAACCCGCCGCAAGTCACTGATTCCCTCCTCGTCACCGCGCCGGTGGCGCCCGAGTTCAACGCCATTTCCAACGTCACGTTGCATTACTGCGTCATGTTTAACGCCGAAATCGCCGCGCCGATGAACGATTCCGGCACCAATGGTGATGCCGTCGGCGGCGACGGAATTTGGACGGGCAAAATTCCGGCCGGTGTGGCGGCGGCGGGTCAACTGATTCGTTATTATGTCACGGCTTCAGACACGGCCGGCAACGCTTCGCGCTGGCCGATTTTCCCGGACCCGGCCGAATCCGAGCAGTATTATGGAACGGTGGTGGCCGATCCTTCCATTCAATCGCAATTGCCCGTGGCTTATTTGTTCATTCAAAATCCCTCCGCCGCCGATAATCGAACCGGCACGCAAGCCTCGCTGTTTTATCTGAACGAGCTGTACGACAACCTCTCCATTTATGTGCATGGGCAAACCTCCACCGGCTGGCCCAAGAAAAGCCACGACCTGGTTTTCCCCAAAGACCACGACTTTCTTTACTCGTCCAACGCCACGCGCGAGAAGAAAGTCGTTTTCATGAGCGACTATAGCGACAAGGCGAGCATCCGCACCACCCTCACCTACGCGGCCATCGCCCAGTCGGGCGGCGTCGGCTTCTTCTCCTTTCCCATCCGCATCCATCTCAACGGCTCCTATTGGGGGCTGGAAGACATGGTCGAATATGGGGACGCATTATTCTTGGACCGCATCGGGCGCGATGACAACGGCGCGCTCTACAAAATGTATAACGAGATGAGCACCGCTTCGGGCAACGTCAAGGAAACGCGCCAATCGGACCCCACGGGCACGGCGGACTTGACCGCCCTGATCACCAACCTGGACGAGTCCATTGCGCTCGCCACCCGCGTTGCCTACGCCTACGACAACCTCGATCTGCCGCAAACGGCAAGCTATTTTGCCGACATGGCGCTGACCAGCGATCAGGATGTCGGCCACAAGAATTTTTATCTCTATCGCGACAGCGACAACACCGGCGAATGGACGATTTTCCCGTGGGACGTTGACCTTTCGTGGGGTCGCAACTGGGTGGACGAATTCTCAGGGTCAAACTATTTCAACGACGTCATGTTTACAACGAACGTCCTCAATTTCTATCCCGGCGCGCCCATCCAGTCCAAACCCGCCAACCGCCTCTTCGATCTGTTTTTTGCCTCGGGCGATTTCAGCCAGATGTATCTGCGGCGGCTGCGGACGTTGATGGACACCATTCTCATGCCCGCCGGGACGCCCGCGTCCTCGCAGGTCCTGGAACCGCTCATCCGTCAATACGAAAACACACTCAACCCGCCGGGCATGTCCCCGTCGGACACCGCGCTCGATTACGCGGCCTGGGGGCCGACCTGGGGCGACACCAACCTCAGCTATTTCCCGAATGACGCCGAGCGCCTGATCTCCGTATTCCTGGCCGGACGGCGCGCCTTTCTTTATACCAGTCCGTACGCGACGCTCAACGGCAGCACTGCCATCAGCATCAGCAATTCCATTCCGGCCGCGCAGCCGACGAACGCCGCCGTCCTCATTGCCTCCTCCGACTACGCTCCTGTCAGCGGAAATCCCGCCGAACAATACGTGCAACTGCGCAACACCAACTCCTACGCCGTGGACGTATCCAACTGGCGCCTCACCGGGGCGATCGAAATCCTCATGCGCCCCGGCACGGTCATCCCCGCCGGCAAATCACTTTATCTGGCGGCCAGCGTCAACGCTTTCCGCGCCCGCGCCGCCAGTCCGCACGCCGGCCAGAACCTTTTTGTGCAGGGGCCGTTCGCGGGCTTCCTCAGTGCGCAGGGAAACTCGGCGCTGATCCTTGAAAACGACCGGGGCGCAGTTGTCAACCAGAACAGCTTCGCCGGAAACTTCTCCCCCCTCCCATTCACCGCCGGCAATCTGGCGGTGGTGCGGGTGGGCGACGGCGCGGAATCCCTCAGCAGCCACGGCAACTCCCTTTTCGTGGACCAATTCACCACCAATGGCGCGCTCGCCGGCAGCGTTGCCATTCCCGATGAATCGTCCAACGCCTTCCTGGCCAGCGGCAGCGCCACCTCCGAGGGCGGCCTGACCCTTTCCCCCGACCAGCGCCTGCTCCTGCTGGCGGGCTACAATATGGCCTACAGCAACAGCACTTCCTCGCTGCCAAGCGCTGGCGCGGCAACGGTTCCCCGCGTCATCGGCGCCCTGGATGCCAGCGGTAACTTTGCCATCCTCGGCCTGACCACAAACCAATACAGCTCCAACAACTTTCGGTCTGCCACCACCGACGGCCTGGGCAACTATTGGGGCGCGGGCGCCAACAGCGGGACATTTTACTTTGGCGGCAACCTCCCTGCCACCGTTCAATCCACCGTCGCCAACAGCGTGATTATCCAGGACCTCGGCGGAAGCCTCTATTTCAGCACCAGCAAGTCCACGCCTGGCATCTGGAAAATCCCCGGCACACCCGTCTGCTCTGCGAGCGCGTCCCTCTTCCTCGCCACCGGCCCGGACAGCAGCCCCTTTGCCTTCGCCTTCAACTCCAATTTCACCACCGCCTACGTCAGCGACGACACGCTTGCCGGGAAAGGCGGAATCCAGCGGTGGGACTTGAACGGCAGTGCCTGGAGCCTCACCTACACGTTCCTCGCCCTGACCAACGTCGGCGCGCGCGGCCTGACCGTAGATTTCACCGGCGCTCATCCGATCCTCTACGCCACCACAGCGGAATCCTCCGCCAACCGCATTGTCACCCTGACCGACACCGGGGCCGCATCCATCGCGGCCACCCTGGCCACCGCGGGCATCAACCAGCTCTATCGCGGCATCGCCTTTGCTCCCTCGGCGGGGGTTGCACCCCAATTCTACGGGGCCGCGTCCTCGGCCCAAGGCTTCCGGTTAAGCTGGACCGCTCTCCTCGACCGAAATTACACCGTAGAATACAGCGGCGACATCTCCACGACCAACTGGCAGTTCCTGACCAACCTGACCGCCGTCTCTGCGGTCGTTAGCATCTGCGATCCCTCGGCCCCATCCCCAACAAATCGCTTCTATCGCGTGATCCTGAATCCCTAGCAGCCTGTCGGAATGGAATTTGACTTTGCCTGTTGAGGTATCGAAGTGAGACGGGCGGCAGCGGGTTTGCGTTCAAGAAAAACAAAAATTTCTTTTGACTCGATTTCACCGGCT
>JBEKVM010000118.1:0-17252 GCA_049513975.1 Verrucomicrobiota bacterium | reverse complement strand
AAAGCCGGTGAAATCGAGTCAAAAGAAATTTTTGTTTTTCTTGAACGCAAACCCGCTGCCGCCCGTCTCACTTCGATACCTCAACAGGCAAAGTCAAATTCCATTCCGACAGGCTGCTAGGCCTCGGGGGCCAAAGCATTGCCGCGAGCACCGCAATGATGGCAATGACCACCAGCAATTCAATGCGAGTGAATGCGAACACGGCGGGCGGCGCTTTTTGTTTCATAGGGCCTCCAAGAAAAAGTCAACCACATTGCGCGGCGGAAGGCAAGGAGATAGTCGTATTTGCTACGATTCATGGTGTGAGAGAAAACTCTTCCAATGGCGCGGTCATGCCTGTTTCGGGGCCAGAGCGGAACTGCGTTCCGCACTCCAAGACGCTTCGCGCGCACGACTCGCCGCCGCATGTCCGACAGGTCTTGGAGTGCGGGCGCGACAGCGCCGCTTTCCCGCTCACGCCCGTCGTTTTGGATGGGAACCGAAACGCCGCCTGCCGCTTTTGCCCGCCACAGGACATCCCATCACCCGACTGGAAATTGACGATGCGCTGGATGCCGACTGATTAGAGTCGGAGCAAAATGGATGGCCGCGAGAAGGCGCAAAAGGCGCAAAAGGGGGTTTGTTTTTTGCGCTTTTTGCGCTTCTTTGCGGCCATTTCTTTTCCATTCCGAGAACTCAGGGCCGCGCGGGTGGATGAAAAAGAATTTCGACGCTTGCAGGAAGAGGTGTGTTCGGCGAGGGCGCCGAACACGGCACGCGGGGGCGCGTGCGCTCTCCCCGGAACGGTTCGCGCGCAATGCGTCACTCATGGGTGGCAGGCTGGTTCTGGATGAAAGATTCCGCCGGCGGGACGCCGACGGATGCGGTCGGGACGACCGCGCTCCCGAAGAAGCCGCTATCGGCGCACAGCGCCGACTCTACAAATCCGCAATCCGCAATCCGCAATCCGCAATCCGCAATCCGCAATGGAATGAATCAGCTCATGGCCATGGCGGCGCTGGCGATTTCGAGCAGTTCCTTGGTGATGTTGGCCTGGCGCAGTTTGTTGTACTCCAGGGTGAGGTCCTTGATGAATTGCAGGGCGTTGTCGGTGGCGTTTTTCATGGCGACCATGCGCGCGCTGTGTTCGCTGGCCTTGGCTTCAAGGAGGATTTGGTAGATCTGAAAATTCAGGCTGTGCGGCAGCAGGGCGGCCAGCACCTGCTCCTGGTTCGGCTCAAACAGGAATTCGCCCGTCTGCTCGGGCAACGAGCCGGCCTTGTCCGCGCCCATGCCGGCCTGGACGGGGCCGACTTCGCTGATGGGCAGAAGCTGGCGGACTTCGGGCTTTTGCACCAGGGTGGAGACGAAGTTGGTGAAGACGATGTCCACGCGGTCCACTTCGTCCTTGAGGAAAAGGTCGCCGGCGAATTTGGAAATGGCGCGGGCCTCGGCGAAAAGGGGAGCGTCCTTGAAGGTGAATTCGGCGACCATCTGGCGCTTGGTGCGGACGAGAAACTGGGAGCCTTTCCGCCCGGCGGCGATGAAAACGGCGCCGGTGTCGAACTTGGCCGCCTCGCGCATGAGGTTGCTGTTCAGGCCGCCGCACAAGCCCTTGTCGGTGCTGACGAGGATGACGCAACGGCGCGCGCCCTCGCGTTTTTCCAGGAAGGGATGAGTGACCTCCCTGGTTTCCGAGGCGACTTCCGCCAGGACCCTGTTCATGAGGCGGGCATAGGGGCGGCCGGCCAGGGCGGCCTGCTGGGCTTTGCGCATCTTGGACGCCGCCACCATTTGCATGGCTTTGGTGATTTGGGCGGTGTTCTTGACCGACTTGATCCGCCGCCGAATGTCGCGCGTGCTGGGCATGGGCTGCTATCGGTAAGTCTGTTTGAATTCGACGACCGCGGCCTTGAGTTCGGCGATGAGGCCATCGCTCAAGGCTTTTTCACGGCGGATTTTTTCCATCAAGGCCGGCTTGCGGCTGACGAGAAAATCGGTGAGCTTGGCCTGAAAATCCTTGATCTTGTCCACGGCTACGTCGTCCATGAGGGCGTTTTGCACCGTCCACAAGGTGGCGGCCTGGACTTCGACGGCGATGGGGTTGTATTGCTGTTGTTTGAAAACTTCGACGATGCGCTTGCCTCGTTCCAATTGGGCCTGGGTCTTGGCGTCGAGGTCCGAGCCGAACTGGGCGAAGGCGGCCAGTTCGCGGAATTGGGCCAGGTCGAGCTTGATGCGGCCGGCGACCTGTTTCATGGCCTTGACCTGGGCGGCGGAACCGACCCGGGAAACGGAGAGGCCGACGGAAATGGCGGGGCGGATGCCTTGATAGAACAAATCGGTTTCCAGATAAATCTGGCCGTCGGTGATGGAGATGACGTTGGTGGGGATGTAGGCGGAGACGTCGCCGGCCTGGGTTTCGATGATGGGCAGGGCGGTGAGCGAGCCGTTGCCGTATTTCTCGCCGACGCGGGCGGAGCGTTCGAGCAAACGGCTGTGCAAATAGAAGACGTCGCCGGGATAGGCTTCGCGGCCGGAGGGGCGCTTGAGCACGAGGGAAACCTGGCGGTAGGCCACGGCGTGCTTGGAGAGATCGTCAAAAATGATGAGCGCGTCCATGCCGTTGTCCATGAACCATTCGCCCATGGCCGCGCCGGCAAAGGGGGCCAGATATTGGTTGGTGGCGGAATCGGAGGCGCAGGCGCTGATAATGATGGAGTAAGGCATGGCGCCGGCTTCTTCGAGGACGGCGATGACGCGGGCGACATTGGATTGTTTCTGTCCGACCGCGACATAGATGCAATAAAGCGGACGATAGTCTTTATCGCCGGCCTCCAGGGCGGCCTTGTTCAAACGGGCCTGGCTGATGATGGTGTCAATGCCAATGGTGGTCTTGCCGGTGGAGCGGTCGCCGATGATCAATTCGCGCTGGCCGCGCCCGATGGGAATCATGGCGTCAATGGCCATGATGCCCGTCTGCACCGGCTGGCTGACCGGCCGGCGGCGGATGATGCCGGGGGCGATTTTTTCCACCGGATAATTGGTCTCCGCCGCGATGGGGCCTTTGCCGTCAATGGGCCGGCCCAGGGAATCCACCACGCGGCCGAGCAGGGCTTTGCCGACGGGAACCTGGAGGAGCTTGCCGGTGGTGCGGACCTCCTGGCCTTCCTTGATGGCGGTGTAGTCGCCCAGGATAATGGCGCCGACTTCCGTTTCTTCCAGGTTCAAGGCCAGGCCCACGATGCCGTTGCCGAAGTCCAGCATTTCGTTGAGCATGGCGTCGGAGAGGCCCTCGACCTTGGCGACGCCGTCGCCGATTTCGCGGACGGCGCCGACGTTTTGTTTGGTGACGCCGGTTTTGAGGCCCGAGATTTGGGCTTCGATTTCTTGCAACAATGTACTCATAAAAATGGGCTAAAAACTTTCCCGCAATGCGGCCAGCCGCGCCCGGACGCTGCCATCATAAACATCGCCGCCAACTTGAATGCGGACGCCGCCGAGCAGGGCCGGGTTGCCGGAAAAAACAAAATCCAACCCGGGGCCGTAGGCCCGCGCCAAATCGGCGCGCAACTGCGCCTGAAAGGGCGGCGGCAACGCGGCGGCGCTTTCGATTTTGGCGGTGTGCCGCGCCACGTCCAGTTTGACCAGGCGCTGGAACTGACAGAGCACGGCCAGGAAACCGCGCGGCTTGCGCTCCGCCAGCAACGCGACGGCCTGGCGCACGCGGTTTTCATCGAGCAAGCCGTTGGCCTGGCAGCTTTGGAACAATTGCCGGGCTTGGTGGCGGGCTTGTTTGGAGATCTTCATGCGGCCCTGTCAAGCATCAGGCGGCCAACTGGCGCCGGGTTTCCTCCGCCAGGCGTTGTTGATCCTCGGCGGTCAGGATCTTGCCGGTGACGGCGGCGGTGGTGCGCACGACCAGGGTGAGGACTTCCTGCTTCAACTCGGCCAACATGCGGCCGTGTTCCATGGCGGTGGCTTCGCGGGCCTTGGCAATGATTTGCTCGGCCTGGGCGACGGCCTTTTGCGTTTCCTGTTCGTGGACGCGGGCGGCGGCGGCGCGGGCTTCTTCGATCATTTTGGTCGCCTGAACATTGGCCTTGTCCAGCACCTCGTTGTGCATGGCCTGGGTGCGGGCCAGTTCCTGCTTGGTTTTTTCGGCGTTGTCCAGGCCCTCGGCGATCAACTGGCGGCGCTCGGCGAGGACTTGGAGAATGGGTTTGTAGGCGAACCTGGCCAGGAGAAAAGCGACGATGGAGAAGCTGATGACTTGGGCAAAAAAATGCGGCAAATCCCAGGCGAACTTTTCCGCGGTCTGTCTGCCGGTCTGGGCCAGATCGCTGCCGATGCCGGCCAATAAAATCAAATGATTCATAAAAGGATTGGAAAAAGGCAGGCGCGCCCGCACCCAGGCGGCGCGCCTGCCCCAGGGTTACTTCATGAGGATGGCGTAGAAGACGATGGCCTCGGCCAAAGCCATGCCCAGAATGGCGATGGCAATGATCTTGCCGAACGCGCCGGGATTGCGCCCGACCGCCTCGGAAGCTTTCATGCCCACCAATCCGACGCCAATGGCCGAACCCAAGCCGGCCAGGCCGACCTGAATGCTGCCCGTCAGCCCTCCCGCCTTGGGAAGGGCGTCCGCCGCGTCCGCCGCCGCCAACAAACCGGCGTGAAGACTGCCACTGAACTGTGCCAACATAGGCGTTACCATAGTGATGCCTTTCTTTACTTTGTTTTCTCCGGCGTCTCCCGCGATGGAACACGGTCCAGGCGCCGAAATTCAAAACTTGTTAAACTTGGTGGTGCGCCTGCTGCGGCGCCTCCTCGTGGGTGCAGATCACCCCGGTAAAAACCGCGGTCAAGAGCATGAAGACCAGCGCTTGCACCACGCCGACGAGGAGTTCCATGAAATAAAATGGCACCGGGAGCAGGGCGCTGAAAACCGCCCTGGCCCAGGCGGGATGCTGCACCGTGCGCGACATGGCATCGAGCAGGCTTTCGCCCGCGAAAATGTTGCCGTAAAGACGCAGGCTCAAGGAAATCGGGCGGAAGGCAATGGAAAGCAATTCGATGAAACCCACCAGGAAGAACACCACCACCATCAGGTATTTGAGAATGCCGGAAAGGTCCCCCTTCGGGCCGAAGATATGCTTGACAAATCCCCAGGGGCCGTTGGCTTGCAAGGCCCATACCAGCCAGAGCGCCATGAAAATCAGGGCCATGGCGGAAGTCATGTTCAAGTCGGCGTTGCCGCCGCGCAGCCACGGGCGCGTCACTTCCACCCCTTCCGGCCCGGACACGCCCCACCCTATCGTGCCCACACCGGGAATCAGCCCAAACCAGTTGGTGAAAAAAATGAAGATAAAAATCGTGGCAAAAAACCAAAATGTTTTCTTCACCAGGTCAGGACCGACCACGCCTTCGAGAAAGCCATAAAGGCTTTCCACCATCCATTCCCAGAAATTCTGCGCGCCCTCGGGGACGCGTTTCATGTGGCGCGTGGCAAAGCGGGCGAACAGGATCACCCCCAGCGCCACAATCCAGGTCACCAGCATCGAATTCGTCACCGGAAAGGCGCCGATGTGAAAGATCTCATTGGCGCCCGCGGACAATCCTTCCGGTTTGGCCTCCTGCGCGGCGACGGCGGCGGAGTCCGCGGCGCTGGCCGCCGCTTGTTCCGCGGCCCGCCCCGGCAGCAGCATCACCGACAATATGACTGCAAATAAGACTGATCTCATCAAGAAAGAGTTCAGGAAAATGCCTCATCGTGAAATTTTTCACAAGCGTTTTTTTAGCCTTTTTAAGAGGCCAATCTCCGGGAAAGGCGGATGGATTCATTATTGGAGTGATGGAGTGGTGGAAGAAATGCAGAATGCAAAATGGGAGGAAACCGCGAATTTCCGAGAATTGGCGCGAATGTGACGGGAAAAGTTGTTGGGTGCGTGGCAAGGCCCCCCCCAGGGCCAGGAAGTGAAAACAGGTGAAACCAGGTGAAATTAGGTGAAAACAAGTGAAACTAGGTGAAAATTTCTGGTGACGCCTCCTTTTCGCCCAGCTTCCACCTTCGCCGGGCCTTCCTCCTTCGCCGGGCCTACGGAGGACAGGAGGGAGGGCCAGAGGGGTGGACCCGTGTTCGCCAAAGCCTCCGCCGTCGCCAAGCCGATGGCGGACAAGACGGCGGCCAGGCTCACCGGGACGCCCCCGGAGGCCGGCCCGACCGCCGGCATCGGACACCACGCCTGCATGCGCCTTGCCTTCATCACTCAGGATAGATTAGCATATAAACCAGAATGGTCAACGGAAAAATGCGAAAAAGCGCGGATTTTTGCAAATTCCCAAGCATGAGACACTTATGTGGGGGAAATGCTAAAGGCTAAATGATAAATGGAATGAGCGGGAAGGGTGGCGGGTGCGTTGGGGCAGCAATCCTCCGCCAAAGCTAGGGCGCGACCTGCCACAAGAGTCTGAGTGGCGCACTGCGCGAGAGGAGCCGTCTTCGGGCGGGCCTGCCTTTCCTAAAAGTAAATGATCCCCGCCCAAAGGGCGGGGCTTTGGGCTGTGGCCTCCATAGGAGGCCTATGTTGCTCCAACACGCTGCGTGCGCCTTCCGAAATTCGAATGTCGCCACGCCTTTCGACATTTCCAGAATCCTGCCCCCGGTCAAGAATCGGCGGACGACCATTGCCCTGAGCCGACACCATTATCTTGATGATTCGTTCCAGCATAGCTCCGTTTCTAACCCCGTTCAGAGAACGGGGCTTCCCTGTTCAGGAGGTGAAACCCCTCACCCTAACCCTCTCCCCACTTCGTGGGGCGAGGGAATCGGCTAATTGCATGGTGTCAAGAGGCGCCGGCATCGGCCGGGCGTGAGACAAAACTCTTCGAGCCGTTTGCATCTGCCGGGATGAGCATGAAGTTGGTGTGTATGTTCCCAGACAAAACGGCGGATGGGAGGGGGAAAGCGGCGCTGGCGCGCGCGCACTCCAAGACCTGCCGGCATGTTGGTCGCGCACCCTGAACGCGAAGCGTCGTGGAGTGCGGACCGCCAGTTCTGCTTTGGCCACCAAAGAGGCCTTGCCGTCCAATTGGAAGAATTTTGTCTCACACGCTCAGGGGCTGATGCGAATGGTTCGGGTTTGCCTGTTTTGGGGTTTCGGTGTTCAGTAGTCGGACTTTTATGGCTGTAATCAAACCGTTTGCCGCCCTGCGGCCTCAACCGGAGTTGGCGGATAGAATTTGCGAGTTGCCTTACGATGTCATGTCGTCGGAGGAGGCGCGGGCGACGGCGGCGGGGAATCCGCTGAGCTTTCTGCATGTGAGCAAGCCGGAAATTGATCTGGCCCCCGAGGTGGATGTCCACGACGCGCAGGTGTATGCCAAGGGCCGGGAAAATTTTGACCGGCTCCTCGGGCAGGGCGCGCTGCGGCAGGAGGCCCGACCCTGCTTTTATCTTTACCGTCAGATCATGGGCCAACATGCGCAGACGGGCCTGGTCGCCGCCGCCAGTTGCGAGGATTATGTGCGCGGGGTGATCAAAAAACATGAACTGACGCGCCCGGACAAGGAGGATGACCGCGTGCGGCACATCGAAACGCTGGGCGCGCAAACCGGCCCGGTTTTCCTGGTGTATCGCGCGGTGAAGGCCATGGACGAAATGGCGGCGGAACAAATGACGGAACCGCCGGACACCGATTTCACGGCGCGCGACGGCGTCCGGCATACGTCGTGGACGTTGCGGGACGGGGCACACATTGGGCTGGCGCGGCGGACGTTCGCGAAGATTCCGTTTCTTTACATCGCCGACGGGCATCATCGCAGCGCGGCGGCGGCGCGGGTGTTTCAGGCGCGGCGGGGCACGGGGGAGAGCGGTTTTTTTCTGAGCGTGATTTTTCCGGACAATCAATTGCGCATTCTGCCTTACAATCGGGTGTTGAAGGATTTAAACGGCCTGAGCGCGGCGGAGTTGCTGAAAAAACTGGAGGCGGTTTTTGTGGTTTCAGACGGCGGCCCGGCCCGGCCGGAGGGCAAGCATGAACTGGCGTTGTTCCTCGAAAGCAGCTGGCGGACGCTGCGCTTCCGCGCGGAACTTTGCACGGGGAAAGACCCGGTGGAGGGACTGGACGTGACGTTGCTACAGCAGCACGTGCTGGGGCCGATTTTTGGTGTTGACGATCCGCGGACCAGCCGGCGCGTCAATTTTGTCGGCGGCATCCGGGGGACGGACGAGTTGGAAAAGCTGGTCAGGAATCATGATTACGCCTGCGCGTTTTCGCTGTTCCCGACCGGCGTGGGGGATTTGATGAGCATAGCGGATGCGGGGGGCCTGATGCCGCCGAAAAGCACCTGGTTTGAACCGAAATTGCGCGACGGCATGTTCTGCCACCTGATTTGAAATTGTGCCGACGAACCGGACAGAACGCAGTCTGCGCGCCACTTTTCTGGGGATGGGCGTCAATATCCTGCTGGTGGCGGGCAAGCTGGCGGGGGGATTTTTTGGACATTCGCACGCGCTGATAGCGGACGCGATGGAATCGCTGGCCGACATCATCAGTTCTGTCATTGTTTGGCGGGCGGTGGTGCTGGCGGCGGAACCGCCGGACCGCGAGCATCCCTACGGGCACGGCAAGGCGGAGGCCATTGCCACGGCGGTGGTGTCAACGATTTTGTTGCTGGCGGCCCTGGGGATCGCCATCAACGCGGGGCGGCAAGTATTCGAGCCGCGCGAGCCGCCGCGGGCCTTCACGCTCTACATATTGATCGGGGTGGTGGTGGTGAAAGAGCTGGTCTTTCGTTACGCCTCGCAGCAGGCGCGGCTGGCGGAGAGCGGGGCGGTGAAGGCGGACGCCTGGCATCATCGCTCCGATGCGATCACGTCGCTGGCGGCGGCCATCGGCATCAGCGTGTGCCTGCTGGGCGGAGCGCGCTGGGTGTATGCGGACGACGCGGCGGCGCTGTTCGCGGCGGCGATCATCGGGTGGAACGGCTGGCTGCTGTTGCGCCCGGCCCTGGATGAATTGATGGACGCGGCGCCGAGCGCGGTCCTGCTGGCGCAAATCCGGGCTACGGCGGCGGAAGTGGCCGGGGTGCAGGCGGTGGAGAAATGCCAGGCGCGCAAGACGGGCTTTCAATACCTGGTGGACATGCACATTGAGGTGGACCCGGAAATGACGGTGCAGCAGGGGCACGGGATTGCCCATCAGGTCAAGAGCCGGGTGCGCGAGGCGGTGCCATTGGTAAATGACGTGCTGGTGCATGTGGAGCCCGGAAAGAGGGGAAATGCAGAATGCAAAATGCAAAATGAAGAATAGGGGGAACGTCGGTCAGGGAGGGACGCGCGCTCCGTGGCGAGATTGCCGGCCTGTCATTTCTCACTTTGCATTTCCGGGCGGTGTTTGATTGAATGGCGCTGCATGAAAATTGTTCTGGCTTATTCTGGAGGACTCGATACTTCGGTTTTGTTGTCCTGGATCGGGGAAAAATATGACGCGGAGATGATCGCCTTCTGCGCGAACATCGGACAGGAGGACGAGTTGCGCGGGCTGGAGGCGAAGGCGAAAAGAACGGGGGCGCGCAAGGTTTGCATTGACGATTTGCGGGAGGAGTTCGCGCGCGATTTCATCTATCCGCTGATCCAGGCGGGGGCGGTCTATGAGGGGCAATACTTTCTGGGCACGAGCATCGCGCGGCCGCTGATCGCCCAGCGGATGGTGGAGATCGCGCGGCGGGAAAAGGCCGATGCCATCGCCCACGGGGCGACGGGAAAAGGAAATGACCAGGTGCGTTTTGAACTGACGGCGGCGGCGCTGGCGCCGGATTTGCCGGTGATCGCGCCGTGGCGGGACGAGCGTTACCGCAACGAGTTTCCCGGCCGGGCGGAAATGATCGCCTATTGCGAAAGCAAAAAGATCCCGGTGCAGGCGAGCGCGAAGAAGCCGTTCTCGATGGACCGGAATCTTCTGCACATCTCCTACGAGGCGGGGATTCTGGAGGACCCGTGGTTCGACGCGAGCGACTTGAAGAACCGGGATTATTTCACCACGCTTTCGGTTTTTCCCGAGGACGCGCCGGCCAAGCCGGAGCAGGTGACGCTGGATTTTGCGGAGGGAAATTGCGTAGCAGTGAACGGCCGGGCGCTTTCGCCGCTGGGCGTAATGCAGGCGCTCAACAAGCTGGGGGGCAAACACGGGGTGGGGCGGGTGGACATGGTGGAGAACCGCTACGTGGGGATGAAATCGCGGGGCGTGTATGAGACGCCGGGGGGGGCGATCCTGCATTACGCGCACCGGCAGATGGAGACGCTGACGATGGACCGGGAAGTGATGCACCTGCGCGACTCGCTCATCCCGCGCTACGCGGAGATGGTGTATTACGGCTACTGGTTCGCCCCGGAGCGGCTGGCGTTGCAGGCGCTGGTGAGGGAGAGCCAGAAGAATGTGAGCGGGACGGTGCGGGTGAAGCTTTACAAAGGGAACATCATGGTGACGGGCCGCAAATCGGCGGTCAGCCTGTATAATCCGCAAATGGCCACGATGGAAGCGGACCCGAGCAAGGCCTACAACCAGGACGACGCGACGGGTTTCATCCGGCTCAACGCGCTGCGGCTGAAGGTGGCGGCGAAGGTGCAGAGGAAAGGAGAGAGATAAGGGACGAAAGGGACCGAGGGGACCGATGATTGCTCAACTTTGGCCGATTTCGGGGGCTCCGGGGTGAAGGCGTTTCCAGCGGGCGGCGTAGAGGAAGAAGACGGACGGACCGAAGGAGAAGAGCATGACGGAGATGCCCATGGTCAGACCGATGAAGGTGAAGCATCCGGCGCAGCATTCGTTCCGGTGACGGGCCACGATGTGCGTCGGCACGGCGATGAGGAGTTCGAGAATGCTTCCCTTGAGCAGGGTCCGGCTTTGACGGGAAATAAAGTCCTCCGGGTTTTCCTTCCTGCCCCAGCGGAAGAAAATGAGGGACCAAAGGCACCAGGTCAAGGCCATGACGGCCAGCACACACCAGCCTTCCCCCGCCGGCATGTCAATGCCGCCGGTGGCAAACTCATAGATAGCGCAGACCGCGCCCGCGGCCAGTCCGCCCATCATGAGGCCGGAGGCGAGAACGGTGGGCAGCAGAGAGCCGCGCGTCACCGGACGGCGGCTGGCGAAACGCACCGGCACGGCCAGGAGCGCCGCTTGTGCCAGCATCATGATCAGGAGCCATGTCCAGTAAGGCCAGTCTGCATATAATCCGGCGATGTCTTTGATGCTTTGATCGCGGAAAGCCAGGGCGCAGACCGGCACGGTCAAGGCGGCAAGCATCAGACAGTACAGTGCGGCGACAAGGATGGCCCAGCGTTTCATGGCGTGCTGAAGAATACTCGATGCGGAAGGGTGGAGGAAATTATAAATTATAAATGAAGACCGGCCGCTGGAAGCGGAGCGCGATTTTGTTTGCGCACGAAGAGGGGCGCCATCACAATAATCATTATGAGTGAGCCAATTATTTTTCAAAAATTTCCCATCGTGCAGCCGGCCGAGCCGGGGGTTTATTGGTGGTGCGCCTGCGGGGGTTCCAAAACGCAGCCGTTTTGCGACGGGTCGCACAAGGGGACGGAGTTTTCGCCGGTCAAGACGGAAATCAAGGAGAAGAAGACCGTGGCCTGGTGCGGTTGCAAACACACGAAGAACAAACCGTTCTGCGACGGGAGCCATAAAAGCCTGTGATTGCGGATTGCAGATTGCAGATTGCGGATTTCTGAAAATTGGATTGCGCCCAGGCACAAGGCCACACGTCCTTGATTGCGGCGGCCGGGTTACTCGCGTTTGTGGAAAACAGGGGAGGTGTCGAGGGTGTTGAGGGAGACCAGGTCCAGGCAGACGCCGGGGGCGCGCAGGGCGGCTTTTTGCATTTGGGCGGACATGCGGGCGACGGCGTCGGCGGCGTAATACTTGACAGCGCCGACGCCGGTTTCGGCGGGGAAGACGACAATGAGCAGGAGGTTGTCATCCACGTTGCTGATGAGGAGGCTGACCTGGCGGCCCTGCTGATAGATGTGGGAGAGGCTGGTTTCGCCCAGATGGCGGGCCATCATGTCGGTGGCGCTGAAGGCACCGGCGGCCAGGGCGGCCACGGTGGTGGCGTCGAATTTGTCGGCCGCGCCTTGCTGGCAGATGAGGGGGCCGCCCTTGTCAATGACCAGAGCGGCGCCGGCGTCGCTGCGGCGGAGGAGTTCGTCCAGGGCGGCATCGAAGATGCGGACGTCTTCTTCAATGAGTTGGGGGAGACCCGCCATGTTAATGCTAAGAGGGCTTGCGGGAGCCTTCGTTGATGTTTTTGTGGAGGAGCATGCGGGTGATCATGTTGAGCGCTTCAAAGACGCCCTCGCATTTGGAGGCGACGGAGGTGAAGGAGGGGACCAGGACTTCGCGATTGTTGAGCAAGAACTCCATGTAATCCACGGGGGCGGCGGAGGGGAGGTCGCGCTTGTTGTATTGCATGACGTAGGGGATGTCGGGGAGGTTGAGCTTGAGGCATTTGAGATTGTCCTCCAGGTTCTGAAAGCTCTCCACGTTTTCGGCCATTTTTTCATACTGCGAGTCGGCGACAAAGATGATGCCGTCCACGCCGCGCAAGACCAGTTGGCGGGTGGTGTTGTAAATGACCTGGCCGGGCACGGTGTAGAGCTGGAACTTGGTTTTGAAGCCCTTGATGGCCACCGCTTCGATGGGGAGGAAATCGAAAAACAAAGTGCGGTCGGAACTGGTGGCCAGAGAAATGAGTTTGCCTTTCTCCTGGACCTGGCCGAGGTTGGCATGGACCTGTTCGAGGTTGGTGGTTTTGCCTCCGCGGCCCGGTCCGTAATAGACGATTTTGAGCTGCAATTCCTTGGTGGCTTGGTTGATGATGGCCATAAGTTTATGGGTTGCGTTTGGCTAATTCGGCGGCGATCCGCCCCAGCATTGCTTCGGGCAATGTTGCCCCGGGATGGCCCAAAACCGCCAAAAAGAGTTTGCCTGTCTTGTAAATCGCGCAGCGCCCCTGGCCGGCGGTGAGGGCGACGCTGGTGACCGGCCCCAATTGCATCGCGCCCGCCGACTGGCTGACGCGGGCAAAAATCTGCGGCAAGAAGGCCGCCACCGTATCGGGGTTCAATGCCGGCGGCAAATGGGCCGCGAGGACCAAACCGTCGCTCATGGCCAGCGCGCTGCCCGCCACGCCTTCGAGCGCGCAAATTCTCCGGCAGATTTCCGGCGGAGTCCACTCGATCCTGCCCGGCAGCCCAAAAATTTCCCCCAGCCCGCTCCCCGCCGCCGCCGTCGCCGCCGGGGCCGGGGCCAATGCGGAAACGGCCGTTTCCGGTGCTCCGGGCGACTTGCCGAAGAGGTTTGGAATATGGCCTGGAATGTGCGCGGCGGCGGTCAATTTCTTTGGGGCGGTCCCGGGACGGCGGTGCGCCAGGAAGAGGGGAGCGACCACTTTCAAGGGCAATTCCAGCACCACTTCCCGGTTGGGCAATGAATTTCCCAGCAGCGGAGGCAGCAGGCATTGGCATAGCTCGCCCCAGGCGAAAACGACGCGGCCCGCTTTCAGGCCCGACTCCAGCCGGCTGAGGGGCAGGGAAACGATGGCGTTCTGCAACTGCTCTTGGCCGATGGCCTGCAGCACGGAGGGCGGCCACGATTCCGAGAGGAGGGAAAGGGCGACCAGCAGGTCTTCTTTTTCCTCAGCCAGCGGGAGCGGCGAGGGCATCGCCGGCGCTTTCGGCACGGGGAAAGGCGGGGAGGACGCGGAAGGCGCGGGAGCTTTCGGCGCCAGGGACGGCAGAGGCGCGACCCCAGGCCGCCGGGTGAAATGGGAAGCGCCCGGCTCCGGCTCCGGCAGTTTGGGAACGGACACGGGGGCGGGTGGCTGGACTGGCTTCGGAGCGGGGGCGATCGGCGGCTGCAAGTTCCGGCCGAGGCCAAAAACACTGGTGACGTTTTCCGGCACGGCGATGGTTTTTTGCCCTGACCGGCGGGCCAGGAGGGCGGGATGCAGGGAGGCCAGGATTTGCGCCAAGGGCAAGCTCACCAACGACCGGTCCTGGGTGGCATTGTCGTAGAAGGTGCCGGGCGGCGATCCCTGGCGCAATTCACCGAAAGGAATCCTGACCGCGCCGGAGGCCAATTGCGCCAAAGCCGTTTTGACGGGAAGAGAAAATGTGCCGTGGGCCGGGGAGGCGACCAGCGCCGCCAGATTCGGAGGAAGGGAGGCGAGGATCGGATCCAGCGGCAGACTGATTGCTCCGTCTGGATTGGCGACGGGAGGCCCTGCGGGAGCGGCCTGGAAAGCGGCGGGGGGCGGCGGCACGGGAGCGGGCGGCGCCGGGAGCGGGGACAGAGCGGGTTGAGGCGGGGGCGTTGGAGTGGAAGCGTGCTCCGGCGCGTCCGATATCGAGAAGAATCGTTTTAAAAAGCCGAACATTTTGTATAGGCGCAGTTAGAACACTGCCATATATATCGGCATTAGTCGAGCGGAACTTGAGGGAGATCGGAACTTAATTGACAGGGCGGTGGTGGCAATGGAACGGGAAGGGGGTTGATTTTTTGGCGGGAGGCCACTCGGGGATGGCGCAGGAAGGAGGGATCAGATACTGGTGTGTGGAACTTGAGCCTGAAAACGGAACATTTGAAAATCGCCGGCGCCGCGGCGGAATCATTCCCCGAAGGGGTGCGGCAGGTTCTCTGGTTTGTTCTTTTTAACGCGCTGTCCTACCAGATTATCCTCAATACGCCGATGATTTTGTATGCCAAAAGCATCGGGGCCAGCGCCACGGTGCTGGGCATCATCTCCGGGATGACGCCGCTGCTGGTCATTTTTCAAATACCGATGGCCAAACACGTGGGAAGGATCGGCTGCAAGCGCCTTTTTTTCTCCGGCTGGTGGATGCGCACGATCTTTGTGGTGGGGATGGCGCTGGTGCCGCTGGCGGGAGGCTGGCTCAGTCCGGGCAGCCGCCTGGCGCTGCTTTTGGCGAATCTGTTTGCCTTCAATCTCATCCGCGGGATTTGCACTTGCGGCTGGCTGCCGTGGATTTCGGCGTTGATTCCGGCCGCGCTGCGGGGGCGATATTTGGTGCGGGACGCGGCCTGCCAGAATGTGGGCGGGGTGGCGGTTTTTGTGCTGGCGGCATTCGTGCTGGGGGAGCATTCGGAAGCGTGGCGGTTCGGAGTGCTCTTCGGGCTGAGCGCGGCGATGGCCTGGGCCAGCCTGAACTTTTTGCGGAGTGTGCCCGAGGTGGAAGCACCCGCGGAAGGACGCCCCTCGGCCCGCCCGGTGCCGTGGCGGGAGATCATTGCGTATCCGCCATTCCAGAAACTGGTGTGGATGGCGGCGGGCTGGTCGGTGGCTTACGGCGGGCTGACGGCATTTGTGGTGGCCTTCTTGAAAGCGGAGTGCGGCATGTCGGAAAGCGAAATCATGCTGGTCACGTCGGTTTCTTTTTTGGGGGGCATGACCAGCCTGGTGTTCCTGGGATCGCGCCTGGACCGGCTGGGGAGCAAACCGGTATTGACGTTCTCGATGGCGTCGTGGCTGCTCATTGTGGGCGGGTGGATTGTCATCGCGGGGCGGGTTTTTGCGCCCTGGATTTGGGCGGTGCTGGTCCTGCAATTTCTCATGGGCCTGGCTTCGTCGCTGGTCACCATGTCCACCACCCGGCTGGCGCTGACGGTGGTGCCGCCGATGGGGCGGGATCATTTTTTCACCTTCTATTCCGTGGCGACCAGTTTGACGCTGGGATTGGCCCCGGTTCTTTGGGGCGCCGGGATAGACGCGCTGCGGAGGGTTCATGGCGTCTGGCTGGGAATGGAGTGGAACCGCTTCAGTATTTTTTTCACGGCGGTGTGCCTTGTTTTCTTGTTGACGCTGGCGCTGTGCCGGCGTTTGGAGGAAGCCCAGGCCGTGACGATGGAGGAGTTATGGAAGGACATTGTCCAGCAATCGCCCCTGCGGTTCTGGTTCCGCTTCTGGCCGAGGGGGTGAGGGTTTTGCGGGTGTTACCGCTTCAAGGGCGAACTTGCTCTGTCTGGCCCGTCCGTGGTATGTTATGGCCGATGAGTGCGAATGAAGTTTTGCAGCAGGTCAAGGCGTTGCCGCCGCGGGAGCGTCGGAAGTTCTTTGAGTGCGTCGACGAACTGGAAACGGAGGTTGAAGCGCACCGGTCTTCCAGACGCAAATCCCGGATTCACTGGCCCGGCGCTGCGGCCCGGCGGCATCGAATTTTTGGCGGCGAGGTCCTGCCCAATTTGGTGCTGCTGGCGCGGGAGCAGGAACGCTACTAAAACCGCATGAGCTTCGCGGATACCAGTCTGCTCAAGTGGATTGGCGGACCGCTCATTCGACAACACATTCTGGAGAACAGTTTGCCCGTCCAGCCAGCCGTATGCTGTCCAACAAAAAAGACCTTATTCCCTAAGGGTTCGCCGCTGTTTGACGAATACTTGCAAACGCTAAGTTGGGCAATAGGGCTCCTGCAAAAGGCAGCTCGCCATTACATTGGCGAGCCTGGCTTCATCCTACCCGCCAACACGATGAGCCGCATTGGCGGGTAGGGTTTTTCCAAAGGGCCCCCTCCGCTTTTGGTCGGGAGGGCTAATCTGGCACAATGTAGGCGGTGGCCTGGGCCTCGGCGGGATTCACGTAATACCCGGAATACTGCAAGACACCAGAGTCTCCAGGGATCGTGACCAGCAGAACTTGATCTCCATCGCAACTGGAACCCGTATCAAGTGTCTGGACACCGATGATCGCTTGGGTTTGCCCGGCCGGTATGATCACATAAAAGGCGCAGGAAAATGGAGCCTTGTCGGCTCCGGATACCGTAAAATCCTGTCCTGGCCATGCATAACATGGGCCGATGTCGTTGGTATTGTCGTCGGTCCCATTTCCACCAACATAAAAAGTGACCTGTAGATCGGTTGGCCTCGCGTAACTCGAGGTGATCGTGAACCAATTTGATCCTCCGTAAGGAATGCCAAATCCTGTATAGCCTTTATAGATATATTCGGGGCCGGAAAGGGCGACGCTAAGTGTTGGAGTGAAGTCCAACGCCCAAATGGTCCCCTCATTGTAACTTCCGCTGACGCCTGCGCTCGACGTCCCATACAACGAGTAGCCATCTAATAATACTCGGTTAAGTAGTCAGGATGAGTTTTCGAATTTCGTCTGACACCAGGGGCACTTACCGGAGAGATGAATCAGCGCCGCTTGGAGTTGTTTGCGAATCATCGGCAAGGTCACAC
>JBEKVM010000117.1:0-17465 GCA_049513975.1 Verrucomicrobiota bacterium | reverse complement strand
TATGTTAACTCATAGATACAAGCGAATTTTATTTCCGGTGCTTTTTGTGAAGGAAATGACGCTTATCTGCCCCGAAGCGCCGTCAGGCTGTCAAAACCCACAGGAATTTCCGAAGGGCATTAACTTTAGGCGCCCTTTTTTGGGGGAATTAGAATCATTCCGATACTTCCAGTATGAAATATTCGAAAAAGTTCTTCGGCAAGTCTTTATCGGTCCACACCCCAAGAGGAACAATATCCGAATCAGCATCAGCCAAAGAGATGCGTCTTCCATGCGGCACGCAATTTGGATGAATGCCTAAGACAAGGCCAACTTTGTCTCGCATTTCCCCCGCTTTCAGCTCAATCCAAGCTGATTTATCCTCCGTGGAACGCACCCTTGCCCCGAGCAGATTACGTTCCATCCTTAAAACTTCAACATTCGCCCAAATAATGACCGGTTTCAATGCGGTTACTCTATATCTTTTCCGAAGAGGGCGGGAACCCACAAACCCGGATTCTTTATGACGAAAGGGTGGCTCGGGTGATATCAGATTTAATCGCTTCAAGTAATAACCCACGCCCATTAAACTGACTGCCAGCAGCACCGCAGCCGGCGAAGGCAGGGACCGCGAAATCGTTTGGTCGGGATTGTCGTCAGGAGCTCCCACGGGGTGAATCACGACTGTCCTCTGTCTGGCCTCCAGTTCCGCCGACATGGCCTTAATGACTTTAGCGCGGTCAATCTGCTTCTGGTCATAACGCTCTCGTCCCACCCGCAGTTTTTCTTGATAAGACCGTTCTGCCTCATTGAACTGGAGAAAGCGGCGTTCTTCCGCGACGGCCGCATTGGTAGATTTCGGTCCTTCCGCTACTGCCGCGTTGGCGCGAATGGCCACAGCCAGCGTGACGAGGATCGCAAAAGTCCCCATTAAACAGTGCCTGACGATGCGACAACAAATCAGGTGGGTCATAGGCCCGTTCCATCCGGAGGCAGTTCCGCAAAACTATTCACCTGGAGCGGTTTGCCCCAAGGCAAGCCCAGGTTGACGAACTGACTCGGGTTGTTGTTATAGCGGCTGTGAACACGCGAATCATAAATCAAATTGAGATAGTTCTGGAATACGATCTGTTCATTGCGCGAAACAATGACCCCGTTGAAGATGGCGGTGCTCTGCTCCATGCGCATCGCCGCTGCATGATCAGTATAGAAAATGCCTTGCAGCGTGCCCATGTTGTCGGTCGCCACCTGACTATAGGGAACCGGCTGGCCTCCGACGGTGGGATACCCTACAATGTACGAGGCCCGGGTGCTGGTCATGTTAATGTCGGTGGCATAATTGTAGTTGGACTCCATGATGCCATCTCCGTCGGCATCATACCAGGTGCTCATCGAGCCGTCGGCATGAAGGAACGGGATGTTATCGTCAGGGGTGTTGGCGATTCCATCTGCACCGAGGTGGGATTCATCACCCACATTAGCCAGGCCGCTGCCTGGATAATTGTAACAATAGTTGATCCAATCCGGGTTGGTTACGTCACCTGCTAAAATAGAGCCTCTGACGCCGTAAGCAACCAAGTCGTTGGTCATGTTCTGAGCAGCCCAGGCGTCACGGCTGGCGGCGGGTTGGGTTTCCGGGGGCGTGCTAAAATTCGGGCCGTGGGCGTAGGTGATGTTACTGGCTATGTAGAGGTTCCCCCCAACATACAGGGTGCCCTGTCCCGTGACTGTTCCTTGGATGACAAGGTCACCAGGTATAACCACAGTGCCTTTGACGGTGATCGGCATGCTGGGCGTGCCCATTACAAACAGCCCGGTTTGTGGAGTCAGGTTGCCGCCGTTGCCACCAGGATTGGGGGTGGAATGATTCGTCAACGCGCCGGCAACAATTTGGTTGGTGCCAATCCAAAGACCATTGCTGCTTGTATTCACCATGGCTGTGGCGATGTAATTGCTAAAATTGAGCAGGTTCGGCATGGTCACTCGCGGCGCGCCCTGGTGGACGAGATTGGTGACGTCACCTCCGGCCAGCCCGCCAAAGGGAGGCGTCGAGTATCGTTGGATGGGCACTTCGTTCTCCTCAACTCGATCAGCGGCATAAATAGAGCCGTTAACAGTCGGGCCGTCCCTGAAATCAAAATCCCAGTTGGCGCGTTGAGCGCCATTGCCCGTAATGGTGCTTCCCCACCACCATCCCCAGTTGTTCAGAAAATATTCGTAGTCGAATACCTGGCTGACGGGCCGGAGCGTAATCTGGGCTTGAATGGTGCGAATAGCGGCATTGACCCTGGCGGACGCAGTGATGAGATAAACATTGCTCATTGAGGTGCTGGGTTGCACAATATTCACCCATGCGCCTGCGAAGTTGACATCTCCATTAGTGGGCGAAATGATTTCTCCAGGTGGCAGGGTCCCGAGTGCGGTCGAGTAGTAGTTGCTGGAACCGGGCGGCGGCGCTTGATCGAAGGCCGTTTGGGCCATCCAGACCACGGCATTTTCAGTGTTGAAGAATGCCTTGTTCCAATCGACCCGTCTGGAAGCGTTGCTAACGGAATTGCTGCTCAGAACGAGCATGGAACCAATGCAGGAGCAGATGATGCCACCGATAATGACGACCGTCAAGAGGGTGGAGCCTTGCTCGAGCCGGTGTTTTATGGATGGAATGTGCATGGCGAGCTGGAACCTAGTTGTCATTCCGCATCTGAACGGAGAAGTTGCGATAAATGCTCGTCGGATTGTTAACCGGGTTCTGCCCTGAAAATCCATTGTCATTCATTTGGAAAAGCACATTCACGAGTGAGTTATTTTGCGAGCCGTCCAGGTTAAAAGAAGCGGAGAGGCAAAACTGGGTCAACGCGGCGGTCGCGCTATTGCTCATCCACACCATCTGTGTCGAAGAATCCAAAATGTTGGTGGTATATGCCACTTGTCCGGACGAGGAGTTGTAACTAATGTTCGCGGTAATGTACGTACCATTGGTTGGGTAAAATATGAAAACCGATCGGTATCCCAACAGATTTCCATTGGTATCGTAAAGGCCGCTTGAATAGTCGGGCGTCATCCCTTGGTTGGCACTCATGGAGCGCAGGCAGGCGGTAATGTCAGCCTGAAAAATGTAAGCTTTCTCTTCGACGGTTATATCGGCCAACCCAGACCGTTGCTCCGCGGCGGTTTGGCACAGCAGCAGAAGCAGAGCTCCGCCAAGGACACTGCCCACAGCGGTGGCAACCAGCAGTTCCACCAGAGTGAAAGCTCGCCGGGGAATTCGAGTGGCAATGTTGGTTAAGGACGTTTTCATAGCGTCGGCACATTTGCCGTCCGCAACAAATCAACCTGAACTTCCTGCCGTCCGCCTGCGGTTAGGGGAGGGTCCCAATCTATTTTGACATTGATCTCTATGTCATGCAGTGTTCCTGCTACACTATTTTGCGTCAGGGTCACCTGCATCATCGGATTACGATTGCTCAACCACACCAGATCAGGATAGAAAGTTTGAAAGTCAGTCGTGGTGAGCGAAACCCAGGAACTGTTTGTCGGGATAGTTACCAAAGGGGCACCCCCGGCACCATTATAAACGGAGTTGATGGGCAATCCCTGGGCCACCGCTGCGAAGGGCAGCGCCTTGATGTTCTCGACATATTTCGTCAGGAAGTCCATGGCTATCGCCTGTTCCTTTGCTTTTCTGCTGGAGATTTGGTCAATGAGGATTGCCGACATGCTGGCGGCCACGAAGATCCCCATGAGTCCCACAGAGATGAGGGCTTCAGCGAGTGTGAACGCGGCACCCCCTCCAGCTTTGCCGGATCCAGCGCGGGCGCGTCCCGAGCCCAGCGGACCTTGGCGGATGCCTGTTCGGTTGCTCCAGCGATGGCGGTTGGAAAATTTCACATCACATCTGTATCGGCCCATTTGCCGCAGGACTTTAGGTGATGGTGGGAACGGTGAGGAAGCCGACCAAAACCATGCTGCCGCAAGAATTGCAGAGAAACGCTTTCCCATTGTGGGAGCCGTCTGCCTTGCGCTCTCTGGACGGCCAGCGCCGTCCGGTCGCCGTCGTTCCTCTTGCGCGTGTTCCAACCAGCCGAGGCGAAAGCTGGATTGCACTGGAGATAAACGCGTCATTGCTGGAGGGAAATGGTTATCTTCTTCATGTCAATCCTGTTCGTTACGATGCAGCGTTGTTGCCACATCAGACGCGGCGGGAACAGACAGGCAATTTTGATTTTGGATTATATACTCCGGCTCACAGAGAGGTTGGCTTGCCGCGAGGGCATTGGACCGATACCATTGGCGGCATGGAAAATGATGCAACACGCCTTGCCCGCATCCTGGTTTTATACTTTAGCCGGGACGGGCACACGAAATCGATGGCGGAGCTGGTCGCTGAAGGCGCCAGCAGCGTTCCGATGACCGAGCTGCGGCTCAAGACGGTCGCGCAGGCTAGCGCCGAGGACTTGATTTGGTGCGACGGCATCGCCGCCGGAGCGCCCACACATATGGGGACGATTCCGTGGGAGATGAAGCAATGGTGGGATGTGACGGCACAACCGCTCTGGCCCAAGGTGGACGGAAAGATCGGGTGTGCGTTCACCTCTTCCGGCGGACTTGCTGGCGGGGGCGAACTGACCTGTCTGGCACTGCAAATTGTGATGATGAATTATGGGATGCTGGTCTTTGGCGTTCCGGATTATGTTGCGCCGGGACAAACGCTCCATTATGGCGCGATTTGCGCCGGAAAACCCCGCAACGAAGGCGACCGCGAAGCCTGCCGCCGCCTCGGCCGACGACTTGGCGAATGGGTCCAGACGCTGATTTGCCATCGTCCCGATTATTCACCATTAAAGACGAGTTATCCAAGATTTCCGCCGGAGTGAGATCATGCTCGGAGAAAGTCTAACCGCCAATTCGCCCGACTCAACGGTCACAAATTCATGGTCGTCGGCACCCCAAAAGGCCGCGACACCAAGCAGAACATCCGGCGCAACGTCGGCTTCCCCCGTCTCGTCGTTCAAGAGCTGGCTGGTGACGAAACATTTGGTCACTCAGCAATTTCCGAAAATCAAAACGCCTGTGATCGCGTTTTAGAGCGTCCTGTCACCGCCGTTGAAGCTCCAGTCGAAGTCTTCCAGTGTTTTCAGGCCGCGGAAGTCAGCGGCCTTGGTGCGGCGTTCCATCCGCCGCTGTTGGCGGACATTGATTTCGTCCTGGCAGATCAGTTCCAGGAACTCGGCATGGCCAAGCCGGTTGGCGCGCGCCTATCGGGTTGAAGGACGCGAATCGCGGAAAAGATGAAAACAGGTATCTGCGCCCCATGCCGTATCGTCGGAGCGTCAATATCGCCGGTTAGTTCCACATGCGTGCCGTCGGGCGGTATGGCTTCCGAAAAACCAAGACACGACAAACAGAAAACTGGCATGCCGTCTGATTCGCGCAACAGCTCGAATAACAGGAGGCCCAAAGTAACTGAGGGCGGCTTTGCCAAGCTTCGCGGCGAGACGCCGCGGCTGGAGGGAATCAGCGGGCGGGGCCTGGGGTCATTTCGCCGCGCTTCATGACGGGCAAACTGCACTCGCCGGGGGGCAGGCCATCCAGGCAGCGGCGGACGGCGCGGAGCAGTTTTCGCGGAGGGCAGGGCTTTTGCAGGAAGTAACTGTTGGTGCGGCGAAGGAACTCCATATTCTCTCCCACGAGCTTTCCACCATATCCGCTATGGAAGATGACCTTAAGAGAGGGCCTTTTTCCGAGCAGGTTCTGGGCCAGCTTGCGGCCAGTGAGTCCTTCGGGCATGATGAGATCCGTCAACAGCAAATCCACCTGCGGCGCCGCCGTTTCCCAGATTTTCAGAGCTTCAGGACCGGAGGCAGCCTCCAGGACATGATAGCCGGAGCGTTCAAGGTGGCGGCGAGTGATGGAGCGCACGGATTGTTCATCTTCCACCAGCAGGACGGTTTCCTTTCCGCAGGGCAGCCCGGCTTCCGGCGTCTGATCGTGCGAAGCCGGGCGGGCACATTCCAAGGCCGGGAGGAGGATTTTGAAGGTGGAGCCGACGCCCACCTGACTGGAGACATCGAGCCAACCCTGGTGCTGCTTGACAATGCCGTAAACGGTGGCGAGGCCCAGACCCGTGCCTTTGCCTGCCTCCTTGGTGGTGAAGAATGGGTCGAAGATGCGGGGCAGGTTTTCGGGGGAAATGCCGGCGCCGGTGTCCTGCACGGTCACGCAGACAAAAGCGCCGGGGCGGCCTTCCGGATGGGGGGGATCGTCCGCCACGTCGAAGGTCAGAGGTTTGGTGGTGATGAAGAGTTGCCCGCCCTCCGGCATGGCATCGCGGGCGTTAACCACCAGATTGACCAGCACCTGTTCGAGCATGCCGATGTCCGCCTGCACCGGCGGCAAGGCGGAGGCATAATGGCACTGGAGATCAATGTCCTCGCCAATGATGCGCTCCAGCATTTTCTTCAGATTGAGGATGACGTTATTCAGGTCCACCGGCTGGGACTGCATCATCTGCTGCCGGCTGAAGGCCAGCAACTGGCGGGTCAGGTTGGCGGCCCGTTCACTGGCCGCACTGATTTCATTGAGGCATTCGCCGACCTCGCCGGGCAATCCTTGAGCTTCCCGGCGCACGAACTCAGCGTTTCCGCCAATGACAGCCAGCAGATTATTAAAGTCGTGGGCGATGCCGCCGGCGAGCTGGCCGACGGCCTCCAGCTTTTGAGATTGGCGGAGTTTTTCATTGGAGTCGCGCAGTTCCTGGGTGCGTTGCTGCACCATCGCATCCAAATCGGCCAGGCGCAGCCTGGCCTGCCGGGCCAAAGTCCATTTTCTGGCCAGGGTTTCGGCCAGTTGCAACACCTCGACCGTGTCGAATGGCTTTTTGAGGATGAGCAAACGGTCACTCTGCCCCAGTTTCTGAGCAATTTCGCTCCAGCCATAATCAGAATAAGCGGTACAGAGGACCACCTGCAGATCGGGACAAACTTCCCAGATTCTGGCGGTGGCCTCAATGCCGTCCCAACCGGGGGGCATGCGGACATCAATGAAGGCGACGGCATAGGGTCTGTCGGCGGCGAGGGCTTGTGTGACCATCTCCAGGCCTTCCCGGGCCTGGAAGGCTGAGGAAATCTCGAACCCGGCGAACCGGTGTTGGCCGGGGGTTTCGCCAAAGAAAGCGGCACTCATCTTTCCATACTCGCTCCCATCGGCCTCCGGCGAGAGAATCTTTCGAAAGTCCGCGTGAATGGCCCGATTGTCGTCAATGACCAGGATTCGCCGGTTGGAGTTCTCGCTCATGGGATGGCTCCGGAGGTGGCAAGATTGTTGCCCGGCCGTTCTGGAGCGAGGGTGATCTTATCGCGGGAGGGAGGCTGCATCGGCAGTTCCAGAGTAAAAACGGCGCCGAACCCCCGGCCTTCGCTGTCAGCGGTGAGCGAGCCGCCCAATTCCCTGGCGGCCAGGGCGCCGCTGTGCAGGCCGAAGCCATGGCCGTCCTTGCGGGTGGTGAATCCATGATTGAAAACCCGGGTAAGGTTCTCCGGCGGAATCCCAATTCCGTTGTCAACGACGGCAATGCAGATCCACTGATCCCGCTTCCAGATTTTAAGAGTGATTTGCTTGTCCATCCGCCCGGATTCGTCACAGGCATACTTGGCATTGCGGATCAAGTTGACCAGAATCTGGAGCACCTTGTGCTTCTCAATGGAAACCATGGGCTCGTCGGTGTATTGGCGAACCAAGGCGATTTCATGTCGCGACATTGCGCCCGCGTTCATGCGCAGGGCGTCTTCGACTATCTCGGTGACTTTGACGGTTTCGGCCACCCCGGAGACTCTGGCGTAATTCTGCTGCATGGCCACGATTTCCTTGACGTGGTCCACGTTTTCCCGGACGGATTCGAGTTCGGCCAAGGACCGTTGCTGCTCCTTGGCCAACTCCTCGCAGAGCAGATTTAAATAGGCGGGGAACTGCCTGCCTTTTGGATCATCGGCCAGGTAGGCGGCGACGTCGGCGGCGTGGGCGTTGAGCAGGGCGACGGCCTTGCCCAAGGAGGAGACTTTTGATTGTCTGGCGTTGTCAAGCAGCAGGGTGGCGGAGACATTAACGCTGTTGAGGACGTTGCCGACATTGTGCAGGACGCTGGTGGCCACTTCCGCCATGCCGGCCAGGCGGGAGGCTTGGACCAATTGCTTGTGGGCGCGCTCCAGTTCGGCCTCGGCCTGCTTGATGGCGGTGATGTCCTTGGAGATGCCACAGGTGCCCACGATTTGGCCGGCTTTGTCGCGCAGGGGCATTTTGGAGGTGAGCACCCAGGACTCGCGTCCGTCCTTGGCTACTTCCCTTTCGACCTTGCCGATCAAGGGACAGCCGGTGCGAATGATTTCCTGCTCGTCCTGGAAAGCAGGCCGGGCGTGTTCCTCGGCAAACAAATCAAAGTCAGTCTTGCCGATGAGGTCGGCGGCGCCGCCGGGCATCTTTTGGCTGAGCGACTTGCTGCACCGCAGGAAGCGGGAGTCGCGGTCTTTGAAATAGATGCTGTCCAGTGAATTCTCCAGCAGGCTTTCGAGAAGATGGCGCTCGCGAGCGAGGGCGGCTTCGGTCTGTCTGCGTTCGGTGATGTCTCTGATGAAGATGGTGAAGATGGAGTTTTCGCCGCAGCGAATAGGGGTCATGGTCAGTTCGACGGGCAGTTCGCGGCCATCGCAGTGCATGGCGGTGGTTTCGATCAGGCGGTTGAGATCGTGCCAATGCCCGGTCGCCTTAAAGCGGGCCAGATCGGTGCGGCGCACCGCCCGGCGGCCGGGAGGGACGACCGTTTCAACCAGATCGCAACCCAGAATGTCGGCGCGGGTCCAACCGAGCGTTGTTTCCGCCTGCCGGTTCCAGCCGATGATCTTGAAGTCAATGTCCGTGGTGATGACCGCGTCAAAGGCCTGATCAATCATCAAGCGGGTGCGTTCTTCCTGGGAGCGAAGCGCCTCTTCCGCTTCCTTGAAAGCCGTGATGTTCTTGGAGATGCCGAGGGTGCCGATGATTTCACCGTGGCTTTCATAGAAGGGCATTTTGCTGGTCAGCGCCCAGGTGACCCGTCCGTCCGGCCAGGCTTCCTTCTCGGTCTTGTCAATCATGGGCCGGCCGGTGCGGATGATTTCCTGTTCGTCCTCGAAGGCCCTGCGGGCATGCTCCTCGCCTTGGAAGTCAAAGTCGGATTTGCCAATCAATTCGTCCGGGCTGCTGAGGTGGAAGAGCGGGGCCATGGCGGCACTGCAACGAAGGAAGCGCGACTGGCGGTCCTTGAAATAGATGGCATCCGTGGAGGAATTGAGCAAGGCGCGCAAGAGATCGCGCTCATTGGCCAACTGGGCCTCCGCCTGTTTTCGCCCGGTGATGTCCAACAGAATGCCCTGTGAGCCAATGATAGTTCCATCCGGGCCAATTAGCGGCCCTTTGATGGCATGGAAATACCGTTCCTTGCCGTCGGCATCGGCATAATGCTCTTCCATTTCAATGGGCAGGCCGGTCTGCATGATGAGGGCGTGATGGTCGGCGCCCTCATTTAACAATTTGGTTTTTTCTGACTTGCCGGGTTGTTCTGCGCCATCGCGCGTCCACCGGCCGGCGGTCACTTCCCAGGCTGTTTTGCCCAGGTATTCATCCGCGGTTGCCCCCTGGAGGCGGCAAAACCAGGAATTGACGAAGACGTAACGCCCATCCCTGTCCTTGTGGAAGACGCCGATGGGCAGTTGATCCAGCAGCAATTGGCAAAACGCCTGCGAATCCCGCGGAGGCTGCTCCAGCGGGCCGCATTCCCGGAACGCCGGCCGGGCAGTGTCTGTTGCATTCATCGCTTACTCGCGTGTTAGCCGGGCGATAACATTATAGGCTCTGTATTGGTATCGGCGGCTTAGGCGCCCACCTAAAGGAGGTTCAAGGCGCGGTTGGGTCTGGCAAAGGGGCCGCAAAGGGGCCGCCCGGCAATGCCGCATTTAGGGTTGACAGGCCTGGCGGGATGGTTCAGCCCGGATTGGAACGGGGGGAGGGAGCCGGGCGGAGCAAGGCAGGAAGGGCCGCCATTAGAAGACTTCCGCTCTTAACCCCGTTTCCGCTTTGATGCGGTGGCTGATCTCGGAGAGCTTTTTCAGCGGGAGGTGCGAGCAATCGGGATGCGCGATGGGCCTGGTCGCCGAATAGATTTGCACCAGCGAGATGCGCGCGCCGGCTTGTTTTAGGTCATTCAAACGCAAAATATACTCATCAATTTCTTCCGGGGGCGGTTCCTGGCCCAGGACCATGGGAAACAAACTTTGGATGACGACGGGCCGCTGGCGGGCCACCAGGACGATGTTGGCAATGACTTTCTCCAGCGGGACTTCGCCGCGGTTGACGCGGTTCATGTAATCTTGCGTGCCGGCGTCCAGCTTGATCCAAATCTCATCGTCGTGCGTAAAGTATTGCAGGCTGTCCTGCACCGGCCGCAGATCCAGCCCGGTCCCGTTGGTAATCAAGGCCAGTTTGAAAAAGGAATGGGGACTGCGTGCCCGGACATGGACGACGACCTGGACCGCCTCGGCGAAAATGGGACAGAGGGTAGGTTCGCCGTCGCCGCTCAAGGCGACATGGCGCAATTGCAGCAACTCGTCGTTCAAATCGCGGTAAGCGGCGTGTTCCCGAATCTTGCCCGACCGCACCAGGAAGAGGGTCTTGTCCAGTTCCTCCGCCATCACCGCCACGTCCAGTTCTTTTTCGGCGGGGGGCAATTTCCGGTCCACCTCGCAATAAACGCAGTCAAAATTGCAGAAGCGGTCCGGGTTCATGTTGATGCCGATGGACAGGCCGCGCGCCCGCGCCGAGACGACGGTATAGACGAAGCGGTTGTCGAGGAAATTGCGCGGGCAGCCGAAAGCGGTTGCGGCCGGGGCGGCGCGGGATTTATCGTCACGCTCGGTAACAGATGGACCAATCATATTTTCGTGCTTAACCTACTCACAGGCTAACGGAGCGACTACCCTCCCCTTGGCAAAAACCGGCCAAATTTTGCGAAAGGGCGGGAGGGCGGGGTGCGGGCAAAATCGCGGTCTGTTTCACCCCGCCACTTTTCCCCGGCGACGGGGGTCGGTGTCTTTGGGCGGTTATGAGCGCCGCCGGCCCCGGGCGAAAAACCGCAAAAAGCGGGCTTTACTATTGGCGGCGAGTGGTTTATTTTTATTATCAGCAAGCGATTATATGAATACACTAAATGCAGGTTTTCTGAGCGGCCCTGAACTGGTCGTTGTTTTTGTGGTCATCCTGGTGCTCTTTGGCGCCAAGAAGATACCGGAATTCGCCAAGGGGCTTGGCCAGGGGATCAAGGAGTTCAAGAAAGCGTCGCGGGAAGTGACCGACGAAATCCATAGCTCGATGAACGAGCAACCGACCTACCCGGCCGCCCCGCCGCCTGCCAATACACAGCCGGCCAGCACCACCGCAACTCCACCCTCCCCTGCTCCCAAGGCTTGACCACGGCCGGTGATGGCTTCACATGGCAGAACGCAATGACGAACTCCGGCCGGAGAGTGAGGAAGCGGCCGAGGGCGGTGGCGTGGTAAAAACTTTTCTCGAACATCTCGAAGACCTCCGCTGGACGCTGATAAAAAGCGCCGCCGCCACGCTGATCGGGATGTTGATTTGCCTGTTCAACGCCCGGGCCATGATCGCCGTTCTCAGTTGGCCGCTGCATCGCGCCGCCCAGCGGCATATTGCCTTCCTGCCCGACGAAACCAACCAGGTCGTCACCTTCCAAATTGGCGCGGCCCGGCTCAAGCCGGTGATTTTGAAAACCAACCGGCTTGGCTCGCTGGATCTGGGCACCAATCCCGCCATCACCCTGCTGGTCGAGCCGGTTGAGGTGGCGGGGCAGCAGCTTTTTACTTTGCGGCTGGCGCCCAACCCGGAAGACGCTGATCCGGCGGGAGGCCCGGGCCTGATCTACCTGGATCCGTCGGCCCCGTTTTTTTCCTCGTTTCATCTGGCCTTTTTTGGGGGACTGCTGCTGGCCTCGCCGTTTGTCTTTTATTATTTTGGGCAATTCCTCATGCCGGCCTTGAAAATCCGGGAGAAGAAATACTTTCTGCGCGCTTTCGTGGTGTCCCTTTTTCTATTCCTGATGGGGATTTCGGTCGCTTATTTTGTCATCATGCCGACCGCGCTGAAGTTCGCCCAGCAATACGCCGAATGGATGGGGGTGAGCGTGCCCTATTGGTCGGCGGGAACTTACATCAGCTTTGTCATAAAATTCATGCTGGGCATGGGACTGGGCTTTTTGTTGCCGGTGGTGCTGTTGGCCCTGGTCAAAATCGGCATCCTGGACTACCGGAAACTGGCCAGCATGCGCCGCTACGTCATTGTCGGAAATTTGATTCTGGGCGCCTTGCTGACCACCCCGGAGGTGCTCACCCAGGTGGTCATGGCCGTGGCCCTGCAACTGCTTTACGAAGTGAGCGTGTGGATCGCCTGGTATTGGGAGCGGCAGGAGAAAAAAACACAAAAAAGCTAGACAATTCCCCACAGACCGCTAATTTAGGTGAAAGAGTGTGTATATATGCGTAAATTATTTTCCTCAATTATCCCGTTGTTGGGCATGGCCCTGGTCATGACCGGTTGCGCCGGCCCGGAGCAAAAACTGGGTCGCGGCATCAACAATTTGACCGAAATCACCCGGCTGGGTGAGTTGCGCCGTTCCGTCGAACAAACCACCGTTCTGGTCAGCCGCGATCAAGGCTACACCACCGGGGTATTCCACGGCATTGACCGCACTTTTGCGCGGACCGCCGTCGGCCTTTATGAAGTGGCGACGTTCCCCTTCCCCAATCATTCCCCCAAGAACTACGGCCCGATTTTTAAGCCGGAGAATCCGGTCAATCCCGACAGCTACAAACCCAATTGGTATTCGGATCAGATGACCTCGCCGGACACCTCGCTGGGCTTCGGCGGGGGCGACATGGCGCCGTTTATCCCGGGGAGCCGATTCCACGTTTTCGATCAATAACCGGGAGAGTTGGAACCGCGGGAAGAAGCAGCGGGGCGGTCCGGCTGCGCCGCGCCATTTCTCATGCCGCTTGACAAGCAATCCTCCTGCAAGGTCAATCTCCTCCTCAACATCCTGGGCCGGCGTCCGGACGGTTTCCACGAACTGGAGACGGTGCTGCATCCGCTCGACCTGCACGATTGCCTCAGCTTCGAGCGCCACGGGACAAGGCTGCGCCTCAAATGCAACGACCCGCTTTTGCCGACCAATGCCAAAAACCTCGTTTATGCCGCGGCGGAGCGCTTTCTCAAAACCGCCGGGATCAACGAAGGCGTGCGCATTCATCTGGAGAAGACAATTCCCGTGGCGGCGGGCTTGGGCGGGGGCAGCGGCAACGCCGCCGCCACTCTCCTGGCCATGAACGAACTTTTCGGCCAGCCGCTCCGCCCGGAGCAATTGCTCCAACTGGCCGCTTTGCTTGGATCGGACATCCCTTTTTTCCTGCAAGGCCGTCCGGCCCTGGCCACGGGCCGCGGGGAAGTCATCACCCCCCTGGATTTTTTTCCGGGCCTGGCTGGGGCGTGGATGCTGCTGGTCCATCCCGGCTTCGGCATCTCCACGTCGTGGGCCTACGAACAACTGGCCCGGCATCCGGAGGCTCTGAATGGAAAACCAGGCCGCGCCCAACGCCTGATCTCGCTCCTGCAAACGACCGCCCTGTCCGCAGCCGGAAAGGAATTCTACAACTCCCTTGAGTCCCCTGCCCTGCTTAAATATCCTCTGCTGCAACTGTTCCAGGAATTCTTTCGCGAAGAGGGCGCCGCCGCCACCTTGATGTCCGGCAGCGGCTCCGCCACCTACGCGCTGGCCGATTCCCGTGCCGGGGCCGAAACCCTCCTGGAAAAATTCCAGATCAAATTCGGCCCCCAATTCTGGACTGCCCTGGTCAAACTGCCCTGACGGATTGCCCCGTTGGATTTTTAGTTGCAGAGCGCCGCCGTCAGGTTAATTTAACGCTGCCCTGTCCGATGGTGTAACGGTAGCACAAGGCCCTTTGGAGGCCTTTGTCATGGTTCGAATCCATGTCGGACAGCCATTTCTCCCTCGGAAGTCGGGGAAAATGGCGTTTACCGCACAGATTCCGCACAGAATCCGGCTGAATCTGAAAACCAAACCGGGAAGATGAGATTCCCGGTCATTATCCGCCACCGGCGCGAAAAGGCCACGATCTACGGCAAAAGTCAAGGGTCTTCCAAAGTCACGGTTTGCCTTTGGATTACCGAAGGAGGCAAGCGAAGACAGGGAGATTGCCGGCGTCCGCGCCGCGTGGCCACATCCGAAGATTGCGGAAACAGAAGGAGGGCGCCACGAACCAGGTCCACGCCAAAGAAAACCAGCCGGGCAACGGAGCAGCAGGCCGCCAGCCCGACTTTGCCACAGCCGAAGCGCCGCCGATTAGCGCCGCCCGCGCACGCCAGCAAAGGCAGGCGAGGCGATTCGCGGGCAGGACGACTCACGACAGCCGACACCAAGCCCAGCGCTCCCTGCGTGACGAGGCGAAGCCGATGGCGGCTGCGCATCGCCAGCCCGCGACAGATTGAAGCCTCCCCGCCTTCTCCGAGAGGCCTGGTTCACGCGAGCAAGCACCATCACGGCACGGAAAGCCGGTAGAACCGTGTCTGACAGGAAGGCGTGCCGGCATCGGTGAACTGCCAGTTGCCCCCAGTGAGATTGGTGGTGAGACCCTGCCAGACGACAGGAGGTGTCAGGTTCGTTGCAGCCCATAAACGGCTGGTCGCCCCGGATGGGCTGGCCAGGTTCAAGGTCAGGCTGCCGTTGGGGTTGAGTGTCGCGCTGATGATGGCAGGCTGCCACAGCACTACGGTCAATGTCATCACACTGCTGGTGACGCTGGCGCCGGCGCCGGTGACGATCACCTGGTAGTCGCCCGCGTTGTTGCTCGCCACGTTGTTGAGCGTCAAGGTGGGCAAGCTCGCGAAGGGGCTGACTTTGCGGATGCGGTGATTGTAGGTGTCTGCAATGAACAGGTTGCCAACGCCGTCAATCGCAAGGCCATTCGGCTCGGCCAACTTCGCACTCGTCGCCGCGCCGCCGTCGCCGGCAAAGCCACTCACACCAGAGCCGGCCACCGTCGTGATGATGCCATTGATGTCCACCGTGCGGATGCGGTGGTTGAGAGTGTCGGCAATGAACAGATCGCCAGCGGCGTCCACAGCCACGCCGGACGGATTGTACAACTGGGCGTTGGTCGCCGCGCCGCCGTCGCCGGCATGGCCATTAATGCCATTGCCCGCCACAGTGGTAATCACTCCGTTGGTGTCCACCCGGCGGATTCGCTGGTTGCCCGTGTCGGCGATGAAAACATCACCGGCGGGGTCCGCGGCCACGCCGGAAGGACCGTCCAACATCGCCTGCGTGGCCGCGGCGCCGTCCCCGGAATAGCCGCCGTAGCCTGTGCCCGCCAGGGGTGTGAGCAGTCCATTGGTGCCCAGTTTGCGGAGGTAGTTGTAATCCGAGAAAATCAGATTGCCCGCAGCGTCCAGAGCCAAGCCGGAGGGACTGTTCAGGTGCGCATTGGTCGCCACGGTCCCGGTGGAAGGAGTTTGGGAGCCGCCTCCCGCCGCCGTCGTGATGATGCCGTCCGCCCCGACCTCACGAATACGGTAATTGTCCCAGTCAGCGATGAAGACATTCCCGGCGCCGTCCGCGGCCACGCCGATGGGTTCGTATAACTTCCCCTGGATTGCCGGACCGCCGTCGCCGGCATAGCCATTGAGCCCATTGCCCGCCACCGTGGTGATGATGTTGTTCGTGTCCACCCGGCGGATGCGGACGTTGAATTGATCGGTGATGAACAGGTCGCCGGCGGGGTCCAGGGCCACGGCCACGGGGTAGTAGAACTGGGCGTTGGGCGCGGTGCAGCCATTGCCGGCATAGGTTTGGGTTCCGTTGCCCGCCACGGTGGTGATGATGCCATTGGTGGCCACTTTGCGGATGCGGTTGTCGCCACTGTCGGCCAGGAACAGATTGCCGGTGGCGTCCACAGCGTCGCCGTACAAACCGATCGCCGCGTTGGTGGCCGCGCCTCCGTCACCGGTGCAGCCGTTCGTGCCGTTGCCTGCGACGGTGGCGATGATGCCGTTGGTGCCTACTTCGCGGACGCGGTTGTTGTCAGGGTCCGCAATGAACAAATTTCCCACGACATCCACTGCGACCCGAGGGGGATTGCCCAACGCCGCGTTGGTCGCCAAGCCACCGTCGCCGGAAAATCCATGAGAGCTACAACCCGCGACCGTGGTGATGATGCCATTGGTGGCGACTTTGCGGATGCGATGGTTGTTCAAGTCCGCAATGAACAGGTTGCCGGCGGTGTCCACTGTCACGCCTGCGGGAGAGTAGAGTTCCGCGTTGGTCGCCGCGCCGCCGTCGCCGGAATAGCCGTTGGTGCCGTTGCCGGCAAAGGTGGTGATGACACCATCGGTTCCCACCTTGCGGATGCGATTGTTGGAAGGGTCCACAATGAACAGGTTGCCGGTCGTGTCCACTGCCACGTCACAGGGGTAAGGCACCCCGGCGTTGGTCGCCGCGCCGCCGTCCCCGGAATAGATGGACGATCCTTTGCCCGCGACCGTGGTGATGATGCCGTTGGTTCCCACTTTGCGGATACGCTGGTTGTAGTAGTCCGCAATGAACAGGTTGCCGGCGGTGTCCACAGCCACGCCATTCGGAGTAGACAAGGTCGCATTGGTCGCCGGGCCGCCGTCACCCGCATAGCCGGCATTGCCGTTGCCGGCGACGGTGGTGATGATGCCGTTGGTTCCCACTTTGCGGATGCGGTTGTTGCCATAATCCACGATGAACAGATTCCCGGCCCCGTCCGCGGCGGCAGCGAGAGGATGATTCACTTCCGCATTGGTCGCGGCGCCACCGTCGCCCACACCGCCGCCCGCCGCAGTTGTGATGAGACTGGCGGGCAGGTTGGTGCCCCCGTGTTGCCACTGATAAGTGAACGGGCCGGCGCCCGTCGCTGACACGCTGAACGTCGCCGTGCCGCCAGACAGCGCGGCCTGGTTGGCGGGCTGCGTAGTAATGATGGGTTGCGCGAAAAGTCCTGCCGCATACAACCCGGAGACGATGATGAGAAGAGCCGGTTTCATAGGTTTGCTTTGTTTCAAGACGTTCTGTCTGATTCTCAACAACCCCTGCTGGGCATCGCCGAGGGAACACCCGATGCGCCTCGACGCATTCAGTCTGAAGCTTGAATGCGCATACCCAGGCCGTCACTGCCATGATAGTCATCAGGGGCAAAAAAGTAAAGGTAATTATTCACGTCTGGAAACGTCGGGGCGCACGACAGAATTCTTCGGTTAGGCTGCCAGCTTTAGGCAATCATTGCTGGCAGCGCGGCTGTTGAGGCGCTCTTTCCAGAACGGGTCGAGGCGGCGGCTGGAGTGGATACAGCGCA
>JBEKVM010000116.1:0-17471 GCA_049513975.1 Verrucomicrobiota bacterium | reverse complement strand
TCCGCCGGAGAAATGGCGGGCGTGAACATGCCGCCGCCACCGGAGATGCCGGTGGGTTGCCAGGCAGGCGCCTGGGCCGGTGAGTTGGCCGGGAACAGTCCGCTCGCCAGGCAAAACCAAAATGAAAGGCGCTTCAGACAAGAACAATAGGTCGGGGATGTCATTTCTTCTTTACTTCGGCATTCCCTCGGCGCGAAATCCGCCAGGCGGCAGCGTCTCACCGGACGCGAGACGAAACGGTGTGGTCCCAAAGTTGACGGTGATGGTCACGCCATTGGCGAAGACCGTCTGCTGGACGTTTCGATCCGCGGTTAGGACACGGTGGTCGGTCATCTCGGAGTAACCCGCGGCGCGAACGTAAGGGCAGGTGTTCGTGTAACTTTGCGCGAACCGGGCCTTCTGGGTTTCCCAGAGCTTTTTGTCGAACATGAACATGGGCGGCGTTCCGTAAAGGACGTTGAACAGGTCGCGCTTGTCCCAGAGCGACGGCAATTTGTTGTTGTAATCCCCCCAATACCACTGCGCCACAACGCAATCGTGATAGACCAGTTCCCAAAGGGGCAAACGATACGCCTGGCCAAGCTGGAACTTGGCGACGCGTTCGGGCGGGTCATTCCAGATACGTTGCATGTCCCGCCCGGCGTCGGGCACGCGGTACGGGCCAAGGCTGAGCATTCCCTCAAAATAATCCACAAACGGCACCGCCGCATCGTGGCCGGTTTCGCTGCCCGTGACCAATTTGCAGTCGTGCGAGACGTAATCCAGGAGTTTCATCTTCCATTCCCGGCTCTCCGTCCGGGTCATCGGGTGATGAGGGTCGTAGCACTCGTTCCACGGGGAAGCGGTGGTGGTGTCTATGAAGCGGCAGAGGTAAGGGCGCGTGGCCAGCTCCGCCGGGATGCGCGCCCGGGCATAGTCCAGCGCGCGGCTGTCGCACAGAACACCGCAATCGTACATAGTGCCGTTGGTGCCCTTGACTCCCCAACCATGCCGCCAGTCCCCATTGGCCTGGCGAATAATGTCAGCCGGCCACCCGGCCGTCGTCCAATTCGCGTCAACCCCGCGAAGAAATGGGAAATTGGACGGATTCATCGTGTCCTGGTAAATGTCGTAACGGCTTGTCAGCACCTTCATGTCGTTCAATGTGCGCAGCGCGTTCGCCGAACCGCCGCGGCTCCAGAGAATGCGCTCGATGCCGGCGGCCCTCATTTGCGTGGTTAACGCCACAGGGTCGGCGTCCCAGTTCCAGATGTTGACCGCGCCGACCAGAAGGTCCACGTTGGGATTCTCGCCGCGCTTTTCCGCCAGGGTTTTCAGGAGACCCTTTTGCCGCGCATATCCCCGGTAGCGTTTGGCGATGGCCACATGCCCGCCGCTATCGAAGAAAACATACCGCAGCCGTCGCCCGTAGCCAAACTGCCCCTGCTGCGCGTCCCACTCCGGCGCCACGGCCAGGCGGTCCTCCAGCCGCACCAGATGAATGGCGGCATCGTCGGGCGTCTCGATGATAACACCCTGTCCCTGCCGGTCATCGGTCACGCCCCAAAACGCCATGCAAATCCCATGCCCGCCATAAGCAATCAAACGAAAGGTTTCGATGGATTTGTCCTCGACTGGAAAGGAAATCCCCTCGTTCATCGGCACCACCAACCGGTCGGCCGGCTCGCTCACAAAGGGATACGGATAACGCATGGGGCCGGACAGGGCGCCCTTCCCATCAATGCTGAAGGTGAACTCCGGCTTGGCCGCCTCGACCACAATTTGCGCCTTCAGGACCAAACCCGACGGGACGTGGCGCAGCCCCAGGTCAATCTGGTTGGCTTCCGCGCGCGCTTCCGTGACCGCGACCTCCGCCCGGCCGGCCCTCTGGGTCCAGAGACGTCCCGTCCGCCGGTCGAGCACTGTGAGCGTGGCATTGGATGTGTTCACGCTCACCACCAAGGCCGCGTTCGTCAGCGCCAATTGGCTGTCGAGCGCCTCCGCGCGCGATAACGCCAAAAGGAGGGTGATGGTCCCCAACGCGATGCGGTTGCGAGGAGTCGTCATGATTCAGTTCTTTCCGGTTAGTTGGGATGAATGATGAGGGATCGGAGGCTGGGAGGCAAGTCACTCCCAACCGGGCACGGCGGGAAATCCATTCCCGGCCTGCCCCGACAAATAAAAGTGGCGGAAAATGCGGTTTTTGGGCAGTTTTGCGTCCGATTTAACCCAATTCCTGTCATTCCAAGCCAAGACAGGCCACGGGCGCAGGCATAGTCTGAGCAGAAAAGGCAAGCAGGAGACGCGCCCGCCGGCCCACCGGGGCGGTCCGGCGCAACCGGGCCAATGGCAGGCGGCGAAGACGGGCAAATTGAATGAAAAAAGTTGCTATTATTGACTCGCACACCGGCGGTGAGCCGACGCGCATCGTCATCAGCGGCGGCCCCGACCTGGGCGGCGGCAGCATCGCCGACAAGCTGCATGTCCTGAAAAAGCACGACGAGTTCCGCTCCGCCGTGGTCAATGAACCGCGCGGTTCGGATGTCATGGTGGGGGCGATGCTGGTCGAGCCGCAGGATTCCTCCTGCATCACGGGCATTATTTTCTTCAACAACGTGGGTTACTTGGGCATGTGCGGTCATGGCTGCATCGGGCTGGGCGTGACGTTGGCGCATTTGGGGCGGATCCAGCCGGGGGAATACCGGGTGGAGACGTGCGTTGGCATCGTGACGATCACTCTCCATGCCAACGGGGAAGTTTCGGTGGCCAATGTGCCGAGCTGGCGCAAGGCCAAAGGAGCCGCCATTGCGGTGCCGGGAATCGGGCCGGTCACCGGCGACGTGGTGTGGTCGGGCAACTGGTTCTATCTCATGGAAAAACACTGGCAGGATTTGTCCCTGGCCAACGTGGAAGGCTTGACGGATTACGCCTGGCGCGTGCGCCAGGCGGTCAATGCGCAGGGTTTCCCGGAGGTGGATCATATCGAACTGGTTGGGCCGCCGCAAACGGCGCGCGGCCATGCGCGCAGTTTTGTGCTCTGTCCCGGCAAGGTTTACGACCGGTCGCCGTGCGGAACCGGCACCAGCGCCAAGCTCGCCTGCATGGCGGCGGACGGCAAATGGGCCGAGGGCGCGCCGTGGGTGCAGGAAAGTTTCATCGGCACTTCCTTCACCGCGCGGTTCCGCTGGCTCGACCGGGCCGCGGGTAAAATCGCCCCCATCATCACCGGAATCGCTTACGTCAACGCCGAGGCGACCCTGCTGCTTGATGAGAAGGACCCCTTCTGTTACGGCATCCGCGCGTGAGCCAATCCTATGACATTATTATTGCCGGCGCGGGGATCGTCGGGGCGGCCTGCGCCGCGGAATGCGCCCGGGGCGGAATGAAAACGCTGGTGCTGGATCGCGGACCGGTGGCGGGCGGCACGACGGCCGCGGGGATGGGGCATATTGTGGTGATGGACGACTCCGAGGCGCAATTTGCCCTCACTTCTTATTCCCGCGCGCTCTGGCGGCGGCAGCTTCCGGAATTGCCCGCGGACGTGGAATATGACCCCTGCGGCACGCTCTGGCTGGCGGCGGACGAGGCAGAAATGGCGGAGGCCCGTCGCAAGCACAAGTATTACACCGCGCGCGGTGTCCGCGCGGAAGTGCTGGATGCGGCTGGCGTGGCGAAGGCAGAGCCGAATCTCCGCGCCGGAATGGCCGGCGGATTGCGCGTGCCCGATGACGCCGTGCTTTATCCGCCTTGCGCCGCGCGGTTTTTGCTCGATCAGGCCAAACGCGACGGCGCGGAGGTGCGCCTCGGCGCGGCGGTGCGGGCCTTGCGCGCCGACGGAGGCGTCGCGCTGGAGGATGGCTCGACCATCGCCGCCGGGCGGACGGTCAACGCAACCGGGCCGTGGTCGCCGGAGTTGACGCCCGGTTTGCCGGTGCGCAAACGCAAGGGGCATTTGGTGATTACGGACCGTCATCCGGGCTTTGTCCATCATCAGATTGTGGAGCTGGGCTATCTTAAAAGCGCCCATGGGGTGAGCCGGGACTCCGTCGCCTTCAATATCCAGCCGCGCAAGACGGGGCAGATGCTGCTGGGTTCCTCGCGCCAGTATGACGAGGAGGATGCGGCGGTTGACTTCGCCATTCTCAACCGCATGCTCAGCCGCTCGCTGGAATACATGCCCGCGCTGGGCGGCCTTTCCAGCATCCGGGTCTGGACGGGCCATCGCGCCGCCACGCCGGATTCGTTGCCCCTGATTGGGCCGAGCCTTGAGAGCGACCGCATTTGGCTGGCCACCGGACACGAGGGCCTGGGCATCACCACTTCGGTCGGCACGGGCCGGTTGCTGGCGGATTTGTTGTTGAATCGGCCTTGTGAAATTCCACCGGAGCCTTATGCGCCGTCGCGCTTTGCCAGCGGAGCGGGAGCAACCCATCATGCCTGAGCCGGCCGCCAATCCCAAGACCCTGAGCCAGCCGCCGCCCGGCAGACTCCCGAGCAATGTTGCGTCTCCCCATGCTGTTCCCTCTCCGCTCCCATCCGATGGGAGGGGACAGGGTCAGGGTGAGGTGAGGGTTCATGCTCCTCCTAACGTAAAACTGCGTGTCAATGGGAAGAACGTGACCGTGGCGGCAGGGACAATTGTGGCGGCGGCAATTGCGGAGGCAGGCGTGACGCGGTTTCGGACCTCGGTGACGGGCCTGCCGCGCGGCCCGCTTTGCGGCATGGGCATCTGTATGGAATGCTGCGTGACCATCAACGGCCGCGCCCACTGCCGCAGTTGCCAGACCTTGTGCGAGGAAGGAATGGAGGTGCGGACCGATGAGTGAGGCGTTGCCAGCAAGTGAGTCCAGTGCGATTTGGTTAAAGCTATTGTTTGATGCTCCGCTTCAACTTCCAGCCGATTATCCGCGCCTATTTCCCTTTCGGCTCCGGCAACTTGATCCCTTTGCCCACCGCTCCGTTGCAAATCGCGCACTCCTCCAGATCATAGAAATCCGGCACCCCCGTCACTCCGCCCGCGGCCGCGCCCGGCGACGGCCGACGCTCACCCTTGAGCATATCCGATCCCTGCTGGCGCTTCTTCTCCAACTCCGCCAGCAACGCCGCGCTCTCCTTCCCGGACAGATTCATGTCCGTCATCCGGCGTTCTAGCCACGTCTTCTCCAGGCTATTGATCGCCATGAGACGTTGATGTATATCGTCGCTGTAAAGCTGTTGGTGCAACTCATCGGACAACCCCGGCCCGAACGTTCCGCCGAACCCGTTCTTCAAACTGTAGAATGCTTTGGGCCGGTCGCGGTAGGCCTCCAGCGCCCAGATGGTCGCCGTGCAGATCGGGCAGGCGTAGATAAAATGGAGGTAAGGCCCGTTGGCGCCCCCCTTGCCCTTCATCAGGATCCGCTCCACGTCATTGCTTGACAACCCATCCTCGTAAAGCCCTTCCAGCACACTGTAAAAAATAAATCGCGAGGTCCCATCAATCCCCGAATGCCCGGCCGCCCGGCTCGGCGGCCCCATGCTGTTCGTCTGCGCCAGCGCTGGCGCCGCAAAGGAAAAAAGAACAATGCTGATGACCGCGCCAAGGAATGTTTTCATGCCGCAAACTCTACGCCACAACCGCCCGCAAATCAAATTCAGGGACCTTGGCCCGCCTCTGTTCTGCGTGAATCCGCGGGATCTGCGGGCTAATCGTGTTATGGAACCTCAAGGCGTGTGCCAATGTCGAAAACCGGGTGAACCGCTAATGCCCGAAATGCGCGAAACCTCCAGTCCTTCATGGAAAGGCGCTTTCGCCTGTCTCGCGGTTCAACAGAAACTTAAAGCGAGGTTTTGGGTGTTGGCTTTGCGCAGGTTCCGCATAAGCTTGTCGGGCATATCATGCAAGTCACGGAATCCAATCTGGAGTTTGAGGTGGTGGTGGTGGGCGGCGGCCCCGCCGGCCTGGGCGCGGCCTGCGCGGCGGCGGAATGCGGACGGCGCGTGGCCCTGGTGGATGACACTCCCTGGCTGGGCGGCCAAATCTGGCGCGGCCAAAAAGGACGGCCCCGGCAGGCATTGCAGTGGCTTGAGCGTTTTCAACATTGCGGCGCGACCCTTTTGGACCGCACCAGCGTGATTGCCGCGCCCCGGCCTGGGCTGCTGATGGCCGAGTGCGATGCCGAAACGCGCGAAATACGATATGCGAATCTAATTTTGGCGACCGGGGCGCGCGAGTTGTTCCTGCCCTTTCCCGGCTGGACGCTGCCGGGGATCATGGGGCCGGGCGGGATGCAATCGCTGGTCAAAAATGGCTGGCCCGCGCAAGGCCGGCGGGTGGTGGTGGCGGGCAGCGGACCCCTGTTGCTGGCGGTGGCGGGAGGTTTGCGCAAATACGGCGCCAACGTGGCCTGCATCGCCGAGCAGGCCCCGTGGCCGCGCGTCATCGGCTTCGGCCTCGGTCTGCTGGCCCATCCGTCCAAACTTTGGCAAGGCGCGCAAATCAAGTCCCGCTTGCTCGGGGTGCCTTACCGTTGCGGCGTCTGGCCGGTGCGCGCGGAAGGCAGCACCCAAGTCCGCAGCGTCACCCTGACCAACGGCCAAACCACCTGGACCGAGGAATGCGACCTTTTGGCGTGCGCCTTCGGACTTGTCCCCAACGTGGAACTTCCCCTGGCGGCGGGCTGCGAGTTGCAGGACGGCTTTGTGCGGGTGGATCAATGGCAGGCGGCCGGCGCCAAAGGGATTTACTGCGCGGGGGAGCCGACGGGCGTGGGCGGCGCGGATTGCGCGCTGGTGGAGGGGCAAATCGCCGGTTATGCGGCCGGCAACCAGCCGGCGCGCGCGCAAGCCTTGTTCGCCCGGCGCGCCTCCTGGCACAAATTCCGCGCCGCGCTGGCCGGCGCCTTCGCCTTGCGCCCGGATCTCAAGACCCTGGCCGCGGAGGACACGCTGCTGTGCCGGTGCGAAGACATCCCTCTGGGACGGGTGCGCCAGCACGCCAGTTGGCGCGACGCCAAATTGCAGACCCGTTGCGGCATGGGGCCGTGCCAGGGGCGCGTATGCGGAGCGGCGGCGAAAGTCCTCCTGGGCTGGGGCATGGAATCGGTGCGCCCGCCCGTTTTGCCCGCCCGCGTGCGAAGCTTGATCCTAAAAACGAAAAACTCCCAACTGCACTCCCCAGACAACTAACCGCCAACCCCCGGCGGACGACCGCTGTCCCCTCTCCCCGCGGGAGAGGGCCAGGGTGAGGGGCAGCCTCAACCATAAAGCTCAAATCCTCAAAAACCCCCGACTGCATTGGCCCGGCAACCAACCGCCAACCAATGCCCGCCGATTGCTGTCTCCTCTCCCTCTGAGAGTTCTGAGGTTTCACGTCAATGGATTTTTTGATTGTTTTTGAGATGGTGGCCTTCATGTGCTGGTTCCGGATCGAGCCTGGAAGCCTGTTGAAATACCCCACCGAACGCCGCGTGAGGGCACGCGGCCTACATTATTTCCTCGGAAATCACGGGTCATGTAGGCCCGGTGCCCTCACCGGGCGGGTTTTTCAACAGGCTGCTGGAGCGGTTTAAATAGACTCGTGGCCACTGAAATTGACTTGGTAGGGACGGCTCGCCGAGCCGTCCGTGGATGGTCCTTACCGAAGCGGTCGCCTCGGCGAGGCGACCCTGCCTTGAGAGGGCCTTTGACAGATAACGTGTGGCTACACTTTTATTTAAACCACTCTGGCACAAATCGGGAAAGTCCTCAGTCCTCTTGTCTGAAAAGAGCATTTCCCCGCGGCGCGTTCCCGTGTCGTCATCCGGCTTGCTAAAGGCAGGAAGGCCAAGCCGAATGCCAACACGCGAACGCGCCGCCCCGACAAGTGCCTGGTCGTGTCGTCATTGCCTGTCCGCCGTAGGCCCTGCGAAGGAGGATCCCCCGGATTGCGCCCCGCTTGCCCTCGCAACACGGGGGCCAACGCCGTCACCACCAGGAAGGGCTTGCGCCGGTTCCTCACTTTTCTCAGATCGACACTCTTGCGGCGAAATGGTTTGACGATTAAGGCCCCACAGGCTAAATCGAGATCATAAAGCTGACCCTAACTTTCGGTTTGCTCTTCGTCAGCATTGCCAGTGTGTGTGCAGATGACGCGGAGTTGCGAAATGCACAAACAGTTGCTCAAAGTGTTGTTGCGGCAGTGCGATCAAATCAAACCGAGCAATTCACATTGCAAGTCTCGAATTACTGTCACCGGGCGGTTGAAAACCGGCCACTTGTGGGCACTTCAAAACCGGCCACTCCAAGGTGCTTTATTCATACCGGGTTTCTTGATGCGTGCAAGGGGTTTTTCAATTTCTTCCAAACTGCGGGCGAACAGCATGGATCACGAGTTCGCTTCAGCGTGGTTGTTGCATTTAGCTCACTTGTGCCCGTTTGAATCTGCGGCCGCCGCTGCTTTTGCGGCTTCTATTCTTCCAAGCTTCTCCCCCGTGTCACAGTTGAAGACCTGCACTTGCTCCAGGCCCGTCACGCATACGTATGGCTGGATGATCCTCAACGGGCCAGGACTGTCAATCTCCTTCGTCCAAAGCACTTTCCGAGTTGGAAAATCGATCGCCGAGATCTCGTAGGAAATCTTGCGTTGATCGTCGAACTTGGTTCGAATCAAATACAAGCGATCTTGGCTGCGGACGTATTCGGTCTCGCGCACTACACCTGCCGATATGGTCTCTGTTTTCTCCGCAATTAACTTGTCCGAGCCAATACTGAATCCTTGGAGGCTCCCGGAGGTGTCCACCACATAAACCTTCCCTCCCTCCCAAAACGGCGCAGATTTGGCTTTCTCCAGTGGCGCTTCGTAACGACGGCGATTCTTTTCGTCGAGCACAACAAGCCGATGGTCATCAGTCTGGTTATAAACGAAGGCTAATATGCAACCGTCATCACTGGGCAACTTCGATCCATCGGACACCGCACAATTTCCACCCATTGTGCGAACCGCCCCCGTGGTGCAGATCAATATCGACAAACCAACACAATAGAAGCTTCGATGTCTCAGATTTTTCATTATCAGATCTCCATACAGCGGTTCAGTTCATCTAACTTATCCCCCTGAAGGGGAGAATACGCCAGCACTGAACAGCAAACGCCCCGCTCCGTCAAGCCTGACACGCCGGAACCATCTTGCCATCACCCGCCGCCTCGGATTGCATTGAGAATTAAAACGGATCCCCAGCCGCTTCCATCAAATCGCTTTGCAAATCCGTTTCTGTCGCTGGCCCCGCATCCATGTTGTCCGCTTCCGTTGGCCGGGATTCCTGCCCACTCATTTCCGCCGCCTCATCAAACGCCAAGTCCGTGAATTTCCCCAACAAAGCCGAATGCGCCGCCATCATCTTCTTTTTCTCCACCTCATCCAGATACCGAAATAGCGGAGAGAGACAGGATGACAGGATTTACAGGATGAAACCTGGATGGCCCTTTTCCGGTTTGTCTTTCCTGAATCCTGTTCATCCTGTGCATCCTGTCAATTCTTACGGAAAAGGGTCCTGCGCAAACTCACGCAACAGCTTTGCCGCCACTCCGCTTTCAAACTGGCCTTTGCCAAACACCAACGGCACAGCGCGGCCCGCCGCAATGAAATCCGGAATTGCCCGCAGATGACGCAGATGCACGCAGATAGAGGAATCAGAATTCTTCCTCCCCCATCTGCGTACATCTGCCCCGTTATCTGCGGGCAAAAGTCTTTCCTTGTTTTCTCCCTCACTGCGTTCCGCCCGCCAGCAACGATACTTGCAGCAGGTTTCAAAAGGCTTGATTCTTCCTGTCCGTATCCGCGCCATCCGTGAAATCAGCGGTTTATGATTTCTTGTCCACCGTAGCCTCGGCGAAGGTGGATGCCCTGCATGATTTCCTGTCCGCCATAGGCTTGGCGACGGCGGATGCCTTCCGCCGCTCCTCCGGCCATTTGTAATTTCCTCTGCTCCGCCACTCGCCCGCATTTTCTTTTAATTTGGCTGTTGACAAAAATTAGAACCTATGCTTAAATCATCCACATGAGAAACGTAGGCGCGGCCAGATTCGCCTCCGCCGGGTCGCGACGGGCCCAGGCAAATGGGCGGGAAGAACGGGAAGAAATCCCCGCCAATTTGCCCCGCCAGGAGCCATTCCAATTAAGGCCAATTAAGGTTAATTAAGCCTAATTAAGCCTAATTAAGGCTAAAATAATAAGTTTTTTATGACCCCAAACCTCAAAACCGCTCCCGCCGCACACCATCCGGAGCCGTTTCCGTCCGTGCCCGTCCCTGTCTGTCCACGTCTGCGTGGATCGACTTCAATCAGCGGTCAATTCCGGATTCGGTTGTGCATTGTCTAAATCCAATTCATCGCCCTATATTAAACCCATGAAGTTTCCAACTTGTTTCTCAACTGCACTCGCCTTCGCCTGCGTTGCCCTGGCCGCTCCGGCTCAAAATGCGCCCGGCGCCGCCAGCCCGGCCCTCCAGCCCGTCCCCTTCCAGGCCCAGCCGCTGCCGTTGTCCGACGTGCGCTTGACCGGCGGCCCGCTCGGACACGCCCAGGAATTGGACGCCAAATACCTGCTCGAACTGGAGCCGGACCGGATGCTCTATTGGTTGCGTGTCCGCGCCGGACTCAAAGGCAAGTCCGACGGCGGCTATGGCGGGTGGGACGCCGGCGCAACCCGCCAACTGACCGGCCACATCGCCGGCCATTACCTTTCCGCCATCAGTTACATGTACGCGGCCACGGGCAATCCCGAATTCAAGCGGCGCGTGGATTACATGGTCAATGAATTGAAGGAAATCCAGGACAAACAGGGCGACGGCTACATCGGCGCGCTCATGGCCAGTCCCCCGCGCGGCGGCGGCGGCGCTGGAGCAACCGCAGCCGGCGGCCGCCGGGGCCGGGGCGAGGTTCTGGATGGCAAAGGACGTTTTGAGGCCATCGCCCAGGGGACCATTCAATCCGGCGGATTTGATCTTAATGGGATGTGGTCGCCGTGGTACGTGGAGCACAAGATTTTCGCCGGCTTGCGCGACGCTTATCACTACACCGGAAATCGCACGGCGCTGGAGGTCGAAATCAAGTTCGCCACCTGGGTCGAATCCATCGTGGGCAAACTGACGGAGGCCCAGGACCAGCGCATGCTCAGCACCGAATTTGGCGGGATGAACGAAGTCCTGGCCGACCTCTATCACGACACCGGCGACGCGCGCTGGCTGGCCGTTTCCGACAAATTTGAACACAAGGCCATTGTCCATCCGCTGGCCCAACACAAGGACATTCTCGGCGGCAAGCATGGCAACACCCTCGTGCCCAAAATGATCGGTGAACTTTCCCGCTACGTTTATACCGGCAACCAGACCGATGGCGACGCCGCCCGCTTTTTCTGGGAGCAAGTCGTCTTTCACCACAGCTACGCCACCGGCGGACACGGGCACGACGAATACTTCGATCCCCCGGACCAATTGAGCAACCACGTTGACGGGCGCGACGACGAAAGCTGCAACGTCTATAACATGCTCAAAATGACCCGCGAACTTTTCGCCCTCCATCCCGACGAGCGCTACGCCGAGTTCCTGGAGACGGCCCTGTTCAACCATGTGCTTGGCTCCATGGACCCCAAGGATGGCCGCACCTGCTACATGGTCCCGGTGGGCCGGGGCGTCACCCATGAATACCAGGATATGTTCGACAGCTTCACCTGCTGCGTCGGCACCGGCATGGAAAACCACGCCCTCCACGGCGACGGCATTTATTACGAATCCAGAACCGCGCAGGAAACCAGGTTATGGGTGAATCTTTACACCCCTTCCACGGCAGACTGGAAAAACGAGCAGGTCAAACTGGTCATGGACACGACCTTCCCGGAAGGCGAAACCGCTTCCTTGAAAGTCACCGTCCAGGCCAGCGGCTTCCTCGGGTTTGCCCCGGCCCGCAAATTCACCCTGGCCCTGCGGCGTCCCTCCTGGGCCGGCCGGAACTTCTCCGTGACCGTCAACGGCCAGCCGGTGCCGCATTTGCCCCGGCCCGGTTCCTATGTCCAAATCAGCCGCGCCTGGAAAACCGGCGACACCGTGGCGCTGGTGCTGCCCAAAGAACTCCATGTAGAACCGCTCCCCGACAACCCGCGCCGCGTCGCCGTGATGTGGGGCCCGCTCGTCCTGGCCGGCGACCTTGGGCCGGAAAGACGCGGACGAGGCGCCTCCAACAATGTTCCGGTGCTCGTTTCCGCCGGAATCTCCACCGAACAATGGCTCAAACCGGTGGCAGGCCAGCCCGGCAATTTCGAATCCGTGGGCGTGGGCCGCGACCGCGACGTGACATTTGCGCCTTTCTACCGCCTGCATGAGCGCACTTATGCGGCCTATTGGGACACCTTCACTCCCGTGGAATGGGTGATGAGATCGCCTGACTTCGCCGCCCGGGCCGCGCGTGAGGAAAAACTCAAACTCGCCACCGTCGGCTTCGCCCAGCCCGGCCAGATGCAGGCGGAGCGGGACGCCAACGAGCAAGCCTCCAGCCCGGAGGAGAGCACGCCGGAGGAAACCATGGGCCGGTTCGGACGCCGCGGCACCCGGTGGTTTTCCTTCGATCTCGCCGTTGATCCGGCCCGTCCCATGACCCTGGTCTGCACCTACTATGCCGACGAGTGGCGCAAGCGGACGGCGGACGTGCTGGTGGACGGCCAGAAAGTGGGCGAGCAGACCATCGAAGCGCGGGGCGAGCCGAAGTTCTACGATGTCGAGTACAAAATCCCCGCCGCCCTGGTGGAAGGCAAAAAGAAAGTCACCGTGCGCTTTGAAGCCACCGGCGGCAACGAAATCGGCGCCGTCTATGGCCTCCGCACCATCCGCGCCGACTTGGAGAAGTGAAAACTCGCCAGTGAAGGACAAAAGGATTTTGAACAGGAGAGCACAGAGGGCCTGGAGAAATACTCCCATTTCCATCTCCGTGACCTCTGTGTGCCTGTTTATAAGTCTTTAACTATGCACGCCACGTTCAATAGGCGCACCGCCACGAAGGTGAAAGATGGGCGCGTCCAGCGCAAGAACCGAAATCGGCCGACGGGACACGAGGGATACGTCCTTGATCGTGAATCGCCGGGACGCGGATTCCACCATGTCGTCAGCAAGCGGGACGTTCAGGCTTTCATTGACATCATCCCGGAGTGGCACCGCTTCTCAGAAAGATTGGAGCGCATTGTGTTGGCGAGTTACAGCCAAGAGGCTGAAGCCGCTCATTTTTATTATCATCGCGAGGAGACGGGGGCGATCTTTCTTGGTGCCTGGCCCGATGACCTTTGGAGCGAATATCCTGCGCCCTATTTTAACGACCATCAGCAAATATTTGACAGACTCGGAGTTTCTTATGACCGGTTGGAGGACCGCGTCATGTGCCGCTTTACCGAGGCGCAGGCTCGTGCCTTTATGCTCCTGCACGTCTTCATGCACGAGCTTGGACACCACTTTGACCGCATCCACCAGAAGCACTTCGGTTCAACCAAAGGTGAGGATTATGCGTAGAAGTTCGCCAACAATCGCTTCGAGCAGTTGTTCCCGCCGTATATGCACATTTTTGGTGATCCAAGAATATCGATTTGAACGCAAAGCTGGGATGGGTGTCAGTGGCCCGGCGGTTCATTGACACGGTGCGGCGAGCCGCGCAGTTTGCAGACGAGGATGCTCAAGATCAGGCACAGACCCAAAACGCAAACCACGGCCGAGCCTGTCGGATAATCCATTTTGAAGGAGGCATAGAGGGCCACGACGCTGCCCACGGTGGCAATGGCCCAGCCCACCGCCAGCAAAGCCGACAGCCGCCGCGCCAGAAAATTGGCGCAAACCGCCGGCACGATCAGGTAGGTGAACACCAGCAAGACGCCCCCAATCTGCACAAAACTGGTCACCGCCCACCCAAACATGGCGTAAAAGAAAAAATCCCACCACCGGATGGACATGCCGGAAGCCTCGGCCCGTTCCGGCTCGAAGGAAATGAGGAGAAATTGTTTGCGAAAAATAAAGTGCATCGCGCCGATGGCCACGTAGAGTATAAAGGTGCGCAGCACCTGGCGCGGAGAAACCAACAGCACGTCGCCGATCAGCGAGCGGCGCAGTTCCTCGTTGCCTTCGGCGTGATTGTTGAGCACCAAAATGCCGGCCGCCGCCGCGACGACATAGACAATGCCAATCAACGCCTCCTGCGGAACACGATGGTCATGCGTGCGCGTCAAAGTGAAGACGGCCGCCCCCACCAGGGTGAAACCGAGCGAGAGGACGTAGCTTTGCCAGGTCATGGGATCATACCCGCACACGATGCCCAGGGCGCTGCCCAGCGCCGCCACCTGGGCCAGGGCCAGGTCCACGAAGATGATTTCGCGGCGCACGATGTGCAGGCCCAGGTAAACGAGCAATCCCGGCAGGAGCAGGCACGCGATCAGCGGCCACTTCATGACTTCGAAGGCTTCGTTCATTTTTTCAATTCACCTGTTTCCTGGCCTCGAAGGCCTTGACCAATGATTTGACCAACCCGTCCATCCACTCCGCATAGGTTTGGCCGGCGGCCGGGAAACTGGGAAAATCCAACACCAGCGCATCGGTGTGGCCGGCCACGGTTTCGGCGGTTTTCCGGTTTTGATAGGGTTGCACGACGATGACCCGAACGTTGTCGGCCTTCATTTTGGTGATGACTTCGGCCAGGTGCGCCGGGGTCGGAGGAATGCCCGGCTTGGGTTCGAGGAAGAGTTCCATTTTCAAACCAAACCGCTGCGCGAAATACGGCCAATAATTGTGGTAACTCACCACGTCCCGTCCCTTGTAAGGCGCGAGCAGCGCCTGCCATTGCGCCAGTTTGGCGTCCAATTGCTCCTCAAACTTTTTCAGATTGGCGCGAAAATAGGCGGCCGAGGCCGGATCCAGTTGGGAAAAGGCATTGCAGAGGTGTTCGGCCACCACCCTGCCATTGAGCGGATCATTCATGTAATGCGGATTGCCCGCGGCATGAACATCGCCGCGTGATCGGTCCAGCGTCGCCGGCACTTCCAACAGGACCAGGCCCTCGGAAGCGAGGATGCGGCCGGGTTTGCCCGTGTCCAGTTTGCTGTTCCGGGCGTTGTCCAACAGGGCCGGCAGCCAGCCCAACTCCAATTCCGCGCCCCCTTCGATGACGGCGTCGGCATGATTGAGTTTGACGACCAGACTGGGTTTGGCATCCACAAAATGCGGGTCTTCGGTGGGTTTGGCCAGGTCGGCCACGGTGATGTGATCGCCGCCGATTTCCCGGGCGATGGCGCCCAAATCCGGCGTGGTGGCGACGACCTCCAGTTTGCCGGCCCGGGCCGGGAGGGCCAGGGCCAGGGCGGCGAAAGCAAGGCAAAATGACTTCATATAATTCCTAGTGTTGACTTAAAACTTATGAGCGCCGTGCGCGCCCAGCAGGAACTCCATCTGCATCCAAATCGAATGGTCCGCGCCGAAATACTGGCCGTGGTCGTAATTGTATTGCAGGCGGATTTTGGAAAATTCGCTCGGATACCAGGTCAGCACCGGCGAGAACCGATAGCGTTCGCCGCGCCATGGGTCCAAAGGATCGTAGGCTGACGAGTTGCCCGTGGCCAATTCGCCGCGGAACCCGGCCACCCAGTGTGGACGGAACCCCCACAAGACCTGGGAATAAAAACCGTAGTCAAGTAGATTTTCACCGGGCAGCCCCCCTCCCGGCGCCGTGGGGTCGGCGTTGGCGCCAAAGCGCTCCAATAATGCCTCCGTTTGCACCGAGACAAACGGGAAGCCCTCGTTGGCATGGGGCGATTTCCATTTCCAGTACAAGTCCGTGCCATAGACCTCGGTGCGGTTGTGCGGGCCGGTTTCGTTCGGGCCAAACGCGCCCGAAAGGCCGGCCACCAATACCTGCGTGTCGCTCAGATCGAAGGAGGATGCAATGCGCGGGACGTAGACCAGGTCTTGCGGCCCTTCCAAATGGCCGTCGAGCGTGGCGCGCCCGTGAAAGCGATTCGTGCCGAGGGAGTCCGGGTCGCCGGGATTGCGGAAGCTGAAGGCTGTCCCCCCCTGCCCGTCCAGAATGCCCAGGGTGACCTCGGTGAAAAACGGGGTGGGGGCCAGCCAGGACAACTGGGTGCCAATACTGCGCAAGCCATCCGGCCCGAAAGCGCGCAGCAGAATAATGGGCGCATCCACAAAGGCCCAGGTATGCGGATGCTGGGCATTCTGGCGGCCAAAAGCGGCGAAGAATTGCCCGGCTTTAAGCTGCAAGTTCCCCGGCAGTTCGGTGGTCATGAGATATGACTCCTCCAGTTCAATGTCGGTGTTGTTGTTCTTGTCCAGTTTGAGAACGATGTTGCCAAAGCCCTTCAAATACGGGTCCACCGCGCCGTCCACCGCGATCTCGGCGTTGCGCAGGGAAAAACCGTTCTTGATCGGGTCGTGGTCGCCCAGTTCCAGGCGGGCCGAGGGATCGGAGGCGGTGGAGTAGCCGGCGTCCATCAACGTGTCAAAACTAATGTTCATGTAGGCGGATCCTGCGCGCATGACGGTAATGGGCTGGCTGGGCGTCCACCCCGGCGGGGCCAGGGCGGCGGGCGCGGCGGCGGCGGGCGGGGCGTTGCTGGCCGAACCGAGTTCGGCGGCCAGTTGGTCCTCCAATTTCTTTTGCCCGGCGGATTTGGGCTGGCTGGCGGGGGCGGCGGCCGGCCCGGGTGAGCGTGTCAGCTCGTCCAGCTTTTTTGTGAGCGCATCAATTTGTTCGCGCTGTTCGCGCTGCACGCGCTCAAAATTATCCTGCATTTGGCGCAGTTGCTGCCTCAACTGGTCAATTTGGTCATTCGGGTTTGCCGGCTGCGCCTGGCAGGCCAGCCCCCCCAAAAAAAGGGCGAATACAACAGGTCTGGAATATTTCATACTCGGTTTGATAAAGGTTCGCGCGTCGCAATGCGCCTGAGAAAAACAGGCCGGCCCGGCCACGAGCCGGCCTCCGGTGTCTGAACTAGCCGAGCCGGAAAGGAGGACCGCGCGTGCAGATAAAAGGCATGGGAGCGCAAGGCAGCGCTGCGGAGGCCCGCTGCGGTCCCGCACGCACCACGCCAAATTCAAAGACAAGGAAAATGACAGGCCCGGCCTCCAATAATACCTGCTGTTTCTCCAACATCGTCACGGCGCAAGGATGCGAGTCTTGGGACGAATGGCGGTGGAGGCGATGATGGAGGGCCGGGCTGGCGGCCAGCACTGATGAAACCAGCAGCAGCGCGGCCAGCAATATGGCCACCGCTGCTTCAGTCCAGGAAGGACGGCTTGGTCGCTCCGAATCCAATGGGCGGACAGTATTGGCCGCCCATGCAGGAAAGCAAGCGGAATTGAGGCAGTGAGGTGACGTGGGGCGCACGACAGAATTCTTCGGTTAGGCTGCCAGCTTTAGGCAATCATTGCTGGCAGCGCGGCTGTTGAGGCGCTCTTTCCAGAACGGGTCGAGGCGGCGGCTGGAGTGGATACAGCGCA
>JBEKVM010000115.1:0-17488 GCA_049513975.1 Verrucomicrobiota bacterium | reverse complement strand
TCTCCGAGGGAAGCCACCAAAGCGATTTTCGGACCTTCCCAGCACGACTGGAAAGCGGGTCATTTAAAACTCTATAAATCAACATGTTAGGAAGCAGATTCCTTATCTAAGCGCCATTCGGGCCAGTCCCGCATAATCGCATATTATCGTTTTCTTGCCGCATGGCGCAGGCAGGTTCGACAAGGAACCCAACGCAGTCCGCGCCACTCCTTCCGCCGCCGCCAAACCTTGGTCGAGACCAAGCCACGCACCAAGCCCATGTTTGCTCATATCCCAATCTGCTTCAAGGCCATTGTGAGCGACCGCGGATTCCCGGATGACAAGGATAAAAGTGCCGCGGTCCGAATCCATTTCACTTACCCAGCCGCCGCAGTTCCGCGCCGGCGAAGTGATATTCATCGTCGCTCGTCATGCCGGCAGCCCGGCATTTTCGAAACGAATCCCCGGCGCCCGCCTTGTCGCCTTTGCTCAGACGCATCATGCCGATATAATAACGGGCCAGGGCTTTTTGCTCGGGCACCGTCTCGCCGTCGCTCTTTTCCGCCGCCGCGAGCAAGGCCTTCTCGTCCAGCTTCTCCACCAGAAACAATCCGAGGGTTTTGGTCCAGCCTTCCTTGCATCCGGCCAACGTCTTTGCAAAATCTTCCGGCGTCCGGCCCAGCCGCCATAACAAAGTCTGGCGATACAGCCGCTCCCAGTCCGAACCGTCAGGACTCAATTCGATGACCTTGTCATAGTCCGAGAGCGCGCCCGCAAAGTCGCCCTGTATTTCCCTGACCACACCGCTGCGGGAATAAGCCTCGGCGTTCTTCGGGTTAAGTTCCAGGGCGCGGTTGAAATCGGCGAGGGCGCCGGCCAAATCATCCTTGCCGCATTTAAACTTGCCGGACATGACGTAAAGGCCGTCGCCGCGCAAGCGCACGTCGTCCGCCACGGACCAATCCCCGCCGGTGTCAGGAGCGTTGGTGATGACATGCGGTGCGCCCGGACGTTTGACCCCCGGATAAGGCGGCCCGGGCGGAGGCTTGGGGTGGAGGTAGGCAAACCCGTTTTTCCCATCCACCACCAAATCCATGCGCCTGAGCGCATACATGCCAATCGTCCAGACGGCTTTGGCGCCGGGGGTGTTGCCCCGGATATAGGCGCCCTGGGCGGCGGGCATGTCTTCCACAACGACATTGGTCACGGTGAGAAGCCCCAGTTGGATTTCGTCCGCCCAAGCCATGTGCCAAAAGTGGATGCCAAAAGAAAGGACGCCGCCCAGATGAGACGTCACGGCGGCCTTGGGATGGGCCGCCTTCCATTCCTGCCACTGGCCCGGCGGCATTTCGACGCCGAAAGGAGATCCGGTATCCACCTCCATCGTGCCCGTCTTGCCGTCGGCCATCGGTATTTCCAGCAACAACCACCGGTTCGGCACCAGTTTCAATTTCAGCCATCCGGCCGTCTCCGGCGGCAGTTGTTCCACGCTGCGAACCGTGCGCCGGTCTGCATCGAAGACGAGGATATTGTCATAGATTTCGGGCCAGCCAACAACCCCGTCCAGCGAAGGCCGTTTCCTCGTGATGAAAACCAGGCGGTAATACCACGGGAAGCGGAACATGGGAAGCGGCGCTGTGAAGGTTTGCCCGGCGATCGTCAGCGGCGTCGGCCCGGATAGCTCGGCGGCTTTCAAACCCAGCCGCTTCGCCCGCGCCGCGAACAGCACGGTGGAAGACGAACCCGTGTCCAAGTCCATCCGGGCCGGGTGTCCGTTGATGGAAGCCTTTGGGAAAACAACACGGGTTTCCGGCAGATGGCTCGCACACCCCGCCAGAACCAAAGCCGCGGCTGCCAACAGGACACGAAACAGTCTTTGCATGATTTTCATCAACACGATGGAGCGTTGCAGGCTAATTATCCATCAAAAGTTTTCAACGGGGCCATGCCATGCTTTGCGCAAAACTTTGACTTGCGGCCCCGCCTGAAAGTGGCTCAAATTCCAGCGACCAAACCAAAATGCAAACTTCCCACCGCGGCAAACTCTTCCTCATGATGGTGCTCGAGTTCTTCATCTGGGGCGCCTGGCTGCCGCTCATTTACGGCTATCTGCCCACCCTCGGTTTCTCTCCGGCGCAGCAGTCTTGGATTCTCAACGCCTTCCCCCTGGCCGCCATCGCGGGCATGTTCTTCGGCAATCAGTTCGCGGACCGGAATTTCGCGGCGGAAAAATTTCTCGCGTTCAGCCATCTCGTCGGCGGATTGGCCATCATCGGACTCGCCTTCACGAGAAGTTTCTGGCCGTTTTTCGGCTTGATGCTGCTGCACTGCCTGCTTTACGTGCCGACGCTTTCCATCACCAATTCCATCGCCTTCGCCAACATGAAAGACCCGCAGAAGGAATTCGGCCTGGTGCGCATGGGCGGAACGGTCGGCTGGATTCTGGCGGCCTGGCCGTTCACGTTCATCTTCGTGGACTGGGGCAAGGTACACGCCGCCAACCCGCAGGGCCTTGTCAACTGGCTGGGCACGGTGCTCAGTTCCGGATTGACGGGCGATGCGCTCAAGGCCGCCACCGCCTGGACTTACGCCGTGGCCGGCGCGGCCTCGCTGGCCCTGGCCGGCTTCAGCCTTTGGCTTCCGCATACGCCGCCGAAGAAAGCGGACGAGGGCGCGGTCGAGCGTCTGGCCTGGCTGGAAGCGGTGAAGCTGCTCAAGCACCCGTTCGTCCTGGTGCTTTGGGTGGTAACGCTGGTGGATTCGTTCGTGCAATACAGTTACTTCAACTGGACCGGAACGTTCCTTGGCGCCGCGACCAAGGCGGGCGGGGTGGGCATTGCGGGCAATTGGATCATGCCCGTCATGAGCGTGGGCCAAATCGCCGAAATCCTCGCCATGCTCATCCTGGGCGCGACCCTGAAACGCCTGGGCTGGCGCGCCACCATGACCATTGGCATCCTCGGCCAGACGGCCCGCTTTGCGGTCTATTCGTTTTTTCCGGAGCACAAGGAACTGATCATCCTGGTGCAAATGCTCCACGGCATCTGTTACGCCTTTTTCTTCGCCACCGTTTACATTTTCGTGGATGCCTGCTTTCCGAAAGACGCCCGCGCCAGCGCGCAAGGCCTGTTCAACGTGATGTATCTCGGCATCGGCGCGCTCCTGGCCAACTCGCTCTGTCCTTACCTCCTCCAGACGGTTTTCACACACGGCGGCCTCACCCACTTTCATGGCTTGTTCCTCGTGCCGATGATTTCCGCCATTGCCGCCGCCGTGGCCCTGGTGCTATTCTTCCATCCGCCGAAAACGCCGCCAACCGAAAGACAATTATGAATCTGCCGCATCACCGGATCAAACAACGCCTTCTCCTGGATGCGTCCAAAACCCTGCTGTTGAGCGGCCTTTTGTTCTGCACGGCTTGCGCCGGGCCAAGTTCCCGGATCAAGCCGGGCTTCACCCCGCTCTTCGATGGCCAGACGCTCAATGGCTGGTGGGGGGCTTCTACCGAAGACCCGCGCCAATGGATGGCTCTGCCGCCCGCGGCATTTCAAAAGAAGCACGACGCCAGCCTCGAGGACATCCGCCAGCATTGGCGCGTGGAAAACGGCGAACTGGTCAACGACGGCGCCGGCCTTTACCTCACCACCGAAAAAAACTTCGGCGACATCGAACTGGTGGTGGATTACAAAACCGTGCCCCTGGCGGACAGCGGCATTTATCTCAAAGGCTGCCCGCAGGTGCAAATCTGGGACCACACCAATGCGAAGGAATTCAAAAACGGCGCCGACAAAGGCTCCGGCGGCCTGTGGAACAACTCCCCCGGCGCGCCCGGCAAAGATCCGCTGGTCCTGGCCGACAAGCCGTTCGGCGAGTGGAACCATTTCCGCGTCCTTCAACTCGGCAGCCGCACCACCGTTTGGTTCAATGACAAACTGGTCGTGGACAACGCCATTTTGGAGAATTATTTCAACCGCAAGCTGCCCATCCCGCCGGTCGGGCCGATTCAGCTCCAGACCCACGGCGGCGAAATCCGCTGGCGCAACCTGGCGGTCCGCCAGATTCCCACCGCCGAGGCCAACCAACTGCTGCGCGGAAAGGACCCGGCGGGTTTCCAGCCCGTTTTCAACGGCAAGGACTTCGACGGTTGGGCCGGGCCGCTCGATTGCTGCAAAGTCGAGGACGGCGCCATTGTCTGGCAGAGAGGCAAGGGAGGCACCCCTTATACCAAGGCTGAATATACCAACTTCGTCGTCCGGCTGGAATTCAAGCTCCCCCCCGGCGGCAACAACGGCCTGGCCATCCGCTATCCCGGCTACGGCGACACCGCCTACGTCGGCATGTGCGAAAGCCAGGTGCTCGATGACAATTACGAAAAGGCCACCGGCGAGAAAATTGACCCGCGCCAGGCCCACGGCTCGGCTTACGGCATGGTCGCCGCCGCCCGCGGCTATCAGCGCCCCATCGGCGAATGGAACTACGAGGAAGTCACCGTCATCGGCCCAAAAATCAAAGTCGAACTCAATGGCTTCCTCATCCTCGATTGCGACCTGAGCAAGGTCACGCAATTCCTGGACAACAAATCGCATCCCGGCAAGGATCGCGCCAGCGGCCACTTCGGTTTGGCGGGCCACGACGACCCGGTCATGTTCCGCAACCTCTCCATCAAATCCCTCGAGTAACCTGCCGCCGCGCCATGCCAACACCGTTCACCCGCCGCAAATTCCTCCGCCGCGCCGCTTTCGCCGCCGCCGGGCTGTGGGCCGCGCCCACCCTGACCCGCCCTCTGCGCGCCGCCCCCGCCAATGGAACCCTGCTCCACGCCAGCTTCGGCGCCACGGGCATGGCGGCCAGCGACATCGAGAACCTGACCCGCCACCCCGCCCTCAAGCTGGTGGCCGTGGCGGACGTGGACCTGGACCGCGCCAACACAGTCAAGAAAAAATTCCCGGACGTGAAGATTTATCAGGATTGGCGCGAGCTTCTGGACAAGGAGAAGACGATTGACTCGGTCAACGTCACCGTGCCCGATCACATGCATGCGGCCATCGCCATGTCGGCCCTGCAATTGGGCAAACATGTCTATTGCCAGAAGCCCCTCACCCACGACCTTTATGAGACGCGGCGGCTGACCGAGTTTGCCCGGTCGCGGAAATTGGTGACGCAAATGGGCATCCAGATTCATTCCACCGGCGTTTACCAACAGGCCGCCCGCATCATCCAGACGGGCGCCATCGGCCTGATCAAGGAAGTCCACGCCTGGAGTGAGAAAAAGTGGGGCGACCCAGGCCCGCGCCCGGACAACCCCGATTCTGCGCCCGCCAATTTCGACTGGGATGGCTGGCTGGGCATCGCGGCCCAGCGGCCTTTTCTGGGCAACAGTTATTACCATCCGGGCAACTGGCGCAAGCGGCTGGACTTCGGCACCGGCACCTTCGGCGACATGGGCTGTCACATATACGATCCGGTCTTCAATGCCCTGCAGCTCACCGCCCCCATCTCCGTCCGTTCCGAGGGTCCCGCGCCCAACTCGTGGAATTGGGCCGTCAACTCCATCGTTCACTACGTCTTTCCCGGCACCCCTTATACCGCCGGCCAGACCGTCAGCGTCACCTGGTATGACGGCGACGAGCGGCCGCCCAAGGATGTGCAGGCGCTGCTCGAAGGCGACAAGCTGCCCGGCGAGGGATCCATTTTCATCGGCGCCAAAGGCGTCATGCTCCTCCCGCATTACGATCACGCCCAACTTTATCCGGACAAGGACTTTGCCGGCTATCAACGCCCCCATGTCCAGGAGCAGAACCACTGGGGGCAATTTGTGGATGCCTGCCTCGGCCAGGGCCGCGCCTCGGCCGGTTTCGATTACGCCGGTCCCCTGACCGAAGCCGTCCTGTTGGGCAGCGTGGCCTGCCGGTTCCCGCAAACCACCCTCCATTGGAATGCAGCGGACCTCAAGTTCGACAACGAGGCCGACGCCAACCAGCATCTTCGCCGCCAATACCGCGCCGGCTGGAGCGTCCCAGGATTATCCTGAGCCCGACATTTCATTCCCGTGCCTGAATGCGGTGGGTGGCACAGGCGACCCGCCTGTGGCGGTCGGCGACTCGCCGACCGCAACGAAAGGCGGCATGCTGCTTTCAAACGCGGTCCTTTCACAGAATGGTTGTCCGCTCTCTTCTGCCGGGCCAGTGGCCCGGCAGCACGGGCGGGTCGCCCCCATGTCCCAGGAATTATCCGGGCTATGGCATTTTCAATAAAACTGTAGCCATATCACCTCACCAGGATGCGATGAAGTGGTTTGCCTCCTGTAGTTACAATTTTATCTTGCTGCTTTTTGAATCATTCCGAAAAGAAGCTTGCCCACATTGCCAACCTTCAATGTGGGCAAGCTTATTTTAATAACGTGCTTGAATCTGTCGAGAAAAAAGACGGGGGCATTTCCAATGACACTGCTGATAAAACGCCGTGTCAGGATGCGATGAACTGGTTTGCCCTCTGAGGCTGCAGCCTTATTTAAACCGCCCTAATAAGAATTCGCCTTCCCCATATTGCAGCCGCCCGGCGCAACCTGTCACTCCGGGTTTGCGACTGCGGCGCGGTAATAAGAATCGTCATGCGGTTGCTTCCAGCCATCCGTCGGCGCGGGCAATTCGGTGCGATGCCTGGACCACATCTCGTTCACGAATGGTTCCCAGCATTGCCCTTGGCGGGCCCAATCGTGGTCCAGGTCCCGGCCGGTGGACGCTTTGATGGTTTGGACGAATTCGGCGTCGTTCTCGTACATCCAGCGGTCCACGTAGTCAAAGAACGGGTCGTGATTCCAGATCTTCTCGGCGCGAAGCAGGCGCAGCGCCAGCGCCTGGGCGACCCAGCCGACGCTGGTGCAACAGCGGCGATACGACTCGCTGGTGTTCTGGCCTTCCTTCCACTGCGCGGGCGGCGTGTGCTCGTACGGGCCCCACGGCTGGTTGCGCACCTGGTTTCGACCACGCCCGGTGGCTTCGTCAATGCCTGAGTGGCCGGCAAAGACCACCTTCGCGCCGGTCCAGCAATCGCCATAGGCCGTCTGCTCGTCCTCGCCAAAGCTCGCCTTGGGAAACGACTGGTTGATGTTGGCCAGTTCGTCGTCGCCGAGCAAAATCCCCGCGAAAACGATGGGCAGCTTGCGCCCGCTGCCATGCCCGCCAAAACCCGTCCAGCCCGGGTGGCCAGCGCGAATCATGCCCCCCAAATCAATGCCGATCTGGACATAATTCACCAGCAGCGGCTCTTTTTGCTCCGGCTTCAAATCCGTGCATAACAAAAGCGCCGAAAGCCCGGAGACCCGCCCGTATTCAAGCCCGTACTGGGGCATGTTCTCCACTGGTTCCTCAAATCCGAAAAAACAGGTTCCCACCCACGGACGCTGTGTAAATCGAACGAAGCGAGCCAGGCTCGGCAAACTCCGGCTGGCGGCGGCCTTGGGCAGCAACTCGCGTTTCAGATCGCGCGCCAGGTAAATCCTCTGGCTGCGGTCGCAGAAAGCCGGACGAAAGGCGTCCGGCGGCTGCGAAGCTCCCACGCAGGTCAGCACCGCCGCCGTGCGAATCGGGCTGCAATCCTCCACACCGCGCTCGATCTTGTTTCGCAACTGCGCGTGAAGAATCAACCCCTTGGGCATGCTGATCGTCGCGACGAGCGAGTCGCCCGGCTTCATCGCCGCCGGGAGTTTTTGGATCAACGCCGCATCCCACCAGTTGCGCACCCCGCTGTCGTAGGCCACTTTCATTCGCGCCGGCGGATTGACCATGAAACCGTTGCGCACGCGCTGCCCCTCTGGCCGCTCCTTGTCCATATGGTCCAGCTCGCCCGCCGGTATCTCCGCGCCATAAACCGGTTTGGGATCAATGCTCGTCACCGTCACCGGCCCCACCACATACCAGTCGCCGTTGACGAATTGCCCAACCGGCGCCGGCGGGTCGAAATGCCACGTAATCCCGTACTCCGAAACGCTCTCCCGCAACGGAAGCTCCCCAAGCTTGGGTGTTCCGGGCGCGCGGTTTCTGGAATAAATCACCGGCGGGGGCAACGACGCCGCAAACGCCGCCACCGCTTTGTCGTCGTACGGATCGGCTTCGGCCGGCGGGTTGAAGTCGGATTTGGCAACCGCGCCGGGCGCTGCGGCTTCTTGCGCCCAGGCGGGCGCGGCAACCGCAATCGCGGCCAGCAGAACAGCGGCAAGCCGGCGGGCGCCGCCCGGTTCCCGCGATGGTGGGTGAATCATGGAATCATTAGACCCCAGTCCGGCCTTTCCTTCAAGCTCCGTGCCACCCAATCGGCCATCGTGTTTCCCGGCGGAGCACCGCCGGAAATCAATCCTTCCGACGATTGGCGATTGCGCGACAATCATCGAAGCTGAATCACGGCGACGCTTTCGCCTTCGAGCAGGATCGCCGCGGATTTGTTTTGCCATTTCACCGCCATCCCCGAAACGAGATCGCGACTGGCTTCCGACGGCGCATCCTCCATCGTGATCGTCGCCAGATGCCGCTCTGCGCTGTCATTGAAAACGGTCAGATAGTTCCCGCCGAACCGCTCGACCTGAATGGTCGCGCCGCCGGCCCGGGCCTGCGTGACCGGCTCCCAGCCGGCCTCGGCCACCAGCTTGCAAAGCGGAACATACTTTCGGAACAGCGGCCGGTCGCGCTCGAAAAGTTCGGGCCGCTCGAAATAATGGCCGGTCGCCGCGTTGGCGCTGAAAAAGCCGGGAAACATTCCGTAGGCCAGACAGCGCTGCATGTATTTTTCCACGCGCTCGCGCGGCAGCTTCGTGAATTCCGTGTTCATCAAAAAGCAATACGGTTTGCCACGGCACAGCGCCCGGCGATACAGCAATTCCCCCTCGCCCATGGGCCGCCATTGGCCGCCGGGATTCCAGTCCGTCTCCGTTCCCATCACATCGAGATTGGGCGCCAGCCAGCATAAACTCGAGGGCGTGCCGTTGGCCATCATCAGCCGCTTCAGGCCATGAACCTCGCGGGCGATGCCGCGCACATACTCGAAGGCAATCAGCCCGCGATAGATGGCCGGCCTGTGGGAGTCGGGCGAAAAGGTCAGCGGCGTGTCCGCGGCTGCGAAATGGTCGCGGCGGAAATCGAGGTTGTCCGTCACGTACGCCTCGCTCGAATCCACGTATTCGCCATCCAGACCGGGTTTCCGCTTTGGACCATAAAGTTCCTCGCGCAAGGACGCATTCCACTTGATTTTGAAATCCGTGACCTCGCCCGCGATTCCCGGCATCGAATTCATGCTCCACACCGCGCCGTCGCACCACGGTTCGTTGAGCATCCGCGCGGGCGGGCGGCCGGAGTCGTCGCGAAATCCGCTCGTCACAAAAGCCTGCGCGCTGGCATCGCCCTTTTCCGCGAGCCGTTTCGCCTCGGCCATCGCGGCGTCCATCGTGCGGGGAATTTCCCTCGGCATCCGCATCCACCACGTCATCGGCTCCGTGTAGCGGAACGTCACGATGCCATGGTCGCCGTCCCATTTTGTTTCGTTGTCGCCTTCCTTGAATTTGAAACCGAAGTCCTGCCAGTTCGTCAGGGAGCTGATCTTCGCGAACGGCATCCACAGGCCCTGCTCCGGCGCGCGGCGGCGGAAATCATCCGGGAACAGTTCGTAATACTTTGCCAGGGCGGCGCGAAATTCCCCCGCCGCCTCGAAGGTGAATTTGCAGAATCGCATCTGTGCCTTCGGTTTTTCCGGTGTGAGGCCGATGTCGTATGCCAGAAACAGTTCGTGTGTTCCCGCGTTGAAGCCGGCGCGAAAAAACGCCGGATGGTCCATGTCTATTCCGATTCCGATTCCGCGCGCGCCGTCCGCAATCGCGGCGAAAGGATAACGCGACAGCCGTCCCATTCCCGCCGGTTGCGGATGCGCAACCAGGTACTCGCGATTTGCGGTTGCCGTTTCGCTGTGGCGCGGATCAGCCAGCCATTTCCAGCCATCGCCGGTGACGGGAATCGAATAAACCAGCGTGATCGCGCGGTCCGTCCTCCTCGTATCACTCAATGTGGCCTCGAAGGCGTCCCCGCTGCGTTTGCTTTCGAGACTCACCCCCAGCGCCTGGCGCTCGATGTGGACGAAATCCGAACCGGCGGCGACATCGCGAATCTGAAAGCCTTCGACCAAATTTGAAACCGGGGACACTGGCACGGTGTCGAAGACGCACGATCCCGCCGGGGTTGCCACGGTGCGAAGTTCCGGGTCGCGAAACGACGCCCGGCCGGAATGTCCGCGCAGCAGCAGATAAAACGAAACCGACTTCACCGGCTTCTCCGGCAGCACCATGACTTCGCGCCGCTCGAAATCATGCGTGCCCGTGGCGAAGTTGGCGGTTTGCCCCCACAACGGCGTGCCGTCGGCATATTGCAAATCCAGGTACAGGGAATAATCGCTGTCACGCCCCCCGCTCACCTCCCGGGCCTGGCTCCACGCGGACGCCAAAATCGGCTGCGGGGTTTGTTGATTCAACTCGACGCGCTGACAAACCCCGCGCCGTCCCGCCGCCGTTCCGTTGTCGCAGAAGAAAACATCGTTGGTTTTGGCGAAGCCGCTTTCGTAGGGCTGCCAGGCCGATGCTTTCAGGAGGTTCGTGCCCTTACGCCGTCCGTCGAGGACGTATTTGATGACGGCCCCATCCGCCTCCTCGCCCGCCTTCGCGCCAAGCCCGCCGGCGGCCAGCAACACCGCAGCCATGAGACAGATCGGGAGCATGGAACGCGTGCTGTTCATGCCCGGCTTTATCCGTCATTCCAATTGAAAGATCAAATACGAACCTGTGCCCAGCCCGGCTGTGGCATCGCACCCGCGCTTGTCTCTCCGTCCCATTTCTGTTTCACTGCCCTCATGCATTGGCGGTCAAGTTACCTGGCCTGGCTGGCCCTGGCCTTCACCATTTCCGTTCCAGCGGCGACTTACCAAGTGGCGCAACTCAACCCGCAGGCCGGCGACGACGGCGACGGCTCCCCGGATCATCCGTGGAAGACCATCACCAGGGCGGCCGCCAAGGCCGGCTCTGGGGACATCGTGGTGATTCGCGATGGCATCTACCGGGAACAAGTGCTTGTCAAGCAAAGCGGCACGGCCCAGTCCCCCATTCTTTTCCAGGCCGCTCCGGGCGCGCACGTGGTGCTCACCGGGGCCGACCGCCTGACCGGCTGGCAGAAAACCGGGGGCGCGCGGCCCATCTACCGTGTTCCCTGGACGCACCGGTTCATCGGTTGGTCCACGAACATGACGCACCCGGATGACGCCTATCACCGCCTCATCGGCCGGTGCGAACAGGTGGCGATTGATGGTTACCTGCTTCGCCAGGTGCTGGAGGCCGACCAATTGGCCCCCGGCACGTTCTTTGCCGACATTCCCAACCAGACGCTCGCGGTGTGGGATTCTGGCAATCGGGACCTGAACAAAGTCTTGGTCGAGGCGTCGGTCCGCCAGGAAATCTTCCGAATGGCAGGCGACTACGTGCAGGGGCGCGGGCTGCACTTTCGATTTGCCGCCAACATGGCGCAGCACGGCGCGGTGGTCCTGGCCGGCCGGCATGACCTGCTGGAGGACTGCACCCTGGAAGACATGAACAGCATCGGGGCGACCTTTGCCGCGGAAAACCTGCTGGTTCGGAGGTGTGTCTTCCGGGACAACGGCCAGATGGGATTTGGCGCCAATGGCGCCCACGACCTGCTTTTCACGGAATGCCTGGTCGAGAACAACAACACCAAAGGCTTCAACCGGGGTTGGGAGGCTGGCGGCAACAAGTTGGTTCTGTGCCGCCAGGCTGTCCTGGAGCGCAGCCGCTTCCTCCGCAATCGCGGCCACGGCATCTGGTTCGATATTGGCAACGAGCACTGCGTCGTGCGCCAGTGCCTCATTGCCGACAATGAGGACTGCGGGATTTTCGACGAGATTTCCTACGGTCTGCAAGCTCATGACAATGTGATCGCCGGCAACGGCTATGCCGCGACGGCCGGGGGTTGGGGCGCGCGGGCCGGCATTTCGCTTTCCAGCAGCCCCGACAGCGTGATTGAGCGGAACCTGATCCTGGGAAACCGGGAAGGCTTCAACTTTCGCGAGCAGACTCGCACCACGCCGCGGATCGGCGGGAAGGCGGAGGAGCCGGTCTGGAATCATGATGAGACCATCAGCCGGAACATCATCGCTTTTAACCGTGATGCCCAGGTCTGGGGCTGGTTTGACATGAAGGACGACCGCCAATGGCCGGCCAAAGCCCTGGAACACCCAACGGCTCAAGACGGCGCTGCGCCCAAGCCCGGCGATATTACGGGACCTGACGCGGCGAACAATCGCGATGGCCAGCCCGAGGGCCTCACCTTGGAAAAGCTGCGGCTGAGCTTTGTGGAAAACGTTTACTTTGCCGGGGCCGGGCAGGGCTGGTTCGAGTGGGGCGTGACCTGGGGCCGGCACAAGAGCTACTCCAAGCTGAGCGACTTTCAAACCGACCTCGGCATGGACAAAGGCAGCCGCGTGTTGGACCCGGCCTTTGCCAATCTCAACGCGCTGGATTGCCGCCTCGGACCCGGGCTGATGCCCGCCTTGAGACCGAGCTATCCAAAGGAGCCTGTGCCGGGAGTGATTCTGGGTGAGCAGCCGTGACCCTGCGCGGAGCCGGGGAAGGTAGGGCAGGCAGTCCCCTGCCCGCCGCCGGGCATGGGCAGTGGAGGCAGCGTCGCGCCACCGTCGTGCGGCGGGCAGGGGACTGCCCGCCCTACCACCCGTGACTGATGCATTACTCGAAATTGCTTCCTCTGCTCAACTCGCCGCCAGGGCCGCGCGGCGGCCTCCGGGAATTTTCCCCAGGTGATAAATCAGGAAGCCGTGCAGGAATTGCCGGATTTCCTCCGTCTGCGCCGCGCTCAACCGCAGCCGGAAAACCGCCTCCCATTCCAGTTCCCCCATCCGCTCCAGGATTTGCCGGGCGCCCGCGCTCAATTTCGTCCCGGCCAGGTTTGGCTTCAAGCCCAGCTCCTCCAGCAACTTCATCTCAAAGGCAAAAATGGTTTGCGGCCGGGCCGGCTCTCTGGGCAGGACGGAGAGCAGCCGCGTGAATTGATCGAACAAGGCGCCCAGGGGCGCTTCCGTTTCGGTGGTTTGTTCGATGAGCAGGGCGCAGTAGCACGCTTGCTGGAGATGGGCCAGGTCCTGGCGCAGGCCGCGGTGGGTTTCCAGCACCTTCACTTCCCGCAACGTATGCAACTCGGACCGCCGGCTGCGCGCAAAACTCAAATCGGCCAGATAAAAAAGATCCAACTGCCCGCGCAACGGCGACTTGGGCCGCCGCGCCCCCTTGGCCACCGTGGCCAGTCGTCCCAGACCGGCGGTCAGCCAGTGGACAATCAGGCTGCTGTCCGTCAGCGGCCGCGTGCGCAAAACCACTCCAGTGGCTCGCTCCCAGTTCATATTTCCGGAGGCTGTGCCTTTTCCTCCGGCGCCAGCGCCGAGATGGCATGGGCCGCCTGCCCCGGCGAAATGGCCCCAAGACTGATGACAAACTTAATCCCGTCGGCCACAGACATGTCCAGTTTGACCAGCGAGTGCTCCGGCAGCAACAGCAGAAAACCGGAGGTCGGGTTGGGAGTGGTGGGAACGAAAACGCTGAGCAATTTCTCCGGGCCGAGGTTCTTTTGTTCGCCGGTGACAAATCCGATGGTGCGCGAGCCGGGGTGCGGGAAGGGAACCAGCACCACCTGCTGAAAGGCCGATTTGTTGTTGGAAAACGATTGGTTGACCTGCTTGACCGTGCCATAAACCTTGTTGAGCAGCGGAATGCTCATCAAGGCCTGGTCCATCCATTTAATGGCTTTGCGCCCCAAATAATCCCGGGCAAAGCGCCCAATCAGGCAAACGAGAAACACCGCCAGCCCCAGCGCAAAACAACTCCAATACCAATACATTTTCCCTTCCTCGCCCGGGGCATGGGTCCAGGTCCTTGGCAGAAAGAACAGCAGCCAGTCGGTCACGTTGGAGACGTTCTGAAAAAGCCAGACGACCACGGCGATGGAAATGATGCCGGGCATGGAAATCGCCAGGCCCGCCAGAAAATTGCGCCGCCATCGGTTCAGCATATTATTTTGGTCGAACGACATTTTTGACCCTTTCCAGTTTGCCCCAATCCAGGCGCCGCGACAATGCCTTTAACACCCGGTTTTCCTCCTTCTTCATTTCCCGCCGCGCCGCCGGCCGCCGGTCGTCATAGCCCCGCAGATGCAACATCCCATGCACCAGGTAACGCGCCAATTCCGACTGCCAGGTGGCGCGGAAACGCGGGGCGCTGGCGACCGCGTCGTCCACGGAAATAAAAATCTCCCCGCCGCTTCCGCCCTGTTCCGCGCCTTCCGCGTAATCAAAGGTAATCACGTCGGTCGAGCCGGCGTGGCCCAGGAATTGTTCATTCAAACGGGCCATCTCGGCGGCGTGGATGAAGTAAACGCCCAATTGGCCGCCCGCGCGCAAACTTTCCTTCGGCTGACGGTCAGTTTTGGGTGGGCCGGCAACGGTAGGGCGGGCACTCCGCTGCCCGCCGCGCCGCGTACGGAGTGCGCGCCCTGCCACCCAAGATTGAGGCGTCACTTTCTTCGCCCCGGTTTGCCCGCGCCGGGGCGGCCATTCCTGCAAAAGGCGGCGGACCAATTGCCGCAGCAGCGGCAGATTCAGGCGCCGCGTCTTTTGCCGGCTGCACACTTGCAGCAAAGGCGGGGGACGGGACGAAACGATCTTTTTCCGTGCCATTGTTTAGAGCGTATTAAAAAATGATGCAGCCGAAACGAAGCTCCTCCCTCTCCTCCTCAGGAGGAGAGGGCCGGCCTGCCCGCCGTAGCCTTGGCGAAGGAGGGGGAGAGGAGGCCGTTCGCTCGGCTTCCGTGCCGGCACAGTTTTCATGAAATTGCTCTAGGCCCCGCCCTCGGAGCGGGTTCGCCTGGCCTCCGGCGCGGCGGCGCGGCGCCGGCCGCGATGTTCTTCGTAAGCCGCGATGATGCGCTGGACCAGCGGATGGCGGACGATGTCGCGGCGCGAAAACTCGATGAGGGCGATGCCGTCAACGCCGTGGAGGGCGCGCTCGGCTTCGAGCAGGCCGGATTGTTTGTGCGGCGGCAAATCAATTTGGGTGGTGTCCCCGGTGATGACCGCCTTGGAACTCATCCCCAAACGCGTCAAGAACATGTACATCTGTTCCGCCGTGGAATTCTGCGCCTCGTCCAGGATGATGAAGGCGTTGTTGAGCGTGCGCCCGCGCATGTAGGCCAGCGGCGCAATTTCGATCACCCCGCGCTCCATCTGTTTTTGGATTTCCTCGGCGGGCAGCATGTCGTGCAGCGCGTCGTGCAGGGGCCGCAGGTAGGGGGTGATTTTTTCGTAAAGGTCGCCCGGCAGGAAGCCCAGCGCCTCGCCCGCCTCCACCGCGGGGCGCGTCAAAATGATGCGGGCGACCTTTTCCTCCTGCAAGGCGGCCAGGGCCATGGCCATGGCCAGATACGTTTTCCCGGTCCCGGCCGGGCCGATGCCGAAGGTCACATCGTGGGCCCGAATCGCGTCCACGTATTTCTTCTGCCCGATGGTTTTGGGCAGGACGGCCGCTTTGCGCGGGGAAGTGACGATCCGCTCGGCCAGGAGGTTGCGCAGGGCGGCCACGCCGTCATTTTTCACCACGCTGAGGGCCTGGGCGAACTCGCGGTTGCGCACCACCCCGCCCGCCTTCAAGGATTTCTCCAGCAAGTGAAACATTTCCCGCGCCCGGGCAATGTCTTCGACCGCGCCCTCCAGTTTGATCCACTCCTCGCGCGCCACCGCCTTGACGGCCAGCTCCTGCTCCAGGGCCTGGAGATTGCGCGGCTCGTGATTGAACAGTTGTTGCGCCAGGCGCGGATTTTCAAAATGCACGGTTTCGGTGGGCATGAATCAGTGGGTTGCAGCCCCTCTCATAATCTCAGTCTTAATCTTAATCTTAATCCTAATCTTAATCTTAATCTCAATCCTGGTTTGCTTTCACCGCGCCAGTTCGGCGCGCAATTTCGCCGCCACCTCGGCCAGCGCTTCGGGCAGCACGGTGGTGCTGCCGAGCACCGGCATGAAATTGGTGTCCCCGTTCCAGCGCGGCACAACGTGGAAATGGACATGGTCGGTGATGCCCGCCCCCGCCACCGTGCCCAGGTTCAAGCCGATGTTGAAGCCGTCCGGTTTCATCACGCGCGTGAGGGCGTTTTGGCAGCGGCGCGTCAATTTCATCAAGTCGCTCAACTCCTCGTCGGTCAGCCCGTTCAGATCCGGCGTCTTTTTGTAGGGAACGATCAGCAAATGGCCTCCCGCGTAGGGGTAGCGATTGAGCACCGCGTAGCAACTCCGCTCGCGCACCACGACATAATTGGCTTCGTCGTCCGGGGATTGGGCGATGCGGCTGAAGACCTCGGCGCCGGCGGGGACGGGTTTAGGCCCCAGAATATAGGCAATTCGCCACGGCGCATGCAATGGTTCCATTTGCAAAACGCTAACCGTTCTCCCCGCCATTGTCAAAATCCCGTTTGCGCCGCCAGCGGCCCGGAACGGAGTGGTGGAAGTGCGGAATGCAGCCGCCGTCGCCAAGGTTTTGGCGGCCAGGGAATGCAAAATGGGAACCCGCATATTTCACACCTCCAAACGCCGCGTGAGGGCACGCGGCCTCCAGGAGCCGTAGGTGGTGTTGGTAGGCCGCGTGCCCTCACGCGGCGCACTGTTGGCCCTTCCATCTGAGTATGAAATATGCGGGGCGGCAATCCGCGAAGTGGCCGTTTTGACGAGGAATGCTGTTGGGTTCATGGGAAGCCCAGCCCCTGGATTAGGATTACGATTAAGATTAGCCTCCACGCCAAGATTTTGGCATGCATTGGGACCATGAACCCGCCGCTGCTCGACAGGCCTCCGTGGAACAATTCGTGTCCGGCTGCTATTCCCTCTCCGCTCCCATCCGATGGGAGGGGAGAGGGTTAGGGTGAGGTGAGGGTTCATCGAAAGGTGAGGGTTCAAGGCTGGGTTCATGGGCCCCCCCAGGGGCCGGAAGTGAAACTAGGTGAAACTAGGTGAAATTAAGTGAAAACAGGTGAAAATTGGCGCCTGGGAAATTTGGGTGCAAATGCAACCGATTGCAGCACGGCCAATCCCTGCCAAACCTCCCCGGCGGAGCGGTTGCCGAAGGGGATGGACAGAATTGTTACCGCGGATTTCGCGGATTTTCACGGATGGGAAATGAGCCTTTTTTATCCGTGGCATCCGGGTTATCCGTGGTTTAATTCTTTTAGGTGAGGCGTGCGCGGCTGACTGCGGGGAAATTATTAAACGATAAATGATAAGACCGCTAGCCCTATTTCACACTCCGATGGAAGCGCCAAAACAGTGCGCCGCGTGGGGGCACGCGGCCTACAAACACCTCCGGCGGCTCCTGTAGGCCGCGTGCCCTCACGCGGCGTTTGGAGGTGTGAAATAT
>JBEKVM010000114.1:0-17528 GCA_049513975.1 Verrucomicrobiota bacterium | reverse complement strand
AAGCTCCAACGTCAAACGCCCAGCAAACCAAGGGTAAAGTCATACCGTGACACCAAAACAACACATTAAATCGGCCAAAAGCAAGGCGGAGGGGGGTCACGATGTACCAGGGCTGCCCGAGATTTTTAAAGATTTCCGTTGACATCTACTAGAGATGTAGTAGATACTAGCCTTACAGTAGAGAAAAGGCCTGAATATTTTATGAAAAATCGCGAGCCTTCCAGGCTGGAAATGCAGGTGCTGTCGGTCTTGTGGGGGCGGGGACCTTCCACGGTGCGGGAGGTGCTGGAGGTGATGCCGGACGGCAAGGCGCGCGCCTACACCACCATCCTGTCGGTCATGCAGGTGATGGAGAAGAAAGGGCTGGTGTCGCATGTGGCCGAGGGCAATGTCCACGTTTACCAGGCGCGGGTCTCGCGCCAGAAGGTGGCGGGGCCGCTGTTGCGCGGCTTGGTGCGGCAGGTTTTCGGCGGCAGCGCCGCGACGGCGTTGCAACATCTCCTGGCGGAAAAGGGGGTCAGCCGCCAGGAACTGGATGAGATCAAGGAGATTATCGCCCGGCATGAACAGGGGGGCGCAGGCGGGGCGGGCGCTCCCAAGAAAGGAAAAGTATGAACCTGCTTCTGCAATGGCTGGCGTCGGAACAATGGGCTTCTGTGGTGCAAGCCCTGCTCCACACGCTGTGGCTGGGGGGATTGGCCGCCGGGGGATTGTATTTGATTTTGCGGGGCAAGACCGAGCCGGGGACGCGCTACCGGTGGTGCGTGGGGGCTTTGGCCGCCGTGGTGCTGGGGGGAATAGTCGCGTGGGCCGTGTTGCAGCCGCATCCAACCGCCGGCCATCCTGCCAACGCCACAACGACAACTGTGGCCGCGCCGCCGACAGCGGGCGTGGCCGTAACCGCCCCGGATGTTGCAGAGGCGGTGAGGCCGGAGCCGCTGGCGGGGGCGCATCCCGGACGGTGGACACCGTGGCTGGCCCTGGTCTGGCTGGGCGGAGCGGCGGTCATGCTGGCGCGGGCCGGTTCTCTGGTGGTGGAAGCGGAAAAGCTGCGCCGGAGCAGCCGCCCTCTGGCGACCGGGACGGTGTTGAACCTGGTCGAGGAAGCGCGGCGCAAGCTGGGGCTGGCGCGGCGCATTCAGGTGGTGGTGACGGAGCAATTGACTTCGCCGGCGGTCATGGGATTTGTGGCGCCGGTCCTCATTTTGCCGCTGGCCGTGGTGACGACGCTGCCGCCGGGGCAGCTTCAACTGATTTTGCTGCACGAACTGGCGCATATCCGGCGCGGCGATTATCTGGTCAATTTGTGCCAGCTTCTGGCGGAGTCGCTCTTGTTTTTCAATCCCGCCGTCTGGTGGATCAGCCGGCAGATCCGCCAGGAACGCGAGGCGTGTTGCGACGCGATGGCGATTGCGCTGGCGGGAGAACCGTTGCAATACGCGCGGACCCTGGCGCAAGTGGCAGGGGAGGCGCTGGCGGCGGCGCCGGCCTTCGGGGACCGGCGCAATCCATCCGGGTTGAAGGATCGCATCCAACGGCTGCTCGTGCCGGGGTATCGTCCGGCCTTGCGGCTGACTTGGTGCGCGCTGCTGGCGGCGCTGTTCGTTGGGGGCGGGCTGCTCTTTCTCTCGGCGCTGGGCACGCGGGTCGCGGTCGCGGCGATCCTCTCGCCGCAGCAACGCATCGCGCGCATCGAAAAGAAAATGGCTGAATTTGGCGAACAACCGGCGGCGGAAAGCAAAGCGCAGATGAATCAGCAAAGCGTTTCTGTTTCAGTTCATTTGCGGACGACGGACGGCTCTCCGCTGCCGAAAATTAGAAATGTTCTTATCCTCTCCCTCAATTCCCACGCCATGGCAATGTACTCGGCCCGGGTGGCGGAAGATGGCTCGGCAGTCAATGATAATATCGGATCCGGCCAAATCCTGATCGAGGCGGATGCTGAAGGCTGCGCGCCCGCGCTGGCCGGGCCGTTCGACGGCAGGACGACCTATTTTGTTGACGCCGGCGAATTGACCTTGGGTCGCGGGTTTGAAGTTTCGCTCCAAGTCAGCGACGCGGATTCCGGCGCGGCCGTGACCAACGCAGCCTTGCACGCGCAATTTGTCATGCGCACCGGCGGCCAACACATGCAGGGTTCGCGCGATGTCAGACCTGACGCCGCCGGGCGCGCGACGTTGCCGCTGTGCATTGACCAGCCGTTGATTGTGACGGTGAATGCGCCGGGCTACGAATTCATTGACCAGCGTTTCGAGCGGTTGAGCGCGGGGCAGGCGCTGGCAGTGAAATTGAAACCGGGCAGAACCATTGCCGGCCGGGTGGTGGACAAAGCCACGGGCGAAGGCCTTCCCGGCGCGACTTTGAGGGTCATACACGAGGGGGGACCGGCGAACGCGCATTACCAATGGACCGATGCGCTGCGTCTGCTGGCGCGGACCGATGCGGACGGCCGCTTCACGGTCAACCAGCTCCGGCGCGACACAAAATTCTGGCTCGGGGTGAGCGCGCCGGGGCACGAATCGGTGCTGCTGGAGGCGGTGGCCGGCGCGAAGGACGTTGTGGTCAAGCTCGGTCCGGAACTCATTGTGCGCGGACGCGTCATCGGCAGTCTCCACGGCCTGCAATGGAACGACGGCTACCCTGTGTTTTACAGGGCTTATTCCGACGTGATTGACGGCAGCAGTTGGGGAAACGGCGAATGGGTGCCGGTGCGCGCCACCGACGGCGCTGCGACCTTTCAATTCACCAATGTCGTCGCGGGGCCGGTGACGTTGAGCGGCGCAGGTTATCGGGAACAACGCGAGGTGACCGCGCCCATTCCAGATTGGGTTGTGGATTTGACTGAGTCACCCAAAAAAGAGGAGAAAAATGTGCCCAAACGCGAGGTGGTTTTCCGCTTCAAACATCCGTCCGGCGTGCCGCCGCGCGGGACGGTGTCGGTGACCATCCCGGACAATTTGGACAAAAACCACCTCACGGCGCACACCGTGGAGATGGAGATTACCAACGGCGAGGTGCGCGCGGAAATCGCCATCGGCGGGCAGACCTCCATCGAAGCCACACGCATGGTGGGCTACTGGTTCAACCGCTTTGCCCAAAACGGCAACGGCAGCCTGTTGTCCATTGCAGTGACGAACGGCCCCGGCCCGCAGGTCATCGAGATTCCGCTCGTCCCGGCCGGGGCGATTTATGCCAAGGCGCGCAATGCCGACGGCACACCGGCGGGCGGCTTGCTTTTTGGGGTGAGCGAATTGAAACGCGCGCCGGGACTTGACCAGGCCGCTTTGCTCGGTGGTGGCAGCGATGGTTTTTCTGACGATTCCCCGCGACGGTGGGTTTCCGGCCCGCTGCCGCTCGGCGGGACCTATCAGGTTCACGCCTGGCGCGGCAATTTGTTTTGTGTGAGCAAGCCCGTCAAACTCACGGAAGCAAACCCGGACGCGGAAATCGAACTGCAATTTTCGGCCGGCCAAACCTTCGATGGCGTGGTGCTGGATGCGGATGGAAAGCCTCTGCGGGATGCCGAGTTGGGAGTTTCATTCGAACTGTCCGGGGCTGGCAGTTTCGGATTGAAATCCGCTTTCACCGATGAGAAGGGACAGTTTCAGATTGAAAACACGACGCCCGAACTTGGCAAGTATTCGGTGGAAGTGAAGGCGCCGGGCGTGATGACTGAGAATGTGAAGCTGGACTTCGGTTCCCAGCCGCAGACAATCCGGCTCAAACGCGGGCGGACTCTGGCCGGGCGCGTGGTGGAGGCCGGCACCGGCTGCGCCATCCCCGACGCCGAGGTGCGCGCGGTTGATTCAGAACACTTTCAACTGCCCATGCTCACGGCGCGAACCGATGCCGACGGCCATTTCGAGTTCACCACGCTGGGCGATGTGAGCTACACCTTTTTCTCCGCGGACGGGCAGTTGCTCACCGACAAAAAGTTCCGGGCCGATGGGAGCACCAACCTGGTGCTGCCGGTGAAACTTTACGGATGGAGCAAGGTCAAGCCCAAAGCGCGCCAGGCAGAATAAGACCGGCGTCTTGACTGCGGCCCCTTTTGGCTGGCGGCAACAATCGGAGCTGCGCGTTCCGCCTATTCCCGCTTGATTCAAGTTCCGGCTTTTTCTTCTTGCCTTCCGGCCTCCCGTTCCCTACCATTATTGCCTGTCATATAAAATGACGTTCAAGGTCACGCTGTCAACCCTGTTCAAAAAGGCGCCGGCATGTTTTCTTCAAATTTATTTAAGCGATGCCCCAGGACCGGAAAGTTACTGGGCATTAACAGGAGCGCGTGGCCAAAATGGGCCCTGCTTTTGGCCGGATCAGCCGCCTGCCTCTGGTATCTTTTGCGTGTCATTCCAAAGCCTTCCCGCGCGGCTTATCCCTGCCTGCGCGCCGCCGCGCCCATCCGGATCGGATTCCTGGCGTATTGCGCCGCGCTGGCGGGCTATGCCTTCTCCTCCGCAAAGGCCAGGTCGCTTTTCCGGAACAAAAGGCTTTTCCGGGCCGGCCTCTTTTTTGTGGCATCCATCGCATCGCTGGGTGTTTTTATTGCCAATGACTCCCGTCCCGCCTTGGCGGCGGCTCCTGTCGGCGCCGGCAAGGGGATCTTCCCCGGCCGCGTGGCGTGGGTCTATAACCCCAATGCGGCAAAATGGACTGGCGCGGGAAACTACTGGGACCCGGCCGTCAATCCACAGGCCGAATACAACAAGTCCTTTGCGGCGGGCCTCGCGGCGCTTTCCGGCGGAAAGGATGACCGCGATTGCTGGGACAGAATATTCCGCTGGTTTAACGACGGCCACGGCCGCCCTGGCACGGCCTACCAGGCCGGGGACATGATCGCCATCAAAATCAACCAGAACAATTCGCCCGCTCCGGCCGCCGACCACGGCAATGCCATGAACGCCAACCCACAGACCTGCCTCGCGGTGGTCTCAAGCCTGGTCAACGCCGGCGTTCCCCAGGCGGACATCTGGATAGGCGACCCGAGCCGCGCCGTGACGGACAATATTTTCAACGCGATCCACAACGCCTTCCCCAACGTAAAAGTGGTTGACTATTTCGGCAACAACGGCCGCGTCACCACCACCAACATCAACGGCGTTTTCCCCAACAGCGATGTCAAAAACGCGGAAGCGGCCTGTTTTTACAAGGCGCGCTACCTGGTTTGCCAGCCCCTCCTCAAAGGCCACGTCGGCCAGATCATCACCTTCGGATCCAAGAATTTTTACGGCATCAACGGCATCCTGCCCAACTGGCAGGACAACAAAGGCCATCCCGGCGACAGCGCGCTGACCGCCTATATGACCAACGCGAATTTCGGCGGCAAAGTCGTTTTGTGGGCCATGGACGCGATGTATCCCAGCCCCGAGCTGGATGGCGCCCCTTTCAACGGCGTGGCCCTGTCGCCCTTTAACGGCAGGCAGATGTCCAGCTTCATCATGTCGCTGGACGGCTGTGCCGAGGAATGCGTCTCCTACGACTTCTGGAGCGCGGTTTCCGGCCGGTCCGGCGGGATAAACTACGCCAGCACCTCCGCCAGGGCCGGCGGGGGCGCGGCCGGCCATTGGAACAATTCCTTGGATAAAAAGTACGCCAAAAACCTGGATCCCAATGCCGGCGGCATCGAACTGGTGCCGGTGACGCCCCGGCTTTGAATCATCCTGAGGTGACATCATGAAAACAAAACTTCCATGGCTTCTGCCAGCGTCCTTGATTCTCACCGGCGGCTTTTATCTGGGTGGATGTGCGTCCGCCGATCTGAAAGAAGACGGGTTTTTGCAGGCTTATAAGGGAAGGCCCTTCCAAGACAGCAAGTATCCGGGAGGTCCGCAGAAAATTCCCGGTCGCGTGCAATGCGCCTGTTATGATTTCGGCGGGGAAGGTGTCGCCTATCACGATGCGGATGCGGTGAACCACGGCAGCGGGGAGCTCAATCCCGCCAACGGGACCTATCTCAACGAGTTTCGAATGAAAGAAGGCGTTGACACGTCCTACACCAAATTCCACGATGAGATTGACAATAATCCATACAACCTGGTGCCGCCGCCCGAGAACCAGCTCTACGTTGGCTGGACGGAGCCGGGCGAATGGTTCAACATGACCGTTGCGGTTGAGCGTGCCGGTCTTTACACCGTTGATCTGTTATACACCTCCAACAAAGGCGGGACGATTTCTCTGGATGGAAACGGCAGGCCCTTGGTTTCTTCGATCAACATTGTTTCAACCAAAAATACCCGGGACCCCCTGGACTGGCGGCAATGGCACCACTGGAATGTCCTGACCAACATGGCCGAAGTGAAGCTCCCCAAAGGAGTGGGCGTTTTGACCCTTCACGTCCTCACCGAAGGCAACATGAATTTTGCCTGGCTTGATTTCAAGCCGAAAAACAAATAGCCGCCCGCTGGCCTCGCGCCCGTCGCGCCAGGTCCGTAGTTCATTTTCCTGTTTCGCCGCCGGCCGTTCTGCCCGTCTTGCACCCCGCTTTGGGGCGATCAAGCTGCGCAAGTGTCTAATGATTAACGCCTTGCAAAAAACCGCTCTTTTCCGCACTTTTCCTTTGACAACCCGCACTTAATTGATAAACTTTAGCTGTGAGTGTAAGGAACGTAGAGTCGAGAAGCCAGAGTCAGGTGGCGGAGATCGAGCCCGTGTCCGTGGGCGTCCATCTGAAATCATCCAATACTCTACCCAATCACTAGACTTTATGATCCCTGCGCTGCAACAGTGCCTTTCTCGGCGCGTTTTGAGGCTTTTTGCCGAAAAACATCTCAAGTGCCTTTCCATGAACAATTTACATGAAAAAATGAGTTTTCACGGTCAAGCCCGGTCAAGCCTGGTCAAGCCAAATCAAGGTGTTTTTTTTCGCCACCGTGCCGATCCTCCAAAAACTCAGCTACTCTACCATTTTAATAGAGTTTTAGTGTTTCGCGGGCCAAAACGGCCCCCAATTCTCAATCAACTTCAGTTCTCATGAGCGGGAGTGTCCAAACAACGCGCTTGAAAATTGCCGTGCGTGGCGCCGTCCAAGGGGTCGGCTTCCGCCCCTTTGTGCATCGCCTGGCGGCGGGACTCCGCCTGGCCGGATGGGTCAATAACTCCAGCCAGGGAGTTTTCATCGAAGCGGAAGGTCCGCGCCCCAGCCTGGAGCAATTTCTCGCGCGCCTGCAAACGGAGAAGCCGCCGCGCAGTTTCATCCAGAGCCTGGAATGCTGGTGGCTGGATGCGACGGGCTGCGCCGGTTTTGAAATCCGGCCCAGCGCCACCGGCGGCGGCAAGACGGCCATCATCATGCCGGACCTGGCCACCTGTCCCGAATGCCGGCGTGAGATTTTTGATCCGCGCAACCGGCGGCATCTCTATCCCTTCACCAATTGCACCCATTGCGGGCCGCGCTTCTCCATTGTCGAGTCGCTCCCTTACGATCGCGCCAACACCTCCATGAAACGGTTCGCCCTCTGCCCGGATTGCGCGCAGGAATACCGCGACCCGGAGAACCGCCGCTTCCACGCCCAGCCCAATGCCTGTCCGAAGTGCGGGCCGCACCTGGAATTGTGGGACGCCCGCGGCGCCGTGCTGGCCGCGCATCACCCGGCCTTGTTGCACGCGGCGAAAACCATCCGCGAGGGAAAAATTCTGGCGCTCAAGGGCGTCGGCGGATTCCAGTTGCTGGTGGATGCGCGCGACGAAGAGGCGGTGCGGCGTCTGCGGGAACGCAAGCAGCGCGAGGAGAAACCTCTCGCCGTGATGTATCCAGCGCTGGAGGCGGTCCGCGCCGGCTGTGGCGTGTCGAACATGGAAGCGCGCCTGCTGGTGTCGCCCGAATCTCCCATCGTCCTGCTGGCAAGGCGCGCGGCGGCGCTGGCGCCCTCCGTCGCGCCGGGCAATCCGAACCTGGGGGTGATGCTGCCCTATTCCCCGCTGCACCATTTGTTGATGGCCGAACTGAAGTTTCCCGTGGTGGCGACCAGCGGCAACCTGAGCGACGAACCCATTTGCATTGAGGAACAGGAGGCGCTGCACAGGCTCCGCCATATCGCCGACGTGTTCCTGGTGCATGACCGGCCGATTGTCCGGCAAATGGACGATTCGGTCGTGCGCGTGGTGCTGGGACGCGAGCAGGTCTTGCGGCGGGCGCGCGGTTATGCGCCGCTGCCCCTGCGGTTGACGGCGGGAAGGCCGGCGACCGCGCTGGACGGCGCCCCGCCGGTTTTGGCGGTGGGTGGACATTTGAAAAACACGGTGGCGCTGGCCATCGGGCCGCAAGTGTTTGTCAGCCAGCACATCGGCGACTTGGAAACACTGGAGTCTTACGAGGCTTTTGTTCGCGTCATCCACGATTTTGAGCGGCTCTATGAAGCCGAGCCGGGGCGGATAGCGCATGACTGCCATCCCGGCTACCTTTCGACCCAATTCGCCCGGACCCTCGTGGCCGGGAAGGCGGGGGCGCGGGGCATTGCCGTGCAACATCACATCGCCCATGTGCTGGCGTGCGCCGCCGAAAACGAACTGGCGCCGCCGGTGCTGGGGGTTTCCTGGGACGGGACGGGGCATGGCTTGGACGGGACGGTCTGGGGCGGGGAATTTTTCTTACTGACAGAAACCGCGTGCCGGCGCGTGGCGCATTTCCGGCAGTTCCGCCTGGCCGGCGGCGAACAGGCCGTCAAGGAACCGCGCCGGGCGGCGCTGGGGATGCTTTACGAGCTTTTTGGAGAAAATGCGCTCACCGTGAGCAATCTGCCGCCCATGCAATCCTTTGCCGCGGCCGATCCCAATTCCTCGCCGGACCACTCGTCCGGGGAGCACACGCGCCCTCGCGTGTGGCGGTCGGCGCCCTCGCCGGCCGCATTGGCCACCATGTTGAAAAGCGGCCTCAACTCCCCGCTCACCTCCAGCGCGGGGCGGTTGTTTGACGGCGTGGCCGCGTTGCTGGGGCTGCGGCAGATCGTCCGGTTTGAGGGGCAGGCGGCGATGGAACTGGAGTTTGCCGTTGCCGGCCTCCAGACGGATGAAGCCTATTCGTTTGCCATCGCCTGCCAGGACCAGACGGGTGGCGCGGAAACGCGTCAGTCATGGCTGGTAGGGCGGGCAGTCCCCTGCCCGCCGCACGACGGCAGTCCGACGTTCATTCCTCTGCCAATGCCTGACGGCGGGCAGCGGAGTGCCCGCCCTGCCTTTCCCGGCCCACCGCTTACTGACGCAATACGTGGCGAGCCTGTGCTGGTGGCGGACTGGGGTCCCATGCTGAAGGACATTTTGCTTGACATCAAGGCCGGGCTTCCCGTGGGATTGATTTCAGCCAAATTTCACAACACCCTGGCCGAGGTCATCGTCGCCGTGGCCAAGCGAGTGGGACACCCCCAGGTGGCGCTTTCCGGCGGCTGCTTCCAGAACCGCTATCTGACCGAAAGGACCGACGCCCGGCTGGCCGGGGAAGGATTCCGGCCTTACTGGCCTCAGCGCATCCCGCCGAATGACGGCGGGATCGCCCTGGGACAAATCGTTGCCACGCTCATGGGTCTCCCTGTTGACTTGGAGGCTTTTTCTCCGTAGATTGCCGTCATGACCGCCCTCGAAGAACGCCGCTTGAAAGGACTCCTTAAAACCGCTGTGGCCGAAGTTTTGGCAGAACGCCAGGATTTGCTGCGCGATGCCCTGCGCGAGAGCCTGGAGGACGTGGCCCTCCTTCGCGCCATTCAACTCGGCGAAAAATCTCCGATTATCAGTCGCAAGAAAGTGTTCCAGCGGCTCGATCGCGCGGCGTGAATACCATCTTTCGCGAATCCTTCGACAAGGATTTGTCTGCGGTCACCGATGTCCGGCTGCTGCGACGAATCCAGAAGATGATCGAACAAGTCGAAGCCGCCCGAACTCTCCATGAGATTCCCAACTTGGAGCGTCTTGCGGCAACGGGGAAATATTTCCGCATTCGACTCGGCGATTATCGGGTCGTTTTTGTTTTCGAGCAGGGGGCGGTCACGTTCGTGCGTTGCCTGCATCGCCGGGAGATTTACCGATATTTCCCCTGAATCTTAACTTGGAAGACTGGGGCTCGCCGGAAAATGCAACTCATGTATTGAAGTTTGAATGGTGTTCGATGCATTTGCCATCAGGTGGAAAAATCAGGCGGGGCGGCTGAGGCTGGCGTCGCCACAAAGCCTTGCCCTGCGCGCGCCCAGATCGTAAAATCTTCCCCAATGTGTCTGGCCATTCCAGGAAAAATCATTACCGTGACCGGCGAGGGATCTCTGTCGCGCACGGGCCTGGTGGATTTCGGCGGCATCCAGAAAGACGTCAACCTGGCTTATGTGCCCGAGGCCAAAGTCGGCGATTACGTCATCGTCCATGTCGGCTTTGCCCTCAGCACCGTGGACGAGAGCGAGGCCAACGCCGTCTTCGAGTATCTGCGCCAGATGGATGACTTGCTGGAATTGAAGGAAGGCGGGCCGTGAAATACCTGGACGAATACCGCGACGGGGCCAAGGCCCGCGAATACGCGCGGCAGATTGCGCGCGTCACCACGCGGCCGTGGGCCATCATGGAAGTTTGCGGCGGACAAACTCATGCCATCGTCAAGTTCGGGATTGATGAACTGCTGCCCCGATTCATCACCCTGATCCACGGCCCCGGCTGCCCGGTCTGCGTCACGCCGCTCGAATTGATTGACAAAGCCATCGAGATCGCCGCGCGGCCGGGCGTGATTTTCTGCTCCTTTGGGGACATGCTGCGCGTGCCGGGCAGCGCGTCGGATTTGCTCTCGGTCAAGGCGGGCGGCGGCGACGTGCGCATGGTTTATTCGCCGTTGGACGCGGTGAAGCTGGCCGCGCAGAATCCGTCCAGGGAAGTGGTCTTTTTCGCGGTGGGCTTTGAGACGACGGCGCCGGCGACCGCGATGGCGGCGCATCAGGCGGCGGAGCAGGGTGTCAAGAATTTTTCACTGCTGGTCGCGCATGTGCTGGCGCCGCCGGCGATGGAAGCCTTGCTGGCCTCGCCCGAGTGCCGGGTTCAAGGCTTCCTGGCGGCGGGCCACGTCTGCGCCGTGATGGGCTGCGCGGAATACGAGCCGATCGCGGCGAAATACCGGGTGCCGATTGTGGTGACGGGTTTTGAGCCGCTGGACATTTTGCAGGGGGTGTTGATGTGTGTGCGGCAACTGGAGGAAGGGCGGGCGGAGGTGGAGAACCAGTACGTCCGCGTGGTGCGCCCGCAGGGGAACGAACACGCCCGCGCGCTGATCCGGCGGGTGTTTGAAGTCGTGCCGCGGCAATGGCGCGGGCTGGGCGAAATCCCCGCCAGCGGCCTGCGCCTGAGGAGTCAATATGAAGCATTGGACGCGGAGAAAAGGTTTGGGCTGGCGAACCGCAACACGGCGGAGCCTGCCGAATGCCTGAGCGGTCTGGTCTTGCAGGGGCGGATCAAACCGGCCGAGTGTCCGGCCTTCGGCCAGGGTTGCGCGCCCGAGCATCCCCTGGGCGCGCCGATGGTTTCCTCCGAGGGCGCCTGCGCGGCTTATTACCGTTATCGCCTCCACGCCCTGGCCGCCGAACCGGCAAAGTGAACGATGAAGCCTGGAACGGAATTCGCCCCTGCCTGCCCGATCCCCATCCGCCAGTATCCGCGCGTGCTGCTGGCCCACGGCGGCGGCGGCACATTAATGCATGAGCTGCTGGAGAAGATGTTCTTTTCCGCTTTCGGCGAGGCGCCCGCGGAAGGCCGCCACGACGCCGCCGTGCTGCCCTTCCCGGCCGGGCGGCTGGCCTTCACCACCGATTCCTACGTGGTCCGGCCGCTGTTCTTTCCGGGCGGCGACATTGGCGCGATGGCGGTCCACGGCACCGTCAACGACCTGGCCATGAGCGGGGCGCGGCCGCTCTGGCTCAGCGCCGCTTTCATCCTGGAAGAAGGGCTGCCCATGGAAACGCTGTGGCGCGTGGTGAATTCGATGCGCGAGGCGGCGGAGCGCAGCGGGGTGCGCATCGTCACCGGCGACACCAAGGTGGTGGACGCGGGCAAGGGCGACGGCCTGTTCATCAACACCGCGGGCATTGGTGTGATCGAACATGCTCTCGTCATCGCGCCGGGAAGCGTGCGGACGGGCGACGCGGTGCTGCTCAGCGGAGATTTGGGACGCCATGGCATGGCCATCATGAGCGTGCGCGAAGGTTTGGAGTTTCAGGGCAGGATCGAAAGCGATTCCGCGCCGGTGTCCGATCTGGTGCGGCAACTGCTGGCCGCCGGGGTGGAAATCCATTGCCTGCGGGACTTGACGCGGGGCGGCCTGGCCAGCGCGCTGCACGAAATCGCGGAGGCGGCGCGGCGGAGAATTATAATTGACGAGAAGGCCGTGCCGGTGCGGGAGGACGTTCATGCCGCGTGCGAACTGCTCGGGCTGGACCCGTTGCAGGTGGCGTGCGAGGGCCGGTTCGTGGCGTTCGTTCCGGCCAAAGAGGCGGACATGGCTCTGCGCGTCCTGCGGCAGCACGAAGGCGGAGCGGGCGCCGGAAGGATCGGCGCGGTCGAAGACGGCCACCCGCCGCTGGTGGTGTTAAAAAACGCCATCGGCGCCAGCCGGATTCTCGACATGCCCAGCGGCGAGCAGTTGCCCAGGATTTGTTAGAGGCGCGCTTGTCTCCTCCGGCCGCGTCAACCGGTGGCGGCGGCCTGAAACATGGCGGCCAAAAGAAGCAGCTCCGGATGGGCCAGGGACAATTTGGGCAGCACCACCCGGATGCGCGAACGGTAGGCCGCCAGCTTTTCGCGCAGCGGCTCCAGATTTTCCACTTTGTCCCAGTGCAGCTTCTTGAAATCCAGCACCAGTTTGCTCTTGCACCGCGCCAGCGAGTCCTGGATGCGTTGTCCCAGCTTTTCGGCATCGGAAGCCGAGAGGGCGCCTTCCAGGCGGATCCACACTTCCTTGGTCGCGTGCCGCAGTTCCACCTGGGTGGAAAAAGCCGGCGAGGCCGAGGCGGCATGGAATTTCTCCCACATTTCAAACGCGCCCCAGCGCCGGCCCGGCACCCGATAGGAGGTCCGGATCAATTTCGGATGCTGAAAAAGGTCCAGCTTCAAGGTCAGCCCCGTCCACAACGCCGCCGCCACGCCCAGGACCGACTTGAGCCGTTGCCCGAGGGCGGGTGCGCCCAGCTCCGCATGAATGCGCCGCTCCAAATCGCCAATCCATCGCCGCACGGCCGCGTTGGGGCCGAGCACGCGCCCCGCCAGGAAAACCGGGTAGGCATAGCGCAACTCGCCCGCGTAATACTCGGCCTTGGCGCGCAGCACCGGGTTGGGCGAGTTCTTCATTTTCTGCAAACCGAGCAGGCGCGCCTCCAGCACCCGGTAGATGCTCGGACCCAGCCGCTGAAAGTCCTGCTCAAAACACCAGGTCTGGATCGCTTCGATCTCTTCCGCCGAGAGGGTGGGATGTTTGATCATGGTGCGGAAACCGTCCGCCCGCCGGTAGAACAGGTCCTTGTCGTCGGTATAAACGTCCTGCAGCAGGTTCTCCTTGATGATGCGCTCGTGAAAGGGCGTGCCGGGCACCGGGCCGTAGATGAGGAACTGGGCCAGGGCGGGTTTGAGCCGCATGAGACCATCCAGCTCCTGGGCCACCACTTCCGGGGTCTGGTAATCAAATCCCACAATCATCGAGGTCAGCACCGTGATGCCGTGCTCGCGAAATTCGGTGAAAATATCCGCGACCGGACGGCCTTGTTGTTTGGCATAATTGGAGCGCGTGCCCTCGTAACCGATCCAGAAACCGTCAATCCCCATTTCCAGAATTTCTTCCACCGTGTACTGGCTGATGGCCTTGACGCTGGAGAAGGCGAAAATGGAAATTCTCTTGCCCCCGGCCATGACGCAATCGCGGAACTGCATCGCCCGCTTTTTATTGAGCAGAAAATCTTCGTCCAGGATCAGGAACACCAGGCTGGGGTCCGCCGCCAGATAGCGTTCCACCACCGCGTAAATATCCCTGCCTTCCGGCAGCAGCTTGATGTGTTTGCGTGAAAAAAAGTGCGAGGTGCAGCAGAAATCGCAGCCGTTGGCGCAGCCCAGTCCGGCAAAAATTTTCCCCGTGCCCGACACCTTCCAGCCAAATACCTTCAACCAGCTCACGATCAGCGGATGCTTGTAGGGCATGGCGATCGGCGGTTCCTCCAGCAGCCGGCGGAAGAAGGCCACTCCCTCCTCGCGGCAGATATAATCGGCGTACGGTTTGAGCACTTCATCCTTCAGGACGGTGCCGTAGCCGCCGAGCACGATTTTGCTCCGCGGGGCGTAGCGCCGGATCAAAGCGACCGTCTCCTTCATCTTGTGCATCACCGCCATGAGGAAGGACACGCCCACATAATCGTAGCCCTGCTTCAACTCCTTGATGAGTTCGCGCTTGGAGGGGTATTGCAACACCACCGTGGGCGCGTCGAGGTTCTCCGCGATGTATTCGAGGGAAAAATGGATGTTGACGGTGCGCGGGCTGAACAGGCCCTGGGCGCGCGTCACCTGCCGGTAAAGCAATTCATAACCGACCGACGACGCATCGCCGTATTTTGGCCCCATGGGACGGCACACACTGGTGAGCAGGATTTTCATGGCAACGACTCAGGTCATCGTGGACAGCGCCGATTGAGGTCGTGCCGTTCCTTGACGGCAGCTTCGGCCGCGGCGCGGGATTGGAAGATGGCCATGATTGCATGGTTCCTGGTCATCATGTTTGTTCTTTCATTTTTCTCCGATTATTCTTTTCCAACACGGTACCATAACACCGGCCCCGCTTTGGGCTATAGGGTGTTCACCTCATATACAGTTTGAGGCAATTGCTCTAAAATAAGCCAAGCCGGGCCGCTGTCGCGTCCCCGTGTTTTGGCCCCCCTGGTCCGCACGCACCCGCGCAAAAAATCTTCATGCAAGCGGCTGATGTCCTCCATGGACAAGCGTCCAACTTAATGCGGTTGGTGACCGCAACCAGAGAAATATGGAATAAAAGCTCGTCTAAAATTGCTCTCGCTGCCGCCAGGAAATGGTTAGTGTTCGCGCCAGCACGACTCTTGCTCTTCGTCACCTCCGGGGACCGTTCGGACTTTTCCCGCTGTCGCGGCTTTTTCTGCTTGCCGCCAAACGGCCGCAGATTCACACTGCTCTTATGTCATCTGACTCTCCATCGCGTCCACAAGGACAAGACGCCAATGCCCCCTCCCCGCGCCGCGTTAATCGCCGTCGTTTTATTGCCACCGCCGGGGCGGCGCTGGCGTTGCCCATTTTTGTTCCCGGCTGCGCCGTGGGCCTGGGCAGCCGCCCCCGGCCTTCCAACCGCATCACGCTCGGCGTGGTGGGCTGGGGCTGGCAGGGGCCTGACAACACCGAAGCATTTATGGCCTCCAAGGATTGCCAGGTGGTCGCCGCCTGCGACCTGGACAAAGGCCATTTGCAAAGCGCGGTCAGGACCATCAACGACCACTATAAAAACGAGGACTGCAAGGCGTATCACGATTACCGTGCAATGATGGCGCGCGAGGACATTGACGCGGTGATGCTGGCGGTGCCGGATCACTGGCATGAACTGGTCGCCACCGAGGCCGCCCGGCGCGGCAAGGACATTTACGGAGAAAAGCCGCTGGCCCGCACCATCGCCGAGCAGCAGAACATCGTCCAAGCGGTGCAAAAGCATCACTGCATCTGGCAGACCGGTTCCTGGCAGCGGTCCAGAGACAGCTTTCAAAAGGCGGCGGAGATCGTCCGCAACGGGCTTATCGGCAAAATCACCCGCGTGGAAGTGGGTTTGCCCAGCGGCCATAGCGACAACGACAAGCAGGGCAAAGCGTTGTTGGACAAGCTGGCGCTGCTCGATCTGCCGCAGAAAGTGACCCTGGAGACGATCGTCCCCGGCACCGCCGCCTGGGACGCCGCCGTGACCCAGCCGCCGGACGGCTTTGATTTCGACACCTGGCTTGGTCCGTCGCGCAAAGAGCCTTACATCCAGGCCCGCATCCACAAGAATTGGCGCTGGAACTACAACTGCGGCGGCGGGCAGTTGATGGACTGGATCGGGCACCATTGCGACATCGCGCATTGGGGAATGGATTGCGACAATTCCGGACCGTTGGAAGTCGAAGGACACGGCGAATTTCCCGCCGCGGACGCGATTTGGAATACTTGCACCAAATATCGCATCGAGCTGAAATATCCGAAGGACATCGCCATGACAATTTCCGGCGGACACGACGACATCAAGGACGGCGCAAAATGGATCGGCACGGAGGGCTGGGTGTGGGTGGATCGGGAACACTTCAAAGCCTCCAATACGGAATGGGAGGACGTGCGGGATTTGCCCGAGACGCTGCGCAAGGTCAAACTGTATCATTCCAGAAATCACCAGCAAAACTTTCTGGATTGCGTGAAATCGCGCCAGCCGACCATTACGCCGGTCGAAACCGCTCATCATTCCACCATCCCCGGCCACCTGGGATTGATCTCGATGCTGGTGGGCCGCAAAATCCATTGGGACGCCAAACACGAAAAAATCATCGGCGACCCCGAAGCGAGCAAACTCATGACGCGCCCCTACCGGCCACCGTGGAAGATGGGCTGAAGGATGAAGGATGAAGGATGAAGGCTGGAGGCTGGGACAAGTCTGAGTGGAGTGATGGAGTGGTGGGGCGCAGGAAATGCAGAATGCAAAATGGAGAATGCAGAATTTCGAATCCGTGATCCTGAAATCCGTGGGCAAAGGTAAACCGCGAAATAAGCAAAACACGCGGACGCCGAAAGCTTCCAGGGGAAAGGTCTGGATATTTCGCCTATTTCGCGTATATCGCGGTTCAAAAAATTCCTTGGGCACGTTGCACCACTGGGAACAAGGCAGCCGCAGGCCCGGCAGAATGCAGAATGCAAAATTAAGAAAAGAACAGGAATTGCCCGCAGATGACGCAGATGACGCAGATTCACGCAGATGAAGGAATCGGAGTTCTTTCTCTTCCTATCTGCGCGCATCTGCCCCTTTATCTGCGGGCAAATGTCTTTCTCTGAAGGCTTTTCGGCGCGCGCAGAAAACGGCGTGGGACAGGAGCATCGCGGCCAGGGGGGCGGGGTCTCCAGGGGTCTGGACCCGTTAACCCGTTAGGACCCTTTTAAACAAAGGGTTTTTTTGAGGTCCGACCCGTTAGAATACCCGTTAGAACCCGTTAGGAACCCGTTAGATTTGCCAGCCATGCGATACCAAGTGCCGAATGAGTTCGCGCCGTTTCAAGCCGTTTGTGGCACACGATGTCCTTTCATGCCATTTCTTGCTGCGTTTGTCCAACTACAAGCTGCCTTATTGGATGCGGCGGGGGAAGAACCTGCGCAATGAGGCGCTGGCGGCGGAATGGCAGGTGTTGCGGGAAACCTGCTGCAAGTATCGTTGCGGGCGGGCGGAACGAAATGAGGGAGAAGACAAGAAAAGACCTTTGCCCGCAGATAACGGGGCAGATGTACGCAGATGGGAAAGGAAGAACTCTGATTCTTTTTTTATCTGCGTGAATCTGCGTCATCTG
>JBEKVM010000113.1:0-17823 GCA_049513975.1 Verrucomicrobiota bacterium | reverse complement strand
GACAATGCGGCCCAACAGCTTGCTTTGGGATATTGCTGCGCTGGGGCTGATAACCGTCGTGGCGGTCGGTGCATTCGCCTTCATGAACCGGCAACGAAAAATCGCCCTTTTTTAACGGGCTGATAGCGGCCTCCGAACAGAAGGTCGCAGCGTCCTGATTCATTACGCCGAGGTGCGGAAGAACGGTGTGGAACGATTCTTCGAAGACTGGCGCGTCAGCGATGCACGTAGCGCGGACGTTCCTGTGCCGCCAGCAAACGGTGGAACGCGATTCACATTGCGGCTGCTCCCGCCGGGTTCTGTGTTCTCCAAAATTAAGACCCAATTAAAGCTGGGCGACGTAGTAACAGATATTCACAAGGGCGTAAATTGGTTCGCGCGTAAGGATGGCAAGTCGCAAACAGAACCGCGCACGGATGTCGCCGCAGACAAGGAGAAGAAGGGGTTTTGTCATGGTGCAGAGAAGATGAACGGAAATCTGACGCAGTTTCAATTACGCAGCCTTCGGTATTTGTCCTTGCTGGACAAAGACCAAGACCCCACCACACGCGCCAACAAAAGGCCTTGGGGAAAACGAAAATCGGTCTGCAATGCAGCGCGTTTTCAACCACTGTCCCCTTGGAGACTGGCTGCGTTCGCTGACGCGGAAGGACTGGCCTTTACGAAGCAATACTTCGCGATCTGGCCAAAGGAAGGCGTGTCCGAGTTCGCCATCACTGCCATACTTGCCTCACCAGTCGCAAATGCTTTCAGCTACGAACATGATTTGGATCGGCACAATCACATTGAAACTCTGCACCAGCTTCCGTTGCCCGACCTTAAGCACTTGCAGCCAGACAGCGAACTCCACCGACGAGCCGCGGAATTGCAACGTTTGCTCACTGTGCCGGAGATCCTTACCCAACTGCCCACTCCGGACGCTGTTATGGAAGCCGTGCTTCGCCTGGATGCTGCCGTGCTTGCCGCCTACGGCCTTTCCGCGGCGATTCAACGACAACTGCTGAAAATGTTCGACGGTTGGGCCCGTCCACTCCCACCTCCATATAACAGTACGTTTACCCATTACTTTCCTGACCACTTCGACGAGGAAATAACGCTGGCCGACTATCTCGCCATCACAGCAGATTGGGAGGTGACGAACAAACACCGGCTCAAGTTGATTGAAAGGAAGAGGGATAAAACCATTACTTCAGAGGAAAGAGCGAAACTACAGATGTTGCAACGGCTCGCCGGTTTAAAGCGCGAATTGCTCTCATCACCCTCGCTAAAGGAACTTGCCCAGATGGAAGCAGATTTACGGAGGAGGGGTTTGTGGCGGGGCGCGTGATTCCAGAACCGTATTCGTATCCAACCACGCCGCATGTCCGGCGCCACGGACCTGGTGGATGGAATACCTATCGTAAATTCCGCGACTGGCTGCGTGATGAGTTCGCGTTCCGCTGTGTCTATTGTCTTGAACGCGAAGTGTGGCGCGATATGCGCCAAAGGATGCACATTGACCATTTTGAAGCTCAAGCGATCCGACCTGACCTCAAGTGCGAATACACCAATCTGCTTTACCTCTGCCCGGCTTGTAACAGCCAGAAAAGCGATTCGATTCTGCCCGACCCGTGTGTCGTTGCACTGGGCGACTGCTTGCGGGTTTACAAGGACGGAAGGATTGAAGCACTCAACGATCAAGGCAAACTGCTGATTGATGTTTTAGCTTTGGATCAACCACCGGCAAAGCAACGCCGCCGTTTCGTTATCGGCAACATCCTCTCACACGTAGAGAATAATTGGCAGATGTTTGTTGAATGGATGCGTTACCCGGACAATTTGCCGAACCTTGACGATAAGCAAAACAAACCGCCCCATAACGACAAACCGGAAGGGCTTTCCCAAAGTTACTTTGAGAAGAGGCGTCGTGGAGAGTTAGATGAGGTGTATTGAATGAATATCAACCAAGATGACCAGGCGTGGAACGGGTCCAAACTATGGCTTTGTCCCGTCCTTCTCAAAGGCCGCCATGATTTAAGCGCAAATGGCCAAAGCTATAGTTTAACCCCTTCGGACGCCTTGGTATCACAATCGGTGATACCAAGCCGGAAGAAGTTCGGCCGGGCTGCGCCGTATGCAACCATTTCAGGGTTGTGTATCTGGAATGCAGTTACCCAGGGTGGGCCTCTCGGAATCGGCCAACCCTGGGCTGAGTGATTTAATCCCTTCGGGATTGGTGGGCTGTAATTGGAAAATAATGTTTATCACTTCTCACTTTTTAAACTGGTTGACGGCGACTGGTTTTCTGGCGGTGCTCAGGCTCCGGCAATCGGGCGGCGAATCTGCAGGGGCGAAGTGAAAGCAAGAAGGGGTTAAAAAGCGCGACCCTTTTAAGCCGCATATTTCACACGTTCAAACGCCGCGTGAGGGCACGCGGCCTACAGACGCGGCGGAACGGGTCCCGATTGCATCGGGATTCCACCCATGCGGCAGGAAAGGTCCGTTCCAAGGATCAAACAATGGCTTTGTCCCATCCTGCGCAAAGGGCGCCGTGATTCAAGTCCACATTGGGCAAGAGTATGGTTTGGGTGACCCGTTTGATGGGTGTTTGGGCGCGACACAGGGGAGTTGCCCCTCCGGTTTTGGAGTCACGGCAAAGGGTAAATGCGACGGTCACAGACCGCCGCTACAAGGGGGGCGGCAAGGCGACGGCGCCCCGGAACTGAATATGCCGCCCGCGACGGGGCTTGAGATGTTGTGGTGGACGGGTACTACAAAGAGGCCGCTCCTACGGAGCTTTTTGCGCCTTTTTTTATCCGTGGAATCCGTACCACTGTAAGAAAAAATCGCGCATTTCTGACAAGATTCCCGGTCCTCCGATTAGCCGGAAGAAATCAAAAGTCAGGGGAATGTCTGTCAGGGGAATGGAAGAAGGCGTTTGCTGGATGATTCCCCTGACCATCATTCCCCTGACTTCTCTCCGGCCTTATCCGTTTCCATCCGCGTCCATCTGCGGTGCAATTCCTTTGGCTCGCATCTTTTGACACTCAAAAAGAAATTGCCCGCGGAGGGGTGAAGCCGCTAGAGTCCGGTTGGAATCCTTGCCGCCGCCGTTTGTTTCGTGCTTGGCGCCCGATGAGGAAAAAACCATCGTGAATGGCACAGCCAAATGAAACCAATCCGGTTATTTACGGAGAGGTTTATCGAGAGAAATGCGTTTGTTTTGCGTATCGCTAATCGGACTTCTCGGGAGCGGATGGAACGCTCCAGCCGACCCACAGCCGCCCATTGACCGGCATGCCCTGGTGACTCGACACGATATCAACTGGCCCAGCCTCGACGGCCAGATTCCCCTGGGTAATGGCAATTTCGCCTTCAACGCAGATGGCACCGGCTTGGAAACCGTCGGAGGCAACACGATGTGCCACTGGTGCTGGCACAGCTTTCCGCTCCCGTCGGATGTGACAAGAAGCGAGATCAGACCGTGGGCGACGCCGGATCACGGACGCCTGAGGACCGTCACCTCGCCAGATCCCACGCCGATTGCGCGTTGGGAGCGCGAGAATCCGCAGCCGTTGAACTTGGGTCGGATTGGTTTCATCGGCCAGGAGGGCGACCGGTTGACTGGTTCGGATGTGCATGTGGATTCACGCCGTCTCGAATTGTGGACCGGCCTTTTGACGAGCCATTTTACTTACTTGGGTCAAGCGGTTGTGGTGCAAACTTGTGTTGATCCCAAGACCGACACGGTAGCAGTGCGTGTGGAATCCCCATTATTGCGTGACGGCAGATTGCAGATGATGCTGGATTTTCCGGCTCCAGCACAAAACGTGGGTGCGTGGCTGGGAGACTTCTCCCGGGCCGCAGGTCACCAGACGACGATGATTCGACAAACACAGGACCAGATCGAACTCAACCGCTCGATTGATGACACCCATTACGAAGTTGTGCTAAACGGCCGGGGCTTTACCGTGAGGCAGTCGGTGGCCGCTGAACCGGAGATTAAAAGTGCCCGTTATGGGGCCGACGGCGGGGGTTGGGCCGATGTGACCGCGCAAGTGGTTGGGGCGATTCAGAACCATGGAACCGTCACCGCCAACAATGCGTTGTGCGGCGATCCTGCGTTGGGTCTTATCAAACATCTCGAGATCAAATACCGTCTTGCGGGACAGGAGCGGAACAAGAGTCTGTCCGAGAATGAAAGTTGGAGCATTGGTGGAGGCGCATCACCGCATCGCTTCACCCTCACTGCCGGGGCGGGAACCGATGCAATTGATTTTACCTGTCACTTTGGAACCAATGAGGCGGGCGCAAGCAGGATCGGTTTTGAGGATGTGAAAACGGCGTGTGCGAAGTCATGGCCGGCGTTCTGGAACAGTGGCGGAGCCATTGATCTATCAAGGAGCAGCGATCCGCGCTGGATGGAATTGGAACGCCGGATCGTGCTTTCCCAATACGAGCTGGCGGCGCAATCGGCGGGGGACAATCCACCGGCGGAGGTAGGGCTGACGGGAACGGATCCCTGGCATGCCAAGTGGCACTTTGAGATGATTTGGTGGCATCTGGCGCATTACGGCCTTTGGGATCGGTGGCCGATGGCGGAAAAGGCGCTCACGATTTATTCGCGCGTCGCCCCGGTGGCAAAAGCCATTGCCGGCAATTTCGATTACCTGGGCTTGATGTGGCCCAAGACGACCGGCCCCGATGGTTACAACGACGGATTCCCTCCCGAGATGGCGCTGCTCTGGAGAGAGCCGCCCCCGATCTTCTTCGCCGAGCTTGATTACCGGCTCCATCCGTCGCCGGCAACACTGGCCAAGTGGAAGGACCTCGTTTTTGGAACCGCCGACTTCATGGCGGATTACCCGCCGCTGGATTCGGCGACCGGTCAATACAATCTCGACCCTGTCTGGCCCGCCAGTGAAGGCCGCGTCAGCCCTTTACGAAGGAATACCATTTTCGAGCTTGGCTACTGGCGTGTCGGACTGGAAATGGCGCAACAGTGGCGGCGGCGCCTGGGCCTGGAGCGCGAGCCTCATTGGGACGAGGTGGCCAAGCATCTGGCGCCCTTGCCGGAAAAAGACGGTCTTTATATCTTCAGCGAAGATCGTGCCGACACTTTCACCACGCGGACTTTTGACCACGTTGACAACATCGGGATCGCCGGAATGTTGCCGCCGTTTCAAGGTCTGGATCAGGCCACGGCCCGGCGCACGGTGGAGGAGGTGGGCCGGAGATGGAATTGGAACGCGACGTGGGGCTGGGATTTTCCCTGGATGGCCATGGCGGCGGCCCGGGTGGGCGATCCTAACTTGGCTATTGACGCGCTCCTCAATCCCTCTGCAAAGAATCATTACGACGAACGTGGTATTTGCACCGGCGGACCCGGTCCTTATTTGCCAGGCAATGGCGGGCTGCTTTATGCCGTGGCGATGATGGCCGCAGGCTGGGATGGCGCGCCGAAGCGGAACGCGCCGGGCTTTCCCACCGACGGTTCGTGGACAGTGCGTTGGGAGGACTTAAAGCCCGCGCCCTGACCTCGAACCCGGATATTTCACACCCCCAAACGCCGCGTGAGGGCACGCGGCCTACAGGAGCCGCCGGACGTGTTTGCAGGCCGCGTGCCCCCACGCGGCGCACTGTTTTGGCGCTGCCATCGGAGTGTGAAATATGCGGGCCAACTGTGCGTGGCTGTGCCGTGATTATCCGCCGTGCCCATAATCCCGCTACTCCACTCCGACAATCACTTTAAGCTTGGATGCATCCCTGCCAACCCTTTCTGGACGCAGAGTGTTCCGACGATCAGCAGCCCGATGAGGTCTTAACTTCACCCGATGCGGTCCCGGAAACAGCACCTTGGTGGTCGTCCCTTTGTGAGGCCTCCTCCATTTCGTGCCATTGGTAATCCAACCGCTGGTTCTGGATTCGTTCGCGCTGGACGGCTTGATCGGACGCTTTCGGGTCGAGTTGGCTCAACTCCAGGTCAAATCTCTTCAGCGTTGTCGCCTCAATCGCCTCTTCGATGGCGGCATTTTTGCCTCCCGCGATTGCCAGGGCGCGCCGGTAAAAGGATAAAGACTGGTCGAACATTCTTTTCCGCGCGTAGGCTTCGGCCAGGGTTTCGAGGACTTTTATGTTCCTTGGGCAGTGAACCAGGAGCGGCTCAAAGCGATTGATAATCGCGTCCTCCGCCGAGACCACTGGGACTGACCCATGTTGCGGTCGGAGCGGCGGGAGCCCCGGGGTGATGGCTGAAACCATGAGTTGGTCAAGAGCATGGCTGTTTAGAGCCGAGGGTGCTTCCTCCGCGACATGCCGGGCGAGAATTTGCTTCAGCGCGCGGAACACCAATCCATCTTTCGAATCATCATTCAATACAGAATAATGCCGAAACCTTCCGGTTGATATGGGGTGTTTACCCTACTGGTGGCCAGGACCAACGCCCGGCGGTTGGGCCATCCGCAGCGTTTTTATCTCCTGCCTCTCGGAATCGGCCAACCCTGGGCCGAGTGATTTAATCCCTTCGGGATTGGTGGGTTGTTATTGGCAGCGATTTGAACAGGACACAGATGATTTCGCTCCTAACAGCCCGTTAAAAAAGGCCCGGTGAGGGCACCGGGCGCAACAGATGCGTGCTTTGCGACGGCAATGCAGGCCGCGTGCCCCCACGCGGCGGGACTGGAGCCTTTTTAACGGGCTGCCAACGGAGCTTGAAAGGCCGATTGGTCTGGGTTCTACAAAGATGTCGCCCCTGGCGGGGCATTCGCATGTCAATGTGAGCCAAATCAAACTATAGCTTTGTCGCGTCCTGCTCAAAGGCCGGCATGATTTAAGCGCAAACGGCCCAAGCTATAATTTGACCCCTCGGACCCCTCGGACCCCTCGGATAACCTGCAGTCTGTGGCGGATTGTCTAGCTTCTTCGTGCTTTGTTCTCCTGGCGCTGCCAATACCAGGCGATCCGGGCGCTAACCTCGAAAAGCACTTGCAAGACCACCGCCATGATCACCTGGGTGAGGATTTCAGGGGTGGTGAGCCATGCGCCCAGAATGCAATTCCAGACAATGGCGTAGCGGCGCAGGCCGACCATTTTCTCGTAATTCAGGATGCCGCTTTTGACCAGCGCCAGCAGGATCACCGGCAGCTCAAAGCCCAGCCCCATGCCCACTATGATCTTTACGACAAAGCTGAATTTGGAAAGCACCATGCAACCGATGCCCAACGCAATCGAACTCGCGAGAACCACGGCCAGGGTTTTGAGCAATTTACGTTCGAGAACTTCCCTTTTTTCTTCAATCTTTTTGAATTCGTTTTGGACCATTTGCGCCTGCCCGATCTTCTGAAGGGCAGTCGTGAAGGCTTCCGTTTCGCTCAGTCCCGATTTGGTCTGGCGCTCGATTTCCTCGCGCAGGTGGATTTCCAGTTCCTCCAGGGGCACTGGCGTTTTGATGCCAGCGGCGAGCATCTGCCGCCGCCATTCCGCGATTGATTGTTCGAGGTTAAACATTTTGTCCTTTCCATAGGCCGCCGAGAACGGAAGAAATCACGGTCCATTGTTCGCGCTTGACCTTGAGAGCTTGGTGGCCGTCCTTTTTGATTGAGTAGTATTTGCGCTTGCGCCCGTTCTCGATCTCCACCCAGCGCGACTTGATCCAGCCGTTATCCTCCATCCGGTGCAACACTGGGTACAGCATCCCGTCCGTCCATTTGATTTTGTCCCCGGAGAGGCGTTTGACCTGTTGAATCAGCTCATATCCGTAGCTTTCACCCCTGGAGAGCAGGGACAGAATCAAGGGTTCGGTCGAGGCGGCAACCAGTTCTTTTTCAATCATGCGGGCATACTACATTGTCGCGCTATGTATGTCAAGGGGTAAAAATATGGAAATGGACGCCCGAATCATGCCGGGTAAAAACGGCAAAAAGAAGCGAATCCTTCGGAGGCGATTCACGGGCAGAGTTTGACCAGATGGAAGTGGAAGACGTCAAACTCCAGCTTTGTCGCGTCCTGCGCAAAGGGCGCCGTGATTTAAGCGCAAATGGGCGAAGCCATGGTTTGGAAAGGAGGTCCTCTCGAATTCCGGCCGGCGAGTCGCCGGGCGGGACAGGTCCCGACTGCATCGGGATGCCCCCCATGCCACTGCCACCGGTCAAACAATGGGGCGTGTTGCCCAAATCGAAAACTGGAGAAAAGCGTTGCCGGACAGGTCCGATGTCGCACGAATTTGTGAACAGAAGCAGGTTTGGATAATGCTGCGACCGAGGACGGTCGCACTCCGCGATTGGAGCAACACGCCCAATGGCTTTGCCCCATGCTGCGCAATGGCAGGCAGGGTTCACGCGCAAATGGGCAGAGCTATCGGTGACCGCTCGACGGAACCGTCGCGGTCGGGAATCCTCGCAACCAATATTGACCGGCGAGGGCGCCGGTCAACACACGCGCGGCGCGGATGCTCCCCGCTGCGTTCCCCATATTTGCGATTCCATGGACAATTCATGCCGGGAGAGACGACCCCTGCGGCCAAAAACGTCCCCACCGGCCCAAATGGGGTTGAACTTCATCAGTTCCTACAAACTCAGGGAAATACCTCCGAACCCGCTTTATTATCACTAATGCCCCGTCCTGTGGTTAAGCCTTTTTCCTTCCACGCATCCCTGCGAATCGAGCCGGCCGGCATCGGTTGGCCGAATAACGATGGGCAACATGCTTTTCGTCAATAGTTTCCGGACTAAGCCAGGACGGCCTTGTTCGCCTTCAGGTATGCCTCAATGGCTTTAATGACATTGCAGGAATTGGGGACGCGGAGGACATTGGGCTTGCCCAATTTGTAATGGACAAGTAATTTCCCAACCATTCCCACTCGAAGATCCGCGCCCGCCATACGCCAGAGTTGACCGGCAGCCAAAGGTGGTTGAACAATGCGGCGAGGAGCTTTGATTTTCTTCATGGCGGAGCCTGCGCCTTTGCTTTGGATTAAGCAAGATAAATCTCCGGGATTGCCTCCAAACGGGCGCATCTTGATACCACCACCATGCGATTTGCCAAGGCCCTCGCCCCACGAAGTGGGGAGAGGGTTACCAGCCCGTTAAAAAAGGTTTTCCATTCCGCCGCGTGAGGGCACGCGGCCTACATTTCCCCGCGCAAAACGTGCCTATTTTGTAGGCCCGGTGCCCCCACCGGGCGTTCTGTAACGGGTTGTTAGGGTGAGGGGTTCCATCCATCCAATGGTGGTCGTATCAAGATGCGCCCCTTCCAAACCCCGCCCGGCATTAAACAAACCTCCGCTGCGCCGCCACTCGGTGTCTGCAAGGGAAAACCAGAAGGATGCACGAGGGAATGGAGGCAAAACCATGCGGCCAAGGCGGGATCGGGTTGGAAGATAGTTGCCGATAGTTGTTGCCATTTCGCCAAAACCAGTTATGTTCGCTTTGTCCGTTAGATAGCTTGTCTCTTTCAAGGCATGGTGAATCTTCAGGTGAACGTCGTTCAGTGATGATTTTAGACCCGGCAATTCGGGAACAGTCTGTAAAAGCAACCGTTTGTCGGACAGTAAAATATCATTATGAACAATAAATTATTCGTCGGGAATCTTTCCTTCGACACCACTGAAAATGACCTGCGAGACACCTTCGCCGCGCACGGCACGGTCAGCGAAACCACCCTGATAATGGATCGCGTGACCAATCGTCCCCGCGGCTTTGGATTCGTGACCATGAGCACGGACGAGGAGGCGCAGAAGGCGACTGATGCCCTGAACGGCAAGGATATGGGCGGACGCGCCCTCACCGTCAATGTTGCCAAGCCGCGTGAAGAACGCGCCCCAGGCGGCAGCGGTGGCCACCGCGAATATAGCGGCGGCGGCGCTGGTCGTCGCTATTAAGCGATTTGGATTTTCAAGCGGGGTTCGGTGAAAGCCGGACTCCGCCTTTTCGTCTTTTGGTCCGTCCCAATCGCCGGTCAGCCAGCCATGAATGAACAACACAGAGAAGTCGAAGGCGAGGTCGCTTGCCGGCTTTGAAAGGAGAACGATGACAGCACGCGCAAGCCGAATCAAGCACCCTTGTCGCTCCCGCAATCCAAGTTGAAGAATTGTTCAGACCGGTCAAATTGGCCAACAATATTAAACTTGCCGATCGGCTCTTTTTTGGCTGCGGTTTGGGCGGCTCGCGTGGTGGCAAAACTTGCGCCCAGGCTCGATTTCTTTGTCCAACGACCGTCGCTGGCCAGGAATTCGTGGGTCTCCGCGTTTTCAATGAGGATGTTCATAGACGAGAAATTACGCGATTGGCGGGTGATACGCTATGGGGTATAACCCTGCCACCCCGTCGCTGGAGCGAAGTGACGGACGCATTGAAGAAAAGAGCAGCGGTTCATCTTTCAGCAACTCCGGCGCGATGGGCTGGTCTTCACGGGGGATTCTCTCCTCCATTCGCGACTGCGAGGGGGAATCCATCGGCGGAGGGAGAGCAGCGCAAGCTGAGACTTGGAGACCAGCCATCGGACGAAATTGACGCAAAAGAGGACGAGAAGCAGGCAAACAAAAAGGAGCACGTAGTACAGTGTGCGCATAAACGTCACTCTTGGAGAGGCTTGCGATTGGTCAAGCGACCGTTCAAATCTTCGTTTAGGGAGACGTTCACCCAGGGTTTTTGGGTCTCGTGACATGGGGAAGCCGCGCGTGCCGAGTGGCAAATGTTGAGCCGTGACAGGTTCATCGCCTGTTCACAAAAAGCAAGGTCGCGAGAGGGTGGAGGAAAAGACACGACGGCTTGGTGAAGGAAGAGCGAGATCCATTCCTTGGCGTCAGTCTGGTCGGCGGGCGAGCCGCCGCACAGTTCGTATCGGTCGTTGTTGTGCCTGACGAGTTGAGCGTCGCCGAACAAAGCGACGGTGCGGACTTTCGCAGTGCGGTCAAAATTCGCTTTCATAGCGACTTTGAACTTTTTACGCCATCGGCCAGATGTGCGCTATGGGGTGTTTTCCCCATAGGGGCATTCTCTTTGCCGGCAAGTCAAGGCTTTGACAGCAACCGCCCGGAGGGGCCGGACGCAGACGTACATACAAGTGTGAGTTCTCACTTTTTAAACTGGTTGACGCGACGGGTTTTCTGGCGGTGCTGACGCTGGGCCAATCGGGCAGCGAATCTGCAGGAGCGAAGTGAAACCAAGAAAGGCGGTCTGCGTGGATTCTGGGGTTGCACTTTCGGGGATCGCTCGCATGTCGGCTGTCGCGCGATGGTTTCTTGGGCGCGACACAGGGAAGTTGCCCCCCGATTTTGGAGTCAAGGCAAAGTGTAAATGCGACGGTCACATGCCAGGGGGCAAAGCTATGGGGCGGGTAGCCCAAATCGAAAACTGGAGAAAAGCATTACCGGACACGACCAATGCGCGCGCGAATTTGTGAACAACAGCGGATTTGGATATTGCTGCGACCGAGGACGGTCGCACTCCGCGATTTGGGCAACAGGCCCTATAGCTTGACCTTTGATCCCTTTGACGGTGCGCTGGCTGCTCCAGGGCTTTGGGGCGGGTGGCAATGCATGGGGTGTTCACCCCATAGACAGAGCGAGGCAACCGACAGACATTGACGTGAGTTGAGCACCCCGTTTGTGGGGCGCATCTTGATACAACCGCCATCGGATGGATGAAATCCCGTGCCCTAACCTCCCCGCTTCGCAGGACGAAGGAATTGGCAAATCGCATGGCGGCGGCATTAAGATGCGCCGCGTTTGTGGCGTAACAATGCCTTGCGTCAAAACTAATGTGCGTTTCTTTGTCACCGGCGGCGTCCTTTCGGGTACTTATAGGGTAATATGATGACAATCGAAAAAGACTGTGCCGCCGAAGCCAACGATGCCGAGTTGGTGGCGGAATGTCTGGGCGGGCGCCGCGAGGCCTTCCGCCAAATTGTGGAGCGGCACCAAACGCTGGTTTGTTCCCTGGCCTACTGCGCCACGGGGAGTATCACCCAGAGCGAAGACCTGGCGCAGGACACTTTTCTGGCGGCATGGAGGCAACTGGCCGAGCTGCGCGAGCCGTCGAAACTGCGGCCCTGGTTGTGCGGCATCGCCCGGTTTGTCATCGGCAAGGAACTGCGCCGGCAAGGACACGAGCCTGTTCATGCCGCCGAAACGCTGGAAACGGTCAAGGAATTGGCGGCGGCGGAACCGCTGCCCTCGGAGCGCGCCATCAGCAAGGAGGAGCAAGCCATTCTCTGGCATTGCGTGGCGCGCGTCCCGGAGATTTATCGCGAGGCGCTGGTGTTGTTTTATCGGGAGAATCAATCCATCGAGCGCGTGGCCGCAGCGCTGGAGTTGAGCGAGGACGCGGTGAAGCAGCGGCTGGCGCGCGGACGCAAATTGTTGCAGGAACAGGCGCTGGCGTTCGTGGAAGGCGCATTGCAAAGCACGAACCCAGGCCCGGCGTTCACGGTCGGCGTCCTGGCAGCTTTGCCGCTGTCGGCCACCGCGGTCAAGGCCCTGGCGGCGGGGGCGGCGGTCAAAGGAAGTTCCACCGCCAAGACGGTGGCCGGGCTGGCTGCGGTGGGCGGGATAGTCCTTTATTGGTCGTTGCTCGGTTTTCTGGCATTTGTGGGCGGCTGCGCCGGCTATTGGATGAGCCGGTCCCTGGCGAGATCATCGAGACACTGCGAGAATGGCATCCGGTTCTGGCGCACGCTGGCGTTGGGCTTCGCAGGGTGGTTTATCATTCGCCAATTTTTGTTCTCCCCGCATTTCATGGTGCCTATTTCGGGTTGGCCCCCTGGCAGGTTCCTATATAGGTTGTTGTTTGATTCGTTTAACGTCGTCATTGTGGCTGCCCTGGCAATATGGATGCGCCGGTGGTGGCGTGAATTCTCCATCCAGAAAACAGACGCGCAGGAGCCCCCAAGAGAGATGAAAAGACGGTTCGTCCTCTGGCAATCGCTCGGGATGATTGGTCCGGCCTGCTTGTTGGCGCCGATTCTGGGAGGCATGTTATGGCATACATTTGGGCCGGAGGAGAAGCAGCATCTCACCAATGCGGAGGCGCAAAAAATCATGATCGGGCGCAAAGATGCCTGGATCAGTGTTATGGAGGAGGGCGGGACGAAAACGCTGTGGCTCCATTTGCCTGAGAATGACCCGGGCACCAAATTGTGGGCGACGGCCAACATGCCCGCCTGGTGGAACAGGTGGACGGTGGGGAGCAAGCCAGCCTGGTGGAATTTGTGGACGGCGGACAAGGGTGGCAATACCGGCACATGGTTGACCGATCTAATCTACTTTAGCGGCTACAGGCCCGTCGAATTGTGGACGGCGGCCAATGAATCCACGCTCAAGCTGCTGGATGACGAGAAAATTCATTACTCGACCGGTTCCGTAAGGCAGCCGGGTTCGCGAGAAGCGTGGCCATTCAGGTCGCTGTGGCCTTTTTTCATTGCACCGATGGGCGCCGTGATCATGCTGCGTCAGATCCGAAAGGGCCAAGGGACAACGAACGCGCCTGGGATTTCGGAAACTCCGCAACAAGAGAGCCAGCACGGCAGAATGCTTCTGGCGCTTCGCACCGATGCGAGGGCGCGGAGAGTTTTCGGCATCGCGTTCGCAGCAGCCTTTCTGCTGGCATTCAGCTTGAACGCTTTCACCGCGACGAACGCTTTCACCGCGATGGGAATCTATGTCGTGCTCTTTCTCGGATCGGTCAAGGGCGCTTTCTTTGGTCTGGTTGCCGGTGTTGGCGTTTTATATCTGCGAACCCAGCGCAAGGTTTTGAAAGCAAACGGGAGGCTTTGAAAATGGTTTTCCGATGATCTCGTTTAAGCGTGAAACGGGTCAAACTATAGTTTTCCCGTCCTGCTCAAAGGCCGCCACGATTTAGCAGCCCGTTTAAAAAAAGGCTCCAGTCCCGCCGCGTGAGGGCACGCGGCCTACATTTCCCCCGCAAAGCATGTATCTTGAAACGGGTCAAACTATAGTTTTCCCGTCCTGCTCAAAGGCCGCCACGATTTAGCAGCCCGTTTAAAAAAGGCTCCAGTCCCGCCGCGGGAGGGCACGCGGCCTACATTTCCCCCGCAAAGCATGTATATTGAAACGGGTCAAACTATAGTTTTATCCCGTCCTGCCCAAAGGCCGCCACGATTTAGCAGCCCGTTTAAAGAAAGGCTCCAGTCCCGCCGCGTGAGGGCACGCGGCCTACATTTCCCTCGCAAAGCATGCATTTGTTGCAGGCCCGGTGCCCTCACCGGGCCTTTTCAGAAAAAGATTATGATTATGATTAGGATCAGGATTGGAGAAGGGGGCGGTCAGGGGGGCTTGATGACGGAGACGACGAGGGCGCCGGGGGTGAGGTACTTGCGGGCGGCCTCGCGGACTTGCCCGGCGGTGACGGCTTCGTAGGCGGCGTCTTCGGCGTCGAAATGGCGGAAGCCCAGTCCATAAAGTTCATCGAGGGCGACGCTCATGGCGTAGCCGCCCAAATCCTGGCGGGAGATTTTGCGCTGGCCGATGACTTTGGCCTTGGCGCGGCGCAGTTCTTCGGCGGTCAGGCCGCCGGCGCGGAGGAGTTCGGCCTCGGCCAGCAGTTCTTTTTCCACTTCGGCCAGTTTGTCGGGGGCGGTTCCGACGTAGAAGGCAAAGTAGCCGGGGGCCAGGCCGAGGAAGTTTTGCGCGCCGACGTAGTAGGCCAGGCCCAGTTTTTCGCGGATGCGCAGGAAGAGCCGGGAGCCGAGGTCGCTGCAGCCTTCCTGCAACAGTTCCAGCGGGTAGCGGTCGGGCTGGAGGAGGGTGGTGCCGGGGAAGCCGATGACGATGACGGCCTGGGTTTTGTCGCGGGTGCCGGCGACGCGCTTGATTTCAGCCAGGCCGGTTGTTTTGGGCAGCGCCGGGATGACGGGGGCGGTCTTCTTCCAGCGGCCGAGATATTTTTGGACGGCGGCCTTGACTTGGGCGGGGCGGATGTCGCCGAAGATGGCGAGGACGCAGTTGTTGGGGACGACCAGTTTTTTGTGGAAGGCGGCCAGGCAGGGCAGGGAGACGGCTTGGACGCTTTCCTCGGTGCCGGAGGAATCCAGGCCATAGCCGGTGTCGCCAAAGAGGGCGCGGCGCATGGCCTGGCCGCACGATTGCAAAAGCTGGTCGCGCTGGGCGCGGATGGACTCCAACTGGATGCGGCGCTCGCGCTCGAAGGGCCCCGAGGGAAAGGAGGGATGCAACAGGACATCGGCGAAGACGTCGAGGCCGGTTGACAAGTCGCCGCTGAGGACTTCGAGGTTGAGTCCGAAGCTGTTGTTGCCGCCAAAAGAATCAATGCTGCCGCCGATGGATTCAATTTCCAGGGCGATTTGTTCGGCGGAGCGGCGGGCGGTGCCTTGGAGGAGCATTTTGGTCATCAACTGGGTCAGGCCGTGATTTTGCAGGGTCTCGGCCAGCACGCCGCCCTGGAAGACGGAACGGATTTCCACGAAGGGCAGGCGGTGATCTTCCTTGAGGAGGAGGCGCAGGCCGTTGGGCAGGATGATTTTTTGGATGGGATTCTCGGAAAGGGCGGCGACCTCCCCGGCCAGCTTGGGCGCGGCGCCGGCGGGAAGCAGGGCGTAGAGGGTGCGGCCTTCTGGTGTCAAGTATTGACGCGCGACGCGGCGGAGGGCGGCGGGAGTGACGCGCTTGACGGCGGCGAGGTAGCGTTCGGAGAAATTGAGGTCGTTGGCGGCGAGCCAGCTTGCGCCCAAATCCTGGGCCTGGCCCTGCATGGTTTTGCGGATAGAGAGGGCGCCGGCGATGAATTGTTTGACCACTTTGGCCAGTTCGGCGGCGGGAACGGGCTGATTTTGCACGCGGTGGACTTCGGCCAGAAGGGCGTCGCGGGCGGGGATGAATTTGGGGGCGTCCATCACGCCGCTCATGCCGAACAAGCCCTGGTCGCCGGGGGTGTAGGTCCAGGCGTCGGCGGCGGTGACGAGGCCTTTTTTCTCGCGCACCTGGCGGAAGAGGCGGGAGCTGCGGCCGTGCCCGAGGAGGGCGGCGAGAATGTCCAGGGCCGGCATGTCGGGATGGCGGAGGTCGGGGATGTGCCAGGCGAAGTGGAAATGGGCCAGCTCGATGGGGGCTTCCTCGATGACTTCGCGCGGGGCGGTTTGGCGCGGCTCGGCGGGCAAGACGACGGGGGCGATGGCCCTGGCGTTGGTTTTGGCGAAGGCTTGCTGGATTTGGGCCAGGACTGCGGGGGGCTGGATATCGCCCACGACGACAATAAACATGTTGTTTGGAACGTAGCGTTGGCGGTAGTAGGCGCGGATGTCGGCGGGCTTGAGTTCGTTGAAGATTTCCGGGTAGCCGATGACGGTGAAACGGCAGGGGTGGCGGGTGTAGGCGGATTCAAAGAGGCGCTGGCCGGAGCGGCGGCCGGGATCGTCGCGGTTCATGTCCATTTCGCGGCGGATGACGTCCAGTTCCTTGGCCAGCTCGGCGTCGGGGAGGCTGGCGTTTTGCATGATGTCGCAGAGGATGTCAATGGCGACTTTGGCGCCGGTATTGGGGACGTTTATATGATAGACAGTGCGGTCGAAGGAGGTGTAGGCGTTCATTTGGCCGCCGGCGTCCTGGATTTCCTGGTCAATGCGGCTGCCGGGGCGGGAGGTGGTGCCTTTGAAAAGCATGTGTTCGAGCACGTGGGAAAGGCCGGCGCCGAGCCATTTATCTTCCATCATGCTGCCGGTGTGGCACCAGGCCTGGGCGGAGACGACGGGAGCGCTGTGGTCCTCGCCGATAATGAGGACCAGGCCGTTGTGGAGAGTGTGGAGGCGGACGCCGGGGGGCAGGGAGGGAATGGCAGATGGCGGATGGCGGATGGCGGATTGCGGATTTCCGGCGTCGCGCCGCGTGGCGGAGGTATGGCGGACCGGGCGGGTTGCTGGGCGTTTGGTCATCCTTGGCGCCTGAATTTGAGTTGGTCCCGGAATCAGACTTCGACTGCTTTGGGCGGCGCGACGGCACGGGGCGAAGGGAGGAAGGGCTTGCGGAAGGCGTCGTCGAAGGTGTAGCCGCTTTTGAAATGGTCGCGGCTGTCGGTGTCGGACTTGCCCTCGCAATGGTGGGCGATCATGTTGAAGACGATCTCGCCGAAATCTTCGCAGCGGTGAACGCCCCATTCGGCCAGAACGGTGACGGCCATAGGCCCGTAGGTTTCCAGGGCGTAACGGCGCAGGCCGTCGAGCAGCTCGGAGGTGCTGACATCGCGGACCTGGTTTCTGGGACGGCCGCTGGCGCGGCGGGTGAAATCGAGGGCTTCGCGGACGAAGAAGTAGGCCTCGGCGTCAAAGCGCGGGTCGGCGGCGATGATTTTTTTGACGGACTGCTCGAAAGTCAGGGGTTGCATATCAGGTTTTTTGGGAGAGGGGGGCGGCGGCGGCGGGATGGGCGGCGCGCCAGGTTTTGACGGCCCAGCCTGTCAGCAGCAGAACAAAAATGAGGCAGAGCGCCAATTGTTCCTGTTTGGTGAGGAATTTCACGGGGGCAATATACGCGGTTTCGGGGATTTCCAAAGAAAAATCGGGGCGGGGCAGGGCGGGAGAATGGGTTACCTGGTAGTGTCCTAATTTGGGGAATTTTTCAATGCCATACGCCATCGCAGCCCAAGCCACGATAAGAATGCAACGCCGGATACAGCAATCAGCCCTAATTCTGAAGCTGAAACTCTAATTCTGTATCGGTGGGAAGCCAGATCAATTTCCGTGAAAGTGGGGGTATCAGGGCTGCTCTAAAGTCTAGCAACCTCGCCGGTCAAGTAACGGATGACCAGATTTACGCGGCGGCCCATTTTCTCCAGGAAAGCCGGACAGGTGCTGTCGCGGGCTTTGTGCTGGTGGCGA
>JBEKVM010000112.1:0-17862 GCA_049513975.1 Verrucomicrobiota bacterium | reverse complement strand
CTGCAAAAAATGCGTCGCCTCTCCCACCGCATCCTGCTTGAACACACGCCCGGCCCGAACCGACACAAGCCGTTGTCACTCAAACAACTACGTCTTATCTAAGCGCCATTCGGGTCAGTCCCACATAATCGCATACTTTCCGCATGGCGTAGCAGGTTCGCTAATAAACCGGCCAACCCGCCTCCGCCACGGATTCCGCCGTCGCCAAGCTGGCAGGCCAAGCCTATGTTTAATCTTATGCCACTCCACTTCAAATTCATTGTCGTTTCCGCGGCAATTTCACCTTTGACCTTCTTCTGGGACGGTCATTTCCGATACACCTCGCGCCGGTGCCCGACCTCGAAAAGATGGAGGACGCCTTTAGACCGGTCGAAATCATAGATGACCCGGTAATCCCCGACGCGCAGGCGATAAGCCGCCACTCCCTTCATCCGATGGTGCGGGTGGCGATCCAGATTGGAACCAAGGCGGTCAATGGCGGATTCGATGCGCGTCCTGACTTCGGCAGGCAACCTGAAAAAATCGGCGTCAAAATCTCGCGAGTAGATTTGCCCGGCGGCGCTCACCGGTCCGGCTGCGGTTGGCGAACGCGAGAATACACCCCCTCGGCAATTTCCTTCTTGGCCCGCTCTATTTTCTGTTTGAATCCACTGTCCAGCTCCAATTGATCTTCAATGAGATCGTCCAGGAAATCGCGCACCGCCTGTTTTTCTTCCAGCGAGAGCCTGGTCAGGGCTGATTGAATTTGTTGAACGCTCACAACCATACCTTCGCCGATTTTATGGCATTCTTCAAGTCCCGATTTGGCATCCGCAGCCTCGATAAACGGAGCCACCAGGCTCCAGACCCCCAAGGGCGGCTGCCCCCCTCGCAAAAACAGCAGGTGCTCTTCCGGCGAAAATCGTCTATCATAAATCCCAAGATGGTATTGCTCGGCATCATTGTGATCGTTGCCGGTGTCTGGATGCCTGCCTCCAATTTGTGGGGGCGGCTGCCCAACGCGCAAGCGGCAGAGCTGCGCCGCTGGCTCCGCCTCTGGGCCGTCAAGGGATTGGCCGCGCCGGTGGCGCTCTGGCTGATTTTTAATTCCGGGCTGGCGGAGACGTTCCCCCCGTTGATGCTGCAAATTCAGGCGGCGCCGCCCGGCCTCGCCACGGTGCAGGCCTGGCTCCAGGTGGCGGGAATAGGCTTCTTCATCATCAGTTCTTATTGGGCGACGGTGACTTTGGGATGGTTGTTGGCGGCGCTTGGGCAACAGGCGGAGGACCGTCAGCAATTCAAAGACATCGTGCTGGGAATGTCGGTTTTCCTCCTGCCGCTGGCCGCCCTGATTCTCTGGGGCTATGGCGCGGCCTCCGCGGGTGTGGCCGGCGTGGTGTGGCTGTGGCCGGTGGTGCAAAGGCTGATTCCGCTGTCTTTCCGTGAGAAAACCGGGCCGGCCTATCACCGCGCCGTCGTCAAAATGCACGGTGACAAGTACAAGGAGGCCGAAGCAGCCGTGCTCGAGGAATTGGAGAAATCGGAGGATGACTTCACCGGCTGGTTGATGCTGGCCGGGCTTTACGCCAATCACTTCGGCGATCTGGCCGGGGCGGACCGGATCATCCGCGACACCTGCGCGCAGGAGACGGCCAACGCCTCCGAGGTTTGCGTGGCCTTCAATCAATTGGCCGACTGGCACCTGCAACTGGCCAACGACCCGGTGGCGGCGCGGAATGCCCTGGAAGAAATTTGCCGGCGTTTCCCGGACACCCACATGGGCCGGATGGCCCGGCGGCGCATCCAGCAATTGCCCGCCAGCCGGGAAGAAGTGATCGCCCGGCGCACTCCCAAATCCATCCGGCTCCCCACGCTGGGCCAGAGCCTCGACCATGCCGCCAGCGTCCCGGCCTCGCCTGCCGAGCGGAAAGAAGCGGCCGCCCGGGCCAACGACTGTGTGCAGAAGCTGCTAACCAACCCCGACAACATGGTGGTGCGGGAAGAACTGGCCCGGATTCTGGCGGAACGCCTGGAGCAGGTTGGCGCGGCCATCGAGCAGATGGAACTGCTTTTGAACATGCCGGAGGCCTCCGCCGAGCAGGCCGCCGAGTGGATGGCGTTGGTGGCGGCCTGGCAAATCAAGTATCAGGGCGATCTCCAGAAAGGCCGCGAGACCATGGAACGGCTGGTCCGCCGCTATCCGCAAAGCGCCCAAGCCTTCTCGGCGCAACGCCGCCTCAGCCTGATGGATTTGGAGGCAAAAATCCGCGCCGCGCGATCGGGGGCGAATCCAGCGCGGGAGAAACCCATCTCGTTGTCGCTCCCGCCTTGAGGGCGTCTGTAATGCGTTCGTCATGGGTGGTAGGGCGGGCAGTCCGCTGCCCGCCGACGGCCATGGCAGAGGAATTAACGTCGCACTGCCGTCGTGCGGCGGGCAGAGGACTGCCCGCCCTGCCTTTCCCGGCACACCCATGCTGACGCATTACCTGGTGCGGGGTTTGCCGGCGCGGAGGGCGCGCAGGGAGAAGCCGCGCTGGTTTTCAAAGGGTTCCACCCGGGCTTCGATTTCCAGGACGGGATAACGGAGGGTGGCCAGGCCATGACTTTGGTAGGTTTGGGCAAAAAGTTCGGTTTCGACGATGCCGGTCCAGTCGGCCAGGCTCAGGAATTTCATCGGCTCGCCGGTGATCTGATGATGGACGCGCTGCTCCACGACCAGCCCGCAGACGGTCACGGTGTCACCCATAAATTCGCCCAGGCGGCGGACGGGGCAGTAGGTGTCCCAGGCGATGTCCGGAAACAATTCGAGGGGGTGTCCGCTCACGGCGAAACCGAAGAGGTCGGTTTCCCATTGGAGACGTTGCAGGCGGGTTGGCTCCTGGAGCGGGATGGCGGACCGCGTGTCCAGTCCAGGCGGGGGAACCAGCCAGCCCTGCTCCGGCGCCACGCCCGCCCCGAAGGTTTTGAGAAGATGCCGGGCCTGCCAGAATTGGCGGGTGCGGGTTTCGCCGAATTCATCGAAGCTGCCGGCGCGAATCATCGCTTCCAATTCTTCTCCCGAAGGGGAGACGCGGCGGAAGAAATCGGCCAGGGACGCGAACGGCCCGCGGTCCCGAGCTTGAAGGATGGCCCCGGTCGTGCGCGTGGTGAGTCCCTTGACTCGCGTCAGTGGCACGCGGATGAAAGCGCCCTGGGGCACGAAGGCCGGTCCGGGTGCGTTGACCGACGGGGGCAGAAGCTTCAAACCGAGCCGATGACATTCGAGAACATAGACCAGCGGATGGTAAAAGCCTTTGCCATTGGTCAGCACGGCGGCCATGAACTCGGCTGGAAAGTATCGCTTGAGCCAGGCGGACTGATACGCCTCCACACCGTAGGCGGTGCTGTGGGCTTTGCAGAAGGCGTAACCGGCAAAGCCGGTGGCCAGCGCCCACACTTCGGCGGTCTTCTCCAGCGTGTGGCCGCGCGCCCGCGCCGCCTGGAAGAACTCGCCGCGAATCTCCTCAATCACGGCGCGTTTCTGCTTGTTCAAGGCACGACGCAGGAGGTCGGCGCGGCCGGGCGGCAAACCCGCGAACGCCTCGCACAACTGAAGAATGTGTTCCTCATAAACCACCAGCCCGTAAGTGCTGCGCAAGCACGGCTCCAGCGAGGGATGCGGATAGGCCACGGGTTCGAGTCCTTGATAACGCCGCGTGAAGGCCAGCTTCTTGCCTTGGTTGGCCGCGCCGGGCCGGATGACGCTGACGATGGCAATCAGGCCGTCAATCTCACGCACATGGCACTGGCGGCAGAGGCTGGTCATGGCGGGGGATTCGATGTGATGGACGGCGCGGGCATTGCCGCCGGCAATCATCTCCCAAACCTGGGCATCCTGCCACGGCTCGGGTGCTTGCGGATCGCCCAGCAACAAGCGGCCGTCGGATTTATGCCGCGCCACACACCGGTCCAGATCCGCGGCGATGCCACGACGGTCGAGCATGGCCTTGACGTCGCGCATCGCCGCCAGGCCGCCCTGGGCGAGAATATCCATCTTGACTAAACCCACGGCCTCCACCGCGTCCATGTCGAAGTGGGTGGTGGCGTAACCCTTGTGCGCGATGAAGGTCGGCGTCAGTTCGTGCATGGGCTGGCGCGAGAGCACAAGGCCGCACGGGTGCATTTTCGGATAGCGCGGCACGCCATCGAGGAACTCGGCCATTTGCAAGGCTGTCCGGTATGGTTCCTCGTCCAAGGGCAGGTCGCGATTTTCGGGGCTGGCGCGCAACATTTCCACCAAGCCCGCGCCGCCACCGGGCGCCGGTTCATCGGGGATCCAGCCGCCGCCAAAGCTCCACGGGAAGTGATCGGTGAACTTCCTCACTTCCCGCTCCGCCACCCCCAGCACTTTGGCCGCTTCCGCAAAGGCGCTTCTGGCCTGAAAGGTCGAAAATCCGCCCACCACCGCGCAATGTTCGCGGCCGTATTTGGCGAAGATGAGTTTGATCACGTCGTCCTTGCAGTCGTGGGCAAAATCAATGTCAATGTCCGGCAGTTTGTGCAGGGCCATGCGCTCCTTGTTCAGGAAGCGCCGGAAGTAAAGATCAAATCGAATCGGGCAAACGCCGCTGATGCCCAGGCAATGGCAGACCAGACTGTCCGCCGCGCTGCCGCGCGTAATCCATTCGATGCCGCGCCGGCGGCAGTCCTGCAGGAAATCCCAGGTGATGAGGAAATACTCCTCGTAACCCACGTCGTTGATAATGGCGAGTTCCTCCGCCACTTGCGGTTGAAATTTGTCCGCCTGCCTGCCATAACGCTGGCGCAGCCCTTGCAGCACGAGCCGCCGCAGAAACTCCCCCGGCCGCGAGCCGTCCGGCGGCGCGAACGCCGGAAATTGCGGCTGGCCGAAGGGGAGGTCAAAGTCGCAACGCTCCGCGATCTCCTGGGTGTGACGCAACCAATCAGGATGATCCTGGCACGCCATCATCATTTCCGCGGCAGCGCGGAAATGAAGCCGGCCGCCGCTGCATTTGTCCGGGTGTGGGTGCCGCAGGAGCGTCAGAGTGCGGATGCTTTGCACGATGTCGTATTTCCGCCGGTCCTCGCTGGCGGCGTAGTGGATGGAGGGGCAGGCCGCCATGGGAAAATGGCCGGAGGTGTCGCGGCATGCCGCCAGACCGTAGAAATGGCGCGGAAACATTTCGGCAACGCGCGCGTCCTGGCTGACGGCAATCAATCCTTCCGTCAGTCCGCTGAATTCCTCGCGCCGGAAGGGGCAACGCTGCTGGTTGGCGACCGAGGCTTCGTCGGCGCCCGTGGCCGCCCGCTCGGCGTGACGCGAGAGCAGGCGACAGAGATTGTGCCAGCCCGGCGCCGACTCGACGTAAAGCAGCAGCGGTTTGTCACCCAAGCGCAACTCTGCGCCCAGAATTGGCTTCACCCCGGCCTCCCTGGCTGCCTGGACGAATTCAACGGCGCCGTGCAGGTTGCCCGTGTCGGTGAGCGCGACGGCCGGCAGGCCATGACGCCCGGCCAGTGCGACGATGGCGGCAGGAGAGAGCGTTGAATCGAGAAATGAATAGTGGCTGTGAACGCGGAGGGGAACGTAATCGCAGACGTCCCGTTTCACCGGAGCAAACGTCACCCGATTCGACACCGAATCCTGCCTGGTGAGGCTGGCGGCGGTGTCGGCGGGCGGGGTTCTTAACCGGAAGTCATGCCCGCGCATGATGACGGTGTGCCCCCGTGCCCGGCGCAGCTCGTCAATCACCGCCGCCAGCCGGGAGTGTGCGTTTTGCCGTTGGGCTGATGCTTCCAGCGCCAGCTCGCTGCGAAAGCGGCCATCATAGACGTTGGCCAGCTTGAGTGACACCAGGCGCAGACTCACGCGCCGCTTCCAGGCCGAGCCGAGCATGGCGCCCAGGCGGCCATAGACGTCGGTTTCGAGGTCAGTCGGCTCGCGGAGACTTTCGTTGACCTGATCTTCCGCCATGTCGTTGTAGCGGACTTTCACCGTCAGCGTGCGGATGCTGCGGCCTTCCTGGCGCACCTTGGCAAACAAGTGGTCGGCCATCCGCCGCAAGGCGGCCTGGAGGTATTCCTCGTCCGTCACGTCGGTCGGGAAAGTTTCCTGTTCACTGAACGACTTTTGCGGTTCGCGCAGGGGAATCAGCGGGCGTTCATCAATCCCGCGCGCGAATTGCCGGATGGCCGCGGCCTGATCGCCGAGAAGAAGTCCGAGCATTTCCAGCGGCGTGGCGGCGATATGGCGGATTTGGGCCAGGCCGGCGGCGTTGAGGCGCGCGCTGGTTTTCGGACCGATGCCCGGCAACCATTGGTTGGGCAAGGGATGAAGAAACGACGCCTCGCCGCCGGGCGGGACTTCATTGAACGCGGCGGGCTTGGTCAGCTTGGAGGCGATGGCGCTGACGAGCTTGTTGGTGCCGATGCCTTCGCTGACGGTGATTTTAAGCTTTTGGCCGATGGCCCGGCGGATGGCCAGCGCGATTGCAACAGGCGGTTTCCGAACACAGGACAAATCGAAGTAGCCTTCATCAATGGAAGTTTGTTCCACATCCGGCGTGAAATCGTAGCAGTAGCCGAACATCCAGTGGCTGAACTGCTCGTAACGCTCGAAATCGCCCGGCAGCACGATCAGCTTCGGACAAAGCTTTCGCGCCCGCAGGGTCGGCATCGGCGTGTACACGCCGAACTTTCGCGCCTCATACGACGCGGACGCAATGATGCCGCGCTTTTCGCCGCCCACCGCCACGGGCTGGCCGCGCAATTTCACATCCGACGCCTGCTCCACAGCGGCAAAGAAAGCGTCTGCATCCAGATGAACTATAGTGCGTGGCGGCATCACAACTCAGCGCCCCCAAGGATGCGCTCATGGCCTGGTCAAAGGCGGTCCAACCTCTCAATCTTTCGCCTTTCGGATCAGCGCCCGGAGGACGCCTTGGATGACCAGTTCCTCCGCCGGAATCAGGTCGGGATACCGCGGATTCTCCGCCTTGAGGAACGGTTTGCCGTTCTTCACGAGAAATGTTTTGAGGGTGTTCTTCCGGTCAATCAGCGCCGCCACGATTTGTCCCGGACGCGGCTCCGGTCCGTGCTCAAACACGGCGATGTCGCCGTCGCAGATGTGGCGGCCAATCATGGAATCGCCGGCGACGCGGAGGGCGAAGGCGTTGCGGGCGGGTTGGAAGCCAAGGCTCTGGATGTCCACGGAAACGCAACCTTCGGCCTCCTGCTCACGGCTTTGCGCCCAGCCGGCGGGAATGGAGCCGAAGAGGGGGATGTCCAGGATGCGGCGGCGGAGTTTGGCCAGCGGGGAGGTGAGGCGCAGGGACCGGGCTTTGCCGGGCTCGGACTGGAGGAAGCCCTTGCGCCGGAGCGCCTGCAAGTGACACGCCGCCGCGCGATGGCTGCGGAAGCGGAAATGGCCGGCCATCTCGCGGAGGGTGGGGGCGGGTCGGCCGGCTTGGACTTCAGCCTGGATGAAATCCAGCACCCGTTGCTGCGCTGGGGTCAATTCGTTCATATACTATCCATATGGATAGTATAAATGAAACAAGTTGTCAAGCCCGGACGCGGCGGGGGCGGGGCAGCCGCGTTTAAATTGACAAGAGGCGTTGATGCGGGCCTGGGAATTGCGGCTTCCCCAGTGCCGCCACACCATATGGCCCTGACGCCCCGCATCGCTTGACTCAGCCACGAAATTCTCGGAACATTCCAAACATGGACCAAGAGAATCGTTGTTGCCGGAAATGACAATAAAAGCAGAAAAAGTGTAGAAAACCAATTTTATGCTGAAGAGCGTCCAATACGCTGAAAACCTCCCGCCAGCCTTTAGTGATGGGGATCCCGTGGCTGAACGGTGGGCCGAGTCGTGGTTGATGACGTCGCCCAACTCCTGCGTGATACCCAATCCTGCTGCCCGGTGCCGGTACTGAACAACGTCCAAATTGATCCACAACTCTGGGCATCCTCTCACCGGATGGGCGGGCTTCGCCTGATTTGTGATGACGATTATCTGGCCAAAACCAAACGCTACACAATGGTCCAGAACCACGAGGAAGGGGACCTTAATCGCTGTTATGGTCTAGAACTACAGTTTGACATGCATCGGCGCCTCCACCTTCGAGAGAATCAAGCTCCTTTCAACATGGCGCCATCCAAGGTGATAATCACGCTCGCAATCAATGATCAACCAGAGCTTGATGCATTGCAAAAAATCTACAGGGATTGGCGGGGAATAGTGAAGAAATTGCTCAACGGAACAATTATTGAAGCCAATGCTTGCTCCAACTTCGTCCTGCCCGAGTTGGAACATGTCCGGAGCGGGCACCCAATACCCACTCTCGACGTTATGCTAAACCTGCCCCCACGCGAAGGTTTCAGCTATCAATTGGAGTTGGGGTTTGAATGGCGCCACGACTCCGACTGGGAGATATGTCAGACATCGTTTCTCGCACTTGCCGTGCTGTTTACCTGCATCCAGAAGGCCACCGCATTTCCTCGGTCCAGGAAGGAACACCTTCTTGATTACTGGCTCGCCAGCGAGAAATACAAGAAGTAAACGAGAGGATGATCAGGCATGTGAGGTCATCGCTCGTGTCGCTTATGCCAGCGTCACTTGGTGTTTGGTGAGCCAGGCCAAGGCTGGGTCAAACTGGCTTAATGAGCCCAGGGAGGTTTCCCGGAGATGCTGGCGGATTCCTCCGCGGTCGAAAACCGCCAGACAGGCATGGCCGGTAAATCGGCTCCTGTATTTGATGGCCGGCACTTGTGAGGGGTGCATCTGAATCGCCAGGCCCCATTGTTGGGGCACACCAAGGTCCTCGTTCATCAGTGCCGCTAGGTCAACAGTCAAGGCGCCGCGCGTGGTCGTTTTGGACAGATCGCAAAGATGGAGATCCGGCACATGGATCAACGATAGCACCAAGTCATCCCACTGAGTCTTCGGCAAGGCGTGTCCGTCATCGAAAACGGCGTCGCCGAAGGCTTCCCAGAGACAGGTTTCCGGATCAATGGCAGCGTATAGAATCGGGAACGGGCAATTTGGATGCGAGTAACGATGCGCAGGTTTGAGGTCGAAGAAAATCGCGCGGTAGGAACGGGGATGCACCCTGAACCAAGCTCGTGCGATCTGCCGGGTGCGGGGAAGCTGTTGCCTTCCCAAGTCCGCCGGCGGCAGTCTGACGGGGCGAGGCGATGGATTATCCGCCATACCCCTCGGCCGCTTGCAAGACCTTGTGGACCTTTCCCGCCCGCAAGCAGTCCACGGGTCTTTTCTTCCCAAGGAAGCCCAGGTGCGAAAGGAAAAAGAGCATCCGTCCGAAATCATCCAGCCGGCTGCCCGCATTGAGAATTTGGAGAACCTCCTCCAAGCCTTCCAAAACTTTGTGGTCTTTGAATTGCCACACAGGAAAGCGCGCGGCGTTCTGTCGCTCATCGCGCCAGGCAATGATCCGGCCCTTGTGATAGCGTTTCAAGATGGCGGTCTTGGAGATGCCAAGGGATCGAGCCGCCTCTTCCGCGGACAGGCTCCCCCCTTCTGCTTCCATCAGCTTTCGGCGCACGGTGATTCCCCGGGCCACGGCATTGACCAGGCGATTATCAGCCTTGGCAACGGGGAATTCCTGACAAAATGCAATTTCGGCCAATCGGATGAGATTCAGAGGAGCCGCGGTCGCGGGATCTGCCTCCCCTGCGCCCTGCCGCAAAGCGGAACGGATATTCCTCACGATCCGCACTTCGGCGTCCTGGAGTTTTTCAACCGGACGCTCCACTGTAGCTGTAGTTGCCATGCTTTAATAGTCTGTCATCTTGGCCGGACTTTGTCAACTTCGTAAACCGGTCGAAATCGCCGGGATTTTCCAAAACCGGGTTCTGGAAAAGCCAGGTTTCCCCGTCGGCCACAAGCCCGCCAGGATCAACATCAAAGGAATCAAAGATAACCTCAGGATGAGGACACGACTGGCGCCAGGCGCGGGGGTCAGGGGGCTTTTTGGTAAACGCGGTGCTGGACTTCGCGGAAGGTGTTGAGGAACAGATTGTTCTCGGCGATGGTTTTTTGGATGAGCTGGCCGATCATCGGGATTTCCGTATAGTTGACAACGCAATGGACGCTTTGGGAGAAGGCCTGGAGGGTGTTGAGCGTTTCATAGGCGCCGCCCAGGAGGAAGATGTTGGCATAACGGCGCTGGGCCATGGGCAGGTTTTGCAGGAACTGGAGGCTGGGATTCTCCTCCAGCGGGTTTCCGGCGAAAATGTCCTCCATCACCACGACCTGGTAGTTGATCTGGTTGTAACGCGTCTCGAATTGGAGATGGGTTTCGACGACATGCACTTTGTACCCCATTTCAACCAGGGTGCTCTTGACCGCCGCCAGGGCCTCCGGGTTGGTAATGGCCACCAGGGCGGGCAGGTCGTTGGGGCCGATGAAATCAAATTCTTCGCTCATGTCAGGTCTTTAATTTGAACGTGGCGGCGGGGGGCTGGGCGGCGGCTCTTTGCGCGGCGGAAGACTCGCGCCGCATTTGCAGGTCGGAGAGGATGGGGCTTTCCCCGCGGGCTTTCTTGATCTTGTCAATGTTGCGGGAGACCACGCCGCGTTTGGTGCAGTAAAGCAGGGCGCTTTCCTCGGAGATGAGATTTTGTTCGTAGGCTTCCAGACAGGTCTGGTCAAAATTGCGCCAGCCGAAGGTATGGCTGGCTTCGATGATTTCGTAGAAGCTCTTGCCCTCGCTTTCGCCGTGAATGATGGTGTCCTTGGTGCGGAGGTTGGCGCCCATGATTTCGAGCAAGGCGAAGCGGCCGCCGCCCACTTTGGGGGCGAGCCGCTGGCTGATCACCCAGCGCAACGTGTCGGAGAGGCGGACGCGGACTTGCTCCTGCTCCTCGGTTTCGAACATGCCGAGAATGCGGTTGATGGTCTGGCCGGCGTCAATGGTGTGGAGGGTGCTCATCACCAGGTGGCCGGTTTCGGCGGCGCTCAGGCCGATTTCCACCGTTTCCCGGTCGCGCATTTCGCCGACGAGGACGACCTTGGGGGCCTGGCGGAGGGCGGCGCGCAGGCCGGTGGCAAAGGTGCTGAAATCGCTGCCCATTTCCCGCTGGTTGAAGGTGGCTTTTTTCTGGGGATGAATAAATTCCACCGGGTCTTCCAGGGTGATGACGTGGATGGATTTGGTTTCGTTGATTTCGTTGAGGAGCGCGGCCAGGGTGGTGGATTTGCCCGAGCCGGTCGCGCCGGTCACCAGGACCAGGCCGGTTTTTTCCTTGGCCACCTCGCTAAAAATGGCCGGCATCTTGAGCTGCTCCAGGGTGGGGATGTTGGTGTTGAGCTTGCGCAGGGCGATGGAAAACTTGCCGCGCTGGGAGAAGATGTTGACGCGGAAACGCGCCTCGTTGCCCAGGCTGTAGGCCGAGTCGCAGGAGCCGCTGCGGATCAAATCCTCGGTCAGGCGCGGGTTGCCGTTGATCAAATTCAACGCGATCATTTCGGTTTGATAGGGCGTCAATTTCTCGATGGGCGGATAGAAGCTGACCGGGATCAGTTCGCCCGCCTGCTCGATCTGCAACGGCTTGTCCACGGTGAAGTTCAGGTCCGAGACATCCCGGCGGCGGCGGATGACCGTTTCGGTCTGCCGGTCCAGGCCCAGCATCATTGCCAATATATAGTCCAGTTCGCTACGGCGCATACTTTTATGATTTAAAGGCAATCATCTTGAAAAGGCAAATTCTATGCGGGCCTTCCCCACGGTTACATCTCGTCCTCGTCCGGCGGATTGCTCAGGAAGGGGCGGAATTTTTTCCGGTCGAGGCATTTTTCGTAAGCTTCCTCCGGGGATATGCGCTTCATTTTCAGATGGTCCATGATGGAATCGTCCAGGGGCGTGTTGCCGTATTTTTTGCCGACCTGGATCATGCCGGGAATCTGGTGGGTCTTGCCTTCGCGCACCATGTTGGCCACGGCGGTGTTGAAGACCAGAATCTCCAGGGCGGCGACGCGGCCCTTCTTGTCCACGCGCTTGAAAAGGTTCTGGGCGACGACTCCTTTGACCGATTCGGAAAGAGTGGCGCGGATTTTGTTCTGCTGATCGGCGGGAAAAACGTCAATGATGCGGTCCACCGTCTTGGCGGCGCTTTGGGTGTGCAAGGTGCCGAAAACCAGGTGGCCGGTGCTGGCGGCGGTCAGGGCCAGTTCAATGGTTTCCAGGTCGCGCAGTTCCCCCACCAGGATGATGTCCGGGTCCTCCCGCAAGGCCCCGCGCAGGGCGCTGGCAAAAGACTTGGTGTGGACGCCAACTTCGCGGTGGTTGACCAGGCAGCTCTTGCTTTCGTGGACAAATTCGATGGGGTCCTCCACGGTGATGATATGATCGCGGCGGTTCTTGTTGGCGTAGTCCACGATGGCGGCCAGGGTGGTGGATTTGCCGGAGCCGGTGGGACCGGTCACGACCACCAGGCCCTTGTGCAGCATGGCGAACTTTTTCAAGACGGGCGGGAACGGCGCGCCCACTTTTTCAAAGTCCTCGAACGAGAGCACCGTGCTGGGGATCTGGCGGAAGACGGCGGCGATGCCGTTTTTCTGGGTGAAAAAATTGGCGCGAAAACGGGAGACGCCGGTGATTTCGTAACCAAAGTCAACGTCGCCGGTTTCCTCGAAGGTTTTGATTTTGTACTCCGGGGCGATTTCGTAGAGCATGACTTTGAGCTGCTCGTCCTGCAACGGCGGGGCATCCACCCGCGTCAGTTCGCCGTGGATGCGCAGGATGGGCGGGTTGCCCGAGGACAGGTGCAGGTCCGAGGCTTTCTCGCTGAACATTAAATTGAATAAGGCGTCAATTTGGGCCATATAGCTTCCTTCAGGTTTCCAACTGGTTGAAAACATTTTACCAAACCCGGCCGGGACTGCAAGCCAAAGCCGAGGAATTCGCCCGGCCGGGCAAATTGCGGGTTTTTTGACAGGAGGGCGCTGAGGCAACGGCCAGGGAAAAGACGGTTGGCTTATCTCGGCGATCTGTCGGTTGAGCGAAAAGCCGGGGCGCAAGGTCCGCGAACCCCGAAGGCATTCGGGGAACTTTGGCGATGTTTACAAAGCAGGGATAAAGATACCATGATTCGGCGCCCTATTTGTTTCCGGCCAGAGATTGCACGATTTGTTCCAATTGGTTCAATCGTTTTTCGAGGGAATCCACCTTGGCGGCCTTTTCTTTCAACGTTTTAATCTCCGCGTTCCGTTCTTCCAATTTCTGGTTCAACCCCTGAATGGCCGCCAGCGCCACGCCGGTTTCATCCACGGTCGCAATATGCTTATCATCCATGCCGACGTTGAACGCCGCATGGAAATCCTGCGCCATGGGGCCCAGGTGCGTCGTCGCCACCTCATTGGTAAAATGCCAGCGGCTGATGGGCAACGAAGCCACTTTTTCCAGAACAGTCTTGCTATCCACCGGCTCCAAGCCCGCCTTGCGGTTGCGGTCACTGCTCGTATAATAGGCCGTGGCAACCGTGTAACCGGTTACGCCCAGATTGCCATTCTGGTCAAGGCTCATCGTGACCAATCCGCCTGCGCCTGGGTCGTCTTCAGTATCGCTATGCACGCCGCCTGTGAACCAGGCAAATTTCGAGCCTGTGCGAAAATACTCCACATAATTCTGCACACCGATGCCGTAGTCGCTTTGAAAGAGGTTGAGCATCTGGCGGGTTTGGTTCCCACAGAACATGCTGGTGGAGTTGTCGAGCTGCAAGCCGCCCTGGGCGCGGACATAGAACTGGTCTGGGCCGGTCGCACTGCCCCCCAGCACTGAATCCCCCCAGACAAAATCGCCGGTGTAGTCGGCGTGGGCATAGCTGCCCGCGGCGAAGCTATGATCTCCATTGGCGCTTGAAAAATATCCGATGGAAGTGGCCGCATATCCGCCGGCGGTTGACAACAGGCCGATGGCGGTGGAGGCATATCCGCTGGCGGTGGCCGAGCCGCCCATGGCCGTGGAAAAATTGGTGCTGGCGGTGGAGGCGCCCATCGCGGTGGATCCATCCCCGCTGGCGGTGGAGGCGCCCATGGCGGTGGCAGAATTCCCGCTGGCGGTGGAGGCGCCCATCGCGGTGGAGTTCGTTGCCGAAGCATAGGATGTGCCCATCGCGGTCGAGAATTCTCCACCGGCACCCGCAGCTCCCATCGCGGTCGCGTAATCTCCTGTGGCAGAAGAGCCCCCCATGGCCGTGGATTGACTCCCGCTGGCGATGGAAACGAAGCCCATGGCCACTGAGTAGGTGCCGTCGGCCCTGTTGCCACGACCCCCCACCACCGTGCCGAAGTCAGCCATCACCTCGTTGGTCGAAGGGTAAGGCAGCCCATTGGTGCTGCCGCCGCCAATAATCGTCGCACCCACCACCCCATTGCCCACGTAATTGCCGCTGTGGCCGAAAACGAGGTTGGGGCTGTAACCGTCAACAGCGTTCAAAGCATAGGCCAACCGGGCCACACGCTGGTTGTTGGCCCAGATCTCCACCGGCTGGTTGTTGGTGCTGCCGAGGAACTGGCCGGGCGCGACTGTGTTGCCACCGGTTTGCCAAAAGTTCGACGAGGCCATTCCCCCCAGCGTCCCCACATTCAGGTTGGTCAATCCGCCGCCGTTGCCTGTAAAACTGCCGGTGAACTGGTTGGCGGTGTTGTTCAATGCCACCTGGTTGCCGTAGGCGCCGCCAAGGCTGGCCGTCGGAAGCGTTCCGCTAATTCCCGCCGCGCTCGCGCCCTCCGCGTAAATGGCATAGGGGGTTGGTGTCAACTGCTGGCGCGGAGTGAGGGGGGCGAAAGAACCGGCGCCATTGGTGCGGGTGGCAATTTCCACCCAGCAGGCCGTGCCACCAAACACACTGCCGAAATCCAACGTCACGGTGAACAACCCGTTGCTCACGGTCGTGGCGGTGTTGGTGAAGGTTGTCCCGACCTGGCTGGGACCGCTGAGGGCATTGAAGAGTGTGAACGTCAGATCGTAGCTGCCGTTGGCAGGACTGCCGCCGTCGTCGAGCCTGCCGCTGTAGGTGAACGCTGTGCCTTGGGCGCAGGCGGGGTTAAGGGGGGTCAACAGACTGTAAAGTGCGACTGCCGTCGGCAACAGCATTTTTGAGTTCATCATAATTTGATTCGGGTCAATTGCGTTCAATTCACTGCATAGCCAAGCCGCCAGAATTGGTGACCCTGGCCAGTGATGCATAAATTGCGGTGCTGCTGCACAAATTTTGCCACAACTTCGATAAAAAGCAAGCAAGATGCAGATGGAGATTCTATTGCGTGGCGGTTTCAGGCTCCTAATCTTAATCCTAATCTTAATCTTCTTAATCCTGCCGTGAGAGATTAAGATTAGGATTAAGAATGGCATCCCTAAAAAGTGAATTGAAATCATCCGGTTGTGACCTTCGGGAGGAGATCGCGCGAAGCGGGCCGGTCTCCTTCGCCCGCTTCATGGAATTGGCCCTCTATGCGCCGGGTTGCGGCTATTACGAACGGCCGCGGGCCATTGGCCGGCACGGCGATTTCTTCACCAGCGTCAGCGTCGGCCCGGTGTTTGGCGAATTGCTGGCCTTTCAATTCGCGCAATGGCTGGACAAAATCGCCCCGCCGCCGCCGCCCGCCCCATGGCAAATTGTGGAAGCGGGCGCGCACGACGGCCGGCTCGCGCTGGATATTTTGCGCTGGTTGCGTCGGCACCGCCCGGATACGCTCGCGGGCCTTGAATACCGGGTGATCGAGCCGTCGCCCGTCCGCCGCGCCTGGCAGGAGGAAAAACTGGGGAACGAATTCGCCAACGTGAAATGGGCCGGCGACTTTGCCGAACCGGGTTCGCGCCCGGTGCGCGGCGTCATTTTTTCCAACGAATTGCTCGACGCCATGCCGGCGCACAGGTTGGGGTGGGACGCGGCGGGAAAAAAATGGGCGGAATGCCGGGTAAATTGGGGGGAAAACGCGTTTTTCTGGCAAAAGGGGCCGGTGACATCGGAGGCGGCAGCCTGCCTGCCGGAAATTCCCGCGGCAGTGGCAGCGGCGCTGCCCGACGGATTCGTCGTCGAGGTTTCCCCGGCCGCCATCCAATGGTGGAAGCGCGCCGCCGCCAGCCTGGAGCGCGGCAAACTGCTGACGCTGGACTACGGCCTGGACGGAGAGGAATGGCTTCAGCCTGAGCGCGCCGGCGGAACCCTGCGCGCCTACGCCGGGCATCAGGTTTCCGGGAATATCCTGGCCAACCCCGGCGAACAGGACATCACCGCGCACGTCAATTTCTCCATGCTGCGGCAAGCGGGGGAGAAGGCCGGATTGCGCACGGAGGGGGTGGTCCGCCAGGCAAAATTCCTGACGGAGATTTTTCAGCGCAGCCTGGCGGACGCGGCCGGTTTTGAGGAATGGACGGCCGCGCGGGTCCGGCAATTTCAAACCCTGACTCATCCCGAACACCTCGGCCACCGTTTTCGCGCGCTGCTCCAGTCGCGGGAGTGCGGCGGGCCTGCGGCGGAGTCTCTACGGATCGAGGGCGACGGGTGAGCGCGGCGCGGCGGCGGGCGGGGCGGCGGCAGGCGGCAGCACGTTTTCCTGGGCCAGAACCGTCTTTGCTTTGGAGAGGCGCAGAATCACCAGCCAGGCGGCCCAGTCGTCGTCGGTTGGCTCGTATTTGCCGGAGTTGCAAGTGCGGAGATAGGTGGATTTGACGGAGCCAAGCTCGGTGCGGTCCCCGGTGGGCGAATCGTACCCGAGCACGATGAGGGAAAAGCCGGGGTTGAAGCTCAAATCAAGATCTCCCCAGAACAGACCGAGGCCAAAGGCACCCAGGTGTCGGAAGGTTTCCCGGCCCACCGGGACATTGAACTCGACGGTTTGTCCGTCGCGCCAGGCCTGCACCGGCAGCAAGGTCCCCGGCGCGGTTTGATCAACGGTCCGGCGGAAGCGGCTCAAATTGGTGACGGGCTGATGATTGAGTTGGAGGATCAAATCGCCTTCGCGCAGGCCGGCGAGCGAGGCCGGGGTGTTGGTGCTGAGGGCGGTGACGAGGACGCCGGCCTTTTGCAGGGAGCGCAGCGGTTTGGGAAAGGCGTTGACGACGTCGGAGGAATGCCAGAAGCGGGCGGGCCGGGCCAGTTGGAATTCGCCGCCGATCCAGCCGCGCTGGTGGGTGATTTCTGGCTTCGGGGGGCTAGAGGCGCAGCCGGAGAGGAGAAGGAGAAGAGCGCCCGGCAGGAGGCCGGGGGCGATGCAATGCCGGAAACAAGGAGTGGATAATTTCATAATGACTTCGTGGAATACATCATGGTTAGATGTATGTCAAGGGCAAATTTCCGGACCTGACTCTTTTTATTATTCCAGAAGATTTTCCTCCGCGAGCAAGGAAAATCAAGGAATTCCATTAAACATGCTTCTTTACACATGAAGCATATCCGCAAACTGCGCGCTGATGCTGCCCTTTGAAATAATACCGTTTCCAGTTTGCTTTTGCACTGTAGCGGCGGTCTGCGACCGCCGCCAATCGCCTTGGCAATAGTGCAGTTACGAACTGGAAACGGTATAAAGTGCTTGTAAATCACGCAATTTTGTTAGATAATAATAGCAGTCGAATGAATCAGGGGAAAGCATCAACACCAACACGGCCACCGTCAGCCTTTCGACCAACTCGTCTTTCGATAATTGGGCAAAAGTATGGTTTGACCCCTTCTACTGCAAGTCGCTCATATTCAAACCCTTCCAGTGAACGCAGCCTCTCTTAACCGGATGACAGTGGTTTTGAATGGAACTTTTTCATTCGCTGCTTGTATAACCCTCATAGAAATGGTGAGCGTATATCGCATCCCGAATGCCGGAAGATTCTGACATTGTTAAACACGTCCTGAATGGAGACGTAG
>JBEKVM010000111.1:0-18209 GCA_049513975.1 Verrucomicrobiota bacterium | reverse complement strand
CTTTGTCTTGACACGACCCGGACCACCCAACCAGCGCCACCCACCAGTCATCCCGTGACTTTTCACCCGCCAAACCTGCGCGCGAAACCGGAAAGCAACTTCCACACCGAACACGATTGGCGCCTCGCGTGTGCTGACCGGCGCCCTTGCCGGTCAGTCTTCGTTTCACGCCCTCCGGCCGCGAGTTTTCCAAGTGGAAATGTGGCCGGCGAGGGCGCCGACCACTGCACGCGAGGGCGCGTGCGCTCCCCAAAAACGATGAACAGGGTCAAGATGCGCCCAATGCTCGCCGTAGCGGAAAATGCCGCGCCTGAAGAGCGTTCGGCGGGACGCCGAACGCGGCGGGCGAGACGACCGCGCTCCCCGAAGAAGTCGCTAAAGAGTCGGGTTGTTGGGCCGTGTTTTTGCTTTCCCGCTCGGGCGTTTTGGGCGAGTAATGGGGGGTGCAAGCGCGATTCCTGCTCGGTCCGGCCGGCGCCGGGAAAACTTTCCGGTGCCTGGCGGAAATCCGCGCCGCGCTGCGGGAGGATCCCCAGGGGCCGCCCCTCATTCTCCTCGCCCCCAAGCAGGCCACGTTCCAGTTGGAACGACAACTCCTGGGCGATCCCGCCCTGGCCGGCTACACGCGCCTGGCCATTCTTTCCTTCGAGCGCCTGGCCGGATTCATACTCAAACAGTTGCGGCAGCCCAGGCCGGCGCTGCTCTCCGAAGAGGGGCGCATCATGGTCTTGCGCGCCCTTCTGGCCCGCCGCCGCGCCGAGCTGCAAATTTTCCACGGCAGCTCCGGCCTGGCCGGTTTTGCCCGGGAGCTGAGCCTGGAACTGCGCGAGTTGCAGCGGCGCGAGTTCTCGCCCGAATTATTGACAGAACTGGCTTCCCGCCCCGAATTCACCGAGCCTCTGCGGCGCAAGCTGCGCGATCTCGCCCTCCTCCAGCGCGGCTATTTGGACTGGCTGGCGCAACAAAATCTCCAGGACGCCGATTGCCTGCTTGACTTGGCGGCGGAGGCCTTGCGGCGGTCAACGGCAAAGCGGCCGGCCGATCCATCCGCAAACAGCGATCCGCAATCGGGTCACGGCTCGACGGAGTCTCGCCCTACCGGTCTGGAAATGCAAAATGCAGAATGCAAAATGCAAAATGATGGGCAAAGCCACGGCTCGACGGAGTCTCGCCCTACCGTAAGGGGCAATCCTCCATCCTCGCTTTTCATTTCCGCGCTCTGGCTGGATGGCTTCGGCGAATTGACTCCGCAGGAACTGAGCCTGCTGGCCGCGCTGGCCCCTTGCTGCCAAAAAATGACCCTGGCCTTTTGCGTGGAGGACGAACGTCCGGCGGAGGCGGATTCCTGGCTTTCCATCTGGTCGGGTATCGCCCAAACCCGGCAGGATTGTTGGAAGAAACTTTCCACCGTGCCGGGCGCGCGGTTGAAGACGGAAATTCTCCGCCGCCAGGCTGCGTCCAGCCGGTTTGCGGAAAATCCGGTCTTGCGGCACCTGGAAGAGAATTGGGCGCAGCCGGCTCCCTTTCCCGATGAGGAATGGGACGCGGAGAGGCGAGGCTCGTTGCGCGCCGTCGTCTGCGCCAACCCCGAAGGCGAAGCCGTCCTGGCCGCTCGCGAGATTCTGCAATATGTGCAGGCGGGCGGGCGCTTTCGCGAAACGGCGGTTTTGTTGCGCAGCCTGGAAGGCTACCACGACGTTTTGCGGCGGGTATTTTCGCGGTACGGGATTCCGTTTTTCCTGGATCGCCGCGAGCCCTCGGCCCACCATCCGCTGGCCGAGTTGACGCGCAACGCCCTGCGGGTGACGGCCTTTGACTGGCGGCACGAGGATTGGTTCAGCGCGCTGAAAACCGGCCTGGTCTCCGGCGACGAAGAGGCCATTGACCGCCTGGAAAACGAAGCGCTGGCCCGCGGCTGGAAAGGGGAAACCTGGACCAAACCATTTCCAAACAAAGACGGCGAAACGGCCATCGCCGAACAATTGCGCCGGCAATGGGTTGCGCCCTTTCTGCAACTGAGGGAGAACCTTTCCAGCAACGGCCAGCTTCGTCCGGACGGCCCGCAACTAGCCGCCGGCTTGCGGGAGTTGTGGAGTCAACTGCAAATTGAAGAATCCCTGGCCAACATGCAGGAGGCCCCGGAGCGGCCGCTTTCCCATCCGCAATTCCACGCCACCGTCTGGCAGCAAATGAACGGCTGGCTGGAGGACGTGGCCCTGGCCTTCGCGGGCGAGCGCCTGCCGCTGTCGGAATGGCTGGCCATTCTCGAAGCCGGCCTGGCCGGGCTGACGGTGGGGGTGATTCCGCCGGCGCTGGACCAGGTGTTGATCGGGGCGGTGGATCGCTCGCGCAACCCCGATTTGCAACTGGCCCTGGTGCTGGGCGTCAACGAATCCGTCTTTCCCGCCCCGCCCCCGCCGCGCAGTCTGCTGACCGAGTCGGACTGCGCCGAGTTGGGCGGGCGGGGCCTCCGGCTTGGCCCCGGCGTGCGGCAAATCCTGAGCCGGGAGCGTTTTTTGGGCTACATCGCCTGCACGCGGGCGCGGCGGCGGCTGGTGGTGGCCTGCTCCCAGCGCGGCGAGGACGATGAGCCGCTCAATCCATCCCCATTTTTCCCGCATCTGCAAAAGCTTTTTCCGCGGCTCGAAACCGAAAATTTCTCCGGCCCCGATGAGACCGCGCCCGTCCACGCCTGCGAATTGATCCCCCGGCTGCTCCGCGTCCAAAATTCCGGCGGCGGTTTGGAGGAGTTTCTCGCCTGGCCCGCCTTCGCCGCTTTGCGTCAACAAATAAAATTTTTCGCCTCCCGTCCCGGGCCGGAGCGGCTTGCCCCCGCGCTGGCGGCGCGGCTTTACGGTCCGGCCCTGCGCACCTCGGTCAGCCGCATGGAACAATTTGCCGCGTGCGCCTTCCGCTTTTTCGTCAATTCCGGTTTGCAGGCGGAGGAGCGGATCCTGTTTGAATTGGACGCCCGGCAGAAGGGTTCCTTCCAGCACCTGGCGCTGGCGCAATTTCACCAGCAACTGCAGGAGGAGAAAAAGACCTGGCACGGGTTGACCGCGGCGGAAGCGCGCCGGCGCATGGCCGGAATTTGCGCCGGCCTGATTCCCCAATTCGAGGAGGGCCTGCTGGCCGCCGAGGCGCCGTCCCGTTTCGCCGCCCGCGGCATGACGCGCGCCCTGGAGGACTTCGTCGCGGCCATGGTGGAATGGATGAGTCAATACGATTTTGAGCCGCGCGCGGCGGAGGTGGAGTTTGGCGGGCCGGCGGACGCAGGCGGTCTGCCGGCGTGGGAACTGGACCTGGGGGGGGCCCGGCGCCTGGTTTTTCGCGGGCGGATTGACCGGATTGACCTGTGCCCCGCCGGCCCGGACGCGCTGGCGGTGGTGATGGATTACAAATCGAGCCTGCACAAGCTCGATCCCCTGCTCCTCCGGCATGGCCTGCAACTGCAATTGCCGGCCTATCTGAGCGTCCTGCGCCGCCTGCCCCATCCGGAGAAAATTTTCGGCGCGGCCCGGCTGAAACCCGCCGGGGTTTTTTACATCAACCTGCGCGGCAATTTCAAACCCGGCGAAACCCGCCAGGAGGTGCTGGAGAACGCGGAGCCGGCCTGGCAGGCCGCCTACAAGCATTCCGGCCGTTTCGATCTGGCCGCCCTGCCCCATCTGGACAACCGGGGCGAGTCCAAAGGCACCCAGTTCAATTACCGCCTGAAAAAGGACGGCCAGCCCTACGCCAATGTCCCCGACCCGATGGAGCACGGCGCCTTCCTGGAAATGCTGGAGCAAGTGGAACAGAACCTGGTGCGGATGGGCCGCGCCATTTTTGCCGGGGAGATCGAGCTGAATCCCTTCCAAAAAGGAACGGTGCGCGCCTGCGACCACTGCGTCTATCAAGGCATCTGCCGCATAGATCCCTGGAGCCATGCCTTCCGGCAACTCGGCAAGGGAGAAGCGGAGGAGAGCGCGTAGCAGGCAGTCGCGTCACTTTCCAAGAAGCGTTATTTATGCGGGCTGAAGCTTGCGGTGTGGCAGGAAGCGGATTTCGAGGCGCTTTTCCAGCGCGGAGGCGATGCGGCGGAGCATCACCAGCGAATGACCTTCATAGTCCGCATCTTCCAGCCGCGAAATCACGGATTGGGTGGTTCCAACTTTTTTGGCAAGATCCGCTTGGGATAATTTTGCTTTGGAGCGGAGCTGAAAAATCTTTCGGGCGATGTCGAGGTTCGCCTCCTCCTGTTCTACCAAATCACGCATCTCCTGGTCGCGGCCCGCCAGCCTGTTGATGAGAGCGACGGCATCACTGGATTTTTTCCCATGTTTTTGACTACGCATCGTCAAGGTCTCCTATAAAAGTCCTCCCAGTTCTTTCAGCCACTCCCACACGGGAGAAATCCCGTCGGCGCCCTGATAGAAAAGCAGCATTGTCTGCGGCATACAATCACCGTGAATCAGACCATCGCAAATGTGCGATATTTGTCAACTTTGTTATCTTGCGGCGAAAACTTCCGGGCGCAGGACAAAATTCTTCGCGGCAGGAGTCCGACGATTAAGAGAACCCCTCTCTCCGGCTCTCTCCCCGCAAGCGGGGAGAGAGAGGGGAAGCGCGCGCGATGGGTTTATGGAGACGCCTATACTCGCTCCTCCGCAAGCATCGGCTTGTGCATAATCTTGTCCTGTGCCCAAAACTTCCTCTCCAGGCGCAGGCGTCTCGTCCCATTATTGTTGATTGGCTTTCCCCCGGTGCATAACCATAAACTAAATCATGCAATCGCGCCGCAACCCGAATAATGCTAAATGAGCCAGCCGACCCCACAGCAGCAGGCCGCCATCGCGGCGCGGGGCAATGTGCTGGTCGTGGCCGGGGCGGGCGCGGGCAAGACGCGCACGCTGGTGGACCGCTGCCTGGCCTGGTTGCTGGAGGCCAAAAATCCCGGCTCGATTGACCAGGTTTTGATGGTGACGTTCACGGAAGCCGCCGCGGCGGAAATGCGCCAGCGTTTGCGCGCCGGGCTGGAAGCGGTCCACGCGGCCCACCCCTCGCCGCGGGTGGCGGAGCAGTTGGCGCTGCTGGAAACAGCCTGGATTTGCACCCTGCACAGTTTTTGTTTCCGGCTGGCGCGCGAGCATTTTTACACCCTGGGCCTGGACCCGCAGATGATCGTGCTGCCCGAGGAGCGCGCCCAACTCCTGGCCCGCCAGGCGCTGGACGCGGTGTTGCAACAAAACTACAGCCGCGAAACCGCCGCGGCCCGGGCCATCCAGGAAACCATCCAATCGCTGGGGGGCGACTCGGACCTGGCGGTGCGCGCGCTGGTGCTCCGGTTGCATCATTACGCCCAGACCCTGCCCGATCCGGCCGCGTGGTTTGAAACCCAAGCCGCCCAATATGAACAAGCCCCGCCCGGCCCCTGGCGGGACTGGCTCATGACGGAGCTGGAGACTTGCCGCCACCGCTGGCTCCCGGTTTTGCGGGCGCAGCCGGCGGAGAACCCATGCGCCCAACAATGCGCCGCCGCCCTGGACCGCCTCCCGCAAAAACCGTCGCGCCCGGAGTTCGCCGCCGCCCTCGAAGCCATTGGCCGGACGGCGGCGGAAATCAAGGCGAAATGGCGCAAGCCTTTGGAAACCATTTTGGCCGAAGCGCGCTTTTTGCGTTCCGTCTGCGCGGCGGCGGAAACCGATCCGCTGGCGGAGGACTGGAAATGGAGCGCGCCCGCCATGCTGGCATTGCTCGACTTGACACGGCAATTCGGGCAGGCTTACCGGGCGGCCAAGCGCGAGGCCGGCGGCCTTGATTTTCACGACCTGGAACAATTCGCCCTGCAACTGCTGCGCGAGCGGGAGAGCGGCGGGCCCGGCCCCATCGCCGCGCACTGGCGGGCCAGGTTGCGCCTGATTTTCGTGGACGAATTCCAGGACATCAACCGCGCGCAGGAGGCGATCCTTTGCGCCCTGGGCCGCGAAGGCGCCGAAGCCAACCGTTTCCTGGTCGGCGACATCAAACAAAGCATTTACCGTTTCCGGCTCGCCGACCCGCGCATTTTTCTCGACTACCAGCGCGCCTGGGAAAGCCAGCCCGGCGCGCGGGTGATCTGGCTTTCGGACAATTTCCGCAGTCACGAGAGCATCCTCAACTTCGTCAACGCCGTCTTCGCCACGCTCCTGCGCCCGGAATTGGGCGGGGTTGACTACGATGACCAGGCCCGGCTGCGTTTCGGCAACCCCGGGGAACGCGCCGGTCACGCCGGCGGCGCGGCCTCCGCCCCGCGCGTGGAGCTGCTCCTGCGCCGCCTCGGAGGCGACCCGGAGGAGGAGGAGGGCGGGACTGAAACCGGCGATGGGGACACGATTTCCGACACCGAGATGGAGGCGCGCCTGATCGGGCGGCGGCTCATGGAATTGAAAGATCAGGGAATCGCCATTCCCGGCCAGCCGCCCCGGCGCGCGACCTGGAGCGACATGGTGATTTTGCTTCGTTCCCCGCGCCACAAGGCGGAGGCCTACGTCAAGGAATTTGCCCGGCTGGGCGTGCCGCTGGCGGCGGTGCGCGGCGGCTTTTACGAGAGCCTGGAGGTGCGGGACCTGCTCAGCCTGCTGCAAGTCCTGGACAATCCCTCGCAGGACTTGCCGCTGCTGGGCGTGTTGCGCTCGCCGCTGGTGGGATTGACGGCGGATGAACTGGCCGCCATCCGCCTGGCGCAACGCCCGGGGCGCATCTGGGCCGCGCTGCTCCGCTGGCAGGGGGCCAACCCGGAACACGAACGGGTCCATGCTTTTCTGCAGCGCTTTCGCGTCTGGCGCCGCCTCTCCCGGCTGGCGGGGGTCTCGCTGGTTTTGGAAAAGGTGGTGGAGGAAACGGGCTTCGGCGAATGGATGGCCGGCGCGCCCGACGGCGCCCAACGGGCCGCCAATGTTGCCCGCTTGATCCACCTGGCGCGGCAGTTTGACGGCTTTCGCGGCGAGGGGCTTTACCGTTTCCTCCAATTTGTCCAGGCCCAGCAGGAGAACGAGCTGGAGGTCGAGCCGGCCGGACAGCCGTTGCGGGACGCCGTGCGCCTGATGAGCATTCATCAGAGCAAGGGGCTGGAATTTGCCATCGTGGCGCTGGCGGATTTGGGCAAGCGCTTCAACCTGGAGGATACGCGCGGGCGGGTCATTTTGGACGAGGAATTGGGCCTCTGCCCGCAGGTCAAGCCGCCGGGCCTTTCCCAGTTTTATCCCAGCCTGCCGCATTGGCTGGCGCAACGGCGTCAGAAACGCGAGATCTGCGGCGAGGAATTGCGCCTGCTTTACGTGGCCCTGACGCGGGCGGCGGACCGGCTGATCTTGTGCGGCTCGGCCCGGCCCAGCGCCATCACCGCCAAATGGCCGCAGGCGGCGGAAGGCGGGCTGGGCGCGGCGGAAATTCTGGCGGGCCGCAGCTTCCTGGACTGGCTGGGCGCCTGGCTGGTGCTGAAATTCGGCCCGCAGGCGGCCGGCCAATCCGGCAGCGATGCGCTGCTGACGTGGAAAATTATTGATGAAGAGGAACCGGCCGCCGCGCCGGGGAAAGAGGAAACCGCTCCCGCCCCGCCGGCGCCGGATGCGGATGGGCGGTTCCTGCGCCGGGGCCGGGCGGCGCTGGCGTGGCGCTATGGCTTCGAGGAGGCAACCCGCCGCGCCGCCAAGACTTCCGTTTCCGCCCTGCGCCGTCTCCTGGACGAGGGGGAGGATGAGGAATCAGAATTATTGTTTACTCCCCCGCCGGACCCGCGCGGCAAAAGGCGGGCCGGGCCGTTTTCGGCGGCGGAAACCGGTTCGGCGCATCATGCGTTTTTGGAGGGCGTGGCGCTGGCCGAAACGGGCAGCGCAGCCCGCTTGCAAGCGGAGGCCGCCCGCTTGCGGGGCGAGGGCAGCCTGTCGGAAGCGGAGGCGGCCTGTTTGGATTTCAAGGCGCTGGCCGCTTTTTGGCAGTCGGCGGTGGGCCGGCAGTTGCTGGGGCAGCGCGACCAGGTGCGGCGCGAGTTGGCCTTCACCGCGCGGTTTTCACCCTCGGAATTGGACGAACTGCATGGCGGCGGGGAAAAGTTGGAGGACGGAACGCATCAGTCTTCGATGGCAGGGCGGGCAGTCCCCTGCCCGCCGGGGGAAGGCGGTGCGCGGTTGAATCCCCGCCCATCGCCCGACGGCGGGCAGGGGACTGCCCGCCCCACCGTTCTCCACCCGCTCAATGCTGACGGCGAGGAATTCGTCATCGTGCAGGGTGTCATGGACGTGGCGGTGGTCAAGCCGGAGGAGATTTGGGTGCTGGATTTCAAAACGGATCATTTTGCGGAGGAGGAATTGGCGGCCAGGGTGCGCTTGTACCGCCCGCAACTGTCCCTTTACGCCCGGGCCATCGCCCGCATTTACGGGCGGCCGGTGACGCGGCGCTGGCTCCATTTCTTCGCCCTTGGCCGGACGGTGGAGTTGGACGGGAATTAAGTCTTTTCCGCGCTCTTCGCCGATGCCTTGGCTTCCTGCAATCGCACCAGGGCGCGGCGCACCAATTGGCCCTGATAGGTGTAGCCGGGGGCCAGGGTGTCGAGGATGAGGGCGTTGTCATCCGCGGCGTCGTCGTTGATGAGTTGATGGCGTTTGAGATCGAAAGGTTCGCCCGCCAGCGGGGTCAGGACCGCCACTCCGGCGCGGCGGCCGATGTCGCGGCAGGCATTTTGAAAATGACCGATCTGCTCCGCCAGGGCCGGCTGGCCGGATTGCAAGGCGGCCTGGAACAGGGCATAGACCTGGTCCAACATGCGGAGGACGATTTGCAGCCATTCGGTTTCGTTGCGGCGGAGCTTCTCCGCTTCCAGCCGCAAATGGGCGCGCTCGGCGTCATTGGCTTTTTGCAGGAATTCGGTGAAGGCCTTGGCTTCGGCGCCCATGCTTTGGGCCAGGTTGGCGGCGGTTTGCGCCGTTTTGGCCGCGGTGTCCTGCACGGCTTGCCATTGGGCGGTGGAGTTGCTGATTTGATTGGCCAGTTCATCCAGTTTTTGAATTTTGGCGGCGGCGTCGGCCAGTTTTTGGGCCTGGACCAGGCTTTGGCTGTTGGCGCTGCGGCGCAGGAAGGGAGTCAGGAAAACACCCGCCCCGGCGGCGGCGCAGAGGATCAAGCCCGCCGCCTCCCACCAGAGCAGGGGACGGTGGCCCAGCTCCAACAGGAGCACGGCCACGCCAAGAAACAAGGTGTCCACCAGGAGGAAAGGCCAGAGCGGCGGGCTGGGCGAATCATTTGTCATCCCGGCAAGGTTAGAGTGAAAATCCACGGTGGAAAGCGCAATTTTGAGAATCCGCCGGGCCGCCGTGTCCCATTTGTAAGCAGTGCGGGCCGGGCCGCCGGGGAAGCTCCGCCCGCAGGCCGCCGCGGGATTGACATGGCAGGGTATTTGCTATATAAAGAAAAGGCGAAGGCGCTCTTTTGACGAGTGGCTTGAGTGTTGGACAGTTGCATGAGACTTAACTTACCAGAGCGGAGACGAAGGGTTGCCGGGGCGCGCGCCTTTACGCTGGCCGAAGTGGTCATGGCCGCGGCCATTGCCGCCCTGCTGTGCGCGGCGGTGATCAAGTGCTATTCCATCGGCTCTTACCGGTCGCAATATGCCGCCTGCTCCCTGGCCGCCAACATGCAGGCGATCAAGAAGATCGAGCAGGTGATCTTCGCCAACTGGATTCCCAGTTATGGAGTGACCAATATCTTTAACCCGGCCTTGACCAATATTGACAAGGAGAATTTGGAAATGCCGGTGGCCATGACCAATGTCATCAACTGCACCAACTACACCACGATCACCCAGATTTCCGCCAATCCTCCCTATGTCATGGTCCGGGTGGATTGCGTCTGGGGTTTCAACGGCCTGGCAACTTATACCAACACTGTCGCGGTCTTGCGCGGCCCTAATATTCAATGAAGCCGACGATTGCCCAGAGCAGCCGGAGGGGCCGGGGCCGGGGATTCACGCTGGCCGAGCTGATGATTGCCAGCGCGACGCTGGTCATGGTGTTCGGCGCCGTCATCGCCATTAATTTGTGGGGTCTGGCCATGACGCAACGCAGCGAAATCTGGCTCCTGACCAGCGACGACTCCCGGCGCAGCATGGGCATGCTCCATGAGGATGTGCGCACCGCCAGCACCATATACGTGGGGACGGGCAGCCTGGCCGGCTTCACCAACGTGGGCGCGAGCAACCTCCAGGCCGGCAACGCCATGAAACTTTATGCCAGCACCAATACCAACAAATGGACCCTCTACTACTATGACGCCCCTTCCAGCACGCTCTACCGCACCAACTGGGACGGGACCTCGGTCGGCGACTTCCGCATCGTGTCGGCCAACCCCGTCACCAACGACAACTATATTTTCACCATGCAGGATTATCTGGGCAACGTTCTGAGCAACGCCACGCCTTACCCGGTGATTGGCGTCTATCTGTCGTTCACCGCCTTGCAAAACCCCCAGATTGAGATCGCGCCCGGCTCGCCGGTGGATTTCTATCAGATCAACTCCAAAATTGCCCCGCGCATGAGGCCATGAAAATACTCCTTCCTTCAGTCAAATTCCGGCGCGCCCCCGGCGGGTGGGCGCTGCTGATCGTCATGGTGCTGGCCGTGGGGGCGCTGCTGGTGGTCGGCAGTGTCTTGCGTTGGTCCAATGTCACCGGCGATGTCACCGCCCGCAACAACGAGTTTTACGCCACCACCTATGCGGCCGAAAGCGCCACCGAGAAGGTCCTCTCGGCCATCGTGGCCGATTATGAAGACTACGGGGCGCCGCTGGTCTATTCCAAGCTCACCACTTATTCCAATTTCATCCCCACTGCCAGCGACGATCCCTACTGGGCCAACTACACCTTCACCGCCGGGCCGGGGCAGACCAATTTGGTGGTGGTCAACCTGATCAATCCGACCAATCTGGTGGTGCTGGGGCCGCCCTATCAGGGGTTGATTATGAATTGCGCGACCTACGAAATCATCTCCACCGCCATGAACAACACCACCGATTTCCATATCGGCGCCGCAGTGGGCCAGCAGGTCAACCTGGGGACGATCCCGATTTTTCAGTTCGCCATTTTTTTCCAGAACACGATGGAAATTGACCCCGGAGCGAACATGACCATCAATGGCTTCACGCATGGCAATGGCGATATCTATATGGATCCCAATTCGGGCGTCACTTTGACCTTTTCCAACGATGTCTCTGCCTCCGGCTCCATCATCCTGGGGGAGAATCCGCTGGATCCTTCCAGCCGCCCCGCCACCAGCAACCCGACCTTCGATGGTTACCATCTGAGCGGGGTCAATCCCCTGATTCTGCCCGTGGGCACCAACACCGCCGGCGCGGCCACCAACACGTCCCAGAACGTCAACGCCATCCTGCAAATTCCTCCCGCCGGGACGTCCCCCACATCACAGACCGGGAGCAACTACCTCTACAACAAGGCCGACCTGATCGTGCTCATTTCCAACAACAGCGTGACCGTGACCAGCGGCGTCCAGTTGAACAACCAGGCCACGGTGATCTCCAATGCCGCCTGGTCGCTCTGGCTGAGCACCAATGCCAGCACGCAATTTTATGACCAGCGCCAGGGCATCACCATCCAAACCGCGGACATTGACGTGGGGAAATTGACCGCCTGGAGCGCGACCAACAACACCCTGCGCCCGGCCATCATCGCGGCAGGCCGGGCGGGGGACCTGGACTCGGTCTATGTTGCGGATATGCGGGCCAACAGCAATGCGGTGGTCACGACTAATTACAATTACACCACCAACATTGTCTTCACCAATACCGTGGCCCACCCCGCCAGTGGCGCGACCAACCTCATACCCCCTATCACCACCAACACGACCTTGACCCAAAGCACCAACCACCCGGCCAACGGCACTTACATGGGCAGCGTCTCGACCAACTTCAGTGTCAACCCCAAGGTTTACCAATTTAGTCTGATCACCGGATATAGTTATGAGTGGATCACGGGCGTGACCGTCACCCCCTATTATACGACCAACTACAATGTCGTTTCACAAGCCGGCGTTGTGCTTACCAATGGCGTCACCCTGCCTCCGCAAGGCCTCGGGGTGGCCACCCCGGACCCGGTGTTCATCGTCGGCAATTACAACGTCTCCACCAACGGCACCCCGGCCAACATGGGAACTTTCAACACCTCCCAGACCTACCCCGCCGCCGTCTATTCCGATGCCGTCACCATTTTGTCCAGCCGATGGAACCCGCTGAACAGCTCGAACAACATCAGCAGCCGGACGGCGACCAACGATACCGTCAACGCCGCTTTTCTCACCGGCAATGTTGCGTCCGATGGCACGCACTACAGCGGCGGCGTCGAAAATTTTCCGCGGTTCCTGGAAAACTGGAGCGGTTATACCTTTACCTACAATGGCTCGATGGTCTGCATGTTCAACAGCCAGGTGGCCACGGCCCCCTGGCCGGGCACTGGCACGGTCTATAACCCCCCCACTCGCAACTGGGCTTTCGACCTCAACTTCAACAACCCCGCCAAGCAGCCGCCGCTGATGCCCAGTGTCATCTCCGTTGACCGCGGGGCGTGGACTTTTCTCCAGACCAACACCGTTTCTTTCTGAACCCGGCGCTCCTCATGAAACTCGTTTGTTTGATATTCCTTTCCTTGTCCCTGGCCGCCGCCGGCCAAATCCCCTTTCGCGCCTTTGACAGTTACGAGGATTTGATCGAAGGAGGCACAGCTCACACGCTGGTGGTGGACGCCGGCCACCAGCATTTGGTCACCCGGCTGCCCCGCGGCTACGCCGCCTCCGTGGCCAACGAAACCCAATCGGTCGTCTTCAAGGAGGCCACGGGCAGCATTGCCATTACCATGCGGGTCACCACCAATTCCCCCGGCGTCATGCCGGACGAGGACACCCTGCGGAGCAACGCGCTGGCCGCCAATCCCGGCGCCGCTGTTTTGCAAGTGTCCAGTTGCGCCACCGGCTACCGGCCCGCCCGCTTTGTGGACACCGCCCGCAGCCTGGCCCCGGGCCGGAACATCCGGACGCGGCACGCCTTTGTCGCCTGCCCAGAAGGGATCGTCGAATTCATGTTTTCCTCCAAAGATCAGGACTTCGATAAAGGCCGCGTTGTCTTTAATCTTTTCTTGTCTTCCTTTCGCGTGGAGATGATAAAGGAGCCTGTGAAACCGCCGCAGTGACGCCGCAACACCGCCAAAACAAAATGCCTCCATTGCATTTCATACGGCCCGCCCGAGCGAGGGAGATTCCGTGCAGGCGGGGAGCGCACGCGCCCTCCCGGCCCGCGCCAACCCCGGTCAATTTAAAGGCCCCTGCCCGGCCTGGCCACAACAGCCTTGCCTCCGGCACGGCTTGATGCTAAATACACCCCATGACCTTACCACCCTTGCTGAACAAAGGCAAAAAGCGCCACCAGATTCTCGCCATTGACCTGGGCAGCCGCGCCACCAAGGCGGTGCTTCTGGATCGCAGGCAGGATGCCTACAGCCTTTCCCGCTACGCCATCACCGACGCGCCCATCTACGAAAAGGGCATCCCGCAGGGTCTCCTGACCGAGCACCTCCGCAGCATGGTGGCACTGATGAGCCCAAAGACCAGGCAAGTCACCCTCGCCGTCGGCTCGGAAGACTCCGTTTTGCGCAGCACGGAAATGCCGCTGCTGCCCCTGAACGACATGCGCCAGATGCTCAAATTCAACGCCAAAAGTTACTTGCAACAAGACCTGCGCGATTACGTCTTCGATTGCTACATTGTTCCGCCTTCCACCAAAGCCGCGGCGGAACCGGGCCGGGCCGCCTCCAAGTACAAAGTCTGGGTGGGTGGCGCGCGTCGCGAATGGCTGGCCAACTTGGAAGGGGCGGTCAAGGGCGCCGGCCTGGTGGCCGACCAAGTCACCCTGGCCGTTCTTGGGCCGATCAACGCCCTGGAACTGGCCGAGCCGGAAACCTTTGCCAAGGAAGTTGTCGCCCTGGTGGACCTGGGCTTTCGCACCACCACCATCAGCATCCTCAACTGCGGCGATCTGTGCCTCAACCGCACCGTCGAAATCGGCGGCGACAAGCTCACCGCCGGCCTCTCCGAGGCCATGAGCATCAGCTACGCCGAAGCCGAAGGCATCAAGATCGGCATGCCCAAGGAGGTCGAAACCCATCTCCAGCCGTTGATCGCCCCATTGGGCCGCGAACTGCGCGCCTCCATGGATTTCTTTGAGCACCAGTGCGAGAAAACGGTGACCAAGGCTCTCGTCTCGGGCGGCGCGGCCCGCTCGGAGTTTATCCTCCAGCTTTTGCAGGCCGAACTGGGTGTGGTCTGCCAGCCCTGGAATCCCACCGCCGCCGTCCAGATGAGCCTGGCCCCGCAGCAAATGACCGAAGTCGAACAGGTCTCCGGCCAGTTGGCCGTGGCTCTCGGCGCCGCCGCCACCGCTTTCTGAAGGTTCAAGGGCATCGCAAAAAAACTCCTTTGAACCCGGCCTCCACGCCCTGCCTCATTTTCAATCCCTCGGCCCGCGGCGGCAAAGCCCGCCGCTTTCGCTCCCATCCCGACCTCCCTCACGGCCAATGCGTCTTCCTGGCCACCTCCGCCCCCGGTGACGCCCGCCGCCTCGCCGCCCAGGCCGTCCGCGACGGCTTCCAAATCCTCATCGCCGCCGGCGGCGACGGCACCGCCAACGAGGTGCTCAACGGCATCGCCGACGTTCCCGGCGGCCTCCGCGCCGTCCGCCTCGGCATCCTCCCCTTGGGCACGGTCAATGTCTTTGCCCGCGAACTCGGCCTTCCCCTCCACACCCGCGGCGCCTGGAAAGTCCTGGCCCGGGCCCGGGAAAGGACCATTGATTTGGGCCGCGCCGAATTCACCCTCGCCGGCCTGCGCCAGCGCCGTTATTTCATGCAACTGGCCGGCGCCGGACTCGATTCCCGCGCCATCGAGCTGACCGGCTGGAGTGTCAAACAGAAAGTCGGCCCCCTCGCCTATCTCCTGGCCGCTCTCCAGGCCCTCTCCCAAACCCGCCCCCTCGTCACCGTCCAGGCCGGCCCCACCCTGGCGGGCGAATGGGTCGCCGTCGGCAACGGCCGCTTCTACGGCGGCCCGTTCCCCGTCTTTCCCCGCGCCCGCCTGGACGACGGCCTGCTCGATATTTGTGTCCTGCCAAAAACCAGCTTCCTCCTCATGGCCGCCGCGCTGGCCGGACTGTTGGCGGGGCGAATGCACCAATTCTGCCGCGCCCGCCTGCTCGCCGCCCCCGTTCTCACCCTCACCAGCCCCGCCCGCGTCCTGCTGCAATTGGACGGCGAAAACGCCGGCGAACTTCCCGCCACCCTCACCGTCGAGCCTCAAGCCCTGCGCGTCATCGTCCCTTGACTTCCAAATGCAAAATGAAAAATGAAAAATGAAGAAGGAGCGGAATCATGGACGGCAACGCCGAGGCGAGTTCCAATTTTCATTTTGCATTTGCCGCTGCTCCTGTGCAGGCTTGAGCCTTGGTGGCACTGAATTTTAAAACAATAAACATCATATACCCGCAATCCAACCATGAGCACAATTTCTGACATCAAAGCCCGCGAAATCCTCGATTCCCGGGGCAACCCAACCGTGGAAGTGGACGTCTTCCTGGCGGGCGGCGCCGCCGGACGCGCCGCCGTTCCCTCCGGCGCCAGCACCGGCGAACATGAAGCGCTGGAACTGCGCGACGGGGACAAAACCCGTTTCCTCGGCAAAGGCGTCACCAAAGCCGTCAAAAACGTCACGGACAAAATCCTCCCCGCCGTGCGCGGACTGGATGCGCTGGATCAACTGACGCTGGATCGCACCATGCTGCAACTGGACGGAACGGAAACCAAATCCGTGCTCGGGGCCAACGCCATCCTGGCCGTGTCGCTGGCCAGCGCCAAAGCGGCCGCGGCCTGCCTGGACCTTCCCCTGTTCAAATACCTGGGCGGCCCCAACGCCAAAGTCCTGCCCGTCCCCATGGCCAACGTCATCAATGGCGGCGCCCATTCCGACGCGCCGATAGATTTCCAGGAATTCATGATCGTGCCCAAGGGCCTGCCCACCTTCTCCCGCGGCCTGCAGGCCATCACCGAGGTTTTTCACGCCCTCAAAGCCGTTTTGAAGAAGAAGGGCCTGTCCACCCTGGTGGGCGATGAAGGCGGATTTGCGCCCAAGCTGGAAAGCGCGGAGGCGGCCATCGAAGCCATTTTGCAAGCCGTCAAGGACGCCGGCTACAAGGCGGGCAAGGAAATTTTCCTGGCCCTGGACCCGGCCTCGTCGGAGTTCTACGACACCGCCTCGGACCGTTACGTGTTCAAAAAAAGCACCGGCCACAAATTGACCGGCGATGAATTGGTGGCCTTTTACGTGGAATTGGCCGCCAAATACCCCATTATCAGCATCGAAGACGGCTGCGCGGAAAACGATTGGAAAAGCTGGAAAACCCTGACCGACAAACTCGGCGGCAAAATCCAACTGGTGGGGGACGATGTCTTCGTCACCAACGTCAAGTTTTTGCGGAAAGGATTTGAACTGGGCGTGGCCAACTCGATTCTCATCAAAGTCAATCAAATCGGCACGCTCACCGAAACGCTCGACGCCGTTTCCCTGGCCCAGCATCACGGCTACACCGCGGTCATCAGCCATCGTTCGGGCGAAACCGAAGACGCCACCATTGCGGACATTGCGGTGGCCACCAACGCCGGCCAGATCAAAACCGGCTCCCTCAGCCGCACCGACCGGGTGGCCAAGTACAACCAGTTGCTGCGCATCGAACAATTGCTCGGCAAAAACGCCGTCTATGGCGGCAAACTGTAGCGGGGTGGAAACCTCCTCTCCCCCGCCTGCGCCGGGCCTACGGCGGGCAGGCCGGCCCTCTCCTCCACAAGTGCGTGGAGGAGAGGGAGAATACGCACAAAGCCCTGATTGCGGCGGTCGCAGACCGCCGCTACAGGGCATGGCGGGGATTTAATTTGTGACTGCTGAAATTGCCAGGCTGATTGATTGGTATAAGGCCACCTTGGATTCCGGCGGCGGCTATGCGCTGATTGCGGCTCTGATGGCGGGGGAGAGCACGATTCTGCCCATCCCCAGCGAAGCGATCATTCCCTTCGCCGCCTACCGCGCCCACGCGGGCGGCAATCTCAGCCTGACCGGCGTGGTGGTCGCCGGCGTGGTCGGTTCCTGGGTGGGGGCGGCGGTGATGTATTGGGCCTGCCGCTGGGCGGGCCGGCCGCTGGTGCTGCATTACGGGCGGTATGTGCGCATCACCGAGGCCAAGGTCCACGCCGCCGAACATTGGGCCGCGCGGTTTGGCGCCTTCGGCGTCTTTGTCGCCCGTCTCCTCCCGGTGGTCCGCCACCTCATCGGCATTCCCATGGGCATTGTGGAAATGGATTTCCGGCTTTACTCGCTCTTTACCCTGCTTGGCTCCGCCCTGTGGTGCTCGGTTCTGGCCTGGGCCGGGGTCGCCGCCGGCAACGACAAGCAACTGGTGCAAGGGGATGTGCGCCACATCCTGCTTTGGATTTTGGGCTTGACTGCCGTTCTCGCCTCTCTTTATTATTTTCTGGTTCACCGCTTTATGCGCAAGCCGCCGCCCTGACTTGCAAGTGCAAAATGAAAAAGGAAATTCCCGGATCGGCGTCGCCGTTGGTGGTTTCGCTCCGTGCTCATCTTGACTCGCGCCAGCGGTAAATTTTCTACTTGTCGCGGGGCGGGGAAAGCGTATGGTTGGCGCAGTCACCACGGAAAAGAGAAGCGAGGATGGAAGATGGCGGATGGCGGCAGAATCATGGAGGGCATGACAAAGGGAACATGGGCGGGAATGAAGGGTGGTCATGGGGAGGGGTGCATTGGCCGCGAAGGAGCACAAAGAGCGCAAAAGAGAAGGCTTAAAATATGGGCGAGAACAAAACGATCCGGGCGTTCGATCTCGGGACGGGTTCGATCGGGGAAGCCTTGCGGGACGGCACCAAGTTTTTGCACAAGGCAGATCTTCGCAATTCCGGATCATTTGGAGAAAATAAAATGGGGGCTGCGAAAGCCCCCGTGCCAGAGTTGCAGTTAACCCGACTTTCTCTACTGGAGGGCGGTTTTAAGTTATTTTGACCCCTTCGGCAACAGGCTTACGAGGGAAGGAGGCGGATTTTTCTTCAAAATTGGGTTTGGTGCAGACCTACCCTCTTCCAC
>JBEKVM010000110.1:0-19034 GCA_049513975.1 Verrucomicrobiota bacterium | reverse complement strand
AAGCTCCAACGTCAAACGCCCAGCAAACCAAGGGTAAAGTCATACCGTGACACCAAAACAACACATTAAATCGGCCAAAAGCAAGGCGGAGGGGGGTCACGATGTACCAGGGCTGCCCGGATTGGCCCAATTTCCCGCTTTGCAAAACCACCCGATTTCGCTACGCTCGCGGGATGCCACGACCGGAACGTCAACAGGCGGTTCTCAACATCTTGAATGGCCTCAAAGGGCTTGATCCACTGAAGCAACTCTTCTGGTCGGAACTCAATTATCACCGTGTCAACCAGCCGCTTTCCCGGCGGGGTTGGACGGAATCGGCGAACGCGGCTCTGGCGGATGACCCCGTATTGTTCGCGGGCGGCGGCGAAAACAACGACTTCCATGTCATCTACGCCCGCCTGGCCTCCGAAAAACTTTTGCTTGGCGGCGAAAGGCCCGTTGTTTCACGCCTGCTCAAGGAGCACCCCTACACGCTGTTTGTCTTCTCAAATGCCGCTCAAGACCGCTGGCATTTCCTCAACGTTAAATACGACACGACGAGCGACAAGCGCCGTCTCTTTCGCCGCATTACAGTCGGACCGGAGGAACGGATGCGCACAGCATCCGAGCGGATTTCCCTTTTAAGCCTCGACACGATCAGCCCTGAATTATTCGGCCTTGCGCCGCTCACCATCCAGCACCATCACGACGGGGCGTTCGATGTCGAGGCGGTCACGAAAAAATTCTTCGACGACTTTTGCAGAACCTTCGCCGCAGTGGCCAAAGACATTCGTGAACGAAACGGCTGGATGGATGTAGAGGCCGTGGAGCGCGAAACACAGACGCTTCTCAATCGCCTCTTGTTTCTTTATTTCATCCAGCGCAAGGGCTGGCTGAACCGCCAGCGCGACTATCTCTACGCCAATTTCAATCAGAACCACGCCGCCGCGCCGGACGGCACCAACTACTACAGCGACTTTCTTTACCGCTTGTTCATAAAGCTCTCCACCGAAGCCGGATACTTTGAGACCCTTGGCGAGCTGCCTTTCCTCAATGGCGGCCTGTTCAACGATGAATACGGCGGGCAGCAGCGGCAGGAGGCACTGCTCCGCCGCGCCCGTATGAAAATCGGCAACGGCATTTTCCGCCGGGTCTTCGATGATTTGCTGGAAGCCTACAACTTCACCGTGCGTGAGGACACGCCCCTCAACCAGGAAGTGGCCATTGATCCGGAAATGCTCGGCAAGATTTTTGAATCCCTCGTCCTGCAAATCGAACAATCCGACACCGGCGGAAAAACCTCCAGACACGACACCGGCAGCTACTACACCCCGCGCCCCATCGTCCATTACCTGTGCCGCGAAGGTTTGCGCGGCTGGCTGGAACAATTCGCGCCCGCCGGCAACCACTGGCCCGCGCGTCTCGAAAAGCTCCTCGCCCTTGATGCCTCCGACGGAGTGGTCGCCGAGGATCAGGCCCTGCTCGACACCTGCCTCGCCCCCGAAGAGGCCCGCGCCTTGCTCGAACGCCTTGATAATCTCCGCGCCTGCGACCCCGCCGTCGGGTCCGGCGCCTTTCCCGTCGGACTGCTCCACCAGGTCTTGAATCTCCGCCGCCTCTGCGAAACCCGTTCCCGCGGGCGCGATCCGGTCGAGGGCGACCGCAACTGGCTCTTCGACACCAAAGCCCGCATCATCGAGCGCGTCCTTTACGGCGTGGACATCCAGGAACGCGCCATTGAAATCTGCAAGCTCCGGCTCTGGCTCAGTTTGATGGTGGACTTCGATCCCGGTGTGGACATAGACCGATGTTCGGCCAAGGCCTTTGCCGAGGCGCTGAAAAAAATCCCCGCACTGCCCAACCTGGATTTCAAAATCCGCCGCGCCAATTCGCTCATTGACATGGTGCGCGGCCATCCGGTCAACATGACGCACGGCGGCGCCGATAAGGAAGGAATGCTCCGGCCTATCCTCAACAAACTCATCGCCGCCAAACGCCAGTTTTACGACGCGCACAAGATGACGGACAAGCGCCGCCTCCGCTTCGACATCCTCGATGCCACGGCGGAACTGGCCATCTACGAATTCAGCGCCACGAAAATTGAAATCGGCCTCATCCCGGATGAAAAAGGCTCCGCCCGCGTGGCCGAACTGGCCGCCGCCGAGCGCGAAATGGAGTCCTTGCGCGCACAAATCAGGGCCGCGCGCAAAAAACCCGCCTCCCAACAGGATGACGAACTGGAGCGCCTCGGCAAAAAGTTTGACGACGAGGAAAAGCCCACCTTTGTCTGGCAGCTCGATTTCGCGGAGGTGTTTCATCGGGGGAGCGCGCGCGCCTCGCGTGCCGTCGGCAGCGCCCCCGCTGCCGACATGCTGCCGAGCGCGGAGGACGGCGCCTCCTCCGCCGCACCCGGGGGCGGGGGCGCTGCGCAGAGATCCGGTTTCGATCTGGTGCTGGCCAATCCGCCTTACGTGCGCCAGGAGAAGATCAAGCAGCTCAAGCCGCTGCTGGAAAATTATGACTGCTACACGGGCATCGCCGACCTTTACGTTTATTTTTATGAGCGCGGAGTGAAATTGCTGCGCGAGGGCGGCGTGCTTTCCTTCATCAGCTCCAACAAATTCTTCCGCGCCGGTTATGGCGAGAAGCTGCGGAAATTCCTCGCGGAGAATTGCGATGTCCGCAACATCACGGATTTTGGAGAACTGCCTGTTTTCGAGTCGGCTGCGACTTTCCCAATGATTTTTGTTGCGGTGAACGGCAAAGGTGCGAAAAACGCGACGATTTTCACTCAAGTCAAATCTTTAGACTCGCCGTATCCCGACATGAACGAAGTCGTTCGCCAGCGGGGTCAAAAGCTACCATCCGATGCTATCAGCGGGCCAAAATGGACGCTCACAGATTCCGGTTCCGCTTCGCGTTTGCTTAAGATGGAAGCGGCTGGCATTCGGCTGGCCGAGTATGTCAAAGGGCAGATTTATCGCGGCATTCTCACCGGTTTCAACGAAGCCTTCGTCATTGACGGCGAGGTACGAGGGGAGCTCATCAAGGTGGACAAGAAGAGCGCGGAAATCATCAAGCCGCTGGCCGTCGGTGACGACGTGCGTAAATGGCGGATTGAAGACCGTGGACGGTGGCTTATCGTGACACAGATTGGCATCGAAATAAAACGCTATCCGGCTGTTTTTGAGCATTTGAAGCAGTGGCAGAAGCAATTGGAGAAACGGTGCGATCAAGGCAACCATTGGTGGGAATTGCGACCGTGTGACTATTACAATCTCGTTGAAGGCTCGAAAATTGTCTTCCCTGACATAGCGAAGGAGTCTCGCTTCGCTTTCGACCGGAAAGGATTTTATGTTACGAATACCACATATTTCATTCCGCGTGACGAACCTTTCCTGCTCGGCGTTCTGAATTCAGCCTCGGTTTGGTATTACGCAAAGGAAAACCTTACGGTTCTTGGAGATGCCCAGAAAGGCGGTCGACTCCGGTTCTTCACTCAATTTGTTGAACAACTTCGCATTCCCTCCGCTTCCACGGGCGACCGCGCCGCGATTTGCGCGTTGGTGCAGAAGTGTCTGGACGCGCGGGGGCAAGGGGCGGGGGTGGCGGATTGGGAAGCGGAAATCAACGAGCGGGTGGCCCGCCTCTACGGCCTGACGGTGGAGGAGCGCAAAATCGTGGAATCCGCCTCCGCCGGGGCTGCGGCGCGACCAGAGAGCTGCGGGCAATGAAAACCATCCGGTTTACCAACCATGCCCGGGAGCAAGCGCGCGAACGTGGGGCCAGCGAGGCTGAGGTCCGTCATGCCATTGCCAACGGGTCGCGCCGCCCTGCCAAACACGGACGCGAGCTTTGCCGGTACAATTTTCCTCACGAAAAGGATTGGCAGGGACGGCGTTATCGAATCAAACAGGTCGCGCCTGTCATCAAGGAAATGAAGAACGAAATAGTTGTGATTACGGTTTACACCTTCTATTTTTAGAGAGAACATTATGAAAATCACCTACGATCCGGAAATTGACGCCCTCTACATTCGATTCGTTGAGGGGAAACGCGAGTGCCGCACGGTGCGGCTCAACGAGGAGGTGGCGCTCAACATCGGCCAAGGCGAGCAACTGGTAGGCATTGAGGTGCTGGACGCCAGGGAAGTCCTTGGCGCCGGCAAAGTCCCCGCCGTGGTGCTGGAAGGACTTGAATCCGCCGCCGCCCCGCTTCTTCTCCATGACAAGCCCGCCAGGAAATACGGCGCGTAAGCCTGCCGCCGACACCAGGAAAAGAAACGACCGAATTGATGCCCACACACGACATCATAGACAATCGCAAGGAAAAGCTGGTTGACCACATCAACCGCATCCTGTCTTCCACGGAATCGGCGCGGTTTGCTGTTGGTTATTTTTTTCTTTCCGGTCTGGAGAGCATCGCCCGGCGATTGGCGGGCGTGAAGGAGTTGCGCCTGCTCATCGGCAACACGACCAACCGCGAGACGCTGGAACAATTGGCCGAGGGTTACCGGCGGCTGGACTTGGTGGCGGAGGCGGCGGAGGCCGAGGCTTATCCCAAGCGCACGGACACCAAACGCATGGCAGCTGAAACGGCCGGAAACATCCGGTCCGCCATCGAATTCATGGATCAGACCGATGAGGCACAGGCGGTGTTGACCACCCTGGTGCGGATGGTGGAAGAAAAGCGCCTCAAGGTGAAGGTCTATACCAAAGGCCGCTTGCACGCCAAGGCTTACATTTTCGATTACGGCAAGGTATTCGATAAAAGCGGCAAGCCGGTCGAGCGTCACGAGGAGGGCATTGCGATCATTGGCTCGTCCAATCTGACGTTGTCCGGTGTCACGCACAACACGGAGTTGAACGTTCTGGTGCAGGGCAACGACAATCACAAGGAGCTTGGGAAGTGGTTTGATGCGCTTTGGGACGAGTCGCAGGACTTCGATGAGGCCTTGATGCAGGAGATGAAGCAGTCTTGGGCGGTGTCAGCCGCCCGTCCGTATGATGTTTACATGAAGACGCTCTACGCGCTGGTCCGGGACCGCCTCGAAGGCGAGGATGACAAGGATATCTTGTGGGACGACGAAATCACGAAGCGCCTGGCGGATTTTCAGAAAGTCGCGGTGCGGCAGGCGGTTCAAATCGTTAAGGACTACGGCGGGGCGTTTGTGGCCGACGTGGTTGGCTTGGGCAAGAGCTATATCGGTGCGGCCATCCTGAAACATTTTGAGCGAACAGATCATTCGAGGGCGCTCATCCTTTGCCCCGCCGCATTGACGCAAATGTGGGAGCGATACAACGAAGTGTACCAACTCAATGCGCGAGTGCTTTCGATGGGTTTTCTGCGCGAGGATGACGACGGCTCGGTCAACACGCTGCTGGAAAACGTGCTCTTCAAAGACCGCGATTTCGTGCTGATTGATGAGAGCCACAACCTTCGCCATCGCGACACGCAGCGATACAAGGTCGTGGAGGCCTTTTTGAGCACCGGCCGGCGGTGTTGCTTTCTCACAGCCACACCACGCAATAAAAGTGCATGGGATGTTTATTCCCAAATCAAACTGTTCCATCAGGACGACAAAACGGATTTGCCGATTGATCCGCCGGACTTGAAACAGTACTTTAAGCTGATTGAGCATGGAGAGCGCAGCCTGCCGGACTTGCTGGCGAACATTCTTATTCGCCGGACACGCAACCATATCTTGCGCTGGTATGGTTTTGATTCCGAGACGCACCAGCAAATTGACCCAACCCAGTTTGGCGATTATCTCGACGGGAAGAAGCGCGCGTATGTTATCGTTGGCGGGCGTCACCAATTCTTCCCGAAGCGCGAATTGGACACGATTGAATACAGCATCGAGGACACGTACCGCGGACTATACCAAGAATTGCGCGGCTATATCGGAAAGCCCTCAAAAAGGAAGGAACCGAGGCGCATCATCAAACCCACGGGCGAAGAACTCACCTACGCCCGATATGGCCTGCACAACTACGTCCACAAGGAAAAACAAAAGCGTGAACCTTACGCCAGCCTCCACCGTGCCGGCGCAACGCTGCGCGGCCTCATTCGAATCCTCCTCTTCAAACGATTCGAGTCGAGCGTCTTTGCGTTCAAGGAGACTGTGGGCAGACTGCTTCTGGTGCATGAGCGATTCTTGCAGGCACTGGAGCAGGGCTTTGTCCCTGCGGGCGACGAGGCCCAAGCGATTCTTTACGAGCCGAACCAGGCCGAGGAACAGGACTTGATGGACGCGCTGCGCCAGGTGTCCGGACGGTACGACATTGCCGACTTTGATGTGCCGGGCCTGAAAGCGGCCATCCGGCACGATGCGGAGCTTTTGCGAAAAATCCTGGGGTGCATCAAGCCGATCACCCCGGAGCACGATGCCAAGCTGCAAAAGTTAAAGGAATACTTGGGGAAGAAACCGCTCAAGCATGGGAAGCGATTGATCTTCACCCAGTACGCCGACACGGCGAGATACCTGTACGACAATTTGAACCCAGGCGGTACGCGCGACGATATTGACGTTATTTTCAGCGGCGACAAAAGCAAGGCGCGCATTGTCGGTCGCTTCGCGCCGAAGGCAAATCCTGAATACCGCTTTCCGGCGGGCGAGAAGGAATTATTCACAGTAGTTGCGACCGATGTGCTGGCCGAGGGCTTAAACCTTCAGGACTGCGACAACATCATCAATTATGACTTGCACTGGAATCCGGTCCGGCTCATCCAGCGCTTTGGGCGCATTGACCGCATCGGCAGCGACCACGATGTTGTTCACGGGTTCAACTTTCTCCCGGAAACAGGCTTGGACAGACATTTGGATTTGAAAGACAAGCTGCACCGCCGCATCCAGGAGATTCACGACACCATCGGGGAAGATTCTGAAATCCTCGACCGCACCGAAAAGCTCAACGAAGAAGCGATGTATGCCATTTACGAGAAGAAGAGCGGCGGCCAGTTGAGTTTATTCGAGGATGAGGAAGACGAGTTCCTCGACCTCAACGAAGCCGAGGAGATTTTGCGGCAATTGCGCAAAGACAACCCGTCTGAATACGAGCGAATCGCTGATTTGCGCGACGGTATCCGCGCCGCCAAAACATCCGCCTTCAAAGGACAGTTCGTTTTTTGTGAAGCCGCGTATCCAGACCGCGAAAGCTCGAAGGGCTTCCAGCAATTGTTCCTGCTCGATGCCAACGGGGCGGTGGTGTCGAAAGACATCCCGAGAACGGTTGGCGCGATCAAATGTGGGCCGGAACTGAGAGGCCAGCCATTACCGGACGAATATAATGCGGCAGTGATGCGGGTGCAGCGCCAGTTTGCCGAGGAGGTCAAACACCGCGAAGCCGAGCGCACGCACACGTTGTCATTGAGCCACGGCCAGAACTACATCTTGCGCGAGTTGCGCGTGCTCTTTGGAGCGACAACGGACGAAGATCAGAAAGCGATCATAAATGTGTTGGAAAAGGCATTTCGGGGGCCGATAACGCGGGCGGTCAACCGGGAAGTGGTTCTAATTCGCAGAAACGGAATGATCGGCGAAGCGCTCCTAAAGGCTCTCAGTCGCATCTACGACCAACACAATCTTCGCGACATGGTGGACCGTCGAAGTCTTCACGCCGCATCGCGGCCTGTACCCAAAATCGTTTGCAGCGAGGCGCTTCTCTAATACCCCCCCAAGATTGGCGCATCACCGAAATTTTGTATTCACAGGAGGCCAATTCAGGATTAGTTATGGGCTGCCATAATTACAAACCGATGACTTTCTATCCACACACGCGCTGCCCGCGGCCACGACGGCGCGGGCGCAAATGGAAATGGGCGGTGACGCTGCCCGCCTGTTTGCTTTTCGCCCTGGCGGCTCCGCCGGCCCAAGCGCAGGGCAATCTCCTGAAAAACCCGGGCTTTGAGGAAACTCCGCGCGACGGGGGCGCGCCCCCAGGCTGGGAGACGACCGGCCCGGGCGCGGCGCGCATCACCGTCACGGACAAGGAGGCGCAGGAAGGCCGGCAGTGCGCCGCCATTCCGGCAGAGAGCGCCCTCGGGCAGCGCATCGAGAACGCCGAAGCGGGAGCTTACGTGCTGCGATGCTGGGTCAAGTCCGAATCAGACCAGCCGGTGACACTCCTTCTTCAGGACCCCGACCGGCCTTGGGCGGCTTATACGTGCGCGGAAGTGCCGGCCCCGAAGGATCAATGGACCCGGCTCCAAGCCTTCTGCGTGTTGGACCAAAAGGGTTCGCTAACGGTCGCGGTGGGTGGAACGTCCAAAGAGTTTAACCTTTATCACGGCGTCTCGGGGCAAATGTCCTCCCCCATTCTGCTGGACGCCTGCGAGTTGATCCGCTGCCAGCCTGACGCCTCTTCCCCGGTGGCGGTGTGGGACGCGAAGCAGGAATTGTCCGCCCTGCCGGATTGGTCCGCCAAGGGCGGGTGGGCTTCGGTCAACAGCCAGTCCTGGTCCTTCGCGGGCGCTCCTGTTTTTCAAGCCCGGCAGCTTGCCGGCACGATTCGCAACAGCGACGGGGGATTGGTGATTGGCGCCAGGGAGGGCCAGGCCCTCAAGACGCGCACGGTGATTGTTCCCTCGCCCGCTTTCACCGGCTGCAAATGCGCGCTGGTCCGTTCCGGCGACCGCACCGGCATTCAGGTGGCCTCCAAAGACGGAGAGCGCTCCTACACCGCGTGGTTGACACCCAAAGGGCTGATCCGCCTGGAAGCCAGCCATGTGCCCGCTTTTCAGGCGCAGGGCTGCGCGTTGCGCTACGGCCTTCTGCCTTCGTTGGTCGGGTCGGATATCTGCTACGAGCCGCAGAAGCTGCCGGACACCCAACAGATCGATCTTCCCTCCACCCAATGGTTCGTGGGATTGGTGGACGGCAACGACAGCATGCTGGTGGCGGCGTGGGACACCGACGCCCAGGCCGTCTCCCTGGGCCTGGCCGGCGAAGGCGGAAACCGCATGTTTAATACACTATCCATCGCTACGGACAAGGCGGGTTTCTCCATTTCCTTTGTCGAACACCCGGGGATTTGGCACAAGGAACCCCTCAAGGACGACTGGCTCAACCAATACATCCCGGTCGCCTGGCAACCCCCGTTCCCGGCGCGGTGGATGGGGGAATTCTTTGTCACCACCGGCCGGCGGCCCTACTTCAACGACCCTTGCATGCAGTATTCCTTTCCCTTTGCCAGCGCCAAGACGCGCATGTGGGGCGTCTGGTTGGAAAGTTGGAACCACTATCCCTTCTCCTTCGACGGGACGCGGACCATTTTCCATTTCGAGAAAGGCTTCGTGCCCAAAGGCGACGCCCTGGTTTATTTCCTCGAACCGGCGGGGGCGGACCTCTATTCGCCGTGCGAGATCCTGGAGCAGGCCCTGGGCGGGGAAAAAGCGGCGGCGCTGTTGGACCTGGATGGCAACGGGCTGCGCAAGCTGACTTACTCGACGCCGGCCGATTTTATGTATGACAGGCCGGTGTGCGCGACCACGACCCGGCTGACGGGCATCCGGCAGAACGAGAAGGCGACGGTTGGAATCAACCTGGCCACCCACATGTATGAGTTCATCCGGGAGATTCGCCTGCGCGTTGACCAATACGTGTCCTTCTTCGACGGGATGCAGGGCTACCTGGCCGGGGAAGACCAGGCCCATCCGGAACTGCACGCCTACATTGCAGAATTGCAGGACCTGGTTTCCCAGGGCAAGTCCAAGGCCGCGGCCATCTATGCCGAGCCACTTTCCGCAGCGCAGGAAAAAACTGAGGCGATGAAGAAACTTCTGCTGGCGGGACAGGGCGATGGTTTTGATTGCGGCAAGCTGGATGTGCGGGACACCGCCGGCGAGCAGGACGACCTGTGCCGGCGTTACAACCGGCTGGTTCTCAGACTCGAGCAGACGGCGGCGCTGCAGTGCGGGGATTCAGCGGAAAAGGCCCGCATCGCCAAGCATGTCTGGGATCAAACGCGGCTGATCGTGCGCCAGCCGGTGCGCTGGGAAGCGCGCCGCACGCTGTATTTCTTCGAGCCTTAATCCGGCACACAGGAACCTATGAGTCAAAATCATGCGGGCGGGGCGGCCCGGTCCTTTGGTGGGGAGGATGGCGCTATTGGACGCACCTCCGCCGCAATGCGTCAGTCCTGGGTGGTAGGGCGGGCAGTCCCCTGCCCGCCGCACGACGATAGTGTGACGTTCCTTCCTCTGCCAATGTCCGGCGGCGGGCGGCGGAGTGCCCGCCCTACCTTTCCCGGACCACGCATGACTGACGCATTACACTCCACCGGCTCACCTTGGGCCGCCGCCCTTATCGCAATAGCATTGGCGATGATCAGCGGATGCGGGGAAAAAGCCAAGGCGCCGGAAACTGTCGGCGACCATCCCGATGATCATTTGGTCAAGACGGCGTGCGGCTTGGAAATGGTGGACCTGCCGGGGGGCGAATTCATCATGGGTGCGAACGACGGCCCGGTGGATGTCCGGCCGGCCCATCGCGTCAAGGTGGATGGCTTCCTCATGGATCGAACCCTGGTGACGCAGGACGTTTTCCAGAAGCTCATGGGGATGAATCCTTCCCGCCGGAAGAACCCGAAGAACCCCGTGGAGCAGGCCAGTTGGACGGCGGCGGCGAAGTTTTGCAATGCCCGATCCATCCAGGACGGGTTGACGCCGTGCTACGATGTGAACACCTGGCAATGCAATTTCGCCGCCAGCGGCTACCGCCTTCCCACCGAGGCGGAGTGGGAGTACGCCTGCCGGGCCGGGACCACCACGAAATTTTATTTTGGCGACAACGATGAAGAGCTCAAGTCTTACGGATGGTTCCAAGGCAACTCCGAATCCAAAACCCACATCGTGGCCCGGAAAAAGCCAAACCCCCGGGGTCTGTATGACATGGCGGGCAACCTCTGGGAATGGTGCAACGACTACTACGGCCCGAAGTATTATCAGAGCAGCCCCGCGGACAATCCCCGCGGGCCGGAGCATGGCGAGAAACGCGTGCTCCGGGGCGGCGCCTGGTCCAGCAGTTCGGAGGATTGCGCGTCCTGGGCCCGGGGTTGCGACGAGTCCGGCGCCACCGATATATGTTTGACAATGGATTCCAATGGGTTCCGGTGTGTCCGCAAAAAATGAAATCTTCCCCTTAACCCGCCCGGGACCACGCCACCATGCTTTTCCACACCTGGCCGTTCTTTGTCTTCCTGCTCGTGGTGCTACCGGTGTTTTTCGCCCTCCGCAAAACCCGGCTCTGGCTCCCGTGGCTGACGGCGGCGTCCTACTTTTTTTACGGCTGGTGGAACCCGTATTACCTCTTTCTGGTTTTGTATGCCACCGTGCTCGACTTCTCCCTGGTGGGGTTGATGGACCACTGCCCCCGGCAAGGACAGAAGGTGGATGTGGCCGGGCGGCTGACGCGCCTGCGCTTTGACGACCGCGTTTTGAAGCGCGCTTTCATCGGCGCGCTCGCCGCCGCCCTGGGCATTGCCACCGTGGCGGTGGCCGGGCCCCGCACGCTGCGGCCCGCCATGGCCGGGCTGGGTTTGATCGTGCTGCTGATGGGACTGGGGTCGCTTTACAGCAGCCGCCGCATCTGGCTGGCCATCAGCCTTGTCAACAACCTGGCCCTGCTGCTTTTTTTCAAATACGCGCGGTTCGTGGTGGAGAACGCCAACGCCCTCTTTGCCTGGCTGCACATGCCCCTCAAGTTGTTGGACCCTTCCGCGCTGATGCCCTTTGGTTTTCACTACCTGCTGCCGGTCGGCATCTCCTTTTTCACCTTCCAGTCGCTGAGCTACACGATTGACTTCTATCTGGGAAAGATGAACCGGGAACGGAACCTTCTGCGATTCGCCACCTTCGTCTGTTTTTTTCCACAATTGATGGCCGGACCCATCGAACGCGCCCGGCACCTGATTCCCCAACTCCGTGAGTTTCCGGCGATTCGCCTCCGGAACTTCACCGACGGCGCCTCCCTGTTCCTGGTCGGCTTGTTCAAGAAACTGGCCCTGGCCAACTATCTGTCTTTTTACGTCAATCGCGTTTATGACAACCCGCAGGCGTTTGGCGCGCCCAGCCTGTTGCTGGGCACGGTCGCGTTCGCCTGGCAGATATTCTTTGATTTCAGCGGCTACACGGACATGGCCCGGGGCGTGGCCAGGCTGATGGGGTTCAACTTGATTTTGAACTTCAACAATCCTTACCTCGCGACGAGCCTGGGCGATTTCTGGTCGCGCTGGCACATCAGCCTTTCCACCTGGTTCAGGGACTATGTGTACATTCCGCTGGGCGGGAATCGGGAGGGAAAGTGGAAAACCTTCCGCAATCTTTTCATCACGTTTTTTGTCGCCGGGGTGTGGCATGGCGCGGCTTGGACGTTTGTCATTTGGGGCGCTCTCCACGGTTTGGGGGTGCTCGCCACACGGGGGCTGGAGAGATCGGTCTTTTACCGCGAGCGGGTGCCCAAGTTGCTCAAACAGGCGGGCGTCTTCTTGTTCGTTTCCTTCACCTGGATTTTTTTCCGGGCCGATTCGTTGAAGGACGCGTTGCTGATCGTTGAGCGGCTCTTCACCGCGGCGTGGCAGGACCCGGAAATTCCCGCCCTGATGTGCGCGCTGGTTCTGCTGGTGTGGCTCTATGAGTTCTCCTACGAATCCAGGGTGCGGGCCTTTCTGCAAACCGGCCTCGTCCGGGTCAGTCTGGCGGTTTTCATGGTGCTCTATCTTTGCCTCTGTTCGTCGCGGGGCGGCGCTTTTATTTATTTCCAATTTTGAAATGCAAACTCCGCCAAATACCGCCAAACCAGCCGCGCCTCCGCCAGCCTCCGGGAGCACGGAAACCCCCTTCGGAGTGAACGAAGTGCGGCTCAACGCGCGGCAGTGGCTGGCGGCGATGGTGGTTTTGTGGATCGTGGCGCTGCTGACGCCGCCGCTTTGGAAGCGGATCGAACACTTCGACACCGGGCCTGACTATCGCCTGCCCTACGCGCTCAGCAAAGACTACTGGCTGTATGGCCGGCGCATGGAACAGGCGGCCGTCCCAGGCCATGTCATCTTGCTGGGCGACTCAGTCATTTGGGGCGAATACGTCTTGCCCGATGGCACCTTGTCGCATTTCCTGAATGAGGAAGCTGGAGTGACGGGCCGTTTTATCAACGGCGGCCTCAACGGTCTGTTTCCGCTGGCGCAGGAAGGGCTGGTCACTTACTACAGCAAAGCCCTCCGCCGTCAGAAGGTGATCCTGCATTGCAACGTGCTTTGGATGAGCAGTCCCAAGGCTGACCTGAGCGCGGAAAAGGAACAGCATTTCAACCACTCCGGCCTGGTGCCGCAGTTTTTCCCGCGCATCCCTTGTTACAAGGCCGAAGCCAACGAGCGTTTGAGCGTGCTGGTGGAGCGCCAGGCCGGCTTTATCGCCTGGGGCGGGCATTTGCAGAACGCCTATTTTGGACAGAAGAGCATCCCGAACTGGACGCTGGAAGACGACGGCGGCAGCCCGCCCCATTATCCCAACAGTTGCAAAAACCCATTTGCGCAAATCACCTTCGTGGTGCCGCCCGCCCCCCGGGTTGATCCGGACCGCGGGCCGGGGAGTCCGCGACATCGCCCGTGGTCGGCGGAGGCCGAAGGCGCCAACCACTTTGAGTGGGTGGCTCTGGACGCGTCGCTGCAGTGGCAGGCCTTCCGGCGCGTCTTGCAGACCTTGCGCGCGCGGGGCAACGATGTCATGGTGATCCTTGGCCCGTTCAATGAACACTTTATGGCGGACGACAACCAGCCGGCGTATCGAAAAATCCGCGGCGGCATTGAGGCGTGGTTGACGGAAAACCATGTTCCTCATCTGACGCCGGAGACCCTGCCCGGCACTCTTTACGCCGACGACTGCCACCCGCTGACCGAAGGCTATCAATTGCTGGCCAAGCGTCTCTACGCCAATCCAACATTCCAGGAGTGGCTGCGATAAACTGCCAATTTATGAAAACACACTTCATTCCACCTGCGACGGCCACGGCTCTTCTCGCCGCGCTGATCCAGGCCCAGGCCGGCGCTCTCCCTTTGCCGCAGGAAAAGGCGGTCATTCTGACGCCAGCGGCTCCGGCCGTGCCCCGCCTCAATTGCCCGAACGTCTATGGCGCGCGCCCCGGTTCGCCGTTTCTGTATCGTGTCCCGGCCACGGGCGCGGCCCCCATCACATTCGCCGCCGGGAATTTGCCGCCGGGCCTGGCGCTGGACCCGGCGACCGGCATTATCACCGGGCAAGTCGCCCAGCCGGGCGCCTGGCACGCCACGCTCACCGCCCGGAATTCCCACGGCCAGGACCAACACGATTTCCGAATCGTCGTCGGCGATACGCTGGCGCTGACGCCGCCCATGGGCTGGAACAGTTGGTACATCCACTACGACCGGGTCAGCGATGCTCTCATGCGCCAGGCGGCCGACCAGATGATCTCCACCGGCATGGCCAATTACGGCTATCAGTATGTCAACATTGACGATTGCTGGATGAAGAAGCAAGGCGACCCGCCCTATCGCGACGCGGACGGCGCCGTGCTGCCAAACGCAAAATTCCCCGACATGAAAGGCTTGGCCGACTACATCCACAGCAAGGGACTCAAAGCCGGCCTTTACACTTCGCCGGGACCCTGGACTTGCGGCGGCTACGTCGGGGCTTACCAACACGAGGCCGCCGATGCGGCGAAGTTCGCCGCGTGGGGCTTTGATTTTCTCAAATACGACTGGTGCAGCTACAGCTCCGTCGCGGACACGAAAGCCCCGGACGGCTTCCAGCGGCCCTATCGTCAAATGTGGGCTGAATTGCAAAAGCTCCACCGCGACATTGTTTTCAATCTCTGCCAATACGGCATGGGCGATGTTTGGAAATGGGGCGGCCAGACCGGCAATGCCTGGCGCACGACCGGCGATCTTGGCCTGGAGCCTGGCTCGCGTTTGCCCGGCTTTTTCAGCATCGCTTTCAGCAACGCCCGCCATTGGGAATTCGCCAAACTCGGCGCTTGGAACGACCCCGACTACATTCTCATCGGCTGGGTGGGGGACGCCCACGGCATGGGCCGGGGCGTTCCGACCCCGCTCACCCCGAGCGAGCAATACAGCTACATGTCCCTCTGGTGTCTCATGGCGGCGCCGCTCATTTTCAGCGGCGACATGGCCAAGCTCGACCCCTTCACTCTGAACGTCCTTTGCAACTCCGAAGTCATCGCGGTGGACCAGGATGCGCTGGGCCGCCAGGCCCGCATCCTCAAGCAGACGAGCGACGAATTCATCCTGCTCAAGGACTTGGAGGACGGCTCCGCGGCCGTCGGCATTTTCAACCTGGATGAGAAACCCCAAAAGCTGTCGGTCTCGTGGGCCGAGCTGGGTCTGGCCGGCGCCCGGCAAATCCGCGATCTCTGGCGTCAACAAGACCTTGGCACATTTACCGGCGTTTTTGAAACCGAGGTGCCCCGACATGGCGTCGCGCTGGTGCGCGTGCGCGGCAAATGACTTTCCCTATTGAAAACGATCCAAGGATGAATCCCGCCCCGGAAACTACTGGCTCACAGTTTAACCCAAATCAGCATGAACAACCATCTTGTGGCAGAACGTCTGGCCGTGTGCAGTTGGTCTTTGCAGCCGGCGGATGCGGAAGACCTCGTTGCCAAATTGCTGGCCTGCGGCGTCCGCCGCGTTCAACTCGCGCTGGATCCGCTCCGCGAATCGCCGCAAGTCTGGAGCCGGACCGAAACGCTCTTTCGCCAGAACCACATCACCATGGTCTCAGGAATGTTTGGATGCATTGGCGAAGATTACGCAACCCCGGAAACCATCCGCCGGACCGGCGGCATCGCGCCGGACGCGACCTGGGAGCAGAATCGCAAAAACTTTAAGGACACGGTTGGCCTGGCGGCGGGGCTGGGATTGAAACTGCTTACCTTTCACGCCGGCTTCCTTCCTCACCAGGAAACAGACCCGAATTATGCGAAGCTGCTGAACCGGCTGGCGGAGGTGGCCGGCCTGTTCGCCGCCGCCAACCTGGCGCTCGGCTTGGAGACCGGACAGGAAACCGCGCCCGCGCTCGCCGCGCTGCTGCAAAAGCTGAGCCGTCCGAACCTGGGGGCGAACTTCGATCCGGCGAACATGATTCTTTACGATCAGGGCGATCCGATTGCCGCCTTGCGCGTGCTGGCTCCGTGGATTCGGCAGGTCCACATCAAGGACGCAACGCGTCCCAAAGTGCCCGGGACCTGGGGTGAGGAAGTGGCGGCCGGCGCCGGCGAGGTGGATTGGCGCGCTTTTTTTGCAACACTCCAACAACTGAACTTTGCAGGCAATTTCGTCATCGAACGCGAAGCCGGGACACGGCGCATTCCTGACATCATCGCGGCCAGGACCGTGGTGGAAAAGAACTTTGCTTGACCTGAATTTTTATGACAACACAATCTGGCAAATCGCCCCGCAAGGCCTCGGCCAAAGTCAACGTCGCCGTTGTCGGCCTCGGATTCATGGGGGTGACGCACCTGCGCGCGTATTTGGCCCTTCCCTCCGCGCGGATTGTGTCGGTGTGCGACGCCGTCCGGCTTCCGGTCCGCGGCGTGCTGCCAGGCGTGGCTGGGAACATCAAAAAATCCGGCGATGTTCATCTGGGCTTGCGCGTCAAAGTATTTCGGAAATTGGAGGAAGTTCTCGCCGACCCGCAAGTGGATTTGATTGACCTATGCACTCCAACGCCGCTTCATGCCGAACAAGCCATCGCCGCGCTGAAGGCCGGCAAACATGTTCTCTGCGAAAAACCGCTGGCCCGCACCGCCGCCGAGGCCCGGGAAGTTCTCAAAGTGGCGGAGGCCTCACCGGGTTTTCTCATGCCCGCCATGTGCATGCGCTTCTGGCCGGGCTGGAGCTGGCTCAAGGAAACGGTCCAACAAGGCGCTTACGGCAAGGTGCTGGCGGCGCGTTTACGCCGCGTGTCGGAGCGGCCCGGCTGGAGCCGGCAAGGCGCCTATGCCGGCGGAATGGATCTGGGCGGAGCCTTGTTCGATTTGCATATTCACGACACCGATTTCGCGCAATTTCTTTACGGCCGGCCGCAGGGCGTCTTTTCCACGGGTGTGGTGGATGCGGCGGGTTCGATAGACCATGTGGTGACGCAATATATTTATTCCGGCGGCCCGTCGGTTTCGGCGGAGGCAAGCTGGCTGCAAGCGGCCGGATTCAACATGCAATTCACGATTCATTGCGAGCGCGCCACCCTGGATTTCGACTTCGCGCGCGGCGCGGACGCCATGCAGATCACTGAGCCGGGCCAACCCACGCGCTCCATTCATTACGACGAACCGGACGGCTACGGCGCTGAAATACGCTACTTTGTTGAATGCGTGGCCGGCCGCCGTCCCCCGGCCATCGTCACCGCCCGCGACGCCGTTACCGCGCTGGAAATCTGCGAAGCCGAGGAAAAATCCCTGCGCACCGGCTCCTTGGTAAAACTCTGACTTGCCACGCCGCCCAAAAAGCAAAGGCGTTTTCGGAATCGGCTAAAATGCGCTTGACGGGGGGAAATACGTGATTCCGAGGACTGCCCCGTTTGGCTGACGCCTGCCCTGCCCCCTTCCTAAGTTCCATTCTAACAAGTCAATTCAATGGCCGATCATTTCTCGGTGACTACATCATCCCGAAACGTTGGCGGGCCGGTAAGGTCATTGATTAGTGGAGCCACGTCGACGGTCTTCACAACGTTGCCTCCAATTCGGACACGTGCCACATATACGTAATAATGAGATTCGATGGTCTGTTCTCGTACTATTTTCACTATAACAAAAGTGTTCCCTTTTGAGACCTTTTGATTAACGGTCACTTCTCCTGACCCTTTCTCCAAGGCGCGCTTTAATTAATCATTCAATGCGGGGGTTCCAAGGAGTAAATCCCACGGCGCCAGTTGGTAATGGAAAATATAACAGTCCTGATTGAGGATGTAACGGCGCCCTACGAGGTTCCGATACGGAGCGACGTCTGTTAATATCTGATGTGTGGTGCAACCACCAAGAACGAAAGCAAATGGAAGCAGCCTCAATGAGAATAAAAATAATCGTATCATAGGGGTCATAAGGGTCCGATTAGAGCTTCGACTGAAACGGGTCACACATAATCGCATATTATCGTTTCCTTCCCGCATGGCGCATGCTGGTTCGCCAAAGATCCGGCCAACCCAGTCCGTTCAACGAGCCAGCTTGCTGTTGTTCTTTCTTCTGAGCCACGCCTTCCGTGGCCGCCGAGGCGATGGCGCAACAAGTGGTCGGGACCAGGCGACGCGGCAGCCCATGTTTATTCTCCGGCGGCAGAGAGGGCAACCCAGAGGACTTAGGCCGCCAATTTCCGTCGTCGGGGAAAACGGCCGCAAACGGCGTCGTCCACCCAAATATCTTCGTCCAGCTCTTCCCAGCGCAAGGCTAAACCACCTAAACGAAGCGTGACCTTCTCGAGAAGCTTTTGCGGCGCTTTGGCCAGCAACGGATATTTCGAGGCGGGAAAAGTGACAAATCTTCCGTCGGCAAGTTTTAGGCAAACTTGCCGGGCTTCGATCCAGCAGCGCACGGCTGCGGTTTCTATCATGGTTTCAGTGGCCATGCCTTTGAATATACTCCTGGATTAAAATCTGGCAATGCTCTTCCACGAGTTTCTTTATTCTGGAAAGCTCAGCAGGGCGGAAGCCGTGATTGGCCGCCAGAGAGACAGGTTGAAGCCAGAACTTCGCTTCCAAATCGTCCCGAGTCACGTGGATATGCGGCGGCTCATTGCCTTCGCCGCTGTAAAAATGAAACCGATATGGGCCGATGTTCAGCACCGTTGGCATAGTTCAATTCTTGCGTGCCCGGTCGAGTTTCATCAATGCAGATGATGCCCCGACCGCGGCGAACGCGTCTGAATTCCCGAAAACAGGAAATGGGCCAGTCCCGAATGGCGCTTAGTTAAGGCGTAAATCATTGCAAATCAACGTGGTATATGAGTGGTCAAAAATCACCAACCGTCAGTCTCGCCACGCCTCTCCGAGGGAAGCCACCAAAGCGATTTTCG
>JBEKVM010000109.1:0-32331 GCA_049513975.1 Verrucomicrobiota bacterium | reverse complement strand
CTTGCATCGGATGGCGCAAAACTTCCCGGCGGCGGGATAAAAGTCGAACGCAGACCTTCCCTGGCTCGGCCATGCGCTCCGTCGAAAAGTTCCCTGAGAATTTTGGCGGCGAAAAAGCCGGTAAAATCGAGTCAAAAGAAATTTTTGTTTTTCTTGAACGCAAACCCGCTGCCGCCCGTCTCACTTCGATACCTCAACAGGCAAAGTCAAATTCCATTCCGACAGGCTGCTAGACATTTTGCCGCGCTGGGCAATGCGCAATTGCGCTTGAACTTCCCGCGCCCCTTGCTTAATCTCCCGCCACCTTTATGAAAGACATGAGATGCTTTTGTATTTTTGCGGCCGGCGCGTTTTTCGCCGCCGCCCCCGCCGCTCCGGCGGGCACTTTGGACCGCATCGTCCTGGTCGTGAACAATTCGGTCATCACCGAGCTCCAGGTGGAGGATGCCATCGCCTCGTACGTCCCGCGCCTGCGCAGCGTGTACGGCAGCGACCCGACCAACTTTATCGCCAAGGTGACCAAGTTGCAGGAGGACGAACTGGAGGCCTTGGAGCGGAGCAAGTTGATCCTGGATGATTTCGCCAAAGGCGCGTACTCCACCAACTGGCTGGACGACGAGTTAAACAAGGCCCTCAAGCAAGACCTCAAAGAATCCTACAGCGGGAGCCAGACCAAGTTGACCTTGACCCTGCAGGCCGAAGGCAGAACCAAGGAAGAATACCGCAAGCAAATGCGCGAGAACGTCATCGTGGGGGCGCTCTCCCAGCTTCATAGCACCGGCAAATTTATCATCTCCCCCGCCGCCATTGAAAAATACTACAACGATCACCTCGACGATTTTAAAGTGGAGGACCAGATCAAGCTGCGCACCATTCGCATCGCCCCGCCGGCGGACGGCCCGCCCGGCGCCGCCAAGGAATTGGCCGGAGAAATTATCCGAAAAATTGACGGCGGCATTTCCTTCGCCGACATGGCCAAAGAGTGCTCCTCCGACGAGTATCGGTCCGCCGGCGGCAACTGGGGGCGGTGGGTCGAGCGCAAGGAACTGGTCCCCGCGCTCGGCAATGTCGCTTTTTCCCTCCAGTCCGGCAAGCGTGGCCCGGTCGTGGAAGTGCCCGACGAACGGAGCGGCGCGACCGTTTGTTATCTGCTGATGGTGGATGAGGCGCGTCCGGCCCATGTCAGCCCCTTGTCCGAAGTGGCCGGCGCCGTTGAACGGATGCTTAAGGCCCAGCGAGGCAACCTTCTCCTCGACCAGTGGATCAAGCGTCTGGAAGCCAAATCGCATGTCGAAAGTTTCTAGGGGGCTGTCGCGGCTCCCGTTAACCCGGTAGGGCAAGACTCTGTCGAGCCGTAACTCGATTTCCTGGGAAAAAGTCACGGCTCGACACAGTCCCGCCCTGCCAAATATCAGGCAATTTGCCTTTAGCCAAATGACCGGTTGGATTGCTGTTTCGCTCGGTGATGTCACCGGCATCGGCCCTGAAGTCACCCTCAAGGCCCTCGCCGCCGGGGCATCGTCGGACCAACCGCGCTTTCTCCTCATTGGCGACGGCGCCTCCACCCTCCGCCTCAACCAGGCGCTGGGCCTGAACCTGCCGCTGCAGCCATTCTCCGGCCCCGCCGCCAGCGGGCGTTTCTTTCTGCACAACCCGCTGCCCGGGCCGCTCCCCGCCGCTCTCCCTCCCGCCTCCCCCTCCGCCGCACGCGCCGCCCTGGCCTTCCTGACCGATGGCGCCAACCGCTGTTTGCGCCATGAAATGGACGCGCTGGTCACCGCGCCCCTCAGCAAGGAATCCATCCTGCGCACCGGCCAGCCCTTCATCGGCCAGACCGAATTTCTTTCCCAGTTGGCCGGCGCCCAACGCACCGCCATGATGTTGCTGGGGCAGGACGACCGCCAACGCTGGTTGCGCGTCGTCCTGGCCACCACCCATCTCCCCCTCAAATTGGTCGCCGCACAATTGCAGGCGGCATCCGTGGAAAAGGCCATCGAACTCGCCGCCCAAGCGTGCCGCGATCTGGAACTGCCGCGCTGCCGCATCGCCGTTTGCGGCCTCAACCCCCACGCCGGCGAAGGCGGCAAATTGGGCGACGAAGAAATCACCATCATCAAGCCGGCGGTGGAGGCCGCCCGGCAACGCGGCCTGGATGTCGCCGGCCCTCTCTCCGCCGACACCTTGTTTTACCACGCCTATCGCGGCGATTACGACGTCGTTGTCGCCATGTACCATGACCAGGGACTGGTTCCCCTGAAAATGGTGGCCTTTGCCAGCGGCGTGAATTGGACCCTCGGCCTGCCCTTCATTCGCACCTCGCCCGATCACGGTACCGCCTACGACATCGCCGGCCAGGGCAAAGCCGACCCTTCCAGCATGTCCGCCGCCCTGCGTCTGGCCGCGCGCCTGGCCGCCAACCGCGACCGCCATGCGCCCGTGGCTGGCGGCCCGGCGCCCTTCGCCACCCATCCGTCCGATCCGTCCGATCCGACTGATCCGTCTGATCCGTCTGAATCGGACCGATGAATTGAAATTCCTCAGGCCATCCCCGCTCCTTGCTGCAAATTCCTCAGCAACATCTCCACATAAGCCACATCTTCGGGCCGGGTGATTTTCGGATTCGCCTCGGCGCGGCACACCAGTTGGACCGCCTGGCCGATCAACGCGCAGGCCGCCGTGTCGTCCGTCACCAGCATTTTGTTCTGCAAAACTTGCGCCAGCGCGCGTCGAATCACCTCCACCCGAAAAGTCTGCGGAGTTTGCACCGCCCAGAGCTGCGAACGATCCAAATGCCGCGTAATGAAACGCCCGTCATCGGAGAGCTTTATCGTGTCAGAAACCGGCTGGGCGGCCGCCGCCGCGCCAGTCTGGCGGGCGGCTGCAATCGTCGCCTCAATCAGCGCCTCGCTCGTGCAAGGCCGCGCCGCGTCCTGAATGGCCACAATATCCGTGCCCGGCGGCAGATTCTCCAATCCGTTCCAGACCGAGTCCTGCCGTTCCGGTCCGCCCGCCACCAGGCGGAATGGCTTCTTAAAACCGCATGAGGCGGCCAACTGGGCAAACAACCCCTGCCGGCCCTCGCGCACCACCAAAACAATTTCCGCGATGCAGGCCGCCGAATCAAACCGCTGCCAGGCATGCGCCACCAGCGGCCGTCCCGCCACCGGCAGAAACAACTTGTCCGTCTGCCCTCCCATCCGGGAGCTTTTTCCCGCGGCAACAATAATGGCGGCAGTCACCCCCCAGCAATACCACTTCCCCCTCAAAATGCACCTGCGAAATTCCCAATGCCGTGTCCCAATTTCCTGTAGCGTCGAGCCTGCGCCTCGAAATCGGCGCGCAGCACCGACACCCATTCAACTAAGACACTGCCATTCCAAAACCCGGTCCTTGGAGATTTCGGGGAGCGCACGCGCCACCGCGTGCAGGGTTCAGCGCCCTCGCTGAACCCACTCACCGATGCCAGCGCCGGGGGCGTCGCTGGCCACACGCCAGGGCGCGTGTGCTCCCCAAAAATCCCACCCAAGCCCTCTTTTTCAAATTAGCAACCCACCCCATCCCATTGTAGCGTCGCCGTCCCGCCGGCGGGTTCTGGCGGCGTCCCGCCGCCAGCACGATGACCGGGAGGGACGCCCGGCAAAAGCGCAGGCAAGGATGCCTGCGATCCAGGATTTGCCCGCCGCTTTTAATTGCACCAGGAACCAATCCGACTGGGGAGCGCAGCCGTCAAAGTCAAAGGTCAAAGGGGTCATCAAAGTCAAAGGGGTCAAACCATAACTTTGTCCCATAGTAGGTTGAAGTTCCTCAAAATCAAGGATTTATAAATGTCTCGAAACGGCTCCGGCATCATCGCATACCGTCAAAGGGGTCAAACCATAACTTTGTCCCATGGTAGGTCGAAGTTCCTCAAAATCAAGGATTTATAAATGGCTCGAAACGGCTCCGGCATCATCGCACACCGGGCCCCTCCTGCCGACGACAGCGGAATCCGCCCCGCCACTCCACCCCTCCATCACTCCATCACTCCATCACTCCGTTCGCTTTTACTTCTTGGTTTGCCGCCTGCCGCTCTGCCCGTCCGGCCCCCTCCTTCACTTTATGCTTTATCCTTTATACTTTATCATTTCCCAAACCTAAGTGGCTAATGATCAGTTCCTTGCAAAAACCCGCGTTTTTCCGCATTTTCCCGTTGACAACCAGCCATTAATTGATAAACTCTGCGTGTGAATGCAAGGAACGTAGGGTCGGGGAGCCAGAGGGCGGCGGTGGGGCCGGCGTCCGCGGGCGTCCCTCTCAGCGCAGTCCGTCAACCTCGCTTTTCGCGCCGCAGGAAAGCGAAGGCGGGCCGGCCGGAAATTTTCAGTTGTTTTCACCTAATTTCACCTGGTTTCACTTAATTTCAGTTCCCGGCCCCCGGGGGGGGTGCATCCAACGACATTTGTCCCCAAATTCGCGGATCGCTCCCATTCTGCATTTTGCATTCTGCCTTCTGCATTTCCACCACTCCATCGCTCCAGCACTCCGTTCTGCCGCGCCTTTTGCGCATTTTCGCGGCAAATCAATCGAAGTGCCTTTCCATGAACCACTTACACGTCAAATCGGGCCGTTTCCAATCAGGGTCAATCAAGCCCAATCAAGGTGAATCAAGGTGTTTTTTGTCCCCCAAATTCCAAAACCCGCCTTGCCAATCTGCCGATTAGAAGGTATGCTGCGTTGCAGTTTATATATTGTGATCCTTTTTAAATGCCTATGAAACGCCGTGTGCTCTACTCCTTCATCCTCGCCCTCCTCGCCGCCAACCTCCTCATCGGCGCGCGCATTTATTTCTATTCCGCCCAGGCCGCCCCCGCCAGCGACAACCCCTACGAAAACTACAAACTCCTCGCCGATGTCATGGAGAAAGTCCGCCTGGAATACGTGGACGGCGACAAAATCAGCTATCAGGACCTCGTTCACGCCGCCCTCAAGGGCATGCTCGGCTCCCTGGACCCCCACAGCGAATACATGGACGCGCGCCGCTTTGAGGATCTGCGAAACGACACCGAGGGCGAGTTTGGCGGCATCGGCATCATGGTGGAAGTCGGCCGGGACAAATTGTTGACTGTCATCACCCCCATGGACGACTCGCCGGGCTATCGCGCCGGCATTCTGCCGTGGGACCAAATCATCAAGATCAACGACAAAAGCACCGAGAAGCTGGGTTTGGAAGACGCCGTTGGGGTCTTGCGCGGCCCGCCCGGCACCAAGGTTTCCATCACCATCCACCGCCCCTCCACCGGCGAAACCAGGAGGTTCGATCTGGTGCGCGCCATCGTCAAGGTGCCCACCGTCCAGGACCTGAGCAACAAACAGGAATTTCCGCTCGGTGAAAACGGCATCGGCTACGTCCGCATCAACCAGTTCGGCGAGAAAACCTCTGACGATTTGCGCGCCGCCCTGGCCAAATTGACCGACAAAGGGATGAAGGCGCTGATCATGGATCTGCGCGACAACCCCGGCGGCCTTCTCGACCAGGCCGAGCATGTCTGCGAACAATTCCTGCCCTTCGGCCAGAAAATTGTCTCCACCGAAGGCCGCGGCCCCACCCCCTATTACGAGTATCGCGCCCACACCCGCGGCCAGCGCATTAATCTGCCCTTGGTCATCCTCGTCAACTCCGGCAGCGCCAGCGCCGCCGAGATCGTCACCGGCTGCCTGCAGGATTACCAGGATTCCTTTACCCACGCCATCGTTGTCGGCGAACAGACCTTCGGCAAAGGCTCCGTCCAAAGCATCCTCCCCTTGGGCGACGGCTCCGCCTTGAAGCTGACCACCGCCAAGTATTACACCCCCAGCCACAAAGTCATCCACGAGCACGGCATCACTCCGGACATTCTCGTCCCGCTGACCCCGCTGGAGGAAGAGGATTTGCACGTCGCGCACACCCCCGGCGCCGTGGAACTGCTGGACGAGAAGGACCGCGAACGAGTCAAGAATACGCATGACCTCCAATTGGAGCGGGCGGCTGATCTGCTCAAAGGCGTGCTCCTCTACGCCCAGCGCAACACGCCCGCCAAAGTGGCGGCCGTGGCCAAATAATCCCATCGCCCCGTTTCTCCCTGGCTGAAACGGAAATGGGAACCGGCGCCCCGTCCGGCGCGCCCTTCTGAGCTTTGAACTTGTTGGCTTTCGAGACTTCGTGCGATGAAACCAGCGCGGCGGTTGTTTCCGCCGGCGTCGTCCTCTCCAACGTCGTCGCCAGCCAGACCCGTCTGCACGCCCCCTATGGCGGTGTCGTCCCCGAACTCGCCACCCGCGAACATCTGCGCAATCTCCTCCCTGTCGCCCGCCAGGCCCTGCGCGACGCCGGCCTGACTGCGGCGGACCTCGATGCCGTCGCCGCCACCCAAGGCCCTGGCTTGCCCGGGGCGCTGCTCATTGGTTTGAAAGCCGCCCAAGCCCTGGCCTTCAGCCTCGGCAAGCCCTTTCTCGGCATCCACCATCACGAAGCCCACCTCTATTCGCCCTTTATTTCCGCCGGGCCGCCCCCGGCTGGCTTTGCCCAATTCCAACCCTCCGTCTCCCTCATCGTCAGCGGCGGCCACACCTTGCTCGTCCAGGTCAAAGGCGAATTCCAGCATCGCGTTCTTGGCAGCACGGTGGACGACGCCGCCGGCGAGTGTTTCGACAAAGTGGGCAAGCTGCTCGGTCTGGCCTATCCGGCCGGCCCGGAGATGGACCGCCTGGCGGCACAAGGCAACCCGCGCGCCCTTCCCTTTCCCCGCCCCATGTTGCACGATCCCGGCGATGATTTCAGCTTCTCCGGTTTAAAAACCTCCGTCCGCCACTTCCTGGAAAAAAATCCGGCCTGGCCCGACGATCCCGCCCGGTTGCGCGACCTGTGCGCCAGCGTGCAAGCGGCCATCGTTGACGTTCTCGTCGCCAAAACCATCCGGGCCGCCCTGCGTCTCGGAGCGCCCTGCGTCACCGTCTCCGGCGGCGTGGCCTGCAACAGCGCCCTGCGCCGGCAACTGACCCAGGCCTGCCAGCGCGAAGGCTTGAAGCTGCGCCTGGCCGAAAAAAAATACGCCACCGACAACGCCGCCATGATCGGCATCCTGGCCGAGCGCAAACTCCTCGCCGGCCTCCCCCCCGCCAGCCTCGACGCCGAAATCCAACCGAGTTGGGCGCTCTAGCCCGGATTTTTCAATTGGCTCTGGCGCGATTCCGGTGGATTATTCCATCAATCACTATGAGCAACCATTGCGCCAGAGGGACTGCCGGGCAGGCTGATTTAACTTCTGCATTCTGCATTTTGCATTCTGCATTCTGCCCAACAGGAACCGCCAGGCAGGCGGATCCAATAACCCGGCTTCGCCCCTTCTCACTGAAGTTGATTATTCCCGCCCTGTTGCTGTCAGCTTGCCTGGCTGGCAGAGCGGAGAGAATCTGGCTTTCGTCGCTGGACATCAGCAAGGCCAGTCAGGGTTGGGGCACCCCGCGCGCCGACCGTTCCGTCGAGGACCACCCCTTGACGATTGGCGGCCAGAAATTTGAGCGCGGTCTGGGCACGCACTCGGTGGGTTCCCTGCTCATTGATCTCAAGGGCGGCAGCGCGAAGTTTCACGCCGTGGTGGGAGTGGATGACGAAACGGCCGGCCGGGGCTCGGTCGAATTTCAAGTGCGCGCCGACGGCCGGCAAATCTGGAGCAGCGGTGTGCTCAAAGGCGGCCAGCCCGGCAAAACCGTGGACCTGGATGTCAGCGGCGTCAAGATACTGGCCCTCCGTGTCGGTGATGCCGGAGACGGTTTCGATTATGATCACGCCGATTGGGCGGATGCTTTCTTTGAAGTGACGGGCGCGAAGCCGGAAACCTTTATGCCTCCGACGACCGACCCGGTCATTGCGCTCCAAGCGCCGGCGGACCAAGCCGCCACAACCCTCACCGCCGCCAACCAACCCTCCACTCCGCCGATGGGTTGGAACAGTTACGACGGATACGGCGACAGCGTCACCGAAGCCGAGTTTCGGGCCAACGCCAGGGCGGTCGCCGAACGGCTCAAGCCGCATGCCTGGCAATACGTGGTGGTGGATTATTGTTGGTACGATCCGGCGGCCTACAACAACCAGCCCAACGAACATGCGGGCGAAAAACTGCCGATGGATCAATATGGGCGCTTGTTGCCGGCGGTCAACCGGTTTCCCTCGGCGGAAGGGGAAAAAGGCTTCAAGCCGCTGGCCGATGAAATTCATGCGATGGGTTTGAAGTTTGGCATTCATCTCATGCGGGGCATTCCGCGGGGCGCCGTAACCGCCAACACCCCCATTGAAGGCTCGAACTTCAAGGCGCAGGACGCGGGCAACACCGGGGACAAATGTTCGTGGTGCCCGTTCATGTATGGAGTGCGCGGCGACACCCCGGCGGGCCAGGCCTGGTACGACTCGATCTTCCGCCAATACTCCGCCTGGGGCGTGGATTTGGTGAAGGTGGACGACCTGACCAGCCCTTATCATGCCGCCGAGGTCAGCGCCATTCATCTGGCCATTGCCCGATGCGGGCGGCCGATGGTCTTCAGCACTTCGCCCGGTGAAACTCCCGTCGCCCAGGCCGCCCATGTCTCCACCAATGCCAACATGTGGCGCGCCACAGGGGATCTCTGGGACAACTGGCCCCAGCTCGACGCCGCTTTTGCCATCGCCAACAAATGGACCGGCCACGGCTCGCCGGGGCATTGGCCGGACCTGGACATGCTGCCCTTCGGCCATCTGTCCATCAAAAGCCGCTCGGTGGGAGCGGACCGCCGCACAAAATTGTCAAAAGCCGAGCAGGTGGCCATGATGACTCTGTGGTGCATGGCCCCCTCGCCCTTGATGCTGGGCGGAGATGTCGCCGACGCCGATCCCTGGGAACTCGCCTTGCTGACCAACGACGAAGTGCTGGCGGTCAACCAGGACGCCGCGGCCATCCAGGGCAAACGCGTCTCCGCCAGGGACGGACTCGAAATTTGGACGCGCGACCTTGGCGGCGGCGCAAAGGCGCTCGCCTTGTTCAACAGAACCGACGACGACACGACCATGCGGGCAAACTTGGCGGAGCTTGGATTAACCGGCGGCTGCAAGGCGCGGGATCTTTGGCAAAGAAAGGATTTTCCGGTGGCGGACGGGCGCGTGGAAATGTCCATTCCGGCCCACGGCGCGGGGATGCTGCGGCTGAGCAGGAGCGATTAGCGGCTCTCCACAAATTCAAAAGCCGCCAATCGGACGCCAGCAATTTACGATAAAAAAATGCCAAGAATTGGTTTGCCTATTTCCAATCTAAGGCTAATCTCTACTATGTTGATAGACATACTTAACTAAGCCGGCGGCAAGCCGCCAATTCAAAATGAGAAGCCTATGCCAATATATTCTGACATCATCAGCACAGTCGGGCGCACCCCGCTGATCAAACTCAACCGCATCGCCCAAGGAGTGGATGCCACCATTGCCTTGAAGGGTGAGTTCTTCAATCCACTCGGCAGCGTCAAGGACCGCATCGGCCTTGCCATGATCGCCGCCGCCGAGCGCGACGGGATTCTAAGGCCCGGAACCACCATCATTGAGCCGACTTCCGGCAACACCGGTATTGCGCTGGCGTTCGTTGCGGCGGCCAGGGGCTACAAATTGATTCTCACCATGCCCGAAACCATGAGCGTGGAGCGGCGCACCCTGCTGGCTTTGCTTGGGGCGAAACTTGTCTTGACTCCAGGACCGGAGGGAATGAAAGGCGCGATCAAGAAAGCGGAGGACCTCAACAAGGAAATCGCCGGCTCGTGGATTCCCCAGCAGTTCAATAACCCGGCCAATCCGGAAATCCATCGCCGGACCACGGCCGAGGAAATCTGGTCGGACACCAATGGGAAGGCGGACATCCTCGTTTCCGCTGTCGGCACGGGCGGAACCATCACCGGAGTCGCCGAGGTAATCAAGTCGCGCAAAAAAGAGTTCCGTGCCATTGCCGTCGAACCAAAGGATTCCCCCGTCATCACGCAAACGCGCAATGGGGAGCCGGTCAAACCCGGCCCGCACAAGATCCAAGGCACGGGCGCTGGATTTGTGCCCAAAAACCTGAACCTGCAAATCGTGGACGACGTCATCACGGTCAGCAACGAAGACGCCATTGTCACCGCGCGCCGGCTGGCGATCGAAGATGGGATTCTCGCCGGCATCTCCACCGGGGCCAACGTCTGGGCGGCGCTCCAAGCGGCCAAACGTCCCGAGAACAAGGGCAAATTGATCGTCACGATCGGTTGCAGCACCGGCGAACGCTATCTGAGCACGGCGCTGGCCGAGGAAGCGCGCAAACAAGTTTCAGGATAGGCAGGCAAGAGATGTGAACCGAATCAGGCCCCGCCAGAACGCTGGAGGCAAAGTCAACCCATAGCAACCCGACAACAGACGGCCCGGACAAACCGGGGGTCTGCTGGCAAAAACAAATGAACCATGAAAATAAATCCGCATATCCAAATGAATCCACGTACTAAACCCCAACCCCTCCGCACCCCCGCGCTGTTTCTGGCGCTGGCTCTCGCCGCGGTGCCGCCTCCCGCGCTCAAGGCTGCGGACGACGCTCAATCTGCCGCTCCTCCCGATTCCCAAGCAACGGCCGAAAAACCAGCGCCACTTCCGCTCCATCAGATCGAAGGCAACGGCGGAATTTTCTCCACGCTGTCGGCCTACATTGTCAATCCGCCGCGAGACGGCGAACCCGTGGGCCGCCCCAGCGTGGGGTTTGCTTACGTCAACCTCGGCGCCGATAAAGACCTCGAAGCGTTGACGATCACCGAATCGCCCTTTAAGCGGCTTGAACTTGGCTACGGCTGGGATCACCTCAGTCTGGGCGATCTGCCGCAGGCCTTGCGAAACGCCGGCCTGGTCAATTATCACGAGGACGAGGTTGAACTGCACAACTTCAATGCCCGCTTCCAGATCCTGACGGAAGGGGAGTTCGATCAAAAATGGATTCCGGCGCTGACCGCCGGCGTGCATTACAAATATAATGACGGCATCACCGAGGTAAGAAATGAAGTCACCGCGGGAGCGGGGACGGATTTGCTGGGCCAGGCCGGTCTCTCGCGTCAACAAGGGGTGGATTACACGCTCTACGCCTCGAAGCTGTTCACGCAATTGCCGCGGCCCGTGCTGCTGGAACTCGGCGGACGCGCCACCGAAGCCGTCTGGGACGGGCTGGGTGGATTCACCCACAGTTACAGCGCTGTCTTTGAAGGCAACGTGGTGGTGTTCGTCACCGGCAGCTTCGTGCTCGCGGCTGAATACAAGGAGCAACCGCGGGATTACCAGGCCATCGGCAATCTGGTCAAGAGGGAGGGCGACTGGGCGACCCTCGACGCCGGTTACGTGGTCAACAAACACTTGACGCTTGCCGTGGGTTACGGCCATTTTGGCAACGTGTTGAATCACGAGGCCAACGGGGTATGGGGTCTTACAACGAAATGGGAGTTTTAAGCGCGAGCCAGTTCATGCCGGGGGCTGGGCGACGGCTTGTGCCTTTGTCGCCTCCCGTTCCTCCGGGCGTGCCGGCTCACACCAGACGTCCCGGCCTCCGGCCAGATCAATAACATAAACCTCGAATACCAATATCATGAGCACTACATCCAAAGGTTTGAGCACCATTGCATTGCACGCCGGACAAGTTCCTGATCCGACAACCGGCGCGCGCGCCGTGCCGATTTACCAGACGACCTCTTACGTCTTCAAGAGCACCGAACACGCCGCCAATCTTTTCGCGTTGAAGGAATTCGGCAACGTTTACACCCGGCTGATGAATCCGACCACCGACGTTTTTGAGCAACGCGTCGCCGCGCTGGAAGGCGGCACGGGCGCACTGGCGGTGGCCTCCGGCCAGTCGGCCATCACCTATGCGCTGCTGGCCCTCACCCGGCTCGGCGATGAAATCGTTTCGGGCAACAACCTCTACGGCGGCACTTACCAGCTCTTCCATTACACCCTGCCCAAGCTGGGCCGCACGGTGAAATTCGTGGACTCGCGCAGCCCGGCAGCCTTCCGCAAAGCCATCACTCCCAAGACGCGCGCCCTCTTTGCCGAAACGGTGGGCAATCCCAAGCTGGACGTGCCCGACTTCGAGGCGCTCGCCAAGATCGCCCACGATGCCGGCATTCCTTTGGTGGTGGACAACACCGTCGGCATCGGACTGGTGCGGCCGATTGACTACGGCGCGGACATCCTCGCCACCTCGGCCACCAAATACATCGGCGGCCACGGCACGAGCATCGGCGGCGTCATCGTGGATGCCGGCAAGTTCAAATGGAACAACGGCAAATTCCCGGAGTTTACCGAACCGGATCCCAGCTACCACGGTTTGGTTTACTGGGACGCATTTAACAACGTGCCCGCAATGGGCAACGTCGCCTTCGTCCTGAAAATTCGGGTGACGTTGCTGCGCGACACCGGCGCGGCGTTAAGCCCCTTCAACGCGCACGAGTTTTTGCTCGGCCTGGAAACGTTGCTGCTGCGGCAACGCCAGCATTCCGCCAACGCGCTGCAAGTCGCCCGCTGGCTCAAGACCCATCCGTCGGTCAAGTGGGTCACTTATCCCGGCTTGCCCGGCGATCCCAGCCACAAAATAGCCGCCAAGTACCTCAAGAACGGTTTCGGCGGCCTCGTCGGTTTCGGGATCAAAGGCGGCCTGGAAGCCGGCAAAAAGTTCATCAACTCCGTCAAATTGCTGTCGCATCTCGCCAACATTGGCGACGCCAAATCGTTGGTGATTCATCCCGCCTCGACCACGCACCAGCAGTTGACGCCGGCCGAGCAAGAGGCCACGGGGGTGACGGCGGATTACGTGCGGCTCTCCATCGGTCTGGAAGACGTCGCGGACATCGAGGCGGACATTGACCAGGCGTTGCAAGTGGCCGTCGGCTAACCCCAAAACATGAACCGGACCGGAGCCCAAGGCCAATGAAGGACGCGCCCGCCAGCATCGTGCAAGGCGATCTGCAGGATCAGAAGATCGCGGGTTATCAATCGCCCCTGGGCGTGACCCGCACGCAAACCCTCACCCTGCGCGGTGTGCAAATCCAGTCCGGTTTCACCTTCAATCAGGTCGAAGTGTCCTATCAAGCCCTTGGCACACTCTCCTCCAGGCGCGACAACGCCATCCTGGTCTGCCACGCCTTGTCAGGCTCCGCCCATGTCGCCGGCCTTCACCCGGAAACCGGGCGTCCGGGTTGGTGGGATTTCCACGTCGGCCCGGGCAAGGCGATTGATACCGACAAATTCTTTGTAGTCTGTTCCAACGTCTTGGGCGGCTGCGACGGGACGACCGGCCCGCTTTCGACCCGCCCGGAAACCGGCAAGCCTTACGGCATGGACTTCCCTTCTGTGACGGTCCGCGACATGGTGGCGGTGCAGGCAAAACTGATGGAAAACCTGGGTATTTCACGACTATTTGCGGCCATCGGCGGTTCGCTGGGCGGCATGCAGGCCCTGGCCTGGGCGGTTGATTTTCCCGGGCGCGTCCGCGTTTGCGTTCCCATTGCCACCTGCGCTTCCCACAACGCCATGCAAATTGCCTTCGATGAAATCGGCCGCCGCGCCATCATGACCGATCCCAACTGGAACGGCGGACACTATTCTCCCGGCCGCCGGCCCAGCCACGGTCTGGCCGTGGCCCGCATGGTCGGGCATGTCACCTATCTCAGCGAGTACGCCATGACACGCAAGTTCGGCCGCACCCGCCAACCGCGCCTCCATCCGGCCGACGCCGACGCCGCGCTTTTCACCGTCGAAAGCTATCTGCACCATCAGGGAGAAAGTTTCGTCAGCCGCTTCGATCCCAATTCCTACCTTTACCTGACCAAGGCGCTGGACCAGTTCGATTTGTTCGACGGCAAACCGCCGGAGGAGGTTCTCCGCCGCGTGCAAGCCCGTTTCCTGGTCATCTCCTTCGCCTCCGACTGGCTCTATCCGCCGCCGCAGTCGCGCGAATTGGTGCGCCTGCTCAAGCGCTCCCGCGCGGCCGCCACCTACATCAATCTGGAATCCCTCTACGGTCACGACTCGTTTCTGATCGAAAACAAGGAGTTCGCCAATGTCTTGCGGCATTACCTGGAGAATGAATACGCCCACGGCAATCTCGACCAGGCCGCCGCCACGATTTAGTTGAGCCATGCATCCCGGAATTTACGAATGCGTTCTGGACTGGATACCCGACGGCGCTCGCGTGCTCGACCTGGGAACGGGCGACGGCGCTTTCCTGGAGCGCGTCGTCCGGGCCAGGCGCGTCCTGGCCGAGGGCGTGGAAAAGAATCCTGAATTGGTGGCCCGCTGCATCCAGCGCGGGCTGGTCGTCCATCAAGGCAACATCATGGAGGGGCTGGATCAGTACGGGGATCACACCTTCGATTACGTGCTCTTGCTCGGCACCTTTCAGGAATTGATTTCGCCGGTGGAGATCGTGCGCGAAGCCTTTCGCGTCGGACGCCAGGTCGTCATCGCCTACAGCAACTTTGCCCATTACCGCGTGCGCCTGCAGATTCTGTTTCGCGGACGCACCCCCGTCACCAAATCCCTCCCCCAGCTCTGGTACCAGACGGCCAATTTGCACTTCCTCTCCATCCTCGATTTTCGCGAGTTCTGCCGGCAGATGGAGGTCTCGGCCATTCGTCAGGCCTGCTTTAACTCGCGCGGCGAAGTAAGGTTTGCGCCCAATCTCTTTGCCGAGGAGGTCGTGACCTTGCTGGAGTCTGGAAAAGGGGTGAAAATCCAAGGGGTTTCAGCCAGTTAATCTAATGTTGCGCAAGTGGCCGGGTTGGCGGAGAATCAGACCACCTTATGAAACTCACTATTCTTGCCGGCTTGTCTTTGCTCGTCATCTTTCCAGACGCCGCACGCCTCCGGGCTCAGGACGCCGCGCCTGCCGAAACTCCGGCCGTCAAGGCGCAGGACACCAAGGGCGCGCCCGATGAGCGGGCCGATCAATTGATCGCCCAAATGACGCTGGCGGAAAAAGTCTTGCTCCTCGGCGGGGACACCGGCGGCTTCAACACTCACGCCATCCAGCGGCTGGGCATCCCTCTCTTCACCATGTCCGACGGTCCCAACGGCGTGCGCAACGCGCCCGGCCCCAACCCGCCCCGCAATGCCTGCGCTTTCCCCGCCGGCGTGGCTCTGGCCGCGACCTGGGATGCGGACTTGGCCGCCGCCTACGGCAAGGCCATCGGCCTGGAAGACCGCGCCCGCGGAACGCATTTTCAACTTGGCCCCGGTCTGAACATCTGCCGCGTGCCCGTCAACGGCCGCAACTTCGAGTATTTTGGCGAAGACCCTTATCTGGCCTCGATTATCGCGGTCAACTGGGTCAAGGCCTGCAGCGCCCAAGGCTCCGTGCCCACCATCAAACACTTTGCCGCCAACAACCAGGAATGGAACCGCAACTCTGTGGATTCCCAGGTGGACGAACGCACCATGCACGAGATTTATCTTCCCGCCTTCAAGAAGGCCGCGACCGAGGGCGGCATCGTCGCCGTCATGTGCTCCTACAACCGGCTCAATGGCTTCTACGCCAGCGCCAACGACTGGCTGCTCAACCAGGTCCTCAAAACCCAGTGGGGTTTCAAGGGGCTGGTCATGTCCGATTGGGGCGCGTCCCACGCCACTACCGATTTGGCGCGGGGTCTGGATCTGGAAATGCCGAACACCCAGAATCTCTCCCTCCGCAACATCCAGACAGCGCTGACAAATGGGACGGTGACGGAATCGAATATCAACCGCGCCGTGCATCGCATCCTTCGCACCGCCGCCGCGCAGGGGTGGCTTGACGCCGGCCGGCAGCAAAAGAACGCGGAGCTGCCGCTGGACTCGCCCGACTCGGCAAAAACCGCGCTGGCGGTGGCCGAGAATGCGATCGTGCTCTTGAAAGATGACCGTCAAACGCTTCCACTGGATCGCGCCAAAGTGAAAACAATTGTGGTCGTCGGGCCGAACGCTTCGGCCCCGGAAGGCGCCATGCCCGGCAACATCGGCGGCGGCGGGAGCGGCGCGGTGACGACCTTCCCTGCGCGCTACACCGAGGCCAATTATCTCGATGGCATCACCAAAAGCGCGGGCGCCAATGTCAAAGTCATTTACCTTCCCATGCCGGGGCCGCCCGATGACTCGGCGTTCGATTCTCTGGCCAACGCCCGCACTTCCGCCGACGGACAGCCAGGCTTGACGTTGACGGTAGTCGTGACGGGCGACGGGCCGCCGGTCCAAATCCCGCCCACGGTGCAAACCGCCGTCAATACTACCTGGCAGGCGGGGCAGTTGCCCTTTGGCGTGCCGGCCAACCGCGATGCCACCTTCATCTGGAGCGGCGTCCTGCTGGCGCCGAAGGACAGCGATTGCCAGATTGCCGCCGCGGGCAACCCCGTTATTGTCATTGATGGCCGCACCAACGTCGCCGGCTCGATCATCCATCTTCAGCGCAACAAGCCTTCGCTGGTCAGCATTCAAGCGCGCGCGCTGGCCAACCCTCCGGCAGGCCGCGGCGGACGCGGGGGCGGACGCGGCGGGCGCGGCGGGGCCGGCGGCGGACGGCTGGTGCGGGTGGCCCTGGTCCCTCCGGCGATTCCCGATCTGGCGCCGGCCAGGGACGCGGATGCCGTCGTCGTTTGTGTCGGCTTGAATCGCAACGTCGAAAGTGAAGGCCGCGATCGTCCGTTCGAGTTGCCCGACCTTCAGCAATATCTGATCGCCTCCGCCTCCAGGATAAATCGCCATGCCATCGTCATCAACAACAGCGGCGCGGGCGTGGGCATGAGCGCCTGGGAACGCAACGCGGCCGCCATTCTCCAGGCCTGGTATCTGGGGCAGGAAGGCGGCATCGCCGTGGGAGAAGTGCTCTTTGGCGACGTGAACCCCAGCGGCCATCTCTGCTCCACCTTCGACCGGAAATTCGAGGACAACCCGGCCTTCCCTTATTACCCCGGCCGGGAACAGAGTGATAAGGGATACCCGGTTGAGCCTTACACGGAGGGCATATTCTACGGCTATCGCGGCTACGACAAGGCCGGCAAAGACCCGCTGTACCCGTTTGGTTTCGGCTTGAGTTACACCACCTTCCAATTGTCAAACATGAAGGTGGAAAAAACCGGGTCCGATGTAAAAGTCACCCTGGACATCAAGAATACGGGCCGGCGCGCCGGCGCGGAGGTGGTGCAAATTTATGTGGGTGAAGACCGCTGCCCGGTGCCGCGGCCCCGGCGCGAACTCAAAGCTTTCAGCAAGGTGACACTCGCCCCCGGTCAAACCAGTAAGGTCGAGATAACGCTGCCCCGCGCCTCCTTTGCCTACTGGAGTCCGGCCGCCAAGGACTGGACCGTGGACGCCGGAAACAATTTCACGATTGAGGCCGGCGTTTCCGAACGCGACATCCGCGCCACCAAAACCATCAAAGTTTTCTGAAACTCGCGGCACGCATTGTTCCTTCGCGCGGGGATCGCTGTCGGAATCCCCTGACGCCAAGTCCGCGTATTGGAATTCAGCGAGAAGTGAAAATGCTCAGAAAATGACGATACCATTAACTGACACCTTTAGGCGGCAAAATGTCTCTACAACGGGCCAATACATCGGCTACAAAGGTAATTTTCGCGCCTTCTTCAAGAACAAGACAGAGGTGAATGGAACGGTGCCATGAATAAACGCCTGGCTATAGTTGCGGCATTAGCGGCCTTCCTATTGGTGGCCATTATTGGGTCTTTATTGGTTCCTATACAGCATCCGGGTCCCAAGTCGGTAACAAGTGCTATAATTGCGGAGTGTGTGATTGGCATAATGAGGCACGAATTAGCACATGGAATTACAGCGGCGGAAGAACTTGGCTCGACGAATGAGTCATCTGCAATTAATGAAGTCGTTGCGGGTTGGCTTCGGGGCGACGCATGGGTGTCCAATTCCTTGCGTTTTAGTTCTAATTCCCCGCCATTATTAGTTGATGGTTGGGGCAAGCCGCTAAATTTTGTCCAGAGATCTCACGCAGATGATCGTTATTCGGCTGCTCTATTAGCGATGACGAACTCGGTTCTTATATGGTCTTGCGGCTCGAACCTATCAAACGAGTATGGGCGCGGTGACGATATAATGTTTGACACAAATGCAACAATTCGCGCCCAAACATTAGGGCTTGGTGGTGGATCTGATAGCGTAAATGGCAAATGATGACCGGCCTGTTATCCTTCAACACCAGCTTTGGTGTCATGCTCCTCACAAGTGAGTGTAAAGGGGTCATAAGGGTAAAGCGAAGGGGTCAGTTAATGTTATGTCATATCGTGATCCTTCGCCTCACGCTTGCCACTACGCCAATGCGGAATTTCGAGGCTGGATGACATCGCCCGCCGATGAAAGTCCAGGAGGTTACCACTCGCCGTCCTTGAGAAAGTCGGCGGCGCGATACATGTAAAGCGCGGCGGTGCTGCGATGCGGACTCCACTTCCTTCCGAATTCTGCCAATTGTTCCGGCTCGGGCAATTGGCGTCTCTTGTAGGCAACTTGGAATCCCTTTCGCACCCCGAAATCGTGAACCGGCAAAACATCCGGCCTTCCCAGATTGAACATCAGGAACATATCGGCCGTCCATCGGCCCACCCCTTTTATCTCCGTCAGCCGCCCTACAATTTCCGCATCCGATAATTCGCCGCACTGAGCCATTGTCGGAATAAAGCCGTCCGACGCCTTTTGCGCGACATCGTGAACAGAGGCCGCCTTTGCTTTTGAGAACCCGGCCGAGCGAATCTTTTCCACATCCATTTTCAGAACTTGCTCAGGGGCGGGAAATTGCCCGTTTCCAAACAAGGCCTGAAACCGGTTCAAAATTGTATTGGCGGCTTTCCCGTTCAATTGTTGGTGGGCGATGGCGTGAATCAAGGATTGAAAGGGCGGGACACGCCTGGCCTGAAGCCGGACGTGTCCGAACTTCTTAATCAGCCGCTCCAAGACCGGGTCCACAAACTTCAGATGATTCACCGCAGTTCGATTCATTTGCAGGCGCAGGCTTCATTTTTTCCGGGATGGGGTCAAGGAAATTGGCGGCAACCCCCCCGTCCGGAGCGCATCTTCGGGCGCAGCAGCGTGGCAAACACGGCGTGGCGGTGATTTTCCTGCGCACTCAAAAAATCCCTGGCCTGCTGCGGCCGGGGACGGCCGCACTCCGCCAGCAGCAGTGTCAAGATGCGCCCCCCCGTCCGGTTCGAAGGGAGGGGCGCAGCCGAAAACCCCATCGCAGCCCCTGTCTGCGGAGCCGGTCGCGCTGCCGATAATGCCGCTAACAGCCCGTTAAAAAAGGCCCGGTGAGGGCACCGGGCCTGCAACAGATGCATGCTTTGCGAGGGAAATGTAGGCCGCGTACCCTCACGCGGCGGGATTAGAACCTTTTTTTAACGGGCTGCCAAGCAGGGTGGGTCAATGCGGCCGCTCGAGGCGAAAGTATTGTTGGGCGTTGGTGAGGGTGATGATGGCGGGACTGGGCACGTTGGATAGTGTGGTCCAAAGCCCCGGCAGGTTGCCGGCCCGTTGCAGGGCGGACGTCGCATCGCTCCAGTAGAGCACGGTTTGATCGGGGAACTGGGCGAGACCCAGCAAAGGCGCGCCACCCGCGCCCGGCAGGTTGACATAGTAGGCTTGCGTGATGCCGCGGAGTTGGCCGTTGACCGGACTGCTCAAGGTCACGCGCAATAAACTGTAACCTGGCAGATTTGGGATGGAGAGCAGAATCACCTTGCCCAGGTCACCCGGCGCAAACGCCAGCGTGCCGCGCGCCACGACTCCGCCAGGCCCGTCCACCGTGTAGTTGACGGATACCGCGTTGGTAATGAAGGAACTGAGCGTCACCGGGATGCCATTGGACAGGCTGGCGAGGGCCAGTTGATTCGACGTGGTATTGAGCGAAACACCCACCGGGGAATCGGGCTGCTCCTGCAGCCGCAAGACCGTGAGCGAATTGGCCGGGAAGGTGTAGGCAAAATCCGTGGACACGCCGGTCAGCGCGGCCGCGACCGGGGCCACATGATTTGACTGGGCGAGGGAGTTTTCGTCCAGCGGGCTGGCCGAAGTGAGCACCGTGACGGCGGCATTGGGCACAAGGCCCCGGGCAGCGTTCAGGCGCAGTTCGGTCGTGACAGGGGACCCGGTGGCATTGACCGCCTTGACGATGATCTGGCCGTTGGGGTGCAGGTAGCTGCTCGAGGCGTAGAGCGCCACCGGCACGTTCGACACGTCATGGATCAATACGCCGTCAAGATAGCAGCGGATGTGATCGCTCAATTCGATGGCAATATCGTACCACTGGTTGGTGTTGATCGTCATGGGAACCGAGGCGAGCAGACTTTTCGCGCCGTTTTGCGCCCATTCGATGCCGGTTTGGGTGTTGCCCCAGCCGCCGATGTTCCACCACATGTAATTATTGCTGTCAAGCACGTTGAACATGATGAGGAAGCCTTCGCTGCCGCCCAGCTTCATCGCGCGCAAGGTGTAGGTGTAATTGCTCCAGGTCGTGCTGCCATAAGTGGCGGTGTTGTCGGTGCCGCCGGCGGTTTGCTCGAACAACCCGTTGGTCGTCACCCAGGTGCCCGTGCCAAACTGCCAGCCGTTTGTGCCCGCCGGCGTTGTGAAATCGCTTTCGTATAGCAACGTTGATCCCGCCGTGGCGATGAGGTTGCAGTAGGCCGATTGTGTATTCCAGGTGCCCAAGCCGATCGCGCCGTGGTTGGTGGAGGCCGTGGCCGGGGCGACGACCGCGGTGGGCAGGACCACATCGCCGCGATTCAAGCTGAACATCTGCTGCACGTAGTAGGAAGGCGTGCCGTACACCTGCGTGCCGGTAAAATAGATCAAATCCGGGTTCCAGTCCTTGTTGTTCAAGTTGGCGAACAAGGGCGCGTAAGAGGCCATGATCACCACATCCGAATTCCGTTCCATCCCGGTCATGAACGCCGCCTCGCCCAGCGCCCCCGCCAGATTGCCGTTGCCCGACCCGCTGGTGACGGCGTATTCGCCCACGAAAACTTTTGGCCCGGTCCGGCTATAGCTGTCGTAGCGCGTGGATTGTTGTTCGAAAAATGTCGGATCGGGGTAAAAATGCTCGTCCACCACGTCCATCGGACGGGAGCTTACGGAGGAGGTGGCGATGAGCTTCATCTGGGGATACTGCGCTTTGATGGCGTCGTAGAACATGGCGTAGTGGGTGTTGTAATCGCCGCCCCCGTTTTCATTGCCGATTTCCATGTATTGGAGGTTGAACGGGGCCGGGTGGCCGTTGGCCGCGCGTTGCGCGCCCCAAAAGCTGTTCGTGTCCCCGTTCGCGTATTCAATCCCATCCAGCGCCTCCTGGATGTAGGGACCCAGTTGGTTGGTCGCGACCGCAATGGAATAATCCATGCCGCAATTGACTGCGAAGAGCGGGACCGCCCCAAAATCCTCGCACATTTGCAGATATTCATGGTAGCCCAGGCCGTTATCCACCATGTAACCCCACAGGTCCCAGCGCGGCTGGCGGTTGGCCGGGTCCCCGACGGTGACTTCCCAATTGTAGAAGTCGGCCACGCCCGATCCGTCAACCCACGCGCCGCCGGGGAAACGGACGAAGGATGGGCGCAGGTTGACGAGCATGTTGGCCAGGTCCGGCCGCAAGCCGTTGCTGCGGTTGTGGAAAGTCTGCGCCGGAAACAGCGAAACAAAATCCAGCCAGACCGTCCCCGCCTGGGAAATGCGCAGAACCAGACGGGCCGCCGGGTCGCTGCTGTTGGGCGTGAACTGCGTCGTGAAGTGCGACCACCCGGTCGTCAGTCCGGTCACGGCAGACGAGGCATAGACGGCGGCCCCGCTGGAACTCTCCAGCGAGGCGGTGACGGCGGTGTTGAAACCGCTGGAACAGCGGGCATAAAAGCCCAGGTTGTACTGCGCGCCTGAACTTACCGGAATGCCCCAATAACCGCTGTTGGCCGCGCCCACGGTTCCGACGCCGCCGGCCAGCGTCAGGCGGAGGGAAGTGAGGTTGCTCGGACTCAACGGCAGGGACGTGTCCAGGGCCATCGTGCCGCTGGCCGTGCCGCTGGTGAGCAAGCTCCAGTAATCCGCGTTCGTGTTGTCTTTGAACGAGCGGTTACGCACCAGTTCGGCGTAAAGGCCGCCGTCCCCGGCCGAGCTGAGTTCCTCGAAGAAGATGCCAAAGAGGTTGGAACTGATCGTCACGCCGGGCTGATCGGCCTGGACGGTAATGGAATTGGGCACATAGATGACGCTCGCCTGGCTGCCTGGCGCAATGACGTTGCCCACCAGGTCCGTGACGCCGTTGACCGTGACGGTGTAGCTGGCGCCGAAAACCAGCGGCGGGATGGTGAGCGTGACGTTGGTTCCGGTGCTGTCCAAGACGGCCGCGCTGATGCTCACCAGTCCGCCCGGACCGCTCATGACATAGTTGGCCAGATTCGTCGCCGTGGCGGCGCTGAGAGGTTTTGAGAAAACCAGTTCAATGGTGCTTGTGGAAACGCTCCGGGCGCTCAACAGGACCGGCGGCACCGTGTCGGCGGTGACGGTCAGCACGGCGTTGCTGCTCGCGGCGACGAACACGGTGTTCGTGTAAGTGTTGGTGGCCCAAAGCCGGTAATTCGCGTTGCTGTCCGTCAGTGCGGCGGTAAACGTCAGGGTCTGGTTGGTTGCGCCGCCGATCGGGGCGTTGTTGCGATACCATTGCAGGAAGAAGGGCGGCTGGCCGCCAACCACGGCGCTGAAAGTAACGCTCCGGGCCTGCACCACCGTCTGGCTTTGCGGTTGCGCCAAAAAATAGACCGGGCCGGCGCCCAGCGTGTCCGGCCCGAGCAGGTAATCCTGATAAACCGCATTCGAGGACAGGGCCGCGTTGTAGATGCGAAACTCGTCAATCGAGCCATTGAACCAGGCATCGGGGCTGAATTGCGAGCGGCCGATCCAATTGTTGACAGTTGGGCCTAGAGCGGCGGGCGTCAGCGTCATGGCTGCATTAGTGCCCACCGGGACGCCGTTGACGTAGAGCAAGCCCAACTGGGTGGCGCTGTCGGTGGTCCACACCACATGAGATTCCTGGCCGACCGCCGGCCTGCCGCCAGGCCACTGCAGGACCTGTTCCGCCCCGTTGCCGCTGATGGTGTAAGCGCCGCGCAGATTGCCGCCGCCGGCCGGCAGCGCCAGAAACATGTAGTCGCTGGTGTTGTTGCCAAAATCAAAGATGCGCGCCCAGGCTCCGCTGCCATTATCGGTGACCCACGCCTCCAGGGTAATGGCCGTGTAATTGGTCACGATGTTGGCCGGCAGCGCCAGATAACTGTTGACGCCATCCAGCACCAGGGCGTTGTTGGAAATGATGGCCCCGCCCTGCAACGTCCCGTTGGCCGTGCCGGCCAGGTCGTTGGCGTTGCCATTGAAACTGTAGCGGTGGGTCAAGTTGAGCGTCTGCCCCGGCGCCGTCGTGATGCCCAGCGCGGAAACCAAAGCCAAAAACAGGGTGGTAGTTTTCAAATGTTTATGTCTTGCGAGTTCACTGCGGTTAAGAAGGCGGAACTGGGGAGGTGGATAATTTCATGGCGATTGTTTTGCGGGCAGGGTGCGGCGCCTCAACTTTGCGGTCGTTCAACGCAGGCGGGGCGGGGAAAGCCCCGCCCCACTCCACCACTGCCCAAGCCGCCCAAACCACCACCTGCAAACTTCCAACCGTGTGAAGATTACCGGCGTCCCCACCCGGAAACAACGCCACTTCGCGCAAAAAAACCGCCATTTTGCGTAATCCGTCAGTCATGGCTGGTAGGGCGGCCAGTCCTCTGCCCGCCGTCGGGTATTGGCAGAGAAACCAACGTCACATTACCGTCGTGCGGCGGGCAGCGGAGTGCCCGCCCTGCCATTCCCCACCCACCCATGACTGAGGCATTACCATTTTGCGGATGTGGTTTACTGCCCGCCGGAGGGCGCCGGAGTATTGGTGCGAAGGAGGCCCGCATATTTGAGCGCCACCGCATTGGTGGAATGCTCGTGCAGCACCTCCTCAAACTGTTCCAGCGCTTCCGGGTTGCGATGCTGGTTGAACAGCGCGATTCCCAAATTCAAACGGGCCTCCAGCAATTCCGGCTTCAGCCGCACCGCCTCCGCGAACTCCTTGGTCGCCCCGGCCGCGTCGCCATCCTTGCCCATTTCCAAGCCAAGACAGAAATGGGCCTCGGCAAACCTGGGATCCAGACGCACCGCCTCGGCATAATGGGCTTTGGCTTCGGCAGGCCGCCCCAGCTTGATCAAGGTCAGCCCGAGGTTGACCTGCGCCTCGGGATCGGCCGGATTGAGCCGGAGGGAGTCGGTGAAATTTGTAAACGCCGCCTCATACCACCCCTTGCTGAACGAAAACTTTCCCAGCGCGCTGAAGGACTCCGGCGTGCTAACCCGGTTGACGAGCGATTCCTGGAATTGTTTCCTGGCTTCCCCGGCCTGGCCCGCGGCCTCGAGCGCTTTGCCCAGTCCCAGGTGTGCCGGCCCCCAGTATGGTTTCAGCCGCAACACTTTCTGGAACTCGGCGGCGGCTTCCTGGTTGCGGCCCAGTTGCGCATACAACATCGCCAGACTGTTCATCGCCTCCACCGCGTCGGGATTCAGCCGGATGGCCTGTTGAAAGGCGGAAATGGCTTCCTCGTTGCGTTTCACTCCCTCCAGCGCCACACCCAAACTCCGCCACGCGTCGGGGCTGTGCGGCAGCAGGCCCACCACCCGCTGCAACGATTCCACCTCCCCGGCGGCGTCCCCGGTCTTCTGCTGGAGGAACGCCAGGTTTTCCTGGAGAATCCAGTCATTGGTCGCGGCGGCGGCCGCGGCCTTGGTGAGCACTTCTTCCCGGCGCAGCGCCTCCGGCCGGGTGGCTGGCAGCAGTTGCTCCACCTCCCCGCGTAAAAGCTGATACTGCTCCCTATTATTGACCTGCTGGGAGAAGGGTGGATCATTCAGGCGGCTGAGAATGTCCATCTCGCCGGCGCGCCGCGTGGAATCGGTCCACCCCAGCCGCCGCGCGCAATCCTCCGCGGTGGGCCAGGGGCGGGACGCGCCCGCGGACAATCCCTGCGCCACTTGTTCCGCCAGAGCCAGCGCCACCAGATAGTTGCCTTCAAAGTTCAGATGGACATGCTCGTAGAGATATTTTCCGCCGGGGATGCCGTGCGGGCTTTGCCTGGCCATCACGGCCTCCGCGTCCACCAACCGCACGCCCTCCGGCTCGCGCTGGGACGCCGCCTGCCGGATGATTTCGTTGATGCGGCTGTCGGCGCGGAACCGGAGCACATCCTGATCGCAGGCCAGGTTAAACTGCCGCAGTGCCTCCCCATCCTTTCCCAGCGCCAGGGCGCACTGGCCCTGGCGAAAGTGGGCCTCGGCAAACGTATCGTCTATCTTGGCCGCTTGCCCAAAAAACTCCGCCGCCTCCGCCGCGCCGCCCGCCTGCTGCGCCTTGATCCCCGCCTGGTAAAAGTTGTCCCAGCGCCTTGATTCTTCGGCGGACATCCCGGTCCGATGCTCCGATGCGAAGGGGCCGCAATCCATCAGATTGCGGGCCACCGTGCTCACCACGATTTTCGCCCCGCTGCGCCGGCCATAGTCAATAATATCCTTCAGGTTGCGTTCGAAGCTGCCATACACCACCCCCATGCGCGGGTCCTCCTGCCGCACCTGGTGGTGCAGGAACATGATCATGCCGCCCCACTCGCTCTGGTTGAGTGGCCGCTTTTGCCAATGGCGCACCAGGCTGCCCAGTTCCTGCCCAAGCCGCGTCGCCTTGAACGCCAGGCCGGCGCGGACCAGCGCCAGACTGGCGGCCTGGGGGCCAAAAACCGTCCCGGAACCGTAAGGCCCCACTACTTCGTTGTTGCCCATATAGATCACCCAGAAGTCCCCGTGTTGCGCCGCGCAATCCCGGGCAATCGGCAGGATGACGTGGGAATTGATCGCCGTCATGCCCGTATTGACCACTTCAAAATGTGTCTCCGGGTAACGCCCCTCCAACAACGCTTGCAAAACCCGGCACAGGCCGAATTCAGGCTGGGGATCGCCATACGCCGCCGACTCGCCAAAGACGAAAACGCGGACCGTGCCCGGCTCCTTGATCCTGGGGATGACCAGCGGGAATGGGCTGCGCGCCATTTCCGGGCCGAAAAAACGCCAGCCAAACCGGTCGTTTTCGATCAGGCAATCCTTCCCATGAATCCGCATCGGCAGAAAGAAGGACGCGGGGTGGCCGACCCCCGCCAGGCGCAGACCCGCCTCCACTGCCACCAAGAGCAGCGCCGGCCCCAGAACAGCCGCCGCCAGGCGAAAAAGCCAGAGCCTTTGCCGCGACATCGGCGCCCTGGCGGCGCGCGCCGATTGGTCGCGTGAGGACGAACCCTTGGAGCGGGGCGGTTGCATTTCCTGGGCGGCGCAGTTGGATCAGTTGCTTCCAAACCTGGCTTGATCAACGACCAGCCAAGCATCGCTGAAAACGCCGCCTATGCCAAGAAAATAGCGCGGCTTGACCTGGGTCATTGGGAAATTGAGCCCGCTCTGCTCTCCTTTGGCACCGCCTTTCTGGCAGGGCAGACGCATCCAAATGTCCATCGTCCATCGCTCTTTGCCCGCTCAATAATAGAAATACGGAGAAGAGGAGGTGCGGCAAATCATTTGCTGGAAAGGGCGCCACTCGACGTGGCCGTCCACCGCCCCAATCCACGCGCCGTCGGGAAGGCTCGCGCTTTTCAAGTGCGCGCTGATGTGGCCTTTGGCTACGCCACCGATATTAAAACCGCCGTCAACATCAATCCAATTGTAGGTTTGCATCGTGGCCAGATCATCGCTGTTGCCACTGCTGTTGAGGGTGGCACAGGCCGTGAGGGCGCGATGGGCCATGGCTCCCACCGGGACACCACCCGGAAATGCTCCAAACATACTTGTGCCTGGCGTCGTGGTGGCACCCAGCTTTTGGTTGGTGTTCGTTATAAAGTTGCCCGAGTAGGCCGCCGTCCCATAAAAAGTCTGGGAATATCCTACGACCCGGAATCCCGAACCGGGTGTCGCACCGGGGTCCGGGTCGGGGGCTTCAAAAAGCCACAGGGGGGCGGAGGACCCGGCAGGTAATGGGCCAAACCAGTCCGTCGGGCCAAATTTCGGTTCTGTCCCCGGGTCATACCAACTCAGTTTGGTCGTTCCATTCGCCAGCATGATGTTGGCCAGATAGGCGTCCATATCCCAACACCAATTGCCGCCGGCGCCATCGGGAAGTAAATCCTTGTTTTCACCCGCGTACATCGTCAAAGCAACTATCTGCTGCTTTTGGTTGTTGAGGCTGAGCATGCGCTTGGCGCGCTCCTTGGCCTTGGCCAGCGCCGGCAGGAGGATGGCCGCTAAAAGCGCGATGATCGCAATGACCACCAGCAATTCAATTAACGTAAACGCTGCTTTGCGCACAGGAACACGGTTTTTCATAACATCATTTTACCACACACTGCTTGCCTTCGCAAGCCTCCCAGCCAACCGGCAAAATCTCCATTCCCCCGTTTCCCAAAAGCGCGGGCGGCCCGCAAGCGGATGCCGCCCGCGCCTGAAGAACTTTCCAGGCCGGGTCTCGCCCCCCTTGTCACCTCTTCAACCGGAAGTACTTCGCCGCCCCGACGGGAGCGATGGACACTTGGAATTGTTGACCGACAATCGTCGGCGTGGCATCGTACGGCGTCCATACCGCCCCTGTCAGGGTCGGGCTTGACTCGACATGCAATCCCGCCGAGGTCAGCGGCCACGACAACACGGCATTGCCGCCCGAGATCGAAGTCCCGGCATTCACTGCCGCGGCCGGCGTGAGCACGACGCCGGGTCCCAACACCTGGGTGGCGGCGATTTCATCCGGCAGCAACGACCCGTTGTAAATGCGGAATTCACTAAAGGTCATGCTGTAATAGGGATCACCCGTGTAGAGCGAATGGTTCAGGTAGTTGAGCACGTCATTCGTCGTCACCGAAGACAGGTTAATGGTAACGGCTGTATCGGCCGAGACGAAGACGCCATTGGTATAGAGGGAGTCGTAGTGCGCCGGGCAATTAAAAACGATCGTGACCTGGAAGTTGGTCTTGCCGCTCCAGTTGCCGGCGCCGCCGGAACCCTGCTCGTCATTATAGCCGGGGTCCACATCGCTGATGGCCATGCGTCCACCCTGCGGCGCGGCGAAGAGGTAGTACTCCCCGACGCCGCCGGCGTCCGTGTTGCCGAATGCGAACACCTGGGCGTTCACCGGGATGGCGAGCGAGGTGCCGCCCGCCCCGTTGGTGTTAGTGTAGCTGGCCCAGAACTGAATCGTCACCGCAGGGTAGGAAGTGCCGGTCCCATTGGAGGCAAGGATTCCCACCGGCAGTTGCACATATTGCGGCAAAAAGGTGACGCCGTCTCCGGACGGGTTGTTGCTGGCCTCTAACATCAACTGGGTGCCGGTGAAGGTGCCGCCGTTGGGCAGGGTCCCGGCGAAGGCCGCGCCCCCAATCGAGTCGGCCGCAGTGGTGCTGGCCGGAGCATCGTGGAACCTGTATTCGTGAACCAAGACCGGGATGGGCGGCCGTGTTACAGTCACCAATTGGCTGCTCTGAAGACCCTGATAAGTGGCGGTGATCGTCGCGCTGCCAACATTGTAGGCCCTAATCAACCCGTTGGCGGCTTGCGCCACAATGTTGGAGTCGCTGGAGGCAAAGGGGAGGTTGGTCAGCGTGCTTAACCCGATGTTATAGTTGGGCAGGTTGGCGTAATTTCCAATCAATCCGCCTTTGATGGCGGTTCCCATTTCCATGCTTGACGGAAGCGCAATGGCTATGCTTTGTAAGGCGCCAGGATTAATGTTGGTGTTATTGGGGCCGGAGAGGTCGGCCATGGCGACTTGCACCGGCGTCATGGTGCCGCTGTAAACACGGAACTCGTCAATGCTTCCCAACATATACGGATCGCCTGTGCCAAATGGGCCGGCTGAGGTCCACAGGGATCGGCCAATGTAAACCAGGTTGGTGGCAATGCCGGTGAGCGCTCCATGGTCGGCGGTGCTGTAGCCACTCAGAATGCCGTTGGTAAAGACGGCCAGCTCGCCTGTGTTGGGATCAACCACAGTGGTGCAGTGGACCGTTTCGTTTTGAAAGTCCCCGGCCATGTTGAAGGCTGCGCCGCCGACGCCCGAGTTGTGGTCAATCCTGTGCTGGGGGGCGGCATCTCTGGGCACGTTGTGAATATAGTTTACGCCCGCGCCATGGGGGCTGCTGCCAAATGCCCAGACGTAACTCCAGTTTTGCAGGGTGGTAAACGTGGCCCAGTAGTCAATCGTGGCGGATGGATAGCCCGTAATGATGCCCCCGTTGGTGCTCAGATCCAAATAACAGCCGGTGCTGCCGTCCAGCACCAACTGCCCGCCGCTGGTCGCGGCCGTTCCCATCAGCGTTCCGTTGTTCGTGCCCACAGAATCGGTCGCATCGTTGGTAAAGCCATAGCGGTGGGTCATGACCAGCGCCGGCACGTTGACCGTGACGGATTGGACGGAGGACAGCACCCCATTCGACGCGGTGATGGTGGTGGTGCCCACGCCTATAGCCGTGATCACGCCATTGGTATCAACCGTGACGGTGTGTGTGTTGCCGGAGGTATAAGTGCAAAAGCTCGTCACATCCACCGTGTTGGTGATCAACGAGGCCTGCCCCACCACCGCCGCCTGCTGCAGGCCCCCAAAAACCATCGCGGTCAGTGGTTGCAATTGGATGCCCGTGATCGAGCCGGCGTTGGTGATTATGTTATTCGACCCGTTCTGGTAGCTGGCGGCGATTTCCAGCGGATTCAGCGCCCCATTCCAAATGCGGAACTCCTGGATAAAGCCCTCCATGGTGGCGTCCGGCCAGTTGTCCCAGCCAATCAGGTTGCTCACGTCCCGCACGCCGGGCGTTATCGTGTTGGTCACGCCGAGGAGTTTTGCCATCAGCGTGCCATTGACATAGATCGCCGAGTAGCCGGCAGGAGGATTAAAAACCACGGCGACATAAGTCCCGGGCACGTAGGCCAGGTCGGCCATCGGGTTGCCATCGGTCGCGCAATTCTGCCGGTTCACGTTGGCATCATCGAAATCACTGATGCCGGCGATGCATTGGCCAGTTCCTGAGGAATTAACACAAAATGAGATGCTATACGCGTCCGACCTGTAGCTATCCACCACGCCGTGCGCCCCAAAGTCGAAAAGATTCGCCCAGGTGCCCTGGCCCCCGGTGCCAATCGGCGGGTAGGTGGCCCACGCTTCCACCGTCACCGCCAGGTCGTTGGTTATGATGCCGGTCGGCAGTTGCACATAATCGCCGCCCCCGCCATCCAGATCCAACTGGCCGCTGCTGACTACGGCCGTGCCGAAATTCGTTCCATTGGCCGTGCCGACCGAGTCGGTAATCGCGGTGCCGTCGGGCATGTTGAAGAAACTATAGCGGTGGGTCACGGTTCCCCCGGCCATTGCCGTCATTTGCGCCGCCAGCAGCGCCGCGCAACTCCCAATCACCAGCAGAGAACCATTACGGAGGTTTATTTTCATATTTTGTGTGGTTTAGTTTTTTGACTGGACGATGAACAAATTAAAAGACCAGATTGATGAAATCCTGCTTATACGGATAACTGGCTCAACTCTACGGGGTGGCGGCGCGTGGCTTCAACGCCATCTTGCGGCAACCTTTCGCCAATTTGCGACAGCGAACCCGCCCCGGGGCACGCCCCAAACATCCGCCGGTAGGCCAGCGGGCTGATACGCCTGGAACCCCGGAAATAGCGCGCGAAATGCTGCACATCCTCAAAACCCATCACCTCGGCAATGTGCCCGATGGGCAAACGCGACTCCACCAGCAGACGGGCAATCTGATCGGTGCGCCGCCGCCGGATCTCTTCGAGAATGGAATGCCCTATCTCGGCCCGAAACCGCCGTTCCAGTGCCCGCCGCGAAAGTCCCGCACCCCGGGCCACTTCGTCCACCGGCAGCGGCTGGCTGACCCGGTCCCGAATCAGGCGCAAGGCCCTGGCCAGATGCGGATCTTGCGCCGCCACCGCATCGGTGGAGCGCCGCGCCATCACATGGGTTGGAGACGCCGTAATAATTCTCGCAGCAACCGCCGTTGGCAGCCGCATGGCCTGGTCCAGAGCCTGCGCCGCATCGTAACCGGCCCGCTCGTAATTTATGGCCACGCTCGACATCGGAGGATCCCCCAAGCTGCACACCAATTCGTCGTTGTCCACACCCAGGACTCCCACCGCCTCAGGCACGCGCAAGCCGGCCAGCTTGCACGCTTCCATCACCTGGGCGCCGTGGTCGTCGCTGCCCGCCAGCACCCCGGCCGGACTGGGAAGACAAAGCAGCCATCGCGCCAGCTCCTGGCGTGTCTGTTGCATCGGTTGCCCGGCCCATCGCGACGGAATATGCGCCTGGCATTTGCAGCCGGCCTCCGCCACCACTTCTGAAAAACTCTCCAGCCGCATCCGGGAACTGGCAGCCTGTTTTCCAGACATCTCCCCAGCCTCGCAATAGGCAAAACTGCGGTACCCACAAGCCAAAAGGTGCTCCCCGCCCATCCGGCCAATCGCCGCGTCATCCGTCACCACATTGACCACCCCCGCAATCTCACTTTGCCTCCGTCCCACCACCACCGCGGGAATCCCCGCCGGCAGCATTTCTCCCGCAGGACCCGCGTCTTGCAGGATAATGCCGTCCACCTCCAAGGACTTGAGCATCGGCCAGGCCGTTTCGGACAGGCCGGGTTCCCAATAGAAGGACCAGGATGCGCGTTGTCGGGAATAATTGGCAATCCCTTGCAGCAAGGCGCGATCGGACGCATGGGACGACGCGACCAAAAGCATGACGTTGCGGATTCGTGACATATTCGCTTATATGTACATGCGCCAATGGCATGGCAAAACCGCCACACAATCGTGCGCCAATGCGCCCAGGCTGGGGATTGCAGTTGTAAGCTCTTTACTGACAGTACCTTGTGAGAATACGCCGTGGGAGAAAAAACACGGCGGGCAATGCGTCAACCTTGGCCGGTAGGGGGCAGTCCCCTGCCCGCCGCAACGTTGATCGAGTCGAGTTGGCAGGATTGCGCCCAAACACCCATCGCCCCACAGCCGACATGCCAGCGATTGGTGCCCAGCCCAATCCCCGAGGGCGCATGACAAAAATCTTCGAGTGCTTGATTTTCCTCCTTTTTTTCTTGCCAGTTATAGATGTACATATATACTTCTGCCATGAATACACCCATTACCCCTCAATCCCTGATCGAACA
>JBEKVM010000108.1:0-19394 GCA_049513975.1 Verrucomicrobiota bacterium | reverse complement strand
CGGCAAATTCAGGAAGAAACGCCTTTGCCCGCAGATTGACGCGGATTGACGCAGATGAAGCATTTTGGAACAGGAGGGCGCGGAGGCAACGGAGAAGAAACTCTGCTCTCTCTGCGTTCTCCTGTTCAAATGGTCTTTCACTTTGCAAGGGGATTGATGACGCAAGGGCGCAACGCCTCTGCCAAAGGCTGAGCCGGTAGGGAAGATAAAGTCATGGCCGCGAGAATGCGCAAATGTCTCAAAAGAGGAGGGTTTTTTGCACCGCGGCAAATTGAGAAAGAAAGGCATTTGCCCGCAGATTGACGCGGATAAGAAAATGCAGAATGCAAAATGCAAAATGCAGAATTCCGAATCCGTGAAATCCGCGAAATCCGCGGTTCAATTCTTTTGGTTGCGGCCGGCCAGTGCTCCGCATTACGGCTTGCGTTGAAACCTCCGGTCGCCTAATAATTCAATCATGCGCGCGCGCAAATGGTTTTCAACCTGCCTGCTTCTCGCCATGCTCGCCGCCCCGGCGGGCGCGCCCGCCCAGGCCTTGACGCGGCTGGAGCAGCGCGAATTTGGCAAAATGCCCGACGGCACGCCCGTGCAACAATTCACCTTGCGCAATGCCCATGGAATGCTGGTCAGGGTCATGACCTACGGCGCCATCCTCAACGAGGTCCAGGTCCCCGACCGAAACGGGACCATGACCAACGTCGTGCTGGGCGCCAACTCGCTCGACCGGTATTTGAACCGCTTCCAAACCCCGGCCGCCGTCATTGGCCGGGTGGCCAACCGCATCGCCAACGCCCGCTTCACCCTCGATGGTGTCGAGTACAAACTCGCGGCCAATGCCGGACCCCATTCCATTCACGGCGGCCTCAAGGGATTCGGCCTGGTGGTCTGGGAGGCCCGGCCCCTTCCCGCCCAGGAACATGCCGCCGCCGTCCGCCTCACCTACTTCAGCAAGGACGGCGAAGAAGGCTACCCCGGAAATCTCACCGCCAGCGTGACCTATACCGTGACCGATGACAACCAACTGCGTCTGGACTACGAGGCCACCACGGACAAAGCCACGCCGGTCAATCTCACCAGTCATGGATATTATAATCTGGCCGGGTCGGGCGATGTCTCGGGGCATGAATTGTGGCTGGCGGCCGACCACTACACGCTGGCGGACGACCTGTTGATCCCGACGGGTGAAATCGCCGGCGTCACCGGCACGCCGCTGGATTTCACCGTGCCGGCGCTGATCGGGTCCCGCGCCGGCCAGCTCAAGCCCAGGGCCGGCGTTTACGACCACAATTTCGTCATCAACGGCGGCGGCAAATCGTTGGTCCTGACGGCGCGGGTGCGCGATCCGCAGAGCGGCCGGGTCATGGAACTGCGCACCACCGAGCCGGGAGTGCAACTCTACACCGGCAATCCCCGCGGCTTCTGCCTGGAAACGCAGCATTATCCCGACTCCATCCACCATCCCAACTTCCCCTCCACGGTGCTGCGGCCCGGGGAGACTTTCAAAAGCACAACCGAGTATTCTTTTTCCGCGCGATAGATGCGTCAGCGACAACAAAGATCGGTAGGGCGAGACTCCGTCGAGGCGAAACTCGATTTCCTTGGAAAAAGTCACGGCTCGACGGAGTCTCGCCCTCCCACTAATGATTTATGCAGGAATATCCGCTCCATTTTGGAATTGCCGGATGGCCCCGGCGCTTTATAATTGCCGCGCATGAAACGAATGCCCAAAGCAGTCGTCCGCCCAACCCAAAACTGGAGAAGCACCCCATGATTTCCCATTGCAGCCGCCGCCAATTCCTGAAACGTTCCGCTCTCGCCGCCGGCGCTCTGGCGCTGGCCCCGTCCGGCTTGCTGCGCGCCCAGGCCGCGGCCAAACGCACCGCCGTGGACGAGGTGACGCTCGGCCGCACCGGCCTCAAACTCAGCCGCCTCGGCATGGGTGCCGGCAGCAACAGCGGCCAGGTGCAAATCGCCCTCGGCCGGGATGGGTTCGCCAAACTCATCCATTACGCCTACGATCAAGGCATCCGTTACTTCGATTGCGCCGAATCCTACGCCACCTTTGAGTGGATGGCCGGCGCCATCAAAGGGCTTCCGCGCGAGAAGCTCTTCCTCCAGTCCAAAATCGGCGGCAAACCCGCCGACGTCCTCGCCGCCATTGACCGCCATCGCAAGGTCTATAACACCGATTATGTTGACAGCATGCTCATCCATTGCATGGTCAGAAACGCCTGGACCGACGAATGGAAGCTCATCATGGAAGGCTTTGACCAGGCCCGGGAGAAAAAGTGGATTCGGGCCAAAGGCGTCTCCTGCCACAGTCTGCCCGCCCTGCGCGCCGCCATCGCCTCGGATTGGACGGAAGTCCACCTGGTGCGCGTCAACCCCCAGGGCCGCCGCATGGACGGCATGGAGGAAGTCATGTGGTCCAGCACCGACCCCGGCCATGAGGTCGCCCCGGTTCTGGACGAATTGAAAAAAATGCGCGCCAAAGGCCGCGGCGTCATCGGCATGAAAATCATCGGCGACGGCCAGTTCGTCAATCCGGCGGACCGCGAAAAATCCATCCGCTTCGCCATGTCCCGGCCGGAACTGGACGCCGTGGTCATCGGCTTCAAGAGCGCCGGCGAAATTGACGAAGCCATCCAGCGCATGAACGCCGCCCTGGCCGCCCCGGCCTGAGAGCCGGTTTGAAAACATCCCGCCACCAAGCCCACGAAGGCGTTGCGATAGCTTCGGCTATGTTCGAGTCCAGGTGGAGGGGATTATCCGGGTGCGAAGGAGTTGCTCTCAAGCCCCGACCCAGGCCCCTGACTTATTCCAAATAATTTCCAGTTAGTGTGGATTAAAAAATGATGCAGCCAAAATGAAGTTCCTCCCTCTCCTCCTCAGGAGGAGAGGGCCGGCCTGCCCGCCGTAGCCTTGGCGAAGGAGGGGGAGAGGAGGCCGTTCGTTCGGCTTCGGTGCGGTTACAGTTTTCGTGAAATTGCCCTAGCGCATTTTCATGAAAACTGTAGCCAGGGCACCTGACAGGGATGCGATGAACTGGTTTGCCCGCGGTAGTTACAATATTCTTTAAACTGCTCTAATCACTTGGCAAATGAGACTCCCCCGCATTGCCCAATACTCAATGCGGGGGAGTCTCATTTTATCAAGGGACTTAAATCTGTCGAGAAAAAAGATTCAAGCGTTTCCAATGAGACTGGAGCCAGAACGCCTCGTCAGCATGCCATGAACTGGTTTGCCGCGTGCGGCTACAGTTTTATTTAAACCGCCCTAGTGTGCCTGCGCCCCGCTCACGAACGCCGCCAGCGCGTAGATCAAGGCCGAGTTCCAGTTGATCGCGATCTCGTTGACGCGATAATCGGCCTGCACGTCCTGCCACTTCATCGCCCCCGGATTCGAGCCTCCCACCAAATAGCCCGGCCACGGCTCCGCCAAATTCTGCGCCCCCGACCGGCGGTCGTGCGGATGCAAGGGCGGCTGGAATCCGACGCCCGTCACAAAAGAGCGCCCGTAATAATTCCGGCCAAACAGATGCCCCAGCGCGTCCAGGCTGGCCGACACGTACTCCGGTTTGGGCGAAAGCCGCTGCGCCGCCTGCAAGATCACCACCTGCCGCGCCACCACCCCATTGCCGCCCCACGAGTAGGCCGTGCCCGCGGGCCGCGCGTAACCGTGCGCGTCGCGCGCTTTCACCAGCCGGTCCGCCGCGGCCAGCAGATTCGTGCGCAGCAGGGCGGCCAGCGTTTCATCCCGGCCGGCGCGCGCGGAAAACAGGTAGGTCAGCTCGCCCAGATTCTTCACATTGCCATAATCCCACTGCGTGTCAAAAACGCCGTTGACGGCCCGGGCCCGCGTCTCGAAATCGCCCAGGCAGCCGGCGTCGCCGGTCGCCTCCCACAATTCCGCCGCCGCCCAGAGCCGCCCGTCGCTGTCACGGACCTGGTAGGTTCCCGTGGTAAACTGCGATTGGTCGGCGCGATGATCTTCCGGGTGGGCCTGGAGAAACCGGTAGCTTTTCCACGCCGCTTGCAGGCATTGCTCCGCAAACGCCGGTTCGAACGGGCGGTAATCCCGCGCCGCCATGGCCGTCATCGCCACAAATTGCGTCGTGGCCGCGCTGCCCCAGGGCGTGAAATAACGCGGCGTCTCTTCCGCCTCCGGCAGGATGAATCCGCCGAAGCCGCGCGTGGAAACCTTGTGATAGACCGAACCGTCGGCCGCCTGCATCGTCAGCAGCCACTCCAATTCCCATTTGACTTCCGTCAGGTATTCCGGGGTCCCGGCCCGCGCGTCCGGCAGATGCAGCGCCACGGCCCGGATGGCCGGCCCGAAGTCCTCCCACGCCCGCAGCATCACCCCCACCGTCACCCCCGCGTTGACCACATATTTGTTGTAGTCCCCCGCGTCATGCCAGCCCTTGGTGGAATTTGTGTTGACATGGCCCCCGCCCGCCAAATCCAGCCACGCGTCGTTGGTATGGCAGGCGGCGTGCGCATAGACGATCCCGTGGTTGGTGGACGAGACCGCCATGCCGCACCGCCACAGATACATGCCCCGCATCACGGTGTAAAAGGGTTCGTTGTAGACGTCCCCTCCGATGCGGAACGGCGCCGAGCGCCCGACGCCGGGCACGTCCAATTGGAACACGCCCGCTTCGTGCCACGCCGAAAAATCCGCCGTGTACAGCTCCTCCTCCGTGTCCGCATTGTGCCGCGGGCCGGCGACCGAATTGCTGAAAACCGCCTGGCCGTCGCTTTGGCGCACCACCGTGAAATTGGTGCAGGCCGCGGCCACGCTCGCCTGCTTCGGTTCCTCCGGCAGAAAACCGATGGTGTTGAGCCGGATGGCCGTGGTTTGGGCGCGGACCAATCCGCCGGCCAACAGCAGAATCGCGCACAGCGCTTTCATCCATTTTTCACCGGTCCTGGCGGCCGGGCGGGGAATTTTCATAGTTGACTTCCAACTCTAAACCCCGCGTCCCCCCGATCAAGAGAATTTTATGTTCCCATGCGGCGCTCCCCTGCCTGGTTCTGCGCCGCCGCCGGGCGCCGCGGCTGATCCAAAAAATCGCGAAGAATTGCTTTGCAACGGATGGGTTTGGCGTTAAGTATTCCCCATGTCGGACCCTCAGCAAAGCGGCGAGCGTGTGTACAAAGGGATTGCCGTCTCCGCCGGGATTTGCCAGGGCAAGGTTTTGGTCCTGCACCAAGCCGCGGTGGAGGTGCCGCAATATGAGGTGGCGGAAGCAGACCTGCCCGGCCAGGTGCAACGCCTGCAACAAGCCCTGGTGGAAACCCGCCAGCAAATCCTGGAGGTGCAACGCCAGGTCAGCCAGGCCTTGAACGCCAAGGACGCCAGCATTTTCGACGCCCATCTCCTCGTCCTCGAAGATCCCACCCTGATTGAATCGGTCACGCAATTGATCTATCAGAAAAAAATCAACGTCGAGGCCGCCTTCCACGAGTTCGCCGACAAATATCAGGCCACCCTCCGCGCCATCAATGACCCCTATTTGCAGGAACGCGCCACTGACATGCGCGATGTCACTTCGCGCATCCTCGATAATTTGCTGGGCCGCCGCCCGCAGCACGAGCCGTCGCCTCTGCTGGAGCCGTGCATTTTGATCGCCGAAGATTTGCCCCCCTCGGAAGTCGCCCTGCTCAATCGCAAGAACACCCTCGGGTTCGGCACCGACGTGGGAAGCAAAACCTCGCACAGCGCCATCATGGCCCGTTCCCTGCAGCTTCCCGCCGTGGTGGGATTGCAAACGGCCAGCCAGAAAATCCAGAACGGCGCCACCGCCCTGCTCGATGGTTACGGCGGCCTGGTCATTGTCAATCCCTCCGATCAGACCTTGTTCGAGTACGGGCAATTGACCAAGCGCCGCGTCTCCATGGAGGATAAGCTGCACGAGTTGCAATTCCTTCCCGCCGTCACCTTGGATGGAAAACAAATCGTCCTCTCCGCCAACATCGAACAAATCGGCGACCTGGAAGCCGTCAAGTTTCACGGGGCCGAGGGCGTCGGCCTTTTTCGCACCGAATACTTGTTCATCAACCGCGAGTCCCTCCCCACCGAGGAAGAGCAGTTCCAGGTCTATCGCCAGTTGGCCGCCGCCTTGAAACCGCATCCCCTCATCATCCGCACCCTCGATTTGGGCGGCGACAAATTCCTTTCCCATCTCAAGCTCCCGGTGGAGATGAACCCCTTCTTGGGCTGGCGCGCCATCCGCTTTTGCCTGGAGGAACGCGAAATTTTCCGCGCCCAGCTCCGCGCCATCCTCCGCGCCAGCACCGACGCAAACGTCAAGCTCATGTTCCCCATGATCTCCGGTGTCGGCGAGCTGGATCAGGCCAACGCCCTGGTCGAGCAATACAAGGCCGAGTTGCGCCAGGAGAACATCCCCTTCGATCCCAATATCCACGCCGGCGCCATGATTGAAATCCCCTCCGCCGCCCTGGCGGCCGACGCCCTGGCCCGGCGCTGTCAATTCTTCAGCCTGGGGACCAACGATTTGATCCAGTATTCCCTCGCCGTGGACCGCTTGAACGAAAAGATCGCCCATCTTTACCAGCCCACCCATCCCGCCGTCCTGCGCCTCATCAAATGGACGGCCGACGCGGCCCACCGCGCCGGCATTTGGTGCGGCGTCTGCGGCGAAATGGCCAGCGATCCGGCCCTCACTCCCTTATTGCTGGGGTTGGGCTTGGACGAGTTGAGCACGGCCCCCTCGCTGGTCCCGCAGGTGAAAGCCTTGATCCGCCAACTCAAAATACAGGACGCCAAGGAATTGGCCGATTTTGCCTTGAACTGTGAATCAGGTCAGGAAATCTTGGAACGCTCGCAGGCCCTGGCCAAATCGGCCGCGCCGGGCTTGTTTGCCAATTCTTAAAACATGAAAGTCCTGATCCTCGCTGCGGGCTATGCCACCCGCCTTTATCCGCTGACCCTGACCCAGCCCAAACCCCTCCTGCCCGTCGCCGGCCAGCCGATGATCGAGTACGTCCTGGACAATCTGGCCCCCATCGGCGGCATTGACCGCGTCTATGTCGTCACCAATGCCAAGTTCGCCGCCCATTTTCAAAAATGGTCCGAAGCCTATCGCGCCAGCAAATCCAAGCTCCCCTTCACCATCGTCAACGACGCCTCCACCGATGACACCAACAAGCTGGGCGCCATCGGCGACATGCACCTGGTCATCACCCGCGAAAAAATCCAGGACGACCTGATCGTGGTGGCGGGGGACAATCTTTTCAGCCAGAGCCTGGAAGATTTTGGAAAACACTGCCGCAAAATGAACGCGCCCGTCCTGGCCGTCTATGACGTGGGCAGCCTTGAGGAAATCAAAAAATACAACTCCATTTCCCTCGACGCCTCCGGCAAAATCACCTTCTTTGAGGAAAAACCCAAGCAACCCACCAGCACCCTTACCGGCATCGCCCTCTACTACTATCCCAAGTCCGCCCTGCCGCTCATCCACCAATACGTGGCCGAAGGCAACAACCCCGACCAGCCGGGCCGCCTGGTGCAATGGCTCTACACCCGCACCCCGGTGTACACCTGGCGTGTTCCTGGCATTTGGTTTGACATCGGCTCCAAGGAGAGCCTGGACCAAGCCAACCAAATCTTCGCCAACCTTAAAAAGAAGTAATTCTCTCGACACGACGGCTTGATTTAGGTTAGCTTATTGCAACGAGCCGATTCAATGAGCGATCCTGAATTGATCAAGATGCGCTGCCCAAAATGCCAAGGTGGCGTGGAATTCCCGGTTGAAGGGATTGGACAGAAAATTGCCTGCCCGCATTGCCAGATGGAGATAACCCTCAAAAGACCGGTTTCAACACGCCCCTTGGTTATTGGCGGCATCTGCTTGATCCTCCTTTGCGTTGCCGCTGCTTTCGGTGCTGTTGCGGTTTGGCACCGCCCCACTCCGGCCGAATTGAAGGCCATGCGCGTTGAAAGACTGCGCTCCAAAGCTCAGGCTGGCTACGATGAAGCTCAATTCGAGCTTGCGACCAGATATTTTTACGGCGAGCGGGGTGTTCAAACCAATCTGGCAGAGGCCGTGAATTGGTATCAGAAAGCTGCCGCACAAGGGGTGGCGGCGGCACAAAACGGCCTTGGGCATTGCTATGCCAACGGCTACGGAGTGGCCACGAATCAAGTCGAAGCCGCAAAGTGGTTTCGGAAAGCCGCAGAGCAGGGGCTGGGCGAGGCGGAATTCCGCCTTGGCATGTGTTACGAGTACGGCGATGGCGTGGCTGCCAACGCCGAAGAGGCGTTTAAATGGTACCGCAAGGCTGCCGACCAGGGCGACCCAAAGGGCCAGCGCAACCTTGGCAGTTGTTACGAGAAGGGCGTTGGAGTTGCGTCCAACGCTCTCGAAGCGGTCAACTGGTACCGCAAAGCTGCCGACCAGGGATTGATAACTGTTCTTTTATCCGTGGAATCCGTGCCATCCGTGGTTCAATTCCTTCCGGCATTCCAAACCGCTGAACTATCGCCGACGCCGTCATGGGAAACGCCCTGGGCCAGGACAGGGGTTCCGGGCATTCCCATTCCCTTGACCAGCATTCCCCTGACTTTGCCCTGCATGAATCTCTCCAGCCTGATTCCGTCCCTTTCCCATGATTTTGCCCCGGATGATTTTGCCTTCGAATAGTTCTTTCCGCTTTGGCGTCTTTTCCTCTTGGCGACTTTGCGATGAACGGTTCTTTGATCCGCGGAATCCGTGCCATCCGTGGTTCAATTCCTTCCGGCATTCCAAACCGCTGAACGTTGGCCGACTCAGAAATGGGAACCGCTCCATGCCCGGCCCGCGATGCACGGCCATCCGTCGGCATCGGGCCATTTTGCAAGGATTTTTTCCCGCAAAACGAGATGAAGGAGGGAACAAGAAAAGGCCTCTGCCCGCAGATCACGCCGATGAACGCAGATGAAGAATTCTCTTTTCCGTATCTGTGTCAATCCTTGCCACGCATGACGTGGTGAACGTCAATCTGCGGGCAAGTCCTGATTCGGTTGCGGCTGGCCGCACTGCGAACCACCCAAGCGCAGGCGGGAGTGACTGAAACACAGCAATTACAGCGAACAAGGCCGGAGCAGCGACATTCAGCCCGGCCGGGCAATTTCCAGCCATTCCAGGAGCGCGTCCTCGATGCTCCGTATCTGCGATTCCGTCATCCGGCCAAGGAACTTCAAGGCCCGGACTCCCGGCACCGTGGCCGGACTCTGCGCCAGGAAAGCGCCGGGCTTGAGGAATCGCAGCGGAACGTGGATCTCAAATCGAGAACCGCGAAGCGTGGTCGTATGGGGAATCACGGTGATAATTTCCCGGTCTTTTGCCTCGCAAGGCCCGCTTAATACGAGCGCAGGCCGGACTTTTTCCACCATGCCGGGATCCACCAACCAGACCTCACCGCGAGCCGGCCCGTTTCTCCTCCTCGTCCAGCATCTGGAAAGTGACGCGCGCGCTTTGCTCGATGTCTTCGTCCGTCAACGGCTCGCCATAAAGCTGCCCGGCAGCAGGCGCGGGCCTCGGTCCGATGCTCTGCCCCAACTCCTGCAACAGCGCGTGTTGATCGCCGATGGGCAATGCCCGGATTTCGTCCAAAATGGCCCGGGCTTTCTCACTCATGGTCTAAAATATACCATCCCCGCCCGAAAGCGACAAACCTCCGATTTTGGACGCTGATTCTTCGCACGAAACTTTCGCGCGTCGCAGGGGCAAACAACGCAAGTGGCTGACGCTCAAGTCCTTGCATAAATCCGCATTTTTTCCGCATTTTCCCGTTGACTCGCCGGGCTTTTATGCTAATCTCTCCTGAGTGATGAGGGCGGTCAATATGGAGGCCGGCAACTGGCTCCCGCTTTTGGATCGGGAACGATTCCCGTCCTCCGTCTTGTCCGCCATCCTGTCCGCCGCAGCTTTAGCGAAGGAGGAAGGCCCGGCGAAGGCGGAAGCTTTAGCGAAGGAGGATGCGGAGAGTAAAGCGGCGGCAAGCCGCCGCACTCCAAAGCGTCAGAGCTTCCATGCCGAACAGACGGCCCCGGCGGAGGTTCCACCATTCAACATCCCGTTAATCCTGACTTTATCCTTGGAGTCATCACCCTCCATTCAACCAAATTCAAGTGGATTCAAGCAAATTCAAGCAAATCAAGCCGGGGGATACCCCCTTTCAGTCCTTGTCGCGCCGGCTTGGACCGCGACAGCCTTGGCGGCGGCGGAAGGTCAGGCGAAAGCGGGCCTCCCCCTGATTGTTAACGTTAAAGCCCAGATTCTCATTTTGCATTCTGCATTCTGCATTCTGCATTTGCCCCCAGCCCGGGATGGGGAGCCGGTGGAAATTAAGCCCAACCTGGTTTAAACTCATGCGGTGATATGAAAACGCTGACTGCCGAACTCCCGTCCATAGGGCAAAAACCGGAGGCCGCCGCCACCATCCCGCGCGGCCCCGTCGTGAAAAAAAAGAAGCCTGTTCTCAAACTGCTCGGCGAAATCCTCCACCACGGCGGACCGGGCTTCCTTCAGTTCGCCATCACCAATATCTGCAACGCCCAATGCGATTTTTGCGGGTTCGCCCGCGACAAGTTTGATCCCCGCCGGCGCCGCAGCGTCTCCCTGGATCAAGCCCGCAATGTCATTGATATTTGCGTCCACAACCACATCGGCTACCTCCTCTTCGTCGGCGGCGAACCGCTCGTCCACCACGACCTGCCCGCCATGATCCGGGGCGCGGCGGAGCAGGGCCTCCACCCCATGCTCTGCACCAACGGCTCGCTTTGGACCGAAACCAATATGCGCCATCTGGCCCAACAGGGCTTGAGCAGCGTCATCATGTCCGTTGACGCCCATGACGTGCAGCGCCACGAAGCCCACCGCGGCCTCCCGGAGGTCTGCCGGAAAATCCGCCGCGCCAACCAAGTCTTCGCCAGCTTGGGAGTGCAAACCACCGCCAGTGTCACCGCCAGCCGCCTGATCGAGGATTATCAGAAACTTCCCGATTTTTTGCGCGCCCTCGGCTTTTCCAGTTGCACCTTCAGTTACCCGTTGACCCGCCTGGCCTCCAGCTATCTGAGCTTCAGTGATTCCGCCCTGGTCAGCTACAAGACCGCCGAGCTGATCGAAGTCTTTGAAAAAATCAAGGCCTTGAAGCGCCGCCCCGGTTTCATGGTTGTCAATCCGGAGGAATCCCTCGCCGACATGCAGCGCCATTTGCGCCGCCAGCCCGAACAATTCGGCTGCCTGGCCGGCCACAAGTACTTTTACCTCGATTGGAACCTCCAGCTCTATCGCTGCCACGCCTGGGACAAACCGATGTGCCACATTTACGAGTTCGACCAGTCCAAACTGATCCGCGACGGCTGCACCCGCTGCATGATTGACTGCTATCGCGACCCCAGCGTCATGCAATTTGCCGCCATCAGCGCCATGGATGCGTGGCAAAATCTCAAGCAAGGCAGGCTCGCCGCCGCCGCCAAAAACATTTTCGACCGGCGCAACTTGACCTCGCTCCGGGCTGTCTGGAAGGACCGGCAATGGGTCGGGAATGTTTAACTCGGGGACCCTGCGCCTGCCGCCCGCCTCCGCTCAATTGTGCGGCAGGCTGGGAATGGGGGCCAAGGGCAGTGAGATGCGCACCAAACCGGGCTGCCCGTCCTGCGGCGGCGGGATTTCCATCTTGCCGCTGTGCGTCTGGATGATTTTATTAGTGACAGCCAGCCCCAGGCCCAGACCCACGTTGCGCGTCGTGAAAAACGGCCGCGAGGCCTTGTCCGCCGCCTCCGCGCTGAATCCCGCCCCGCTGTCCTGCACCTCAATCCGCGCCCAGCGCGAGCCGCTCGCATCGGTTTCCGACCGGGAACGCACCCGCACCTGGCAGGACTGGGTGTTGGCCTGGAGCGCGTTCAAGATGATTTCGGCAAAGGCGTGCTGCAGGCCCACCCGGTCGCACGCCACCGTCAGCATTTCGTTGGATTCGAAATGCAACAGAACCGTGCTGGCCGGATGATAGGAACGCGCCTCGCGGAAGGCTTCTTCGATCAATTGTTTCACCGACACCGGTTCGACCAGTTCCATGCGGTCGCGCGCCAGATAGCGCATCTGGCTGACCAAGCGGGAGACGCGTTTGACCCCCTCCTGCAAGGCCTCGGCCAGCGACTGCTGGAAGTCCGGATCATCAATCCGCTCCTTCAACAACTGCTGGTGGGTGGAGATCGGCAGAACCGCGTTGCCGATTTCATGGGCCAGCCGCTCCGCCATTTCCTGCACCAGCCGCAAATTGGCCGTTTCCACTTCCAATTGCCGCAGCCGGTCCGTCTGGCTGCAATCTTCAATCGTCAGCAGCACCGCGTTGGGGACCACCGATTGCCGCTTCTTGAAGGGCGTGGCCGTGATCAGATAACGCTTCTCCGGCTGCCCGGGAGGCTGATACCGGTAGCCCGGCATGGTCGCCCCCGTTCTCAGCACTTCAAAAACCCGGCTGCCGATGGCCTGCGGCAGATCGCTGAATTCCATCGCCCACGGCGCCCGTCCCGACCGGGGGAAGCAGTTCCGCGCCATCTCGTTGGCGTGCAGCACCGTCAAGTCCCGGCCCACCACCACGCACCCGCTGCTGAATTGATGCAGAATGTCCGACATCAGGTCGTGGTCGGACGCAATCTGGTCGTGCAGCCAGATATTCTTGACAGATTGGCCAAGCTGTTCCAGCAGATGGAACACCAACTGCAATTCCTCCTTGCTCAAGTTCTCCCCCGTGACGTGCCCGTCGAATACCGCCACCCCCACCAGCGATTCCCGGTCCAGCACCGGTATGGCCACCTGCGCGCTCAACAAATCGAATTCCTTGCGCATCTGCGAGTCCCGCTCCGCCTCCAGACTGTCGCAGCGCAGAATCCGCCCGTGCCGGAACAGATGCCCGCCTATCCCCGATTCCAGCGACAATTCAAAATGTTCCAGCAGGCCCGCCGCCAGCCCGATGGCGCACGCCGAGTGCAACCGCCGCGCCCCCACCGGTTCCGGCGTGTCCGCCAGCGACCCCCCGGGCTGCCGCAGGAATATCGCCGCCCGGTTGACCCCGATGATTTTCCGCAGCGACATCAAAAACTCCTTCAGCAACGATTCGACATTGAGATCGTGCAGCAGAATGGACGAGTAATTGCGCAACAATTCCAGCGTCGGCGACGGGCCTTGGCTCGCTTCCGCCGCGGGCCTGGCCTCGGCCCGATGCGGGGGGTCCGCCGGAGGATGTTCCAGCGCCGCTTTGTCGGCCAACAGACGCCCCAGCACCGCATTGAGCAAAGGCCCCCGCACCGGTTTGGCCAGGACTTGGCTCACCCCCAAAATGTAGGCCTCCTCTTCCCACGGCTGGCCCGGGGCCGAAGCGTAAAGGATCAACGGACAATTAGGCAGGATCCGGCGCACATGCTTGATGACGCGGATCGGCTCTACCGTCGTCAAATCCGCCTCGCAAATGCAGGCGTCAATCGAGAAGGCCGACAGCCTCATTTCATCCTCGCTTAATTCCGACTGCTGGATCAACCGGTAGAAGGATGGATCCAGGGCGGCGCGCACCGCGGCGGCCAGCTCCGGTTGGGGGGCGATGACGACAACCGTGTTCATGCCGGGATGGCCTCCCCGTTCGGGTCCACCGCCACCCGCAGGCCGTTCTGGCCCGGATGCAGTTTGCTGGGCAAATCAACCTGCACCGTCGCGCCTTCCTTCTCCTTGCTCGTTATGCTCAGGGTGCCGCCGTGCAAATGGACGATTTTGCGCGCAATCGCCAGGCCCAGCCCGAATCCACGCTTGCCGTCCCCGGTGTTTTTCGTGGTGAAATACGGCGTGAATACCCGCTGCAGATTTTGCGCGCTGATGCCTTCCCCGTGGTCAATGATCCTTATCCGGTGCCACTCCCGGCTCATCTCCGTCTTGGGCAGCGCCGCCAGTTGAATCTCAATCCGGCCCCCGGGATGCGAGGCGTCCACCGCGTTGGAAAGCAGGTTGTAGATCAATCGCTTGATCAACACCGAATCCATTTCCGCCTCCACCTTCCTGCTCCCGTCGAAATGGATTTCCACCTCCTTGGCCCCGGCCGCCGGTTGGATCAGCGCCACCGCCTCCCGCACCGTCTCGTTGAGCAAGCCCCGCGTCCCCTGCAATTGGGAGGCGCGGGAAAAAAACAGCGCTTCGTTCACGTAGGTGCGGACCGTCTCCAGATTGCGCAGGCCCACCGGCAGCAGCTCGTCAATCGTCCCCTGGTTGAGGGCCGATTCCCTCAGCAGTTGCAGCAGGGTTTGCACCGGCGTCAACAAATTATTCAGGTCGTGGGCCAGGCCCCGCGACATCCGCCCCAGCAAATCCTGCTCATGCACCACCTGCAACTGGTGGCGCAGCCGGATCTGATTGAGCAAAATCCCCAGGCTGGATGACAGCTCGGTCAGCAGCCGCAGGTCGTGCGGCGTGAAAAGGTCCCCGCTCGTTTTGGACCCCAGCAACAGAAATCCCACCAAATCCCTCCCCGACGAAAACGGAAAACAAAATTCCGGCTCGAACACCCTCAACTGCTGCCGCGCCTCCCGCTGCAGCAGGGATTCATTTTCCGTTTCATACACCGGGTTGCACGACAAATACTTCACCCGCGTCTGCTGGAAATACCGGAAAACCGGCGATTCAATCTGCCAGTCCGAAAGCCCCATGTCCGCCCGCGGCGGATGGCAGTGGAGCAGCACAACCCCCCGGCTCGCCTCGTCCAGCAGGATGATCTGATAACTGCGCACCCGGATGGTAATCACCAGCAGGTCGTTCAGTTCTTGCAGCGCCAGTTCCGGTTCCGGCAACGAGCGGATCGTCTCGATCACGCTGTTCACCCGCGCATGATACTCGAAGCGGTCCCCCAGTATTTGCCGCTCCAGTTTGTCCGTCCCTTTGCCAAAAAACTGCGGGAACAGCAGCGAGGCCACCAGCGCGCTGGCCAGCAGAACCACGATGGCGGCGGTAAAGGAGATCGAGGTAAAGCTGTTCTCCGGCGCAAAATGTTCTATCACCAGCAGGAGAGTCAGCCCGGTCAGGAACATGAAACCCAGGCGCACGAATTGCGCCGCAAACCGGCTCATCGTCACATGAATGTCCAGCAGCTTGTGCTGCAACACGCTGTAGCCGATCACCATCACATAAAACAACGCCGACAAACTTCCCAGCGGATAAAACGGCACCTTCGTCCCCGGGTAAGTGTCATAGCCCAGGATGGGCAGAATATCGTTGGTCCCAAAAACCCACATCCCCAGGATGGTCAGCAGCATCGCCCGCAGCCGCGTCCGCTGCATCGGCGGGCATGATTTCTGTTTCCAGTACAGCATGACCAGCCCGGTGCCGGTCAAGACAACATAGAAGATGCCATCCAAGGGAAAAACCGGACCGGGCACCGACCAATATCCCGCATCATTCACCCACCGCACCCCCGTAATAAAATAGTTGAAATACAGGCTGACGGCGAATCCGGTGTGGATCAGATACAAAACGGGCAAAACCCACCGCGCTGTCCGGATTCCCGACACCACCGCGCACAAATGAATCAGCGTCAGCGGCATGAAGATCACGCCCACTTGCAGAATCTTGGCCCAGAAAAATGCCGTCGGCACGTCGGTCTGCTCGCTCAGATGATACACCCCCAGATTCCACAGCGTCACCGAAATCCCCCACAACAGGTAAACCCGGTGCAGCCGCGACCGGAAATCGCGGCCCAGCACGAACAACATCAGCGCGACGTTTAACAGCGTCGCCATCAGCGCCGTGATTCTTATGACGTCAAATAAATGCACAGCCTCTTCACATTCGCTTTAGCACCAGGCACGCATAGCGTCCCCCAAATCCTGCGTTCAGATTCACCGCCACCCGCACCGGATAGGATCGCGCCGCGCCCCGCACATAATCCAGATCGCAAGCCTCGTCCGGGTCGTCCAGGTTAATCGTCGGCGGAATCTCCTGGTGCGCCAACGCCAGCGCGCTGATCACCGTCTCAATGGCTCCGGAGGCCCCCATCAGATGACCCGTCACCGGCTTGGTCGCGCTGATGGCCAACCGCCGGGCATGATCCTTGAACACCCGTTTGATGGACATGGTTTCAATGGGATCATTCAGCGGCGTGGCCGAGCCGTGCGCATTGATGTAATCCACCTCCGTCGGGTTCAGCCGCGCCTGCACCAAGGCCTTCTCCAGCGCCCGCCGGTAGCCCAATCCTTCCGGATGCGGATCGGTGGGGTGATACGCCTCCGAGCTTCGGCCATGCCCGGCAATTTCCGCGTAAATCCGCGCCCCGCGTCCCTTCGCATGCGTCAGCTCTTCCAATACCAGAAAGGCCGATCCTTCCCCCAGCACAAAGCCATCGCGCGATTTGTCAAAGGGCCGCATCGCCCGGGCCGGATCCCCTGCCAGCTCCGACATGGCCCGAACCCGGCAAAAACTCATGTGCATCAATTCTATCATCTCCTCCGAGCCTCCGGCCACCGCCACGTCCGCGTCATCCGAGCGGATGAGATGGGCCGCGTATCCGATGGCGTCATTGCCCGAGGCGCAGCCCGAACAATAAGTCACCGCGTTGCCGTGGATTCCCAGCAGCAGGCTGATCGTGCTGCTGCCTTCTCCGCAATATCCCCCCACCACATCGTAGGGATGCAGCGCCCGGTAATTGTGCTGGCTCGAATTGTAACTGTCCCGCAGGTTGATCACGCTCACCGCCCCGCTGATGGTCGTTCCCTCCACCACGCTCGTTCGATCCGGGTCCATCTTCCCAAAATCAACACCCGAATCCCTCACCGCCAGCGTCGCCGCCGCCACCCCGAATTGCACCGTCAATTCATAATGCCCGAATTTCTTGGCCGAGGTGAACCGCCCAATGTCGAAATCCTTGACTTCCGCCCCAACTTTGACCGGCAGTTTGCTCGCATCAAACCGGCTGATCGTGGCCGCCGCGCTCACCCCTCCCCTCACGTTTTCCCAAAAACGGACAAGATCCTGCCCGCTGGGAGAGATGACACCCATCCCTGTAATCACAACCCGCCGTTGCGTGCAGTCCAGGCTCATTTGTTTTTCGCAATTGATAACACTTGGATCAGTATAGTCTTCTTTTCGCCGGAATGCTGGCTATCTTTTGGCAATCCTTTCCCTTTAATTGTCCAACCCTCGGCAAGGGAGTGCCAAACTGGCCCACCGCCAATATGACCCCCCTTTGCTTTCCACCTCAAGGCTTGCCCCCGCTTCGGCCCGCCCAACGGTCGCGTCTCCATCAAGGCAAAGCCGATGCGCTCCTTTGTGATCAGTCCGGAAATGGTCCCTCATTTTTGTTCCCCCCATCCTCATCACAAAAGAAAGTGCCAGCCAATTATTCGCCACACGACCTGTCGCAGACATCGAAGTGGTTTTAAATACATCCGGCGCAAGCATGCAAGCCAATTATTCACATTTTATTCACAACTTGTTGACACCGCTGCCGCCAGCCTCCGGCCCCGCAGGCCTCTTTTCATGCCCTATTGCGCCACCCCTCCAAGTTGGAGTATAAGACATCCTCGATGAACAACGCCCAATCCCCCCCGCTGCGCACTCCCGCCAATCCACGATCCGCTTTCCCCAATCCGCAATCCTCCGTCCGCCTTGTCCGCCATAGCTTTAGCGACGGCGGAAATCCGCAATCCCCCCACGGTCCCTTGCGGGTCGGCTTGTTCGGCATTGGTCTGGACGCTTATTGGCCGCAGTTCAAGGGTTTAAAACGGCGGTTGCAGGGTTATCTTCAGATCGTCGCCGGCCAATTGGCCCGGCCCGGAGTCCAAATTGTCAACCTTGGCCTCATTGACTCTCCTCCCAAGGCCATGCAAGCCGGCCATCGCTTCCGCCAGGAGGACGTGGACATCATCTTTCTCCCCGTCACCACTTATGCGCTGTCTTCGACAGTCCTGCCCGTGGTCCAGCGCGCCCGCGTCCCCGTCATTGTGCTTAATCTGCAACCCGCCCCCGCCATTGACTACGCGGCGTTTAACAAAATGGCCAGCCGCACCGCCATGACCGGCGAATGGCTGGCCCATTGCGGCGCCTGTCCCATGCCCGAAATCGCCAGCGTCTTTCTCCGTTGCGGCATCCCCTTCCACCAGATCACCGGCCTGTTGCGCGACGATCCCCCTTGCTGGCAGGAAGTGGAGGCCTGGATAGATGCCGCCCGCGTCGCCCGCGTCATGTCCCATAACCGCCTCGGCTTGATGGGCCACTATTACGGCGGCATGTTGGACATTTCTTCCGACATCACCCGCCATTGCGCCACCTTCGGCGGCCATGTCGAGCACCTCGAAGTGGACGAACTGGCCGCCCTCCGCCGCGAAGCCTCCGCCGCGCAAATCAAAACCCGCGTCGCGCTATTCCGCCGCGTTTTCGCCGTCCAGCCCGATTGCCCGCCGCGCGAACTGGAACGCGCCGCCCGCACCTCCGTCGCCCTGGATCGTTTGGTCAAACGCCACGATCTCGGCTCCCTCGCTTACTATTACTCCGGCGCCGGCAACGCCGAAAACCAGGACGCCATCAGCTCCATCATTCTGGGCAACTCCCTTCTCACCGCCCGCGGCATCCCCGTGGCCGGTGAATACGAAATCAACAATGTCCAGGCCATGAAAATCCTGGACACCTTCAAGGCGGGCGGTTCCTTCACCGAATTCTACGCCATGGACTTCAACGACGACGTCGTGCTGATGGGCCACGACGGCCCGGGCCACATCGGCATCGCCCAGGGCAAAACCAAGGTGCGCCCACTGCATGTTTATCACGGCAAAACCGGCCGGGGACTTTCGGTGGAAATGTCTGTCAAGCATGGGCCGGTCACGCTTCTTTCCGTCGTGCAGGCCGCCGGCGGCAAATTGCAGCTTCTTGTGGCGGAGGCCGAGTCGGTGCCCGGTCCCATTCTGGAAATCGGCAACACCAACAGCCGCTACCGTTTCAGCCTGGGGGCGCGCCAGTTTGTCAACAATTGGAGCAGCCACGGCCCCGCCCACCATTGCGCCGTCGGCGCCGGCCACATCGCCCACAAAATTGACAAGCTCGGCCACCTCCTGCAGATGGAAGTCATCCGCGTCTGCTGACCGGCCGGCCCCTCTCCCTCCGCTAGAGCATTTTCAATAAAACTGTAGCCAGGGCACCTGACAGGGATGCGATGAACTGGTTTGCCTGCTCCAGTCACAATATTCTTTAAACTGCTCTAATCACTTGGCAAATGAGACTCCCCCGCATTGCCGAATACTCAATGTGGGGGAGTCTCATTTTACCAAGGGACTTAAATCTGTCGAGAAAAAAGATTCAAGCGTTTCCAATGAGACTGGAGCCAGAACGCCTCGTCAGCATGCGATGAACTGGTTTG
>JBEKVM010000107.1:0-19430 GCA_049513975.1 Verrucomicrobiota bacterium | reverse complement strand
GAATTGTTCGAGGCTCAGGTCTTCTCTTCCAAAGCCGATTTCTTCGCCAAAACCGCCACCTACCAACTCTGGTACAACGCCGCCCGTAAAAACAGTTCTCGCGGATATAAAAGCCCTGCCGATTTGCTGGCCATCAAAGCGCCGCAAATCTCCCCCACAATCTTCTTGCTCCACCCCATCCCTCTGGAGTTTCTTCTCCATCAACAAGGGGGTCACGATGTACCAGGGCGGCCCGCCGTCCCGCGATTTGCCACTTGACGATTTCCGGGGGTTGGTTAATATGGTCGAGTAGCTTTACATTGTATTGCTGGATTCGTCCAGCGCGCAAAGTCGGAGAGCCAGGATCTGCCGGCTTTTTTATTCCCCGCAAGGGGAAAGTGAACAGGTTATGAACGCCGATTTTTTGGCAGTTTTAGAGTTCTGGGAGCGGGAAAAAGGGATCAGCCGGGATGTTTTGGTCTCCGCCGTGGTGGAGGCCCTGACGGCCGCCGCCAAAAAAGCGGTTGGCCCGGCCCGGGACCTGCGCTGCGTCATTGACACCAAAACCGGCGACATTAAGGTGTTTGCCAAACTGCTGGTTTCGGAAAAAGTAACGTCCAAACACGACCAAATCTCGGTGTTTGACGCCCGGCGCATCAAAGCGGAGGCGCAACTGGGGGAGGAAGTGGAAGTGGAGGTCACACCGTCGGGTTTCGGACGCATCGCCTCGCAATCGGCCAAGCAGGCGCTGATGCAGCAAATCCGCCGGGCGGAAAAAGAGCTGATTTTCACCGAATTCAAGGACCGGGTGGGGGATATCATGAGCGGAGTGGTGCGCCGCTTCGAGAGGTCGGATGTGACGATAGACCTGGGCAAGTACGAGGCGCTGCTGCCCAATCGCGAGCGCGTGCCGACCGAAGAATACCAGATTGGCGAGCGCATCCGCTGCTACGTCAAGGCGGTGGAAACCGGCCAGCACGGCCCGGAAATCATCTTGTCCCGGGCCGACCCGCAATTTGTCATCAAACTGTTCCAATTGGAAGTATCCGAAATCAACGACGGCACGATTGAAATCAAGGGCATCGCCCGCGAACCGGGCTTCCGCACCAAGCTGGCCGTCCACACCCGCGATTCCAAGGTGGACCCGGTGGGGGCGTGCGTGGGCCTGCGCGGGCAGCGCGTCAAGAATATAGTGCGGGAACTCAACAACGAGAAGGTGGACATCATCAAGTGGGACGCGAACGTGAAAACTTACATCGCCAACGCGCTCTCCCCCGCCCAGCTCAAGGCCTTCACGGTGGACGAGGCGCGGCGGCGGGTGAAGATCATGGTGGCGGAGGACCAGCTTTCCCTGGCCATCGGCAAGCGCGGCCAAAACGCGCGGCTGACTTCCAAACTGACCGGCTGGCAAATAGACATCGAGCCGGAGACGGTCGTGACCCTGGGCTTTGAGGAGAAAGTGGCCCAGGCGGTGCAAAATCTGGCGGCGATCCCAGGCCTGGCCGCCGGCCAGGCGAATATTTTGGTCCATGCCGGTTTTTTGACGCTGGACGATTTATGCCAGGTGGAAGTGGCTGATCTGGAGCAAATCGAGCCGCTGAAGGGATTTGGGGAGGCGATTGTGGCCGCGGCCAAGGCGGAGGCGGCGCGGCGGCAGGTGGCCGATCCCGCGCAGAAATAGCGTGAAGTGATGAGAATAGAGGCTACAATGTTTGCATGTTAAAGCCATGAAACCTGTGTGGCCCAATTGGCAGATCTGGCAAAACGAGAACTATGCCCGTTCGTATTTACGATATTGCAAAGAAACTTGGCATCGAAAGCAAGGAGGTCCTTGCCAAGGCCAAGGAATTGGGCATTGCCGCCAAAGTCCCGTCCAGCTCGCTGGATAAAATCACCGGGGAGTTCCTCGAACAACAACTGGCCGCGCTCCACCCGCCGCCGCCGCCACCCCCACCTCCCGTAGTCGCGCCGCCGCCGCCCGTGGCTGAAATCGCGCCGCCGCCGCCCGCGCCCGCGCTGTCAACCCCTGTCTTGGAGGCGCTCAAACCGGCGGAACCTATGCCCGTTTTGGAGACGCCTGTGCCGGCTCCCCCCGCCGGGCCTGCCGCGGTTCCGGCGCCAGCGAACCTCGCCACCGCGCCGGCCGCTTCGGCGCCGCCTGTCCCCGACCAAGTCCACGGCGTCGTTCCCCCGGTCATCGCTCCGGCGCCACCCCCCAAACCGCCGCCGCCGCCCGTTCCAAAGCTGGGGGAAAAAGTCGGCTTCGTGCAACTGCCTCCCAAGCCCGCGCCGCGGCCTGCGGCGGAAAAGGCCTCCGCCCGCGGGTCTATCGGCGTTTTGCCGTCCGGGCGCGCCGATTTTAGAGGGCGCGGGGATATTCGCGCCGTGCGGGGCGGCGGCCCGGTTTCGCCCGCCGTTCCGAAGCCGGCCGGCCAGAAGCTGCCGGCCAAACCGGGCGCGCCTGCGCCAGCCGCGGCCAAGTTGCCGGACAGAATAGTGGCGCCGGCCACTGGGGAACTCATCACCCTCAAGCCGCCCATCATCGTCCGCGACCTGGCCGAACACCTGAAACGCAAGCCGTTTCAGATCATTGAAAAGCTGATGGAACTGGGGGTTTTTGCCAGCGTCAACCAATCGGTGGAGGAGGAGATCGCGCGGCAGGTCTGCGCCAAGTTTGGCTATCGTTTTGAGGTGGAAAAGCGCGTGCGCGGCGGCGGCACCGTCCACGAGATGGACAAGAAGGTGGAACTGGACGTGGAGGATAAAAGCGAGCAGATGCGGCCCCGCCCGCCGGTGGTCACCATCATGGGCCATGTGGACCACGGCAAGACGACGCTGCTAGATGTGATCCGCAAAGCCAATGTCGCCGCCGGGGAGGCCGGAGGGATCACCCAGCACATTGGGGCCTACACCATTTCCTTTCCGCATCCCGAACGCAAAGGGGAGATTCAGCAGATTACATTTCTGGACACGCCGGGCCACGCCGCCTTCAGCGCCATGCGCGCCCGCGGCGCCAACGTGACCGACATCGTCGTCCTGGTGGTGGCGGCCAACGACGGGGTGATGCCGCAGACCATCGAGGCCTTGAACCACGCGCGGGACGCCCATGTGCCCATCATCGTCGCCGTCAATAAATCGGACCATCCCAACGCCGGCCCCATGAAAGTGCGCCAGCAGCTCCAGGAAAAAGGGCTGGTGTCCGATGAGTGGGGCGGCGACACCATTTTCGTGGATGTCTCCGCCCTGACCGGCAAGGGAGTGGATAAATTGCTGGAAATGACTCTGCTCCAGGCCGACCTGCTGGAACTGAAGGCCAACCCGGACCGGAAGGCCAAGGGCAACGTCATTGAATCGGGTCTGGAACCCGGCGGCCCCATCGCCACCGTGCTGGTGCGCAAAGGAACCTTGCGCATCGGCGACGTCGTCGTTTGTGGCGCTTACTGGGGCAAGGTGCGGGCGCTGATCAGCGAGGAAGGCACGCGCCAGAAGCTGGCCGGCCCCTCCGTGGCGGTGAAAATCCTCGGCCTCAACGGCGTCCCCGTGGCCGGCCAGGAATTCAGCGTGATCGAGGACGAGAAGATGGCGCGCGACCTGGCGGAACAGCGCGAACAGGAACTGCGTAACCTGACCACCGAGTCCCGCGCCAAAGTCACCCTGGAGAATTTGTTTGCCACCCTGGACGCCACCCAGGCCAAATCCCTCAAGGTGGTGGTCAAGGCCGACATGCAAGGCTCGGTCGAAGCCATCGTCGAGGCGCTCAAGAAAATTGAGGATGCCCTGGTTTCGCTGGAGGTCATCCACAGCGCGGTGGGCACCATCACCGAATCGGACGTCTCCCTGGCCTCCGCCGCCGCGGCCATTATTCTCGGTTTCCACACCCGGATTGATGTGGGGGTGGCCGACCTGGCCAAGCGCGAGGGCGTGCAGATCAAGCTCTATTCCATCATCTACGAGCTGATTGACGAGGTGAAGGCGTCCATGGCCGGCCTGCTGGAGCCGACCATCAAGGAAACCGTCATCGGCACCGCCGAAGTGCGCAAACTCTTTGAACTGTCCAAGGGCGGCCATGTCGCGGGCTGCATGGTGAGCAGCGGGCGGGTGGTGCGCGGCAAGGCGCGCGTGCTGCGCCGCAAGGGCCTGATTTACGAGGGCGTGGTGCAAAGCCTTCGCCGGTTCCAGGACGAAGTCAACGAAGTGCGGGCGGGGATGGAATGCGGCATCCGCATCGAGGGATTCAACGACATGCAAGTGGGCGACACCATAGACTGCTTCACCACCGAAAAAGTCGCGCCCAAGACCTGACTTCCTCTGCTTAATCTTCATCCATTCACGAAAGAGATTATATTTTGAAGGGGAGCGGTTTGACCGAGGCAAAGGCCACACGGTGGGCTGGCGACTATCACGAACTCACCAAGTTTGGGGGGTCGTGCGACGTGACGCTGTCCGGGAGTGTTTGCCGATACCTGGGCAACCGGAATCGTTCCGGTTGGCGCGGGATTGGCGGGCATGAGACGAGGGGGACAAAACGCTGTCAAGGCTTGGTAATCAAGACCGGGATGGCGTGTGAGGGGTTCCTCGCTGTTTTCAGTGGAATCGAAATGGATTGTTCATCAAATCGCGGCCAATACGCGTCCTGCAATCCCGAAGGAATTGAATCGCTCAGCCCAGGGTTGGCCGATTCTGAGAGGCCTACCCCGGGTTGCTGCGTTCGGATTACACAACCCTGAAAGGGTTGAATATCAATGCCTTAGGAAGCAGATTCAACCCTTTCAGGGTTGTGATTCTTCTCTGATCTGACCCAGGGTAGCTCGTGCCTCCGCCTTCGCTGCGCTACGGCGCGGCAAGTCGCAACCCTGGGCTGGAAGATTCAATCCCGTTGGGATTGGCAAAACCAATGATGACGCTCCAAAGGTCGCTTTTCATTCCAACGAAGACAGCGAAGAACCGTTTGAGGACTCCTGAAAAATAGTATTGTCAAGTACGAGCAAAATTACGGTCAGAATTAGGAAGGACCACCCCAAAAAGGAGTGCGCGCGGCGTCAGGCGGATCTTGACAGTAACCCCCGTGGACAGAACGAACCCCTCTCCCTAACCCTCTCCCCACTTCGTGGGGCGAGGGAATTGTCAAATCGCGTGGAGGTACTCTCAAGATCTGCCCCGCGGCGTCCCCGCGGCGTTTATTTGCGGTGGACAAAGCACTCCGGTTGGATTGAAATTATGCAACACGCTGTTTTTTTGGCAGAGTGCGCCTGTGATGGACTATAAAATTATATGCCCGGGTTGCGGAACCAGGCTTTCGCGCTGGCGCTATTTTTCCACGCTGTCCATTTACTACCGCTGCCCGGGCTGCGCCGCCCGGTTTCGCATGACGGCCAAGGGTTTTGCCATCACGTTCGCCGTGGTGTGTGTCCAGTTTCTCTGGGTCGTGCTCGATCTGCTCAGCGTGATTTCATGGTATGTGGCCGTTGATTTTCTGGTCGTGACGGCCGCGCTGGGGCTTTGGCTTCTTCCCTTGTGGACGCCCGTGCAAGCGGAGCCGCCTTCCAACAAGAAAGCGTCCTGACCACTGCGAGCTTGTCCTTGTTGCGGAACCTCTTGATGCCCTGCTGTTTGTGTGAAGTGTTGGGTGGAAAGCAATGAATCTCTTTTGAAGCGGGGGCCTGCCAAAACCGATAAATCAACACATTTATCAAAAAAAGTGATATTCTTCTATTGACTAATTGAATTATTCAATTATTATATTGATATATTCAATGAAAAATCCGTCCACAGCCGGGAAGAAACTGATCACGCGCTGCCCCTTTTGCGGCGATGATCTGGCCATTGCCCGGCTTTCCTGCTGTGGATGCAAGACGCAGATTGATTCGGAATTGCCGATCCCGCTGTTCTTCCGGCTGCCGCAGGATTTGCAGGAGTTCGCCCTGATATTCCTGCGTTGCCGCGGGAATATTCGCGATGTGGAAAAGGAACTGGGCATTTCGTACCCAACGGTCTGCAAACGGCTGGATTTGGTCAACGAACTGCTGGGCAACAAGGGAACGCCCGTCAACCGCACGCAAATCCTGGAACAACTGGAGCGGGGAGAAATCTCCGTGCCGGAAGCAACCCAACTATTGAAAGAGAGAACCGCATGAGACAAAATATTTATCCTGAGCTGGCGATCACCGCTGTCGTTATCATTTTTATTGTCGGAGTGGTTTCGCTGGGCGCGAACCTCTACGGCCGCTATCTCCGCATTTCGCGCGGCAAGGCGGCGGTGCTATTGGTCGCGGCCGTGTTGCTTTCCATTGGCGTCGGTTTCTGGCGGGGCGATCTAATTAACCGGGGGCACGTCGAGCCAGCCATCCAATTTGGGGACCACGACTTCGCCGAGGCTTTTTCGATTGGTTTTGCAGCGCTGCTTCCGTTGGTGGCGATCCCTTTCCTCGCCAAACTTTACCTCACTTGGATTGCGGGCGCCGTGACCGACGACGAGAAGGCTCCCGGCATCCAGGGTGTCCGCGCCTGGCTGCGCGGCGGCAATTCTGGCTGTGCCGTCCTGATGGCCCTCTGTTTTTGGTTCGGTTTCGGATACTCGTTCTGGGGCTCCCTGGCGCTGGCCCTGATGGCGCTGCTGGCGTTTCCCTTTTTAAACATGGCCACGGCCACAACCACCGCCCAAGCCCCCGCGGCTCCAACCGACGCCCTGTCTCCCGAGCGGGAGCGTGTTCTTAAAATGCTGGATGGCGGCAAAATCACCGCCTCGGAAAGCGCCGAACTGCTCAATGCCCTGGGTCAGTCGGCCCAGCCGCACACCGCTCCATCCGCCCCGGCGCCGCATCGCAAGATGGTGCTCATCGGCCTGGCGCTGCTGCTTGTCGGTTTCTTTCTCCCCTGGTTTGTCATCAAGACCGGCGATGTTCAAAGCGCCATGAACAATCTGATGAGTCAGATGCCCATGGCCCAGAGCATGCCTAACGTCAGTGGAATGATGCCCCAGGGCATGAAGGTTTCTATTACGGGCGGCGACATTGGACACGGACTCGGCTGGTGCGTGCTGCTTCTGGGCATTGTGGCGGCGGCGCTGCCTTATGTAGCGGCGAATCTGGATTCCCGGACTTGTCAGAAAGCCTCCCTCATTACCCTGGGCGCCGGCGCGATAATTCTTATTTACTTGCTCACCGAAAACATTCGTTTCGCCGGCATCGGACTGGTGCTCGGACTGGCCGGATACGCCCTGGAATTCATCGGCGCGCTTAAGGCGCGGGAGCTGGATTGGGTGCGCGCCACTTGACGCATTCAATCTCATTCCCCTCAGGGCACAGATGGGAGTGGGAGATTAAGCTTAGGATTAAGATCAGGATTTGGGAGTGTAATCGGCCCTTGCTCCGCGAACCATTTTGTGTATAGTAACCAAAGCCATGAGCGCACAGGAAATCATTGAACAGATTAAATCGCTGCCTCCGATGGAACGGGCTGAGGTGGCCAGATTTATTGTCGAACAGGATGATTCCTGGATTCCAGACGAATTCAAGGCAGCGATGAAAGATGCCGAGGAGGGACGTTGTGTGGACATGGAGAAAGCACTATTTGAGACGCCGCCCGCGCGCCTGCAATGAAATATCGCTACCGCGCGACCGAGAAATTTTGGACGAGCTTTTACCGGCTTGCCCCGCATCAGAAGGAATCTTGCCGAAACGCATGGCAGATTTTTAAGGAGGATCCATTTGACTCCCGCTTACGCTCCCACAAAATCCACCGACTTTCCGCCCGCTATGGCAGGACCATTTACGCGGCGGTAATCGAGGACGATTTGCGGCTGCTGTTTTATCTTGAGGGCGAAACGATCACGTCTTTGATTGTCGGGACCCACGATATTTATGAGGGCTGAATTGGGTAAGGGCGCGCACTCAATTCATTTGGCGCGGTTTTTCAGATAGGCGGCCCAGAGGTTGCTTTGAACGTAGAGTTCCAAGAAGACGTTGGGACGCAGTTCATAAATGTGCGTCATGATGCCGGCCTTGTCCTCGTCCATGTCGGGTTCCAGTTGGGTGGAGATGATGGTCATGGGCGGATAGGGTTCCACCGGCATGTTGTTGGTGCCCAGTTCTTTGGGGTAGGCATCTTCCAGAAGCTTGCGGTTGAGGCGGGTCAGGTCCTGACCGTGCGGGTTCTGCCGGCGGAGTTCCTCGGTGGCGGGCCGCAAATGAACGCCTTGAAAGCGGTTGGAATCGTAAATGGACGGGCCGGTGATGATTTTGTTGAGGTTGGTGACGAGAATGGATTGGAGCAGATTTGTGCCGGCCCTGGCCAAATGGGCGGCGTCCATATCGCTGCCCAGACCGGCCTCGAGCAGGAATTGGGAAACGGCATCGGATTTGGCCTTCACTCTCCGCACGAAGGCATCCGCGTCCTGGATTTCGTCCAGGGCGAATTTGGAGTAACCGGGGACGTTCTCCGGGTAGCCGACTCCGCTGTAGGTCCGCAGATACCAGGGCAGGGGCCAGTAATCGTCGCCGGGAGCGATGACGTTGATATAGACGCCGCGGCCCTGGGGCGAAGCTTGCGCCACGGCGTCCACCTTGTCCACCAGGTTGAGGAGGTCGGGCGAGGTTTGGGCGTAAACCCAGGGGTTGGACGGATCGGCCGCATAGGCAACGGCGGACTGCCAGGCCTGACAGGCGAGTTGGGCCGCTCCTGTCAATACTACTATACCGGCGGTGATTTTCAGCCGCGGCCCCGGCAGCCAGGCCAGCAGCGCCGCCACCCCGACTCCCGCCAGGAGGACGGCGCCGTGCCAGAAGCCCAGGGCGCTCCAGGGCGTTTTATAGGGGAGCACGGTGTAAATGAGGGCGAGAATGGCGGTGTAAAAGACGAGGAAGCGCACCAAAGCCGCACTGCCGCCGGGCAATCCCCGGCGGGCAAAGGCGGCGATGCCGCCCCACACGGCCAGGAGCAGAATGAGCGCTTCACTCCAGATTGGGCCGCCCGGACGGTGAAAGAAAAGGAGGCGCTCCCAATAGAAGCTCCAACCGTGAACGTGAGGCGAGGCGCCCTTGGCGCGTTGGAACCAGATCAGATAGGTCCCCGCGGCGTCGCGCGGACCGGATGGGTTGGAGAAGAAGGAGGAGAAAAGGACCACGGCGACGGCCATCCAGACCAGGCCCGCGGCCACGAGGTGCGCGGCGCAAAAAAGATTCTTTTTCGGAGCGGACGCCGGCGCGGCATGGGGGAAGCATTCGTTGAGGAGCAAAGCGCCCATCACGGCGGCGAGGTTGAAGACGAAGGTTTCCTTGGTCGCCTGCGTCAGGCCGATGGCCGCGCCGGCGAGCAGAATCCAGGCGATTTTTCCCGACTGGCTGTAGCGCCATCCCGCCGCCAGGGCGAGAAAGATGAAGAAAACGAAGAGGGTCTCGTGAATGTAGTCGCGGCTGTAATAGACCAGAACGGGCGACACGGCGGTGAAGAGAGCGGCGGCCAGGGTGGCGTTGCGGCCCAAGCCGTCGGAAACCAGAAAGAGCAGCAGCACCAGACCGACGCCGAAGAGAACGGTGAGGGAGCGCAGGCGGATTTCGGTGAAGCGGGAGAAATCCCCGGCCAGGGTCAGTTTTTCCCAGAGGAGGGTGGAGTAGGCGAGGGTGGGGCCGTGGAATTCGTTTGGGTCGTAGCGGTAGCCGGGTCCCTCCCACAAATCGCGGATTTTGAGGGCATTGACGGCTTCGTCGTTGTGCATGGGCCGGCTGCCCAGTTGGACGGAGCGCAGGCCCAGGGCGAGCAGGGCCGCCAGCAACAGCCACCAGGGAAAGCCTTTGGTCATTGGGCCGGCCGGCCGTAAACCTCCACCTCGGTGCATTCGTTGTAGCGGGCGGCCGTGCTCCCGTTGGAGTAGAGGCGGACGTAGCGGGCCTTGGCGCCCTTGGCGTCTATCAGTTTGCCTTCGTTGGTCTCGAAATACTCGCGGTCGGTTCCAACCCCCTGGCCGGCGGTGTTTTCGTTGTCATTATTGAACAGGGTGCGCACATTCTGGGCGGGGGTGAAATCGGGGCCGTCGGCGATCTGGACCACGACGCCATGGTAAACCTTTTGCGTATTGTGGGCGTGCCAGACGAGGATGGCGTAAATGTCCTGCGGTTTTTCCAGGTCAATTTGCACCCATTGGCTGCCCTTGGTGAGCAGGACCACATTTTCCTCGGTGGCTTCCTTTTCGCCGTCGGTTATTTTGGCCAGATCTTCGGCGGCGGCATTGGTGGCGCTGCTGGTGACTTTTTTGTGCAGGGCCACATTGGCGACGCCCGCCGGCGCGAGGAAAGGCGGGCGGGGCGTTTTACTGAGCGGTTCGACGTTGGGAGGCAGGGGTTTGTCGGACGGCGTGCCGATGAAGGCCGGGGCGGGCAGTTTAATATTGAGCGGGACGAGGTTTTGCGCGCGGGAACAACTCCCGCCCAGGCAGGCCAGCCCCAGGGTCAGGCAGAGCAAGAGGCGACCGCGGCGCTGGTGGTGTAAATTTCCAATCATGCCTTTAATTAAGCCCATCCGGCGGCGGATGCCAAGCCTGAATGCGGCTGGTCAGGCTGCTTTGCTGTGCCTGAGGAAGGCCTGGAGTTGCTCGGGATGCGTGCGCCAGAAGCGGACGAGCCTGGTGAAAATTTGCAGGGTCTCCGGCTTGAGATGGTGTTCGATGGCCTCCACCTCCTCCTTCACCGTCGCGGGACTCAAGCCGAGCAGCTCGAGCATGGCGGTGAGGGTTTGGTGGCGCACCTTGATGTGGGTGGCCACGGCCTGGCCCCGGGGGGTCAGGGTGAAGCCGCGGTATTTTTCGTAATTGACGAAGCCGCGGGCGGCCAGGCGGCGCACCATGTTGGAGACGGCCGATTTGCTCAGGCCCAGCGAATCGGCGATATCGGTCACGCGGGCATAGCCCTTCCGGTCCACTAATTCCTGGATGCGCTCCAGGTGGTCTTCCGTGGATTCCGACCGGCCGCGGGCGGCGTTCGTTGCATGCTTCAAATTCGCGCTCACTGGAGGCTTTTAACATGCTGTCGGTCCAATGGCAAGTTTCTCATAGCGCATTTATATTTGTTAATAAATATTTGTTTTTATCCTAAAACATTTCTATTGACGGAAAACTTATTTTGACTTACAAAACAAAAAACATGATAAAAATCGGAAGATTTGCACGGGGCACCGGCTGGCCAACTTGTCCGAAGAGCGAAATCGCACCTTTGTTTGTTGCGGGTTTGATCTGGGTGGGCGCGGCGTCGCAAGCCCCCGCAAACCAAGCGGATGAACCTGACACGCCAGGCGCGGGAACTGGCGGGTTAAGTGCCGCAGAGAAGCCGGCGGATGGGCCGGGCCAGAATTGGAACTGGCACGTTCAGAATACCGACGTCGTGCAAGGTGATTTCGGGTTTCCCGCCACATACTCCGGCCCCAACAGCTTGGACAGCCGGGGTGAAGCTCGCGAAACAGTGTCACTGGATTTGTACGCGGGCGTCCGATTGTGGCCTGGCGCGGAAGCGCACGTTGATGGTTTGATGTGGCAGGGCTTCGGCCTGAGTAAAACCTTCGGCGTGGAAGGGTTTCCTAACGGTGAAGCCTTCAAAGTCGGAACGAAGGTTCCCAATGTGAACACCGCACGCTTGTTCCTTCGCCAAACCATCGGTTTTGGGGGCGAAAAGGAAATCGTGGAGGACGATCCACTGAGCCTTGCCGGGCAACAGGACGTGTCGCGGCTCACGCTCACGCTGGGAAGGATGAGCGCAAAGGATATTTTCGACAACAATGCTTATGCCAACGATCCGCGCACCCAATTTATGAGCTGGGCGTTTATGGCCAATGAAGCCTGGGATTACCCGGCCGACCCTTTAGGATTCATCTCCGGCTTTGCTGCGGAACTAAACCAGCCCAAGTGGGCGGTTCGCTATGGTTTCTTCCAGATGCCGCGCGTGGCTAACGGTGCCGCGTTAGATCCGCAATTCTTGACGGCCTGGGGAATGGTGACAGAATTTGAACGCCGCTACAGCTTGAAAAACCATCCCGGCACGGTCCGTTTGCTGGCTTATATTAACCACGCCCACATGGGCAGTTATCAGGCTGCGCTCGTTAACGCGGCACGTCCCGCCGACATCGAGGCCACACGCGCTTACCGGTATAAATATGGCTTCGGGTTGAACGTGGAACAAGAGTTGGTTAAGAATATCGGTTTCTTTTCACGTTTAGGTTGGAGCGACGGACAAAACGAAGCGTGGATATTCTCCGACGTGGATCGCACCGCGACGCTGGGCTTGAGCGTCAAGGGGGAATCGTGGCATCGGCCAAATGACACGCTCGGCGTGGGGGGCGTGCTGAACGGCCTTTCCGGCGTTCATCAGCGGTTCCTGGCCGCCGGCGGCACGGGCATCCTCGCCGGTGATGGCGCGCTGAACTACGGGTGGGAAAAAGGCCTGGAAACCTACTACGACTTTCAAATCTGCAAATATATCCACAGCGCCTTGGATTACCAATTCATCACCGACCCGGCCTTTAACCGTGATCGCGGGCCGGTCTCAGTTTTCGGCGCAAGACTTCACTGGCAATTTTGAGAATTGATCAGAATTTTATGAATGAAAAGAACAAGCCACTTATGGACTCCCAGGAATCAACCCAAGAGGCAATCCCTGTGGTTTCGCGCCCCGGCGCCATGTCGCTGGAAGGATTGCATGACAGCGTAAAAGTGCCCCATCATAAAGCCGGCTTCTGGAAGCAAATGGCCGCCTTCTTCGGCCCGGCGATTTTGGTCAGCGTGGCCTACATGGACCCGGGCAACTGGGGAACTGATCTCCAGGGTGGTGCCCAGTTCAAATACGGACTGCTTTGGGTCGTCGGCCTGGCCAGCATGATGGCGATCTTCCTCCAGATTATAGCCGCGCGGCTCGGCGTAGCGACCGGGCGCGACCTGGCGCAATGCTGTTATGATTGGTATCCCAAGTGGACGCGGGTGCCGAACTGGCTCATGGCGGAACTGGCGATCATCGCGTGCGATTTGGCCGAAGTTTTGGGCGGCGCGGTGGCGCTGCTCATGTTGTTCCATATCCCCATTTTTTGGGGAGTCATCATCACGGGCGTGGACGTGCTGCTGCTGCTGGCGATGCAGCGGTTCGGAATGCGAACCATCGAAGCCATCGTGCTGCTTCTGGTGGCGACCATCGGCGTCTGCTACTACATCGAGATTTTCGTCCTGCCGCAGACGCAGCCCAGCTTTCTGGAAATGGGCCGGGCGATGATCGCACCCACTTTGACTTCGGCCACCATGATTTATGTGGCCATCGGAATCATTGGCGCGACGGTCATGCCGCATGTGCTGTATCTGCACCCCGCCTTGGTGCAGAGCCGCCAATTCCAGAAGGACGACGAGTCAATCCGAAAGGCGATCCGCTTCAACACCTATGACGTCATCGCCAACCTGTCGGTGGCTTTTCTGATCAACGCCGCCATCCTGGTGCTGGCCGCGATTGTTTTTTACGGCAAGACCAGCGTCACCGCCGCAGGCGGACAGGTGGTTCAGTTCAACGGGTCAACGGACTGGATCCAAGCGGCCTATCTGACGTTGGCACCACTGCTGGGCAAGGCTGTTGCGGGCACGCTGTTCGCCGTCGCCCTGCTGGCCAGCGGGCAAAGCGCCACCATTGTCGGCACGCTGGCCGGCCAGGTGGTGATGGAAGGCTTCATGCACTGGCGAATCCAGCCGTGGTTGCGGCGGTTGATTACCCGCTCGCTGGCCATTATTCCTACGGCTATTTTTATTGCCATCCGCGGGGCCAATAACATCACTGATCTGATCGTCTTGAGCCAGGTGGTGCTGGCCTTGCAACTTCCGTTTGCGATGTTCCCCCTGCTGCACTTCGCCAGTTCCCGCCAGCGGATGGGAAAATGGCGGCTGGGCTGGTTTCTGCTCATCGCCGGGTGGGGTTCGGCGTTGCTGATCACGGCCTTCGACTTTTATGGTCTGCCTGACGCCGTGAAACAGGCTTGGCAGGTCATCAAAGGCGGATAAACTAAAAAATACCTGACCTATGTATAAGACCATCCTCGTGACTTTGGACGGCACGCCAACCGACCGCGCCATTATCGAACACATCAAACAACTTGCGAAACTCACGCAAGGCCGTGTGATATTACTGCATGTAGCCGACGGTTGGGCGGCACGCACCTTTGGATCGGACGCGATCAGCCCTGAGATCACCGAAGACACGGCCTATCTGAAAAGAGTTGAGGCAGAGTTTCAATCCGTGGGAATTCCCGTGAAGGCCGAATTGGCTTACGGCGATCCCGGCGGTGAAATTGTCAGATGGGTCGAGAAGAAAGGCTGCGACCTCGTGGCGATGAGCACGCACGGCCACGGTCTTCTCGCCGATCTATTCCTCGGCAGCGCATCACGGCACGTCCGGCACAGCATCCGCGTGCCCGTACTCCTGCTCAGAGCTCGGTGAAACGCTCATGAGGAGTTTGAGGGAGCGCCACCCATCCTCAATGCGGGGTTCGGGCCTGCGATGATCCAGGGTGGGGCGAGGGGGGACTTCTCCGGTGTCAATAGGAAAAAAGGGCGTAGCCCAGGAGGTCGGAAACCTGGTCGAGCTGCAGCAAATAGCCGGGCATGGCCTCGACCGGCGCCGTTTCCGCCAGCGCGTCATATTCGTGCTCCACCAGCACTTTGCCGCCGGCACGGGTCACGACTTTGTGGAAATGAAAGGCCGGGTTATTGACGGCCCATCGGCCCGGCTCAACCGGGATGGAAAGCGGCAGGGTGATTTCCGCGCGAAACACCTGGTGTTCGGGATAGTTCAAACCCAGGGGCATCGAGCGAAAGGACACCAGCGGTTTGCGCACGGCCCGGTCAATGTTGTAGGAGTAAAACCGGCAGACATAGCCCGGCCCCGCCGGCAGGGGACTCCACATCTTCTCGATCTGATAGTAATCGGTCACCACCACTTCGTTGGCTTTTTCGTCGTCGGTGTACTCCAGCGGAGCCGCGCGCACGATGCCGGGATAAAGGGCGGCGAAGGCATTCAAGCCATCGCTGGCGATGACGGAAGGCTCCGTGGTGGAAAACCGCCTCCGCATCGCGTCGGCATCGGCGCCGTCCGCGATGGTGATGACCTTGAGATCGGTGGGCAGGCCGAGGATGCGGACCAGGGCGTATTCCAGCACGGTGGTTTTCGGCTGAACGGGACACTCCGGGATGACCGCCAGGCCGGTCGTTTTCGGTTGGAGGACCAGGCCGCGCCCGTAGTTGGGCCAGGAGCGCGCCGCCAGCGGGCCGCGCTCAAAACCAGCCGTCGGGTCCAGCCAATAGTTCTGTTTGTCCACCGCCACCTGGACGATGGCGTGATCAAAGAGCGCGGCCGTGGGTTGCCAGTCCTGGATGGATTGACGCCATTCCGTGGAGACCAAAACCGGATTGGCTTCGATCCCCAGCGCGCGCAGAATGGCCACGCAGAGCATGGTCTTGTCCTTGCAATCGCCAAAGCGCCGGGCAAAGACCAGGGAAGGATCGGCCGGCGTGAAGGCTTCCGCGCCGGTTTCAATTCCCTGGTAGCGGACTTCATCCTGCAAGAATCTGAGGACGGCCAGCACCCGTTCCTCCGCGCCGGGCAGACGGCGCCACTCCTTGATCTGCCGGGTCAATTCCGGCGAGAGGGGCGTGGCGTTGGTGAAGATGGTCAGCTCCCACTGGCTGACCTCGGACCATTTTTGCCACTCGCTCCATTGCACCCAAGGCAGGGGGTCGTAGCCGGCGGGCATGGGGTCCTCGCGCCGCAGTCCGGGCGTTCTTTTGTAATCCCAGGTGTACTCGATCAAATCACTCCTTCTGGCTATGGAGGGTTTGGCGTCGGTCCCGTGGTTCTTGATGTAGAGAGGCCGGTCCGGGGGCCAGAGCAGCCGGGTGGCCAGATGCTCCACGGGCTCGTACTCCCGCACCACCACGCCGCCGGACATTTTGGCCCCGGTGGCCGGATTGCCCCCGTGAAGGGTGAAGGCATAATCCACAATGTCGCCCGCCCGCACATCGTCCAGGAGGAGCAGGGCCGTTTTCCCGCCGGTGAAAAGATACCGGTCCAGATCCCGTTCCGGCTGGATGACCTTGACTTTTTCCAAGTCCAGTTTGTTGAAGGCGTTGGCGCCGCGCCAGATTCTGACCCAGTGGAAGACCAACGATTGGCGGCTGGGATTAAAATCAATGGAAAGATGGGAGCCGTTTTGCACGCCCCCCCGGGTCAACAACTGGCGCGCCTCGTGCTGAAATGTCTCCTGGGTGCGGGCATTGACCTGGACATCGCGCAAGAGGAGACGGGATTCCAGGCCCGCATTCAAATCTTCCGGCTGGAAGAGCCGCTGGAAGGTCAGCGGGGCAACCCAGGGGGAGAAAGGAGCCAGGGCCACGCCCGGATCCGCCCCCCGCGCCACCCCTGCGAAAACACAAAAGGCCGCGACAACATGCCGGCGCGCTTTTCCGCGACACCTTCCGTGGAAAACGGTTTCCCGGGAAACTTCCGACCGCGAAATGTCCGCGCCAGCATTCAAACGATTCAAAAGTCACTTACGCGACCGCCAGGGAACCTATCATTTCGCCGGCTCTTTGGAAAGCCGAAATGCGCGCCCGGATGAAACGGCCCGGGTCTCGCCAGCAAGGCAGGGGTTGTGGCCATCAATGCAGCACGGCTGGCGCCAGCGGACTGGCGGGCAGATCCAGGAGTTGAACGCTGGATCTGGTTTTTATGTATCGAGATTTCATTATCGCGAGGCCGGGGCTGGCGGCGTGGCGGAGGGCCGCAGCCAGGCCGACGCACACCACAAAATGGGCGCCTGCCCGTGCAGGTCGCCGGTGTTGCGTTTGCGCGCCAGATAGTACTCCAGAGTGTTCCCTTTGTTGGTGCCTTCGCAAACTTCGCGGATCTCGGATTGGTCGTTGATATATTGGACCAGTCCCAGCCAGCCCCGGCGCGCCGCCTCTCCGTAGCTCTTGTCGTCCAGCCAGCCGTTCTTGACGCCGGTGATCATGGCAAAGGTGAACATGCCGGAGCCGGACGTTTCCGCGAACGATTCCGGGCGGTCAATAAGCTGGCGCCACAAGCCGTCCCCGCCCTGGAACTGGAGCAGGGAAGCCATCATTTTTTTGTAGCCCGCCAGGATGCGGGCGCGCTGCGGATGCTTCTCCGGCAGCGACCGCAACAGCTCGCTCATCCCGGCGGCCACCCAGCCGTTGCCGCGTCCCCAAAAAAACGGCGCGTCGGGAGCGTGATAAAACAAGCCGTTGGTTTTTTGCAATTCGTCCAGGTAGGCGCTCATTTCCAGGGCGGCATGATCCAAATACCCGGGCTGGCCCGTGGCGCGGAAGGCCTGGACCTGCACCAGGGTAATCATGAACATGTCGTCAATCCAGAAACGGGAATGCCAGCTCAATCCGCGATCCACCCAGCCGGCGACTTGCGGACTGAGCCTGGCCGCGGCGTTGCCGGCGGGCGTTTCCCATTGTGTGTCCGCGAACCGTTTGCCCAAATCCAGATACTTCGGCTCGCGGGTCTGGATGAAAATCTCCAGCGGGACGGAGCCGAAAACGGTGGAGTCCACGTTGACCGGACGCGGCACCAGCCGGGCTTCCTCGCCGAAGAGCGGCTCGAAGCGCCGGAGGAGCCGGGCCGTGAGATCGCGGTTGCTGCTTAATTGGGCGAAGGTCAGCGCGCCATACCAGGCGCACGTCTCCGGATATATGATTGATGTTACGGCGTTGCTCCGGCCCACATTGCCATGCGGGGTGACGGCGAAGTGTTCCGCCAGGCGCAGGCCGATTTCCTGCGGCGAAGCGCCCTTGGGCCAGGCCGCCTCCCCGGCCCGCAGCAGCGGCGCGGCGGAGACCGCGCAGACCAGCAGGACCGGTGTCAACCATCGTAAAATTCCGTTCTTCATGGCTTCCTCAGTTTTTCCAAGGCCGGCCGCTCGACGATGGCCGTGGCCCAGAGGAACCCCGCGACCGCTTCCTTGGCATTGATCTTTTGCTGGTATTTGATGTAGGCCTGGTAACTGTTTTGCACGCCGACGCCGTCGCAGGCGCTGTAAATGTCCACCAGGCCCCTGTCGTTGATTTTGGCGTTTTCCGTGATGCCGGCGTAACCTTTGGCCGCCACCGGCCCGTATTTTTCCTTGTCGAGCAGACCAAGTTCAATCCCCCTTTGCAACGCGTAAGTGAACATGGCGCTGCCGGAATTGTCCGTCCAATTGCCGGGGAGGGCGCCCTTGTCCACGACCTGAAACCAGCGGCCGCTCGCGAGGTCCTGGGTGCGCTTCAGCCCGGCGGCCAGACGGCGGAAAATGTCTTCCACCTCGGGGCGGCGCGGATGGTCCGGCGGCAAAGCCGCCAGCGTTTCGACCACCACCAGGGCATACCAGCCGAGTCCTTCGCTCCATACTTCCGGCGACAACCCGGTCTGCCCGTCGGCCCACCTGGGGACGTTGCCGCCGTGGCCCGGTTCAAAAACCCCATGCAGATAAAGTCCCGAGTCGTCGCGCTGGGCGCGCCGGGCATAGACGGTGATTTGTTGGGCGGCCTCGTCCCAGCAATACGGGCTGTCGCCGATGGATTTGCCGTAGCGGATGACAAACATCTCTCCCATGAAAATGCCGTCAATCCACATCTGCCCGTTCATGCTGCGGTTGTGCCAGAAACCGCCGTCGCGGTTGCGCGGATAATCGTCCAGCGCGCGCCGGATTTTTTCGGCGGCTTTCCGGTAACGCCCGTCCTTGGTTTCTTCGTAGAGCATGACCAGGGTGGCGCCGGTCATCATGTTGTCCAGGTTGTTGAAACTGGGCCGGTTGGTCTGGCCTCTGGCGTTGACCACGCCGCGAAAGTTGCCGTTTTCATCCACGAACTGGTCAATGTAACGCTTGGTGTAGTCAAAGTATTTTTTGTCGCCGGTGGCGCGATAGAGCATGTCAAAGCCGTACAGCTCGTAACCGTTCACATAGGTCCAGGAATTGAAATAGGCCTTCGCGTAGTCGGGCCAGCGCGCCATGACGGTTTCGGCGGCGGCGACCGACCAAAACTTCGGAGCCTGGCCGGGCGGGTAATCCAGGTGCGCTTCCGGCGAAGCGGTGACGGCGGCGTCCGGGATGGCCGGCGTTTGGGCAGAGGGCGCCGCCGGCAAGGCGCCGGCCAGGGCGGTCATGGAGAAAAACAGACCCGCCGCCGCGGCCGGAAGCGGGAGGCGCAACATCAACCCGGCCGAGGCGGACTGGCGGCGGATTTTCATGTCATACAATTACAAAACCAGGCCGTGTGTCCGCCAGAACATTTGCGCGGCATTCTTTGGTTTTGTTGATTCTTCGAGGTTCATAATGGGTAGAGATTCAGCTTCCCGCAGAAGAACAGGATGCGAATGCGGTAGTTCTTGAAGTTGCGGAAGCCCCGCGCGTTGGATTTGATGCTTTGGATTTTCGAG
>JBEKVM010000106.1:0-19552 GCA_049513975.1 Verrucomicrobiota bacterium | reverse complement strand
AAAAGCCGGTGAAATCGAGTCAAAAGAAATTTTTGTTTTTCTTGAACGCAAACCCGCTGCCGCCCGTCTCACTTCGATACCTCAACAGGCAAAGTCAAATTCCATTCCGACAGGCTGCTAGACCGCGCTGTCCCCTTCCTCCTGGGTGCGAATGCGGATGGCGGTGTCCACGGGAAGGACGAAAATCTTGCCATCGCCGATCTTGCCGGTGTGGGCGGCGCGCTGGATGGCGTCGGTCGCGGCCTTGACCGCCGCGTCGGGGAGAATGATTTCAATTTTCATCTTGGGAAGAAAATCAATGGTGTACTCGCTGCCGCGATAGATTTCGGTGTGGCCTTTCTGCCGGCCAAATCCCTTGACTTCGGAGACGGTCATGCCCTGCAACCCGATTTCGTTCAACGCTTCCTTGACGTCGTTCAATTTGAACGGTTTGACGATGGCTTCAATTTTCTTCATGACAATGGGGGGTTAATCGTTGTAGGCGCTCTCGCCGTGCTGGGTCAGGTCCAATCCGGAGTCCTCCTCCTCCGGCGTGACGCGCAGGCCGGCCAGCGCGCCGACCACCTTGAGGATGAGGAACGTTCCGGCGCCGGCCAGAACCACCGTGAGGAGCAGGCCGAGCAATTGATGGCCCAACTGCGCCGGGCTGCCCGCCAGCGAGATGACCTTGCCGCCGGCGGTGAAGGTGTTGCCGATGGCCGCGTTGACGTCCGCGCTGGCGAACAAGCCGAGGAGGAGCAAGCCGGTCGCGCTGCCCACCGCGTGAACGCCGAAGACATCGAGGGAATCGTCGTAGCGCAACCGGTGTTTGAGTTTGCTCACCGCCAGGTAGCAAACGAGGCCGCCGGTCAATCCTATGACGAACGCGGCGGGAACGGTGACAAAACCGGAGGCGGGGGTGATGGTGGCCAGGCCCGCGACCATGCCGGAAGCGACGCCGAGAACGCTGGGCCTGCCCTTGAGGAGCCACTCGGTCGCTCCCCAGGCCAGGGCGGCGCCAGCCGCCGAAAAATGCGTTGCGGCAAAGGCGCTGCCCGCCAGCGCGCCGGCGTTGAGGGCGCTGCCGGCATTGAAACCGAACCAGCCGACCCACAAAAGTCCCGCGCCGATCAGGCTCAAGACGACATTGTGAGGGGGCATCGGCTCGGCCGGGAAACCGATGCGCTTGCCGAGCACCAGCGCGCAGACCAGCGCGGAGACGCCCGAGCTGACGTGGACCACCATGCCGCCGGCGAAATCGAGCACGGGAAAGCGGCCTCCCTGGCTCCAGTTCAACAGGCCGCCGCGGCCCCAAACCATGTGGCACAAGGGGAAATAAATGAACGTCACCCAGAGCACGGTGAACAGGAGGTAAGCCTTGAACTTCATCCGCTCGGCAAACGCCCCGCTGATGAGCGCCGGGGTGATGATGGCGAACATCATCTGAAAAAGCATGAAGCTCTCCTGCGGGATGGTCGGGGCATAGGCCGGATTGGGCGCGGCCCCCACGCCTTTGAGCAGGAAGTATTGCAGCGGATTGCCGCAAAACTGGTTTCCTTCCCCGAAGGCCATGCTGTAGCCGTACACCATCCACAAGACCGAGACCAAGGCCATCAAGACCAGGCTGTGCATCATCGTGCCCAGGACGTTCTTGCGCCGCACCAATCCGCCGTAGAAGAGAATCAAGCCGGGGGCCGTCATCATCAGCACCAGCGCGGCGCTGGCCAGCACCCAGGCGTTATCGCCCGCGTTAATGACCGGAGCCTGGCGGCCGGCCGCCTCCAGCCGGGCGAGGCGCTCCTCGATGGTGGCCGCGCCTTGCGCATAAACGGGATTGAGAAATGCGGGCAGGAGCCAGCAGACCAGAGCGGCGGGGACCCACCGCGGAATGCCAAAGGATTTCATTACCCTGCAAATCTTAATTCAGCCCACCCCCTGCCGGTCAAATTAAAAATCAGTTTCAATTATTATTCTTAAGGCACACCCCAGTGATTTTAATGAACGATGCCAGACAGAAGCGGCCTTGAGGATGATATTCCAGACCGGCCCGGCGCGAAATAACCTCGTCAATCGCTGCGTCTGGACTGAATATCCGGGCGATGCGTTTGTTGGACCGGTATTTGTTGCGGGAATTGCTCGTGCCGCTGGCTTATTGCTTGGGCGGCTTCCTGATTTTTTATGTGGCGTTCGATTTGATTTTTGGGATCAAAGGTTTTCAGGAAAAGCACCTGACCTTCGGCGATCTGGCGGAATATTATGCGGTGACGCTGCCGGAACTGCTGGTGACGGTGGTCATTCCGGTGTCGCTTTTGCTGGCGCTGCTGTACGCGCTGACCCAGCACAGCCGCCACCAAGAATTGACGGCGATGCGCGCGGCGGGAGTGGGCTTGTGGCGGCTGTCCGCGCCGTATTTTGGGGTCGGGCTTTTGCTGGGGGCGGCGGTCCTGGCGATGAATGAGTTGCTGGTGCCGCCGGCGGCGGACCGGGCCAGGGAAGTTTTGCGGCGGCACGATCCCAGGCCGGCGGACCGCGTTTGGATCGCGAAACTGAATTTTCACAACGAGGCGGAGGGCCGCGATTGGTCCATTGACAAATACAACCTGGCCACGGGGGAGATGATGGCTCCGCTGATCAAGTGGGACCGGGCGGACGGCTCGTTTCGGTTTATTTCCGCGGAGCGGGGAATTTACACCAACGGGCAATGGTTTTTTTTCAATGTGGAGGACTGGGTGACGCCGGCGTCGTCGCGGACGAACAGCAACCCGCCGCCCGGCCAGAAGCGCCAGGCGATTTTGCTGGTGACCCTTTCGGAAACGCCGGCCTGGATCGAAAGCGAACTGAAGGTGAGAGCGTTGACCCCGACGGAGGCGGCCAGGAAGCCGCAGCTATCCATCCGGGAAATCCTGACCTATTTGCGCCTGCATCCGCACCCGGAGGCGGTGAGGCGGGCCACGCTGATGACGCAATTGCAATGCCGGCTGGCGGAGCCGCTGACCTGCCTGACGGTGGTGCTGATCGCGCTGCCGTTTGGGGCGCGGAGCGGGCGGCACAATGTGTTTGCCGGCGTGGCCAGCAGCCTTTTCATATGTTTCGGCTATTTTATCATGCAGCGCATCGCCATGGGCCTGGGGGTGGGCGGGACGTTGCCGCCGTTGCTGGCGGCCTGGCTGCCCAACCTGGTGTTTGGCCTGACCGGGCTGGTCTTGATTTGGCGGGCGCGGTGAAATACTGCCTGTTAACCGAGCACCATGACAGACGACCTGGAGAAATTAAAAGCGGCCTACGAGCGGATGCAGTTGCTTTACCAAGTGAGCAATGTGATCCATTCCACCCTGGACCCGCAGCAGGCGTTGGGGCTGATTTTGCAGGAGGTGGTGCGGCTGATGCGGGCTTCGAGCGGCTCGGTGGTGCTGCTCAATCCCAACAACAACCTGCTGGAAATCGAGGCTTCGACCGGCCTGCCGCCCAAGGCGGAGGAGGTCAAGTTGCGGGTGGGCCAGGGCATCACCGGCTGGGTGGCGCGCCACGGCAAACCGGTCCGCATCGGCGATGTCCGCAAGGACCCGCGCTACATCCTGTTGCGGCGGGAAGTGCGCTCGGAGCTGGCCGTGCCCCTGGAGGTGATGGGCGAGGTGCGCGGGGTGCTGAACGTGGACGCCGACCGGGAGGACGCCTTCAGCGAAGCGGACCAGGAGTTGCTGGAGGCGTTGGCGGTGCAGGCGGCCAAGGCGATCCACAACACCTGGCTTTTTGAGCAATCCCGGCTCAAGGCACGGCTGCTGGAAACGCTGGCCAGCATCAGCCAGACGATCAATTCGACCCTCAACCTCAACGAGGCGCTGCCCATCATCACCCGCGAGGCCTGCACGCTGATGGAAGCCAAGATGGCTTCGATATTGATGCTGGATGAAAGCGGGGAATACCTGGAGTTGCGGGCCAGCTACGGGGCGGGGGAGGCTTATCTGAACAAGCCCAAGCTGAGCCTGGGCGACAGTTTTCTGGGCATCGTTTTCCGGCGCAAAAAGCCGATGCAACTGGAGAACGTGCAGACCTCGGCGCTTTATCAAAACGTGGCGGTGGCGCGGCGCGAGGGGCTGGTTTCGCTGCTGAGCGCGCCGCTGGTTTTTGGCGGGCAGGCCATCGGCACCCTCAATATCTACACGGGGGCGCCGCGCAGTTTTTCCAACGAGGAGATCCACATTTTGCGGGCGCTGGCGGAATTGTCGGCCATTGCCATGGAAAAGGCCCGGCTCTACGAGCGCATCGTGGACGTGGAGGAACAGTTGCGTCAAAACGAAAAATTTTCGGCGCTGGGCTTGCTGGCGGCAGAAGTGGCCCACGAAATCCGCAATCCGCTGACGGTGATGAAAATGCTCTACCATTCGCTCCACCTGGATTTTGCGCCGGGCGATCCGCGGGTGAAGGACGACGCCATCCTGCGGGAGAAAATGGAGCATCTGAACAAGATCGTGGAGCAGATTCTGGACTTTGCGCGCAGCACCGAGCCGAATTTGAGCGCGGTCAACGTCAATCAATTGCTGGACGATCTTGGGCTGCTGACGCGGCACAAAATGCGCAACCAGCGCATTGAAATGGCGCGCCGTCTGGCCCTCGACCTGCCGCTGGTCATGGCCGACGCCACGCAACTGGCGCAGGCTTTTCTGAACCTCACGCTCAACGCGGCGGAGGCCATGCCCGGCGGGGGCACGCTGACGATTACCACCCGGGCCTTCCGCCTGCCGCGCACCAGCCCGAAAGCGACGCACATTCTGATTGAGTTCAAGGACACCGGCCAGGGCATGCCGGAAGAACAGCGCCGCCGCGCCTTCACCTCCCTGCTCGGCACCACCAAACCGCGCGGGACCGGGCTGGGCCTGGCCATCGTCGGGCGCGTCATCGAGACCCACCGCGGCAAGGTGAAAATCCACTCCCGTCCGGGCCACGGGACGGTCTTTAGCATAACGCTGCCGGTGCAGTAAGGTGGCGACGCCTCCGTCTTGGGCGGTAGGGCGGGCACTCCGTGCGCGCCGCGGCGGGCAGCGGAGTGCCCGCCCTACCTCTCCCTTTTCCCCACGGTGGCCGGTTGCAAGGGTTTGGGATTTTCGGCTTTAAATCACCATTTTTAAGCATTACGCTTTGGGGCATGACGCCGCAAGCGGCCCTGGACATGCAGATTGAGATGTACCGCCGGATGACGCCGGAGCAACGATTGAAACTGGCGTTGGACCTGCACGAGCTGGCGTGCAATGTGGCGCGCGAAGGTATCCGGCATCAATTTCCCCACGCCGATGAGGCCGAGGTCGAACGCCGTCTCCACCAGCGGCTGGAACTGGCGAGGCAGGCATGACCGAGGAACAACTGCTGGTGGACGCGCTGCGGCGGCTGAACCGGGCGGGCCTCCCGTATATGCTGACGGGATCCATGGCGAGCAATTACTGGGGTATTCCGCGCACCACCCATGATCTGGATTTTGCGGTGCAACTTCCCGCCGGGAGCATTCCCAAACTGGTCCGGGAGTTTGGGGGGGATTTTTACCTGGATGAAGCCACCGTCCGGGCCGCTTTCCAGCCGCCGCATCAGTTCAACGCCATTGATACCCGCTCGGCGCTGAAGATAGATTTCTGGCTCGTGCGTCCGAACGCCTTGGAGCAGGGAATATTCAGGCGGCGGATCCAGGCCGTGGTGTTTGGTGAACCGGCCTGGATGGCCACAAAGGAGGACGTCATCCTGCACAAGTTGTATTGGAACCAGATCACGCCTTCGGAGCGCCAATTGTCCGATGCCGCGGGAGTGTTCGCCATCCAAAAAGAACAGCTTGATGTGGCGTATCTGCGCCACTGGGCGGCGGAGATCAACGCCGCCGATGTGCTCGAAAAAATCCTGGACCAAACCATCCGGCCAAAGACGAGTTGAACCCGGAAGCCGGGGGTTTGTCATTTTTGCGCCAATGTGCCACGATGGATGGCGATGGTGACAGATAACTCCGTGCGGATTGATAAATGGCTCTGGGCGGTGCGGGTTTTCAAGACCCGCAGCCTGGCTTCGGACTCGTGCCGGCACGGGCATGTCACGATCTCAGGCCAGCCGGTCAAGCCCTCCCGCCAGGTGCGAATCCAGGACGTGATTGTGGTGAAGAAGGATCAAATGACGCGGACGTTCAAGGTGTTGCAATTGCTGGAGCAGCGGGTGGGCGCGGCCGCCGCCAAGGAGTACGCCGAAGATCAAACTCCAGCCTCGGAATGGGAGAAGCCGCGCGAGCCGTATTACCGCCCGTTCGTCCGTCCGAGAGGATCGGGGCGGCCGACGAAGAAGGAACGGCGGCAAATAGACGCGATGTGAGTCTTTTGATTGCCCGGCTATTTCCTGCCGAAGTTGATGCTCATGGCGCCGCCCATCAGGTTGCGCACCTGGATGCCGGCGCAATGGAGCGATTCCATTTTTGCGGCGACGCCGCGCTGGGCGGGATAGTTTTGGAGCGAGGCGAAAATGTAGGCGTGGGTGGCGGAGTCTTTGCAGAATATCCTGCCGAAGCAGGGAACGAGGTGTTTCAAATAACCGAAATACAACCAGCGCCAGAACGGGTTGCCGGGCTTGCCGAAGTCGAGCACGAGCAGGCGCGCGCCGGGCCGGGCCACCCGCCACATTTCCTCCAGGCCACGCTCCCAATCGGCCAAATTGCGCAGCCCGTAGGCGACGGTCACGATGTCGAAGGATTCGCCGAGGAAGGGCAAGTGGAGGGCGTCGCCGCGCAGGAATTGCACCGGCGGCGGCGGTGTGATTTGCGTCGGGCGGGAATTTTTGGCGCGCTGTTGCGCGACGGCCAGCATGGCGGGGCTGAAATCCAGGGCCGTCACTTCCGCGCCGCGCTGACGCAGGGCAAAGGCGACGTCTCCCGTGCCGCAGCAGACATCCAGGGCGCGATCGCCGGGCTGAACGGCGGCCAGGTTGACCAGGGTGCGCTTCCAACGGCGGTGCAGGCCGAGGCTTTGCAGGTCGTTGATGACATCGTAACGGGGCGCGACGATGGCGAAGAGGTCTTCCACCCTGGCGGCGCGCTGGTCTCCCGGTTGATGGAATTTATTGGTCTCCATGCCGGCGCGCATTGTAGCCGCCCGGGCCAAATTGCAAACTCCCGTCGCGCCGCGTCCGGCGGGGTCAAGGGGCGTTGGTGGCGGGGCTGTTGGTTGGGACCGCTGCGTCCATTCTGCCGCGTGTTCCTTCCGGGGCGCCATTGGTTGAAGCGCGATTGGGGTTCCTCGCCCGCCCTCCCCGCTCGCCGCCACGGCCTCTCTGGCCCTCCGTCCTTTGCTGTTCCTTGAGGAGGAATGCGGCGTACTTTATCTGTTGCTCCGGATTCAGCCTCTCCTTGATGGCTTGGTGGGCCCGTTCCACTTCCGCCTTCAACAACGGGGCGATTGTTTTGCGGATGGCGGTGTTGGTGGCCTGGCTGTCCTGCATGATTTTTTCAATTTTCTGAAGCTGCTCGGGGGTCAGGTCCAATTCAGAATTAAGCCGGCTAATAATCTCCCAAATGGGAATCGGACCCGGCACGCCAAGGCGGGGAGCGGCGCCGCGGCTGGGAGGCGGCTCGTGCCAGCCCTGCGTCTTTATGACCAAAGCGCCCGTCACCACACCACAGACAAAAATGACCATGGTGGCGAAAATGACTTTCCAGGGGCTCACCAAATGTCCTCAAGATGCTGATCGGAAGAGGCAAAAACCGCGCGTTCAAAGGCCTGGGCAAAACTGTCGGAATTGTCTCCCTTGGGGGCGGAGGCAATGGACCAAACGCCGCACAAAAGGGTGATGGCCACGCACGAAATGGCAGCGCGCCAGAGGGTCCGCCCCCACAAGGCCCAATAATTGAGCGGCACCATGCCGGCCAGACGCGCCATGATGCGCTTCTCGAAGGCATACGGGACATGGTCCTGCAGCGGTTCGTTGCGGGCTGCTTCGATTAGTTTGGTTTGCAAATCGCTCAGTTTCATAACAGCTATTTCTACAGACGGCAGTCTGGCGCAGACGGTTACAGGTACTTCTCTTTGGTGATTTTTGCCAGTATTTTCCGCATCTCGGCCCGGGCGCGAAAAGCGCGGACTTTGACCAGCGGAACCGACCAGCCGGTGATCTGGGCGATCTCCTTGACCGGGCGCTCCTCGATTTCGAGCAGGGTGATGACCAGCCGGGCGGAAGGCGACAGGCGGGTCAGGATGCGCTGGATCAATTGCCGGGCCGCCTCGGCATGTTCGTCGTCGGCGCCGGGTTCGACGACGAATTTGTCGAGCCAGTCGGTTTCCGGCTGGGAGAGTTCGGTGAAGGGGGTTTCGCGGTTGCGCTGGTGGAGGCGGAGAAAATCGTAGCAGGTCCTGACGGCCAGGCGCATGAGCCAATGCTCAAAGGGGGCCTCGCCGCGGAAGCTGCCGAGTTTTTGGAAGGCCTTGATAAAGACCTCCTGGACGATGTCTTCGACTTCGCTCTCGCGCCGGGCATAGCGGCGGGCAGTGGCAAAGACGCGCGGCTGATATTTTACGATCAGCGGCTCGAAGCTGGCCGAGTCCCCGTGGAGGACGGCGGCGATCAACTCCGCATCGGTCGGCTCCATCGCTCTCAGCCACGGGTGATGCCGAAGGCCTGCTCGAATTCGGCGGAGAATTTGGCCACCTCGGCCATGATCAGGGGCGGTTGCTGGCTGATGGTGGTGAGCATTTTGTCGCGCATTTCGGGGCGGAATCGCATCAATTCCAGGGCGGCAACCACCATGGCCAACTGGTTGTTGATCTCGTGGCGCATGTGCGCGAGCTGGTTGTTCAACTCGGTCAGTTGCGCGGCGGTCAATGTCGCTGGGGCATTCGGTACTCCCATTTGCCCAAGCTTGTCTCCAACCGCGCCGCAAATCAAGCCCGTTCGCACGCGCTTTTTGGCTCCTCAACTGGAGGGAGGATTTCCAAAATGCGCCGCGTGGCTGGCGTAGGCGGCGGCGTCCTCCAGCATGGCGTCAATCGCCGCGGCCACGGGGGCGGCCTTGACCAGGCCGGAAAAAACGGCGCGGTCGCCTATGTTGTTGGTCAAAACATACGTGGGCCGTTGCGTGACCTGCAGGGCGTGGAATTCGGCGGTGGAGGCGCGCACGCGCTTCTCTACCTCCCCGGATTGCGCCCCGGCCAGCAGCTTGGCGGCGTCCAATCGGGCCGCTTTGGCCGCGACGGCGGCGGAGATTTTGGCTCGGAGGACTTTTTGACCCTCGCGCAGGGCGGCGGTGGCGATGGCCAGGCGGACGCGGTCATCGGTCACGCCGAAATCCCTGGCCGCTTCGGCCACGGCATTGGGTGCGAGATATTCCTTCTGGCCGCCCTCAAACCAGCCGGTGTTGAGCATGAAAGGCGAGCGCATGATGGTGCCGCTGCGGCGGTAGAACCATTCCATTTGGGCCGTCGAGGCCGGGAGGGCAGCCTGGTCAAGCAAGGCGATGCGCCAACTGAATTCCACCGGCTGGGCGGCGTAGCGCTGTTTGAGTTCCGCCCAGGCCGCCTCGCCCCAATAACACCAGGAAGAGGTGACATCAAGATAGTAAATGATTTTGACGTTCATCGGGGCGAGCCTAAACGGGCGGGCGAAAATCCGCAATCAATTTGCCCCGCCACCGCCCAAACCGGGAGCGCCGCCCTCGGGCAGGGCAGGGTTTTACCCCATTTGCGGAGAGGGCGAAACGGGATTATTTTAGATTCATGAAAGGTCATTTTTTTAAGAGGATCTTCACGGTGGCTGGCGTGTTTGGGCTGCTGGCCGGCGGGGCGGTTGCCGCTCCCCAGGCCGCCACCAATAATGGCAAAGCTGTCGCTCCAACAAACGCCGCCGTTGCGCCTCTGGCGGCCTCGCCCGCCCCGCAACCGTATGCGCCCATCGGCGGGGCCTTCACCCCGGCATTGATGGGCCGCACCTCATGGCCTGGTTATTTCAGCGGAACCAACCCGGCGGCATTGGGTGGCTGGTTCGGCCCGGCGCCTTTGGGAGGAACATGGTATGCAGGCCCGGTTGGCGGAACGATGCATGGGCAGAATTCCCCCGGTGGCCGGCTGACCAATGTGCTCGTCGGCGGGGCTGGCTGGCCGGGCTTTCCTCCCGGCGGGGTGCTGAGCGGACAGCCGCCCGGTGGCCGGTTTGCCTCCAACATTCTCGGCGGGATTCGCAGCCCCGTCAATTCCTTCACAGCCGGTCCCAGGGGTGTGATCATTGGCGGCGCGCAACCAGCCGGCGCCTCGCCAGGAGGAGTGATTGTCAGCGGCGCGCCTCCCGGCGGCGTCATGATGAACGGAACTTCTCCCGGCGGCGTGATAGTCAGCGGCGCTGCCCCCAACACGAACGCCCCCGGCGGACAACTCCACTGATGATCCAGGCGGCGGGGGCAGGCGGGAACAGGAGGGGATTGCCTCCCTGGCCTGGGTTTAAGTTGAATTGGCGGGTTCAAATTGCTTTGCTGTGCCTGTGACGTCTTGCCTTTTTGCCTTAATGAGAGCTTTCTGAACCGCCGCCGTGAGCCAGCCCAAAACAATTTATTTCGACTGCAACGCGACCACGCCGCTGGATCCGCAGGTGCGCGAGGCCATGCTGCCATTTTTGAGCGGGGTGTTTGGCAACCCTTCCAGCATCCATCATGTGGGGCAAGAGGCCCGATCCATCCTGGATGATGCCCGCGCCCGGGTAGCCCAGGTTTGGGGAAGCAAGCCCAGCGAAGTCGTCTTCACCAGCGGCGGCACGGAAAGCAACAACCTGGCGATCTTCGGCACGGCGCGGCTGCTGCGGGACAAAGGACGGCATCTCATCACCTCCCGCATCGAGCATCATGCCGTGCTTCATTGCTTTGAATACTTGGAGAAAAAAGAGGGGTTTTCGGTTACTTATCTTCCCGTTGACGAAGAGGGCTTGGTTTCGCCGGATGATTTAGGCAGGGCCATCCGACCGGAAACGATCCTGGTTTCCATTATGGCGGCCAACAATGAAATTGGCACAGTTCAACCTGTCGGCGCTTTGGGAGAGATCTGCCGGTGGCGTGGCGTTATTTTTCACACCGATGCGGTGCAATGGTTTGGCAAGGAGCCTTTTAGATGCATTGATCAGTTTAATGCCGACTTGGTTTCAGTTTGCTCCCATAAATTTTACGGACCCAAAGGCGCAGGGGCTTTGTTTGTGCGCTCTCCTCTGCATCCGGACCCAATTCTCTTCGGCGGCGGCCATGAAAACGAGCGGCGTGCCGGAACGGAGAATATGGCCGGAATAATCGGCTTTGCGGAGGCTCACAGCCGTTTCATCAGGATGCCCGTGTTTTCGCCTGAAGCGTTAACCCCTCTCACAACGCGGCTGATCACCTGCATCCATTCCACGGACGGCATTGAATTTCGGGGCTCGTTGCGACAGCGTTTGGCCAATACTGTGGCCTTCACCGTGGCCGGTTGCGACAGTATTACGCTGCTGGCCGGTCTTGATCTGCTGGGAATTTGCGCGTCCAGCGGTTCAGCCTGTTCAGCGGGTTCATTGGAGCCATCGCATGTTTTGCTGGCTCTGGGGGTTGAAAAACCCCTTGCCAATTCGCTGGTTCGATTTTCCCTTGGCCGGGACTCGACTTTGAAAGAAGTTGAATCGGTTGCAGAGGGTTTTCTGCATGTCATTAAGCAGGCGCGTTGCCTTTGAAATGCCTGTGAATTGTGTGTGCCGTCCTCCAACAACTGCGCCTTTTCCGTGTTCCGCGATGTCTGGCGGGCCTTTATCCCCACGCTTTTTTATTCGCAAGTGGCTGAACAGCGGCTTGACAACGCCGTTTTTTTCAATTATTCACCATCCTTAATAATAATAATCTTTCTTTGTACATAGGAATATCATATTAAGAGGCTCGCATGAATCTAACCATCGCCAAAGAAAAGCTCATTCACGGCCTGCAAGCCGTTCAAAATGTTGTGAGCACACGAACCACTCTGCCCATTCTTTCCAACGTGCTGATGAAGGCGGAGGACAACAAGGTGGAATTTACCGCCACCGATTTGGACGTGACCATAACCTGCACTGTGGAAGCCAGTGTTAAGAAAAAGGGATCGGCGACCATCCCGGTGAAACGATTTTTCGGGGTGGTTCGGGAACTGGGCAGCCCGGAAATTGAACTGGAGGTGGATGAGAAGCATGCCTGCAGTGTGCGAGCCGGGGCTTCATTTTATAAAATTAACGGTTTGAGCGCCGATGAATTTCCACCCGTCCAGAAATTCAAGGAGGACAAAAAAATCGTCCTGCCGCAGGAAAAAATAAAGAGCATGCTGCGCAAGACTTCCTTCGCAATCTCGAATGACGAATCCCGCTACGTCTTGAACGGAATTTTCCTGATCCTCAAGGAACATAAGATGACCATGGTGGCCACCGATGGACGGCGGCTGGCTTTGGTAGACGAAGAGGTGGATATCCCGGAAAACAGCCAGGGCGAGTTCATCCTGCCCACAAAGGCGGTCAACGAAATAACACGGTTGCTTGGGGACAAAGGCGACGCGGAGATGAAATTCAGTGAGAACCAGGTTTCCTTGTCATTGGCCGACGGGAAAGGCAATTTAGCCGTGGTGATTTCCAAGCTGGTGGAGGGAAATTATCCCAATTACAAGCAGGTGATACCCAGCGAAGCCAAGGAGCGGGTGGCCCTGCCGCGGGAGGAATTGCTGGCGGCGTTGCGCCGCGCGCAAATCATGACCAGTGACAAGGCAAATTCCGTGAAATTGGCCATTGGGCGGAACAATCTGGCCATTACCGCCAACTCCCCGGATGTGGGAGAGGCGCGTGAAACGCTGGCGATTAACTACAAGGGCAAGGACTTGCAAATTGCTTTCAACCCGGCTTATCTGATTGATCCGCTCAACGTCTTGACCGAGGACGAAGTTTTTCTGGAATTGATTGACGAGTTAAGCCCGGGAGTCCTAAAAATCAACGGCCCGTTTCTGTATGTTGTGATGCCGATGAGGTTAAGTTAATGGTGTGGTTTTATTTTGTAAACAGTTAAGGATAAACAACTTACAGTCATAAGTGTTCAACTGTCAAGTGTCCCCATTTCTCGTTTAGATACTCCGCAACGAGTCGCCGGTGGCAAAAATGCGGTTTATCTTCGCTGCACAAAAGACAGGCGTCTTCAATCATCTCCTTCGCGATGTGCTTCTCAATCTGCCGATGCTGGATCAAGCGCAGAAATTTATCTTCATAAACTTTCCATTCGCCTTTGTTCTTCTTGAATTCATCCAAGATGTCTTGTGTTGGGGCAAGGAGGGGAGCATGCACGTAGTCAATGCCAAGAATGCTCCTGAGAAAGTACTTTAAGTCGTCGCGTTTGCTAAATCCGGATAATTGCGAAACATTGTTCAGCCGCACATCCACCACGCGTTTCACGCCGGCCTTTTGCAAGCGACCGAAAAAATCCTCCGCATTCTTGCGAGTGAACCCGATGGTGCAAACTCTCATGGTGTGGCAGTGGGCTGCAAATCTTCTTCAAAAGCCCGGTTTGTTTGACGGAATGCAATGTGGCGGCCTTGTTCGTCATAAGCCTCCTCAATCAGTTGCTCGCGCGTGGCGAACAAAGAGGGCTGCTCTTTTCCCAGGAGGATGAGCAGGCGATTCTCCGCAGCTTCATGAGACTCAAGGCTGCCGTCGGGGAGAATGTGTTGAATGGGAAAGCCATTGCTTCGCAGATGTCGGCAAACCAGGATGGTTCGGTGACAGGTCAGCGGGTCCTTCTCCGCGCACAGCAGGGCAAGACGGTAATTGGCGAGCCCTTTAAGGACGCGATCCAGTCCTTCGGCAAACGCACTGGTCTTGGCGACGAGGTCGTAGCGCGCCTGGCCGTCCACGTAGCAACACGGTTCCTCACGCCTGGCCCCCAGTTCACGCCCCAGGAACGCATAAAGCAAACCGCTCTCTTTCAGGTTGCGCTCCAAAACCGGCGCATTGAATTGCGGAAACCGTGAGCTGTAAGGGTGCGAACGCACATCCGCCACCGCCTGGACTGCATGAGTGCGCAGCAGATGCAACAGCACGATTGTCTCGTGATTCGAATGGCCGATGGTGAACAGCGTATTCACGGGATCACTCCCTCCTCTCCAGCGGCGGTTCGAAAAAAGCAGCCGCAATTTTGTAATGATGGCCATGGAATGCTCCGGTCACGCTTACACACACGAGCGTTGCGTCCGGACGCGCCAATTTTACATCAATGGCTGGCTCGTCCACTGATGGGAATTTCGGATAATATCGGGCCGCAAAATCCGGGTCGTCAATGTCGCATTCGTGCAGAACACCCGCGTAACGCAGTTTCACAACGCGATGCTTCTTGGTGTCGTAATCCGCGGATGGGTGGCGGCGTTCCGACCAAATACGGATGCTCTCGATTTTGTCTGGCTTCACGAGGTAAAGTGAAGCCGGTTCTGGCATGACTCGAGGGTACCCTTCCTTGACCCGGCGTGAACCTGAAGCCGGATCGCACCAAAGTTGTGCAGGACAGTCGAGTAATTTTGGCATTTCCGCCCATTCAAAGTGTCCGAGAAGTCTCCATGACCGCGCCCTGATCGGCGTCTCAAGCAGCCAATTCTCTGGCTGGTCGGGGAGAGGGACAGCGCGGGCCAATGGAATTTCCAAAATCTCCAGGAGATTTGGATGATGCCCCAATGCCTGCGTCATGCTGTAAACGGAAACTTCGCCTCCGTCGGGGGTCGCAACCGGACGAATCCAGTTTCTCACTTTCCATTTGTCGCCGGAGCGCACCACCTCTTTCCCAGCAAGGCATCGCCCCGACCTCTTCACGGAGTTGGCGAGCACGATCATCGTTTTGCTTATCATGGAACGATTGCTTCCATCCAGTTCAATTTGCGCGAGTTCGCGCGGGGAGTCAAAGCCATTCAACCCCCGGCAGGGGAAAAGGGAATAAACGGTGAAAAACATTTAACAAGATTGCCGTGCAGCCCCGGGACAAGGCGGTATCATCGGTTGCATGAGTCATTATCAAAGCGCGCTGGAGGCAACCGAAGCGCATCTGCGGACCCTCCAGGCAAATGGGGTCCGGTTTCTGAACGTCCAGGCGGAAACGCTTTTCGCCCTGCAACAATCTTTGCCGGAACAACTGAATTTGGTTGTGGCCGAAGAGCAGGCGGCAACGGAGGCGCTCGCGGCGCGACAGAGTCCCCTCCTGCCGAATCTGGTCGCGGCTGAAAAAGAGGCGGCTGTCGAGGCGGCGGCGGTTTCGATGGAACCGGCGGAAACCGGCGCAACTCAAGCGCCGCCGGCCTTAGTGGCGGCCGATTGGGGGCGTGAGGAGAAAGAGGCGGCGATGGCGGCCTTGCGGGAGCGGGCGATGGCGTGCGTGAAGTGCCCCCATTTGGTGAAGTCCAGGCGGACGGTGGTTTTTGGGACGGGCGACGCCCACGCGCGGCTGATGTTCGTGGGGGAAGCGCCGGGAGCGGATGAAGACGCGCAGGGCGAGCCGTTTGTGGGAGCGGCGGGGCAATTGTTGACGCGCATCATCAAGGCGATGGGCTTCACCCGGCAGACGGTCTATATCGCCAACATTTTGAAGTGCCGGCCCGATACGCCGGGGCAAGGCCGCGGCAACCGCAAACCGACGCCGGAGGAAATGAAAACCTGCCTGCCTTGGTTGCTGGAGCAGATTGATCTGGTCCGGCCCGCGGTCATGGTGGCGCTGGGCGCGACCGCCGTGGAGGGGTTGTTGGGCCGGGGCGAAGGCATCACCCGGCTGCGGGGCCGGTTCCAGATCTTCCGCGACATCCCGGTCATGCCCACCTTCCATCCGTCTTATTTGCTGCACAATCAGGCGGTGACGGAGAAGCGCAAGGTGTGGGAGGACATGATGCAGGTGCTGGAAAAACTCGGCGCGCCCATCAGCGAAAAGCAGCGCGGGTTTTTTCTGAAGGCGTAGATCAACTTTGAAGAAACGGCAAAATCATGGCGGGACAGAATCATGAGTCAGCACATGCTTGACCTCCGCCACAGGCGCTTCACGGGAAAGTTTCACCAGCTCATTTGTGAGCTGGTGCGATCCGCCGTTGAAGGCCGGGGTTATCTCAACGGCAGATGTTCGACTCGATCCGCCATATCGGCTGGCTCATAAACCTTGGCCATCAATTCGAGATCATTGACGCATTGGCCGATGGTGACACGGAGCTGGTGAGCATAAATCACTCCCGCAAACGGCTTGCCTCCTCGTTGACAGCCTTGAGTCTCCGCAAGCAGGTCCTTGTCTTGCGTGAAGAGCACTCGACCGAGCGCAGTGGCGCGTTCGAGTAAAACATCATCAGGAAGCAGCCCGGCATTGTCGGTTTGGGCGGTTAAAACATCCACTTCGCGCCGACGCAGCCCGATGGTAATTGCCGCCGGAACGTGGACATCCCTATAGAGACGGAGGCTCAATGAAGTTTGCCAATCGCGTGCAACCGACGGCGACCGGGGGAATCCTGGGCAGCGGTGGCCAGTCGATTCGCCTGCTCAAGCGACTGCTCAATCAAGCTGTCGTATTCCGGCTGATGATCGAAGTAATATGAAAGCGCCGCGTGAATCTGCCCAAGCGAAAGATGCGGATGTTGAACATGGATCTCGTCCGCGCTCCAGCCGTAAGCGATGTGGTCGAGGATGACTTCGATGACCTTGACATTGGTGTCGTCAATCCAGGCCCGCCCTTCGGCATCCCGGTGAATGTGGCTCGATGTGTCAACGGCATTCATGGCTTCCTCTCATCATCGCCGCCAACCTACTACGGCTTTGGGCGAAAAACAAAACGTTTCACGTTATTCCTCGCCCATGAACGGGTAGCGATAGTCCTGCGGCGCAACGAAAGTTTCCTTGATGGCGCGCGCGGAAACCCAGCGCATGAGGTTGAGCAGGCTGCCGGCCTTGTCATTCGTTCCCGAAGCGCGCCCTCCTCCGAACGGCTGCTGGTTCACAACCGCCCCGGTCGGCTTGTCGTTGATGTAGAAGTTGCCAGCGGCGTGACGCAGTTTGGCCAGGGCGAGATGGATGGCGTCGCGGTCCCGGGCGAACACCGCCCCGGTCAAGCCGTATGGAGAGGTTTGGTCGCACAAATCCAGCGTCTTCTCGTAATCCTTGTCGGCGTAAACATAAACCGTCAGGACCGGACCGAAGATTTCCTCCTTCATCAGTTTGAAGTCGGGTTTCCTGGCCAGCACGAGAGTCGGCCTGATGAACCAGCCCTGGCTGTCATCGCACTCGCCGCCGGCCAGCAATTCGGCATCGGCCGAGCTTTTGGCGTAATCAATGTGGCCCTTGATGGAGTTGAAGGCGCTCTGGTCAATGACCGCCGTCATGAAGTTCCGGAAATCCGCCGGGTCGCCCATGCGAATGGAGCGGATCTGGTCCATCAACCGGTCGCGCACCTGTTTCCACAACGAGGCCGGCACGTACAAGCGCGAAGCGGCGGAGCATTTCTGCCCTTGGAATTCAAACGCGCCGCGCACGGCGTTGAAAACCAGCCCGTCCGGATCGGCGGAGGCGTGCGCGAAAATGAAATCCTTGCCGCCGGTTTCACCGACGAGCCGCGGATAGTTTTTATAACGCGCGAGATTCTCGCCGACCGTCTGCCACATGCGATGGAAAACGGCGGTGCTGCCGGTGAAATGGATGCCCGCCAGGCCGGGATGCCGGATGGCGGCGTCGCCGATCTGGCTGCCGGGGCCTGGCAGAAAGTTGATGACGCCCGGCGGCAGTCCGGCTTCCTCGAGCAGCAGCATGGTGAAATGGGCCGAATAGACCGCGCTGGAGGCCGGCTTCCACAGCACGGTGTTGCCCATCAACGCCGGGGCGGTGGGCAGATTGCCGGCGATGGACGTGAAATTAAAGGGCGTGACCGCGAAAACGAATCCTTCCAGGGACCGGTAGTCAACCATGTTCCAGACGCCGGAGGCGGAATCCGGCTGTTCGGCCATCAGCCGGGCGGCGAAGCAGGGATTGAACCGGAAGAAGTCTGTGAGTTCGCAGGCCGAATCTATCTCGGCCTGGAATGCGGTTTTGCTCTGGCCCAGCAGGGTGGCGGCGTTGAGGATTGGCCGGTACTTGGTGCTGAGCAAATCCGCCGCCTTCAGGAACACGGCTGCCCGGCTCTCCCAAGGGAGGGTGGACCACGATTTCCAGGCGGTGGCAGCGGCCTGGACCGCCTGCTCCACCTGTTCCGCTCCCGCCTGGTGATACTGTCCCAGCACATGGCCGTGGTCGTGCGGGCAGACGCACTTGGCGGGCTTGCCCGTCTTGACCAGTTTGCCGCCGATGCGCAGCGGTATCTCGATCTGCTCACCCAGCATCTTTTTAATCTGCTGTTTGAGCTGGAGCTTTTCCGGCGAACCGGGCCGGTAATCCTTAACCGGCTCGTTCACGGGTTTGGAGAAATTATTGATGGCGCTGATATTCATCTAATGTGAAACCAACGTATCGGCGGGAGGCGTCACCAACCAACCGTTATTTGCCAATCGTTTCTCAGAAATTGACGGGGACGCGGCCTCCGGCCGTCGCAGCGCGGCGTCCCAACCCGGATTGCTCATCCCGCATGGGTGGAACGGGCGACCCGCCCGTCCTGCCGGGCCACTGGCCCGGCAGAACATAGCGGACAACCATTCTCTAAACTTGATAAAGGCTTGATTTTGGGTGCCGGCCCAGACATCATTGTGGGCCAGGACCGTCAGAAAGCGTTCGAGTTTATGTTCACTTGGCAAAGGCAACGGCAGCCCTTCGGCGAAGCCGCAATATCGCCTGAACCAGGCGCAGTAATTGCTCCCTTTCGCGAGTGCAAGGTGTTTGCGTCGAACAACTTCCGCACGCCGCTGCACTGCTTGGCTCGCATTCATTTGGCCGTTTTAAGAACAACCTGTTGTAGATTAATTGTTATGCCTAATCCCCGCTCAATTGATTCAGCCAAGTTGCGAGCCACCGTGAGCGCGCTTACGGATCGTCTGGCACGACGGGACTACGATGGGTTCTGTGGCTTGGCCCGGACCTCGCGAATCGCTGCATCGGATGTGGGGCGAGTTGTTCGGGAGTATGGGCGTTCACTCACACCTCTTCCGATTGCCCCCTTTCAGTCGGTTGATGTGGTGCCGATTTCAGGAAGCGATCCACAGCGGTGGAGCGTGGTTGTTCCTTTGTGGAGCCAGGAGGAGGGCCGTTCAGACCTCAGCCTTGAGCTCACAGTTGAGGACTCGCCCGCGGAGACATATCCGATTGAAGTTGACGATTTACATGTTCTTTAGAAGGCATAACAAATCGCTGCAGGCAACGCGGGATGGCGTCTCCGGTTCCGCTATCGCGGAGGGTGTCATCCGCCCCGCGTGCCTGAGCTCTGGACGTTAGCCGGAGAATATGCTGTTCATCTACCCCATGTGGGACAACGAGAGCCAGCGCCTTGGCAAGCAAAAATGCACACCGCTCCGGGCTGCCCTGGTACATCGTGACCCCCTTGTTGATGGAGAAGAAACTCCAGAGGGATGGGGTGGAGCAAGGAGATTGTGGGGGAGATTTGCGGCGCTTTGATGGCCAGCAAGTCGGCAGG
>JBEKVM010000105.1:0-19671 GCA_049513975.1 Verrucomicrobiota bacterium | reverse complement strand
AAAATGCGTCGCCTCTCCCACCGCATCCTGCTTGAACACACGCCCGGCCCGAACCGACACAAGCCGTTGTCACTCAAACAACTACGTCTTATCTAAGCGCCATTCGGGTCAGTCCCGCATAACCGCATATTATTGTTTTCTTCCCGCATCGCGCACAACGTTCTCCCAGGGCCGGCAGCGAACAAGTTTAATCGCTCGGCGGAGGCCGAGGCCGACGCAGCAGGCTGCGCCCCACCGCAACCGGCCGCCCGAATTTCGGCACAGGCTCGATCAGTTTCGGCAGGCGTTCAAGGCCAGAACTCGACATTGCAAAACAGCCTGCCCAAATCGCCGCTGTGAAGCAGAATGGAATTTGAACTCTTTTTTCGTAAAGGGGTCGGTTCCTCACATAAAGGGGTCGGTTCCTCACAATACCACATTTATGGTTGACATGCCTGGCCGGGTGCTTCAGCCCGGATTGGAACTGCGCGACGGAGTGGTTGCCCGAATCCCATCCGTGAAATCCGTGAAATCCGCGGTAAAAGTGTGCCTCCCCGTTTCTGCAACCAACTCAAACCATCTGTGTTCATCGGTGTTTATCCGCGGTTCCTGCGCTCAGCCGTTTTTCGAACCAAGGCAATTTCGCGTATTTGGCGGTTAAGCAGTTCCTCGCAATGCCGCATTTATGGTTGACATCCCTGGCCGGGTGGTTCAGCCCGCATTGGAACGGCGCGACGCCGTGACTGCCCAAATCTTATCCGTGAAATCCGTGCCATCCGTGGTGAAACGCCGCCCACTCTGGGATCTCAGAGCTCTCCTGTTCAAATGGTTTTTCATTCCTCATCTGCGTCAATCCCATCCGTGAAATCCTGCCATCCGCGGTTCAATCTCTTGGTTTGCCGCTGGTCAATCTGCGCGCTTTGTCCTCCACTATGGCGCGAGCGTGCTACGCAAGTGTCTAATGATTAATACCTTGCACCTGCCCGCATTTTTTCGCGCTTTCCCGTTGACAAGACTGCCTTTGCTGCTAAAATGTCAAAAGTGAGGAGGGGACAGGCCACAGTGGAATCGGAACGCGACGGGACCAGAACGGGAATCCCCCATTTATCCTTTGCGCTCTGCCGCCCCGCCCCGACATCTCCCCAACCTCTCCACCACGCTTGCCGCGCCGACTTGTCCCTCCATAGCCTGGCGACGGCGGAAGCCATGCGAAGGCGGGTCCACCACTCCATTCCAGTAAAGCCAGGTAAAGCCAAATAAAGGCAAATAAAGCCAAAAAAATAATTTTTATGACGCGAAAAGGCAAAATAGCGCGGCTGCCGCAAACCATCCGCCAACAGTTCAACCTCCGCCTGCAAGACGGCGTGGAAGGCAAACAAATCGCCGCGGTGAAACTTAATGGAATTTGAACTCTTTTTTCGTTCGTGGCACAAACAGGTATGGATGAAGTGAAACTGGTCGCCGCGCTGAAAGGCCGCGACTCAGCAGCCATCGAAGCGTTGATCCAAACGCATGGCAATCGCCTGCTTCGCTCCGCCACCTTGCTGTGCGGGGATGAAACCAACGCCCAGGACTTGGTGCAGGACACTTTTGTGGAGGCGCTTCGGTCGGTGCATCGGTTTCGGGGGCAAGCGAGTCTCTATACATGGCTGCACTCAATTTTATTGAATTTGACGCGGCATTACCGCCGGGACGGCAAACGGCTCGTGTATGACAATGAACTGGCCGCGCAGGAGGCTGCGGTTTTGGAGGAGCGGCCCAGCGCATCGGATTTCGAGAGTGCCGCGGCCGAACTGGCGCGGGCCTTGCGGCAGCTTTCGGATTCGCACCGGGAGGTCTTGGTGTTGCGCTATTATGAGCACATGAAAATCCACGAACTGGCGCGGCGCCTCGGCGTCTCCCAAGGCACGGTGAAATCCCGGCTGCACTACGCCATCCGGGAAATGCAAAAACTTCTGCCGGCAGAAATGAACCTTTTCGGCGCCGGCGGCACAAAGGAGACGGTATGAACTGCGAACACCTGCGGGAGATTTTATACGATTATCTGGACGACTCGCTTTCGCCGTCCGGGAAGGCCGCGGCGGAAAAACATCTCGCCGGCTGCCCCGCCTGCCGCGAAGCGGTGCAACGGGAGTCGCAACTTGCGCAATCGCTTTGCCGCCGGCTCGAACAAGCCGTCGAAACGGTTGCGCTGGATCCCGTCGCCCAGCGCGGCATGGCAACGGCGGTGGAACGAAAGATCGCCCAATCCCGCGAACGACCGCTGGTTTCATTTTGGAGCCGCCTGGCTTTGCCATTCGCCACGGCAGCCGCGATTCTGATGGTCGCGATCTGGATGGGACACCATTTTTTTGCCGGACAGAATTCACATTTGGAGATGGCGCGCGTCCCGGCTCCCGCCGACAACCGCGAAGTTCTCATCCATGTTTCCTACTCTGTGCCGGGCTACACCTTTCGAAAGGAAGGCAATCTGATCATTGACGCCCTGACCTGCGACACGCTGGTCGAGGACGGAGCTTTGCTGGTGAAGAATTAGAAACCTCAAACCGATCAAACCCAGTTATGAAAATCAACCGTATAAAACTCCTGTCAGGGCTTGCGGCCGCATGCGCCGCCTTGCCGTTGCTTGCAGGCACAACCACCCCCGGCAACCCGCCGCAGGATTTTCCGCGCGCGGTGCCATACGAACTGGGCGACAGCGAGTTTGCGCCCGGCGACAGCATCACCATCCAGGAATTGCGCGGGACCACCGATGACATCCGGCCCGGCGGGACCTATTGCGTGACGGGCACCTACACGCTGCATTCCCAGGATGAAGCGGATTTGTCGTTCTTCGCAACCACCACGAACAAGACTCCGGCCCCCATTGATGCGCAACAGACGGTGCGTGTCATGAAAGGCACCGGTTCGTTTCGTTTGATCAAGCAGGTGACGGACGAAGGATATTTGCATTTGACGTTTTATTCCCGCGCCACGGGGCAAGGGTTCGGCGGAGTATATTTCGGCCAGGGCCCGTGGGTGCTTCGCCACAAGCAATGGAGTTACCGCGATGCCGCCTCGCGCCCGGAAAAGCCGGATGCCCGGGAACCCGTCTCCGCCACGGGGCCGAATCAGGTGTTGTTTGAATACCTTGGAAACCCGGTGGCGCCGCCCGCGAACCTGGACGCTGCCTATACCAAGGAGGGATTGACCCATGCGATGCAGGCCGCGGCCCAAAACGCCGGCATCTCGCTGGTGAAACTGGAAATTGACGATTCAGAATTCCCGTTCCTCGTCGGGGTGGTTTTTACGACGACGGGTGACCGGCAGAAATTAAACGAGCAGATTGGCAAGATGGCGGCTTACAATTATACCGGCGGCGTGGGTGGCGAAAACAGCCGCACCATGAACCTGGTTCCGTCCAGCGCGTTTCCGGAGGAAGGCCGCCAGCGGATTTATCACCGGATGATGCTGCGCGAGGAGATATTCTACGACAGAATCAATGGGACAAAATAATTGCCGGCGCGCGACAATGCGGTGCGCAAAGGGGTCGTAAAGGGATCGCCCAAAGCCGCATTTATGATTGACAGTCCCGGCTTGATGGTTCAACCGGGATTGGAGCGGCGGGACGCAGCCGGGCCTGGAGCGGAACAAAAAATGATGTAGCCAAAATGAAGCTCCTCCCTCTCCTCCTCAGGAGGAGAGGGTCGGCCTGCCCGCCGTAGCCTCGGCGAAGGAGGGGGTGAGGAGGCCGTTCGGTCGGCTTCCGTGCGGCTACAGGTTTCATGAAATTGCTCCAGCAAGGCAACCACCACCCGAAGCCTAATTCTGCATTCTGCATTCTTCATTCTGCATTTCTATGTCACCACCCGAAAAAGCGATAGGGGTCATCCCACTCGGTTGGCCGGGTCAGGTACAGGCCTTCCAGCCAGCGGCCGGCGGCCGGGTCCGCGATCGGCTCCAGGCGCACATCGGCCAGCCACAGTTTGCCAGTGCCGGTGAACCAGATCTGGAACTTGCTCCCTTTGGCCGCGGTGTCCTTGGCTTGGACAACCAGGGTGTTCGTCTGCCATTCCGCTTTGGGTGTAAAATTCTGGTAATCGAACAGCGCCTGCCAGTTGGCGGTATTCTGCACGGTCCAACTGATCTCCTTGCTCGTCAGTCCCTCGGCCCGGGTTCGCAGCGACAACCGATACCACTGGCCGCCCCGGATGGGCAGATCGTGCTGGGCGATCATAACCTCCGGCGCCTTGGCCCCAGCCGCGACCGGCGGCACCGCGATGAGCTGCGCCCAGCCGCCTTCCGGCCCGGTCAGCGCCTCCCGTGTGCGGGTCACGCCGTTGGGGCTGGCGCTGAACTCCCATTCGCCGGCCAGGCCGTTGCCGCTGGCATCGGCGCTGAAATCGCCATTCCTCACCACCGACGGCCCGTTGGCCGCGCTCACCGGTTCGCCGAACCTCTCCAGCAGCGGCGTCGAGCCGGACACGCCGAGATTTCCCAGCAGCCGGCTCACCGCGAAGGAGGCGCGCCCGAAGGTGCGGCGCAGGTTGAATGGCTCGGGCAACGCCCCCATCACTTTGCTCACTTGAAACGGCGGGAGTTGGCAGAAGACGACGTTGCCCGTTGCTGCCAGCACCCCGTCGCCATAGGCCGTCGCGCCCTCCGCCACCAGCGGCAGCTTGCGCGGGTCGCGGTTATGCACATCCGCCGGCGCAACTCCGGCCAGCAGCGAATGGGCGGTGAAAGGGGGAAAGAAGGCCGCGATATGCTCCGCGGGCTGCATCGTCACCTTCGTTGCCAGGAACGAGTTGGCTTCCTCCTGGTCCAGTCCGAGGGCCAGGACGCGGCCGCCCGCCTTCACCCACGCAACGGTGGCTGGACTTTGGCCCGCGATTTCGCGGCCTCCACCCGGTCCGACCACCAGCACCTGATCCGCCGCCGGCGGCTCGCCTTTCAAGGGCGCGGCTTCGATCCCGCAGGCCGCCAGCCAGGCCAGGCCGGCGGGCTCGCCGACGTACACCGCCGTGCGCCTGGGAGATGGGCGCCAAGCCTCGACGTACCGCAGGATATTGCCCGCCAGCGTCTCAGCCGCCGGGTCGCTCCCGGTCCGCCCCGTCACATCCATCTGGCAGAAAAGGACCAGCCCGCGGCCCTCGCGATATTCCAGCAGCGGGCTGTACTGGAGGGCGTAACCGCCGTCAACAATTGGCAGGAAGTCGCCCCGCGGCGGCTTCTCAATCAGCACCGAGGCGACGTTGCCCCAGTTGCCGCAGCGCCACAGCCGGGTGACTTCCAGGCCGCACCAGCGCACCGCCGGCGCGCCGTTGTAGTGTTGACTCAGCGTATAAGACATCGTGGGAGGCAGCAGTGTGGAGGAGCCGCGCCAGTCGCGCAGATTTTCGGTCTTGAGGCCGGCCAGCAGCGGGCTGTCCGGCACGCGCGGCCAGACCTGCCGCAGGCCGTATTCCTCAACCCTGAAGCCGAGCCGCTTCTCCAGCGCCTCGGCCGTCTGCTCGAACACAACCACCTTCAGCCCGTCGCGCACCCGCTTGAGAACAGGCGCCGGGCCGTCCACAGTCAGGGCGCCTTTGCCGATGAGCAGCACGTCGAAGCCCGAAAGATCCGCGCCGGCACTGACCGGCTGGCAGGCGACGCCCAGCCCGGCCAGCAATTTGGCCGTCTGGCCGGGCGGGTCGAACAGCGCCATCTTCGACAGCGGGCGTGGCGGCGCCGAACGCGGGATGACCTGTAGTTTAAAGGAATCTTCCTGGCTCTCTCCGGAACTGAACTTGAAGTTCGCGGTGATCTGGTAGTCGCCCGGCGGCACGCCGGCCGGCAGCTTGAATTGCACCGGGACGCGCGCCTGGTCGCCGGTCGGCACGACAATCTGCTTGACACCCCCAACCGCCGGGCTTAGGTCGGCCGACCATGACGCGTCGCAAGTCACGGTCTGACGGGAGTTGTTGATCACCATAAGCTGCTTCTCGATGGTTTCGCCGGGGTGGAAAGTGTGGTCCTTGGCGGTGAAATGCTCCGGCTTGCCCGCGATCCAGGCCAGCAGCGGCATGTTGTTGCGGAACAACGACGCGGCTGTGGGCGTGGGGACCCAGTCCGACCGCTCGTAAGCCAGGTCGAAGCGGGCGTACGTCCGGTCAATGAAGTCCGGGCTGTAGCCCGGTTGCTGCAAGTTGTCCCAGTCCACCGGCAGCTCCTGGCGGCGGTGTTCGAACCCGTCGCGCAATTTCCAGAAGCGGTCGTGCTCCCAGGGCGAGTTGGCCGACAGCCCCCGGGTGCGGAACGCCCGCCAGTTGTCGGTCGTATAGGCGGCTTGCACCGGCTGCAATTCGTCCAACCGCGCGTCCCCCACCGGGTAGGGGTAATCCCAGCGGAACCAGGCGCGCCGCTCCCGGAACTGCTGCGCCTCCCAGCGCAGGTTGCGTTTTTCCCGGTCGCTGATCTGGTAGGCCGCGTCGCCGAGGAACTGGGCGTTCCATTCCGCGAGGCAATACTCCCACGGCACCGCGGCGTTGCCGAACTCGCGCACCCCGTTGTGCCAGCCGCGGTACATGGTCCAGTCCCAGCCAAACGGCGCGCCGTACTCGACCAGCATCAGCGGTTTGACGCCCGCGGTTGACCAGTGCTCAAACCAGTCATCCAGTTCCTGCATGGGCACGAAGTTAGGATAGAAGTTAAGTGTGTACATCGCGCTGAGGTTGCCCGAGGAGTGATGATAAACAATCCGCGCCGGGTCCAGGCGCTTGACGATGGCTTCGCAGCGCAACGCCAGCCTGGCGTTGTTGCCGGCCCATCCGCTCCCCCGGGGATCGCTCAACCCGTCAATCATCGGGGGGTCAATATCCTCGTTGTAACCGGTGGCATTGTGGCTCATCGCGTAGCAGACCACCGACGGGTGGCTGCCCGCCACGCCCACATAGAACTCCGCGTGGCCCGCGTAGCCGTTGGTTTGGTCGGCGTCCGGCGTCTTCCAATCATAGGCGCTGAAGTGCGGCTGCGACAACGCCACCAGCATCCCGGTGTCGTCCGCCGCGCGCAGAATTTCCGCGAAACTCAGATGCGAGCCAGGCTCGCAGCCGTAGTTGTGCGTATAGACAAAGTTGATCCCGAAACTCTTGAGGCGCAGGAGGCTCTCCCTGGCCCCGGCGTAGGTCGCCAGCGCCGCTCCCACCCCGGCGTTGTCCACGGGCACCACCGACAAGTATAATCGGGTGCCGTTCAGATAGAAATCACGGCCATGAATCCAAAGCTCCCGGAACCCGAACCGAACCGGCGTCGCGATGTCCAAGGGCCGGCCTCTCGCCTCCAGCAGCGACAACTCGGCGTCATACTGGTTCGAGGGAGTGTTGAGGTCCCACAGTTTCGGCGGCTTCCACGACGCCGTGAACGTCGCGCGCCCGTCTATTAAGTCATGCCCAGTGAAGGAAGGGCCGGTGAACTCCGCCACCGGGCGGCCCTGCTCGCTGATCCTGGCCCGCAGTTGGTAGTACCCGACGTCGGCCAGCCCCTTCAGCCCGGCTCCAAACGTGATCTGGCTCTGGCGGAACGACGTGTCAATCCTAACGTCGGAAAGCCGCGCCCCGGCCGGCTCGCCGGTCAGCCAGACGTCGCCGCACAGGCCGCGGCGTTCCACCGCGCCCTTCTTCTGTTTGCCGGTGTTGGTGTCGTTGTACGACTCCATCACGGCCTTGAGCGGCATGGACACCACCAGCAGGGTCAGGACGTGCGTGGCTCCCGGACGGACCGCCGCGGAGAGGTCCACCTGTCCCGCGGGGAAGCGGATCTGGCCCGCCTTCCGGCCGTCAACATAAACATCCGCGTAGGAATTCAGGTACTCCACATCCAGGACGATGCGCCGGCCGGCCCAATCCTGGGGGATGGTGATCGTGCGTTCGTACCAGGCGCTCTGGACCTCCTTCAAATTCGTGTTCCTCCAGCTCGGGTCGCGGTAGAGCGTCTGATAATCGCTCTGCATATAGTCCTGGTTGCCGGGCCAGCAGGCGGGCACCTTGTAGTAACCCCAGGCCGCGGTGGGCGGTTGGAGCGCGTTATCCGCCGCCGGCTGCCAGCGCCACAGCCCGTTGATGCAAAGCCGTTCGCGGGTCGGCGTGGTTTCGTGGAAAGCCCTGGCCGTATCCCACACCGCTTTCACCCCCGGCGGCAGCGCCACCCCGGATTGCTCTTGCGCCGCTGTCAAGCCGGGCCATGCCAGCATCCCCCACGCCGCCGCGAGCAGAATTGCCAATGGAAGTTTCGTGTGAGAACCGTGCGAAGGATGGGAACTCAGAAGGCGCATATCGGGGCCATCGTCGCGCACCCTTGCCCGAGAATCGAGCCGAAAATAATTGCGTTTAAAAAGTGAGATCTGAAAAGTGCATGAACCGCCGCGCGCTGCTTCCCCCTCTCCTCCACACACTTGTGGAGCAGAGGGCCGGCCTGCCCGCCGTAGGCCCGGCGAAGGCGGGGGTGGGAGGTTTCCGGCAGGTTCAAAACCAGGCTCACCGATAGTTTCGTGCCATTTGATTGATGTTCGTCCTGAAAACACCGCCTAAAAACGAACCAAACTATGGGTTGACCCCGTCTCTCGCGTAATGAAGCTTTTCGTTCATCCGGTTGGTGCTCCCAATCAACTCGGCCGCCAGGTCGATGGTGAGCTGCCCGATGGGGTCGTAGGTGTAATTGGCGTAATTGGTGCTGCCGGCTCCGTTGGTGGTGACCATGCCGCGCAACAGTTGGGTGCGCCGATTGCCGTTGTTGTAAGCGTATCCACTGTAATCCAGAGCCTCATTCGTGCTGTTGAAAAGCGTGGTGTTGGTCAGGCGTTTCATCTTCTGGAATGCAAATTGGGCAAAAGTATGGTTTGACCCCTCGCACGTGCTGTTGAAAAGCGTAGTGTTGGCCAAGCGGTTCATCTTCTGGAATGCAAATTGGCCACACGTATGGTGACCTCTCAAACGATTTCCTAAAACTGACCATTCGGCCTTCTCTTAAGAGCAATTAACCAATTGTTCGATTTCCCCTCTGCATCGAAGCCAGTGGGGCGCGTGGTTTTGTTATAGCAAATTTTCAGAGTGTCGGACTCCAAGATATAAATTCCGAAAAATGTTTGTCCAATACCCCGCTTATCCGAAGTGTCTGTTAGTTGCAAATCAATCGCTTTAGGTTGCTGATCAGGGTACAGCTTGTAGACAAATTTAAAATCGAATCCAGGAAGCTCAACGGTGTACCGAATTGCGTCGCAAGCGAACTCCATTTTGCCGTGAAACATCTTAGCCGTCTTTTCGTCCGGAAGCTTTTTCCCATTGCTTTGTTGATACTCCAACAGCCATATGCCTTGCAGTTTCCCCTTTTCCCGTTCAGCTGAATTCCTGCCAGGCATACATCCTGCCCCTAATACCATCGAGGCTAGACATACGCAAAAAAGGACTTGTGCCTTGGATTTCATTTGTTTCATGGTTGAGCAGGTTTTTTTCCATCCTTCCAGCAACTTGCCGGTATTTTTGAATAATCCCAATAAAACTTTCCTGCATCAGGACCGTTCGGGCAAAACCATCTAGGCCCTTTTTTGTTGTCTTTACCTGCCTTACACATAAGAGTACAAACGGCCACCTCGGCATTGCAAGCCATACAATCTGGGTCGCCTTCAATAATCCAACTCAAAGCGGAACAACCATTCTTGTAGTAGCATTGATCGTGTTGTGCGCAGCACCTTAAGAAGCAGTCCTTGTTAGCCGGGCATAGTGCGCCTGGAAGATCTCCAGGTGAGTCGCAACCAGGATTATCCAGACCAAGATAGTCCCAGTATTGTATTGGATTGTTCGCAAGAAATCGGTATAGGTCCTTCTCTTCTTTCAGATTAGGCGCCTTAGCACGATGAGCGAGATCATTGAAGCCGCGTTCGTTTATGGGGTCTCTATTTGGCCATCGTTGCAAATTCGGATCGTAATATCGGTATAGGTAGTAAACCAACCCTGAATTCTGATGGGCTTCCTTGCTGGAAAAGCGGTGAAGATTGGCATAGGCAATTGGCCCTGACAAGGAGAGCGTGTTCCCAAAGGCATCATACAGATATTTCGCAACAACGGCTTGGTAGGAGTTGATCAGCATCATTACGTTGCCATTGCCGTCCGCATGATAAAAGTCTGTTTGTTTCGCATCATTGTCTGTTCGCGCCAGCAGCCCGCCAATCCCACCAGCGCCCTCCAGGCTCCCGCTCAGGTCCTTGCCTCGCGTGTAACTGACCGTCGGCAGATAGTTGATGTCCCGTTCCTGGATGACCGTGTTTCCGTCGTAAACGTAATACACGATGTTCGTTTGCACCCAGAAGCTCGACCAGGTGTATTCCTGCCGGATGCGGCGGCGCATTTTGGCATCGTACGTAAACTGGGAGAACCATTGGTTCGGCACCCACACTTGCGTCAACTGGTTCTCATCGTCGTAGGCAAAACTCATTGTCCCGTCGTTCGTCAGGTTCCCGTTCAGGTCGTATTGAAAAGTCGAGTTGGTCGCCAGGCTCAACGTGGCTGTGTTGGTGTTGATCCACCCGTAGCCGTCTTTGGCAATGGCGGTGTAGCTGGTCGTCAGCGGCATGTTCGTCGAGGCAAACGTCGCGTCGCCATAGAGCAGCGCGTTCGTTCCGTTCACCGTGACGTTGGTCGCCTGGGATGATGTCGTTCCCATGACGGTTAATCTTCCTCCATTCGTCCCGGTTGTCAACTCGTTCACGCTGTTGACCTGGAAGTTTTCCACCAGGGTGTTGTTCGTGCGGTAATTCAAGTTCCCCGGCGCGTCATACGCGTAATGCAACTGCTCGTTCATCCGGTTGGTGCTCCCGATCAGCTCCGCCGCCAGATCGCTGGTGAGCTGCCCGATGGGGTCATACGAGCCGGTGTCAATCTTCACTATTGACACTTTTTCTGCAAGTCGAGCCGAAGCCGCTGGGTGGCACAGGCGACCCGCCTGTCCCGGTCGGCGACTTGCCGACCGGAAAGGGAGACCACAGGCGGCTGTCAAACGCAGTTTCTTACAGAAGGGTTGTCCGCCCTCTCCCGCCGGGCCTGTGGCCCGGCGGTACGGGTCCCGAGTGAATCGGGATGCCACCCATGCGGTAAGTTAATCATCGTCCCGCGCCGGGGCGGCCCAGGCGGGATAGGGTTCTTGGGAGCCTTTCATGGCATGCCACAGTATCCGGTTCAACTCGTCCTCCGGGCATTGGTCCGGCAAAAGCAACGGCAGCCGCGCCGATGCGTAGGCGTCCTGGCGCAGGACCGCGTCGGTTACTCTTCTCGGCGCGGGATTCATCCGGTCCAGCGGGATGTTGCTGGGCAGGGCCGCAAACGGCGTGAAATCCGGCTCGCCCGCAAAACAATCGGACATCGGCGTGGCCGTGGCATCCATCTGGTTCATGGGCGGCAGGGCCAGGATGAGTTCCATCGTCCGCAACAGGCTGGTCTGATTGTATTGGGTGCCCACCACCTGGCGGCGCTTGGTATAAGGGCTGACCACATAGGCCGTGGTTCGATAGCCGCTCACATGGTCCCAACCCGCCTGCGGGTCGTCCTCAATGCCCAGAATGCAGGTGTCCTTCCAAAATGCGCTGTGCGAAATCGCCTCTACGATTTGTCCGAATGCCAGATCATTGTCCGCCACCTGCGCCGCCGGCGTCGGCGAACCGGCCCCGGTGCCGCTGGTGTGATCGTTGGGCAGGCAGATGATCACCAGGTTGGGAAACTGGCCCGTCTGCTCGAATTGTTTCAGTTCCTTGATGAATTGCGCCGCGCGGAAGACATCGGGAACCGACAGGTCCCACCCCACGGTGTCCTTGTCCAGGTAGGGCCGCAACGACTCTATGGCAGGCTCGCTGTGCAGGTTGATGGTATCGGTTCCTTGCACAAACTCATGGTAATGATCCAGGAAACGCGGACGGCCCCGGCGCGCCGGGTCCTTCCACGATTTGCGGGTGATGGCAAATTCGCCGTAATCGCGCAGCGTCCTGCCGTGCGCCACCGCGTCATCCCATATAAAACCGGCCGTGGAATAGGCCAGCGCGTCCACCTCCTTGTCGCCCATGCCGTCGGGATAGCTGCGGGGAAAGCCGGCAAAGGATTTCTCCATATAATCGTTGGCCAGGGCGCTGTCGGCCCATTGATGCCCGTCGGCGCTGAGGATGCCGGAGCAGTATGTATTGTCCAACAGCACGAAATCGTGAACCAATTGGTGCTGGTTGGGAGTAATGTTCTCGCCGAAAACACAGAGACTGGGGTCGCCGTTGCCTTCCTTAACATCGCCCAGCACCTGGTCGTAGCTGCGGTTCTCCTTGATCACATAGACCACATGGTGGAACACGCTCGGTTCGCCGACGCGTTCGGGCACCGGCCGCGCCGGCTGGCCGGGGCGCGCCGGCAAAGCCGCCTGGGCCAGCATCGGATAGCGCATGTCAAACAAAGCCCGGCCGGTCAGCTCTTTCAATTCCGCCGCGGATGGCTGGGGAATGACCGACAACGAGCCGTTATACTGGTGGGAATTGTATTCCGGCCCGCGGTTCCCCGGGCGGGGCCGGCCGTAGCCGATGCCTTTGATGTTGGCCACGCACAGGCTGTGCCGGCGCGCGTCATAGACAATCGCTCCGGGAAACCAGCCGGTTGGGACCAACCCCTGCAACTTGGATTCCCCCGGCTTGAACGTTATTTCCGCCACCGCGTTCTGCGTTCCGTTGCACACGAAAAGCGTCCTGCCCGAAGGGTCGAACACCAGCGCGTTGGGGGTCGCGCCCAGCAAATCGGCCGGACTCTGCCGCGTGCAAATGGTTTCCACCACCTGGTCCTTGCGCGTGTCAATAATACTGACACTGTCGCTCTGCGCGTTGGCCGCGGCCAGGTGGCGTCCGTTTGGCGAAAGCGCCAGCGCGCAGCAATGCGCGCCCGCGACGATTTCGCCCGTGACTTTGCCGGCCGCCAGGTCAATCACGCTCACCGAACCGTCGTTGGCCGCGTAGCGGGTCGCGTCCACCCGCACCCGCGTGCCGCGCCCGGCCGGTCCGGTGACGCTGCCGGCCGCGGGACGCCGTCCGCCCCAGTTGCTGACGTAAGCCTTGTGGCCCGCCAGCACAACGTCATAGGGCGCGAAGCCGACCTCCCAAACTCGCAGAACTTTTCCGGTGGCGGCGTCCAGTTCGGCCAGCCGGTTGCCCAGGTTCAAAACCACGTAGAGGAGTTTGCCATTGCGCGAGACCGCCAGGCCGGCGGGAATTTCCGCCTTGCGCCCCGGCGCGTTGGCCGGCGGCAGGAGAAAGGAGCGCTTCCCGGTCACATGATGATTTTTGTCCACGTCAAAAACCTTGATGCTGCCATTGACGTTGGCCAGGTAGAGCTTGGAACCGTTGGGCGCAAATACCAAACCCGTGTAGCTGGCCTCCGCCTCTTTATCCGGCTGCAATTCATGGGTGGAGGCCGCTTCGGCCTCCGCCGGCGCCCCCTCGGCAGGCAGCGGCACGATTTGCAGAATGCGGACGTCCACGGGATCCACCAGCACCACTTCGTGCGACTTGCCGGAAACGGCGAGAAGTTTGCCGTCCGGGCTGAGGGCCAGGGCCTGCGGGCGCAAGCCCGGCAAATCCAATTGTTCACCAGCAGGGGTGGTGATCTGATTGACCGGAGTGACGGTCCGCCCCGCGCCGCTGCGTCCGACCGGCTCCGTGGCGGGCGGCGGGGACCATCCATCCTGCCCCCGGCCGCGCGGCAGAAAAACAGCCAGGGCCAATACCGCGAGCGTCCATTTCGTTTTCACAAGCGCGCTGCGGCCAGGCCGCCTCCTCCTTTAGGGTCTGTGTATTTGCTCATGCTCTTGCGATTCTCTGGAGTGGAAATAGGCCATTCGCGCGATAGTTCGCCGCGCCAGCCTGATCAGGCTTCTGCGACAAAAAATGCCCCTCGCCGAGTGCCGGCCAGCCAGGTAATCACGGCGCACCCCCTCAATGGCCGGCTTGAGCGCCGTCACATCCATGCCCTTCCCGGTCCATTCTGCCGGCTCGTCACGCCCGGACCGGCTGTGCTTCCTCTGACGATGTTTGAGGCACAAATAGCTCAGCAGCACCGCCACGGCAGCCAATCCGACGATGATTTCGAGAACAGACATACTGGCCGCTTAACGGCCGCCCGGTTTTCCGGGCTGGGCAATGCGGACGTTGACTTTGAACGCGCCGGGCACCGGCTCGGTGGAGACCACCATCAGATAACCGCCGCCGCAGCCGGAATACATGGCGCCCAAATACTGCTGCTGATACGCCTTGAGCAGCGCCATCAAATCCAGCCGCAGCAGCGGGTGCCGCACGACCTGCGGCAGCAGCGTCTCCCAGCATTTCATGTTCAAATTCAACGACGCGCCGAGCGCTTTGGCATCCATTTTCACAATGGCCTGGTAGCAATCCCGGCCCGACTGGCCCAGGCGCGCCACCCATTTCGGATCCAGATTCTTTATCCCCAGCGGACTGTAGCCCTCCGGCCGCGGCTCGACAGGAATCAGATGCAAAACCCGGCCGAGCCACCGCGCCACCTCGGGACGGTTGCACGATTCGATGTGCGACGGAAAAATGCCGCCGTGGATTTTGAAGTCATAATCCAGGCGGTTCACGCCGGGATAAACCAGGCCGATCATGTCCTGCGAACCGCTCGGCTCGGCCTTGCCCCTGTTTTCCGCTTCGTAAAGCTCGCGCGCCAACGCTTCCGGCGGACGGTGGGGCAGCCGGCCCTTCCAGATTCTCATGGCGATGGCGCGCGTGCCGCTGGCGATGCCGGAACGGTCCATCGGGCGAAAATCCGGCTGGATTTGCGCCACCACCATGGAGCCGGGCGGCCGGGGGTTGTGCCGCGAAACAAACGGCTGGTCAATCCAACCCCCCGCCAATTGCAGGCGGTTGGGAATGCTCCCCAGCAACTTGGCGACCGGCGAAGCCGTTCGACTCTTCATTTAACCGATCCCCACGCGTTGGCCCGCCTTGCGCTTGTTATATTGTTCCTGGATCCACGCGTAAGTTGCCGCCAATCCTTTGTCCAGTTTCGTCGTCGGTTCCCACTTGAGGACTTTCTTGATGAACGTGTTGTCGGAATTGCGGCCCGCCACCCCCAGCGGCGCGCTCAGGTCGTGCTTGCGGTTCAACTTCACCCCCGCGATCTTTTCGATCTTGCTCAGCAGCTCGTTGATGGAAACCAGTTCGCTGCTGCCAAGGTTGATCGGCGTGGCGATCAATTCATCGCAGTGCATGATCTTGTCAATGCCCTCCAGGCAGTCCTCGATATACATGAAGCTCCGGGTCCGCTCGCCGTCGCCCCAGATGGTGATGTCCTTCTCCTGGCGGTCAATCGCCTCGATCACCTTGCGGCACAGCGCCGCCGGCGCCTTCTCCCGGCCCCCGTCCCAGGTGCCGTGGGGTCCATAGACATTGTGGAAACGCGCCATCGCCGTCTTCAGCCCGCGCTCGTGCCAGTATTCCTCGCAGACCATTTCGGAAAACAATTTTTCCCAGCCGTAGCCGCGCTCGGCCATCGCCGGATAGGCGTCCGACTCTTTCAACGCCCGCACCTTCGGGTCCTTTTGCAGGAGGGTGTTGTAGGCGCAAGCCGAGCTGGAGAAAAAGTAACGGCGCGCCCCGGCCTGGTAGGCGGCCTCCACCATGTGCGTGTTGATGAGCACGCTGCGCAGGCATTCCACGCGGAACCGTTCGATGAAACCCATGCCCCCCATGTCCGCGGCCAGGTTGTACACTTCCACCGCCCCTTCGCAAACCCGCCGGCAGTGGTCCGCGTCGCTCACGTCCAGCGAGAGATTTTGCACGCCGGGAACGTGCAAATACCATTCGTAAAGCGGTTTCTTGTCCACCGCGCGGATGTTGCTGAAGCCTTTGTTCTTGAAGTAGAGCGCCAGGTTGCCGGCAATGAAGCCGCCCGCCCCGGTGATGACGATCAAATCGTCCTTCTTCAACGGGGCGTCCTTTTCCACAAGTCGTTTTGTTTGTTCCATAAATCTGTTTCTGGTTTTCGACGGTTTTGAGTATGGCCAATATCGGCGTCTTAATCAACCTCAAGGTGAACAAAATGGTTATGGACGCCAGAGCAATCCCTTTGGCAAGCCGCTCCCGCCGCGCGCCGGCCGGCCGGGTCAGTGGTCCGGCAGGAACCGCTGCAGGATCTCATGCCGCGGCACGGCCAGTTTCTTCAGCGCCTGCTGCCGCTCGGCCACTCCCTGGCCGTAAGTCGGCGGCGGGTTGGGGTTGCGATAGAGGATTCCCGTGTAATGCTTGCTCCCGTATTCGCGCGCCCGGGCACTGGCCAGGGTCCGGTCCGCCGGATCGTGACCGATAGACTCCAGGCTCTGTATCCTGGCCTTTTGCGCTTTGAGCTGCTGTTCCTCCTCCCCGTAGGTCACGCAAGGCGAGTCCACATGGATAAAGGCGAATCCCGGAAAGCGGATGCCCTCTTCAATAATCCGGGCCAGTCCCGCCATGTCCGCCGGCGAACCTTGCGCCACGAACGACGCGCCGTAGCCCAGGACGTAAAGCAGCGGGTTGACCGGCTCCTCCAGGCTCCCGTAGTTCGAGGTGACCGTCTTGCGCCCGCGATGCGAGGTGGGCGACAACTGCCCCTTGGTCAGGCCGTAAATCTGGTTGTCCATCACGATATAGGTCAAATCAATGTTCCGCCGGATGACATGCGCCACATGCCCGCCGCCAATGGAAAAACCGTCGCCGTCGCCGCTGGCCACCAGCACGAGCAACTCCGGGTTGGCCAGCTTGATCCCTTGCGCGATGGGCAGGGCGCGCCCATGCACGGTGTTGAACCCGTAGGCCTTGGTGTAACCCGGTATCCGGCTCGAACATCCTATGCCCGAAATGAAGGCGATCTCGTGCGGCGGCCGCCCAATCGCCGCCAGCGCCCGCGTGATGGCCGTCACCACGCCAAAATCCCCGCAGCCCGGACACCAGATCGGTTTGAGGTCGCTCTTGAAATCGCCGGCTTGGAATTTGGCCACCGCAATGGGTTCGAGAGTTGTCATGTTTGTTTCATCTCCTAAATTCTTTGTTGCCCGCGTCAGTCTGCGACCGCCTCGGTCTGATGCGGGTTGCGGTTGCCCTGCAGCGCCACCACCATTTTGCGCAGCCGTTCCAGCACTTCCCCAGGCTGGATCGGGTTGGAGCCGCTCTTGGCCAGCGGTTTGACCAGGGCCGGCAGATCCACATACATCCGCACCAGCCGGTAAAGTTGTCCCTGGAAGGATTGCTCGATGAACAATCCCCGCTTCACCGACGCGAAGAAGTCCTGGTACACCTGTTCGGCCACCGGATAGAGCAGTTTGGGCACGAGCAATTTGGCGTGCAACCCTTCCGCCTGCGCCAGCCGCAGCGCCTCCCGCGCCACCCCGGCCACGCTCCCCCAACTGACCAGCCCGATCGGCGCCTCCGGATCGCCTTCCACCACGAACAAATTGCGGCGGTTCTTCAGCGGGTTGAACTTGCGAAAGCGCTTTTCGTTCATCCGCGCATGCATCTCCCCGCTGGCGGTGGGCCGGCCCACTTCATTGTGCTCGATCCCCGACGCCAGATAGTTGCCCCCGGCCGTCCCCGGTTGGCTGATCGGGCTGATGCCGGATTCCGTCAGCTTGAACCGCGCGTAGTTCGCCAGCTCCGTCTCCGTTGGCCGCCGCCGCTCCACCAGCCGGAACGTCGAAGTGTCTATCGGTTCCACGATTTCCTTGCGCTGCGAAATCTCCTGGTCGGACAGAATGATCACCGGCGTCTGGTAATACTCCGCCAGGTTGAAGGCTTCCACCGTGATGCCGAACATGTCCCCAACGCTCGTCGGCGCCAGCACCGGCCGCAGACAATCGCCATGCGCCGAAAACGCCGCCTGCAACAAATCCGACTGCTCCGCCTTGGTCGGCATGCCGGTGGACGGGCCGCCCCGCTGCACGTTCACGCACACCAGCGGCAACTCCGCGATGCTCGCCAGCCCAAGCATCTCCGTCTTCAGCGACATGCCGGGGCCGGAGGTCGCCGTCATCGCTTTCTTGCCGGCGAACGACGCCCCCACCACCGCGCCGATCCCCGCAATCTCATCCTCCGCCTGCAGCACCGTCCCCCCATACTTCCATATCTCCCGGTCCATAAACTGCATGATCTCGGTCGAAGGCGTGATGGGGTAGCCCGCGAAAAAGGTGCATCCGGCAAAAATCGCCGCCGCCGCGCACATATCGTTGCCGTCGGTCAGCAGCTTGGCTCCCCGTCCCGTTTGCGGAGCCGTCAGCTTGCGGTCCCCTTCCAGCGGATGCGCTTCGGCGAACTCCAATCCCGCCTGAAACGCCCGCGCGTTCCCCTCCACCACCGCCGGGCCTTTCTTGGCAAATTTCTTGCGAATCCCCGCCAGCATGCTCTCCCGCCCGATTCCAAACCACCCCGCCAGCAACCCGACTACCACCACATTCTTCGCCTTGTCCGTGCCGGCGTTTTTCTCCGCCATCTCCGTGATCGGCACGCTGAACACCAGCGACGGCGTCACCCCTTCCAAGGGCAGCTTGTCCGGCGCCACCCCGGTCTTGCTTTCATAGATCACCATCGTGGCCGATTCCACCGGCAGCTCCCAGCCAAACCGCCGGAAATCCTCCCAGTTCAGCGCCACCGCCACGTCCAGCGGCCCGTTCGGATTCAGCACCGGCCGGGTCGCCAGCCGCAGCCGGCACGACGCCTCGCCTCCGCGGATTTGCGACCCGAAACTCTTGGTCATCATGCCGTAATAACCCTCCAGCGCCGCCGCCGTGATTAGAGATTCACCGGCTGAAATCACCCCGTCTCCGCCGGCGCCCGCGATTCCGATTATCAAATCTTGACTCATTTATTACCCATGCTCCTGCATTCCCATTTCTGCGCTCACCCTCCATTGGCAAAACCTAACCATTTTTGGCTTGCGGAGGATTGTTTCCGGGATGGCGGTGGCCCAGGCGGGTTTGGTGCGCGAGAGAGGATTCGAACCTCCACCCCTTGCGGGACCAGATCCTAAGTCTGGCGTGTCTGCCATTTCACCACTCGCGCCGCCAACGTTACGGAGCACAATATCGCATTTGCGCCGCCACTGGCAAGTTTTCAACGGGGGGCAGGGAGTCGCGCTCCAGCATCCAGGACTGGCATCTCCCCCCAGGACCGGAGAAGTGGAATTATGTGCAACCAACTGGAATTAAGATCAGGATTATGATTAGCCTCCACGCCAAAATTTTGGCGTGCATTGGGACCATGAACCTGCCGCTGTTCGACAGACCTTCGTGTAACAATTCGTGTCCATCTGCTGTTCCCTCTCCGCTCCCATCCGATGGGAGGGGAGAGGGCTAGGGTGAGGTGAGGGTTCATAGAAAGCCCTCTCTCTCCTTAAAGCATGCATCGGGACCATGAACCTGCCGCTGTTCGACAGACCTCCGTGGAACAATTCGTGTCCGTCTGCTGTTCCCTCTCCGCTCCCATCCGATGGGAGGGGAGAGGGCTAGGGTGAGGTGAGGGTTCATGGAAAGCCCTCTCTCTCCTTAAAGCATGCAGCGAGGCCATGAACCTGCCGCTGCTCGACAGAACTCCGTGGAACAATTCGGGTCCGTCTGCTGTTCCCTCTCCGCTCCCATCCGATGGGAGGGGAGAGGGCTAGGGTGAGGTGAGGGTTCATAGAAAGC
>JBEKVM010000104.1:0-19938 GCA_049513975.1 Verrucomicrobiota bacterium | reverse complement strand
GCGCTATCTGGCTCGCTCGATATTGGCAGGCCAGGGCTATGTGGTGCTGTCGGCCTCGAACGGGCGGGACGCGTTGCAGATGGCGCGTGACCACAAAGGAGCCCCCATTCGTTTGGTGGTCAGCGATGTCATCATGCCGGTGATGGGTGGCAAAGTGATGGCGGAGTGGCTGAAAACAACTTATCCCGACCTGAAAATCCTCTTCACCTCGGGTTACACGGATGATGTCATCGCGCGCCACGGAGTGCTGGATGCGGGAGTTGAGTTCCTGCCCAAACCCTATACGCCCGCCACGCTGACCCGCAAAGTCCGCGAGCTGTTGGATGCCGCGCCGGAAACAGCGCATTCATGAAACAGCCGGCCATGGTCAGCAACCACACCCACAGGCCTGCTTTCCGGGAAGCCGCCGGCTCTGACTCAGCCGAACGGGAGCAAAAATGGTGAAGCCTTTCGAACAGGACATGAGCGTGTGCCATCGGGCGGAGGAGAGACCTCAGCAGAGCGAGTGGCTCATGCGCGCCATCACCGACTCGGCCCAGGATGCCGTTCTGATGATGGACCCGGAAGGCCGGATCTCCTATTGGAACCCGGCGGCCGAGCGCATTCTCGGCTACACGAGCGATGAAGCCCTCGGCCAAGACCTGCATGACTTGATCGTGCCGGTGCATTTCCTCCCGGCGTACCAGGCCGCCTTCCCGGCGTTTCGGCAAACGGGCCAGGGAGCCGCCGTGGGTAAAACACTGGAGCTGGCGGCCCGCCGAAAAGACGGCCTGGAAATCTCCATTCAGTTGTCCCTTTCCGCCGTTGAAATGAAGGACGGCTGGCATGCCGTGGGCATTATCCGGGACTCCACCGAGAGCCAGCAGGCAGAATCGGAAATCCAGCATCAGGCGACCTTCGCCCACTTCAATCCCAATCCGGTGCTGGAACTGTCCGCCACCGGCGAAATCAACTATTTCAACCATGCCACCGGCGCGATGGCCCGCGCCCTGGGGCTGGCCAATCCTGCGGGGATGCTGCCGCCCGATGCCGCCGCGGTGGTCCGCCAATGCCTGGCGGAGGGCACACCGAAACTGCGGGTGGAGACACAGATCGGCGCGCGCGTCATTTCCTGGTCCTTTTTCCCCGTCAGGTTCAACAACACGGTGCATGGTTATGCGGACGACGTGACCGAGCGCAAGCAAGCGGAAGACAGCCTGCGGCTGCAAAGTGCCGCCTTGGAAGCAGCGGCCAACGCCATCGTCATCACCGACCAGTCGGGCAACATCCTGCAGGTCAACGCCGCCTTCACAGCCCTGACCGGCTACACCGCACTGGAAATCATCGGACAGAACCCGCGCATCCTTAAAGGCGGCCAACAAGATGAGGCCTTCTATCGCAATCTCTGGCAGACGATTTCCTCCGGCCAGGTCTGGAGCGGGCAACTGACCAACCGGCGCAAGGACGGCAGCCTTTATGTCGAAGAGATGACGATCACCCCGTTGCGCAACGGCGACGGCGCCATCGCCCGTTACATTGCCATCAAGCAGGACATCACGGAGCGGAAACGGGCCGAAGAGGCGCTGCGCGCCTCACAACAGATCATAGAAGGGATTATCAACGCCATACCCGTGAGGGTATTCTGGAAGGACAAGAATCTAGTTTACCTGGGCTGCAACGCGGACTTCGCGCGCGATGCCGGATTTGCCGACCCGAAGGACATCCTCGGCAAAGATGATTACCAGATGGGATGGCGTGATCAGGCGGAAAAGTATCGCGGCGATGACCGCCAGGTCATCGAGAGCGGCTGCGCCAAGCTGCTCATCGAAGAACCCCAGACGACCCCCGAAGGGAAGACCATCACGCTGCTTTCCAGCAAGATACCTCTGCGCGGTTCCAAGGGGGAAATCAGCGGCGTGCTCGGAACGTATATGGACATCACCGAGCGCAAACGGCTCGAAGCCCATTTGTTTCAATCTCAGAAAATGGAAACCGTCGGGAAGCTGGCGGGCGGCATCGCCCACGAATTCAACAGCATCCTTACAACCATCATCGGTCAGAGTGAATTGCTGCTGGGCGATCTTCCGGCCGGGAGTCCGCTGGCCAGGAACGCGACCGAAATCAACCAGGCCGCCGGTCGCGCCGCGACATTGACCCGGCAACTTCTGGCCTATGGCCGCAAGCAATTTCTCCAACCGGAAACCCTCAATCTAAACCAGGTTATCGCGGGCATGGAAGGCATGATTCAGCATCTCATGGGGATTGGCGTGGAAACACAGATCGTTCCCGCGCCGGGCCTGCGGGCGGTGAGGGCGGACGCCGGACAGATCGAGCAAGTTATTGTGAATATGTTGATGAACGCCCGCGATGCCATGCCCAACGGCGGCAAACTGACGCTGGAAACGGCCAATGTCTCCCTTGACCAGGAGAGCGTGGGGCGCAATGCAGAATTGAAACCCGGAGGATATGTGATGCTGGCCATCACGGATAGCGGCACCGGCATGAACGAGGAAGTAAAGGCGCTCGCCTTCGAGCCGTTTTTTACGACCAAGGGCGTTGGCCAGGGCACGGGTTTGGGATTATCCACCTGTTACGGCATCATCAACCAAAGCGGCGGGCATATCAGCGTTTACAGCGAACCGGCCCGGGGCACCACTTTCAAGATTTATCTGCCGCAGGTCGAGCCGCAGGCGGAACGGGCCACGCCGCGGCTGAATCCACAGGATCTGCCTCGCGGGACGGAAACTATTTTGCTGGTCGAGGACGACCCGGTCATGCGCGAGATGTCTGCGACATTGCTCAGGCGGCTGGGTTACACGGTCCTGGCGGCGGCCAATGGCATCGAAGCCTTGAGTCTGAAAGAGCAGCGGAACACCGGCCAGATTGATTTGTTGTTCACCGATGTCGTCATGCCGCACATGAGCGGCAAGGAATTGTCCGAACGCGTGCAAGCCTTGTATCCGCACACCAGGATTCTTTTCACTTCCGCCTACACCCAAAATGCCATCCTCCAGCAAGGCGTGCTGAACAAGGACGCGGCGCTTCTTTTAAAGCCATTCACGCCGACCGCACTGGCCTTCAAAGTGCGTGAAGTGCTGGATCAACCGGGCGTTCGGAAACCGGGCACCGCACAGAAAACGTTTGACTTCACAAAAATCACAGATGGGGTGAACACCCCATAGCGGCCGCCAGGTTCTCCAGCCTATTGTAGCGTGTATGACGGTTACAGAGATGTCGCAAGCCGGAGAGCCGGCCGGCGCGCGGCTCGCAGGCCGGAGGAGTCCGCCCCGCCGCATTCTCGTCGTGGATGACGACGTATGCAACCGCCAGCTTATCACGGAACTGCTCATTCAATGCGGCTACGAGGCGGATCCCGCGACGGATGGCGCGGCCGGTTGGGCGGCGCTTCAGGCCAAAGCTTACGACGTGCTGATCACCGACAACTTTATGCCCAAGGTCACGGGCCTTGAGATGGTCAAGCTGCTGCGCGGCCAGGACGCGACCCTGCCGGTCATCATGGCGACGGGAGCCATTCCGACCGAACAACTGAAGAAGCATCCGTGGCTGGCCATAAGCGCCTTTTTGCCCAAACCTTATTCCGTCGGGCAGATGTTGAGAACGGTGAAAAGGGTCCTGCGCAAAGCGGATGGCACCGCCAAAGGCCCCCAACTGCTTATGTATCATACATTATGAAAGACAACAAACCCCCGCAAAATATAGAATCGGCCGGCACACCCCTGCAATGCCGAAAGAGTCCGACCCGCCGCATTCTGGTGGTGGAAGACGACTGGGACATCCGCCGTCTCAACACCGAAGTGCTGGCTCACTCCGGTTACCATGTGGACGCCGCCGAAGACGGGGCTGCCGCCTGGGACACTCTGCAACGGAACCGGTATGACCTGATGGTGACTGACAACGACATGCCGAGGGTGTCCGGCGTTGAATTGCTGCACAAGCTGCATGCCGCCCACATGGCCCTGCCGGTCATCATGGCCACAGGAAAACTGCCCCAGGAGGAATTCACCCGACACCCCTGGCTGCAACCTGCCGCCATGCTGCTCAAGCCCTATTCCTTCAAGGAGTTGTTGGGAACGGTGAGAAACGTCTTGCGCGCGACCGACCCCGCGGGCGAGCAGGCCGCGCCGCCAGACTGGCAAACCGGACCGTCCGCCGGAGGTTTGCAATGATGACAGTTCCAAGCCCGGTTGAATGTTCAATTGACAGACCTTTGGCCCGAAGGCTTGCGCCGGGGCCGATTCCACGAAAAATGCTTTTACGGAGAACACCCCATAGCGCCAACAAGGCTTCCAGCGTAATTTACCTCCTATGACACAAAACAAATTCTCCCCAGTTGGAAAGCACGTCCTCCAGACGGCCCTCGCCCTGGCAATGTTGCAGTTCTGCCTGCCTGCGGTCATCAACGCCCAAGTGGTGAAACCAGCCCCGGCCTCGCTGCTCCCATTTCCGGACAACGACACTCAACCCAGTGCCATGACCATTGCGGTTGTCGGAAAGTGCGAGTGCTCCGCAGATGGCGTCACATTCACGAACTTGGCCAAAGGCCATGTTTTTGAGCAAGGCGCCATCATCCGCACCGGCGGGGAGGCGCGGACCGATGTCTTTTTCCGGCGCACCGGCACCACCGTGCGCCTCCAGGCCGGCACTGAAATAAAACTCGAGAAAATGAAGATAACCATGAAGAACGGCCTTCCGGTTGGCGACACCTTGCTGGACCTGCGAAAGGGAAGGATTTTCACCGTCGTCCGTTCCGCCGTGGCCGGCAGCACCTTGGAAATCAGGAATGCGGCCGGGCGTTCGGTGGTGGAAGGCAGCGGGATTGGCCGTTACATCATCACCGCCGATGGGACTCACGTCGCGGCGGAAGGCTCCGCCATCCCCCTGAAACTGGTTCGTGAAAACGGCATCACGATCATTGCCGCCGGACAGCAATTCACGAAGGAAGACGGCAAAATGCTCCCCGCGTCGCCCACCTTATGGGTCAAAGACATGATTGAACTGGACGAACTTCAGGCGGCCACCGAAACGTCGGTTGCCAAGGAAACTCCGCCGCAACGATAAGCGCAACCCTCCTGTTCTCGTTATGAAAACCCAACCCAAACAAAAACCGTTGACTTTCGGTGATTTCGTCGCGGGCGCAGACCGCGCCTGGGGCAAACCCCGGGCCAACGGAATCATCCAGCTTGCGCTCAAGGCGCAAATGATTCAATTCCTCGGACAACATCGCTTGGTGATTCCTTGAAGGCCAACAGAAAGGCACATTATGAGACATTTTTTCAATGGACTGATCCTGGGTGTCATTTTGGGCGCGGCGGGGTACTGGTTTATCGAGAAAAAGGCGCAGGAACATCCCGAGGCGCAACAACGCGCCACGGACGCCGCCGCTCAGGCCCAGGCCTCCGCCGGCGAGATGGGGCACCACTTATCGGATGCGTTCAAGGCCAAGCTGGAAACGCTCGATTTGCGCTCCGGGCAAATCAAGGACGAACTGGCGCGGACCGGGAAAATCGTGCGGCGCAAGGCGCAGGACGTCGGCGAAAAGGTGGCCGATGCGGCGGCGGACGCGAGCATCATCGCCGCCATCAAGGCCAAGTACGCGGCGGATCCGGACCTTTCCATCTGGAAAATTTCCGTCTCCTCCGACCAGGGTCGTGTGACGCTTTCGGGAACCGTTTCCGCCGAGGAGAACATCGGCAAAGCGGTGGCCCTGGCGCTGGAAGCGGACGGGGTGCGCGATGTTACTTCCACCCTCGCAGTCAAACCTAACCCGTGAATGTAGATCGGGGGTGGTCAACCGGGTCTGGCAGCCGCTGGCGCCCGTTGCAGCCGCCCGGCGATGGCGCCAGCCAATGTGGGGTGAACACCCCATAGCACCCGCCTGGTTTTCCGTGCTTACTGCGTGCCATGACAGAACAACGATTCTTCCACGGCCAGCGGTCAGCCAGGGCACAACCGGTGTCGCCGAATCCGAACCGATCTGGAATCCCGGTCCGTTGGAGCGAAGGCGCAGTCAGGACAATTGTCATTGTGCATCCTCGTGCCGGCATGGCCACGAAGCTTTGGCGCATGGATTTGAAAGCCGGCCGCCTGCAAGGACTCAACGCGGCGTTTGTGTTGAACGACGAAGGCAGGAGGATTCTCTCCGGAATGCCAGAAAGACGCGCGAGTTGAGAATTCGATGCGGCCAGCGAATGGGAAGTTTGGCACTGCTGGCCCTGGCCTTGTGCCTCCCGACGATGGGGCGCGGGCAGGCGCCAGTGGCTGGGTTCACCAAACCGGCTCCAGCCGAGACCGTTGTTCTGCCCAAATCCGTCCCCGACCCCTTCGAACCGTTGAACCGGACGATGTGGGCCTTCAACAAGGGCCTGATGACCGATGTCATCAAGCCCACCAGCAAAGTTTATCGGTTTGTGGTCGTCAAACCGGTGCGGACCGGCATCGGGAATTTTGGCCGGAACCTCACGTATCCGGGGCGGTTGATCAACAACCTGCTCCAGGGAAAATGGACTGGCGCCCGCGATGAAACCTACCGATTTCTCGGCAATTCAACCGTTGGAATAGCCGGGTTCTTTGACGTGGCGACCAAATGGAAGGTCAAGAAATCGGAGGCGGATTTTGGGCAGACGTTCGGGCAGTGGGGCTGGAAGCCGAATTTCTTCCTGATGCTGCCATTCCTGGGACCGAGCAATGACCGGGACACCATCGGGTGGGGCGCCGACACGGCCGCCAATCCGCTGCTCTACATCGCCCCCTACAAATTCGACGGGAACGATCCGCTGACCTATCTCGGCCCCTACACCTATTTCACTTATGCAGTCATGTATAACGATCTCTCCGACACCGTCCGCGAATCGGTGCGGTTCAGCCAAGCCGAACCGGACCCCTATTCCGAGATTCAGTATGCCTGGACTTTTGCGCGGGAAAACCGGGTGGCGGACTTCAAAGTCACCGGAACTCCGGACCCGGCCGCGCATGAAACCCTCGAATCCGTCTTCTTCACCTACCAGGACCCGGCATTTCCAGACCGCGGCCAGACCCGTTGGGTTCGGATCCCCGCCACGGGCCGCAAACTGCCGTTCACGTTCTGGCTGCAGCCGGGGAAGGCGCCGGTGGTTTACATCATTCCCGGCCTGGGCTCGCACCGGCTGGCCCTGACTTCGCTGGCCTTGGCCGAGTTGGTTTACAAAAACGGCTTCTCCGCCGTCTGCCTCAGCAGCCCATTCAACCCCGAGTTCATGGAGAACGCTGCCACCGCCGCGCTGCCGGCATATCTGCCGGTGGATGGCCACGACTTGCACGTCGCCCTCACCGAAATTGATCACCGCTTGAACGCGCTGCATCCAAACCGCTTGGGCGATAAAGCGTTGCTGGGCTATTCCATGGGCGCATTCGATGCCCTCTACGTCGCCGCCACCGCCCCGACGAACCGGTTGCCGCTGATTCAATTTGATCGCTACGTGGCCATAGACAGCCCCGTCCGCTTGCTCCAGGGTGTTTCCAAGCTGGACGAGTTTTACGAGGCGCCTCTCGACTGGCCGGGGGCGGCGCGAACCGACAACATCGAAAACACCTTGCTGAAGGTGGCCGCCTTGAGCAAGAGCACGCTCACCCCGCAAACCTCGCTTCCGTTCAATGCCATCGAGTCCAGGTTTCTTATCGGACTGACGTTCCGCCTGGTGCTGCGGGACATCATTTACAGCAGCCAGCGGCGAAATAATCAAGGCATCTTGAAACACCCGGTCTGGAGTATAAGGCGGAATCCGGTGTACCAGGAAATCCTGCAATATTCCTACCAGGACTATTTTGCGAAATTTGTCATTCCGTATTATCAAGGCCGCCGCCTGCCCTCGGAAGCGTTGGAAAAAGCCGGCGATTTGCGGAGCTATGACGCCGGTCTGCGCGGCAACCCCAACATCCGCGTAATCGTCAATCAAAACGACTTCCTCCTCCCGGACGAGGACATGGCCTGGCTCCACGCCACGTTTGCTCTGGAACAATTGACTGTTTTCGAGCAAGGCGGCCACCTGGGGAATCTGGACAATCCGCTGGTGCAAAAGGCCATTGTGGGAGCGCTGGCGGGTTTGCAGTCAGCGCGGGCAACTCCGGGCAAGCCGGCGAGAAAGTTGACGCCATAGGACGCAGGGTTATACCCCATAGCGCAGTCCACGCCCATGGTGCAACGTGACTCTGGAAAGCAATAAAAACTGAATATGAAGAAAATCCTGTTATTAAGCGGCATTATCACCCTCCTCACTGCTGCCGGATGTGTAGTTGCCGAAGACGGCCGGTCCGATCCTTATCGCGGGCATGCGAGGTACGAAAGGCGGCCGGAAGTCATAGTGGCAGATCCGGTAGTCGTGGTGCGCCCGCCTGAAATCATCGTGCGGTAAGATCGGGTTTGTGATGAGGAACGGCAGCCCGGTCGAAAAGGGCTTAGTGCAAATCCCGCTGGCCGCCCAATTGGCCGGCACCGTTTTCGCCGCCGTCCTCGTTCCCGTTTATCTGCACACCTAAGGGTCCGCAAATTTTTTGTGGTTCTGTGATGCCGCCCTCATTCTCACGGTGGCAGGCATGTGGTTGGAAAGCTCCCTGCTTATCAGCATGTGTGCGGTCGGCATTCTGCTGCCACAATGCCTCTGGCTCGCGGACTTCGGCGCCAACCTGCTGGGGTTTCGCTTTCTTGGCCTGACTGGTTACATGTTCGACCCGCAGCTTCCGCTTTTCACGCGCGGGCTTTCACTTTTTCATGGCTGGCTCCCCTTGCTCCTCATTTGGCTCCTGGGGCGCCTGGGTTATGACAAACAAGCTTTGTCCGCCTGGACCAGCCTGGCGGCGGGGTTGGTGCTCGCATGCTACTTTTTTACTCCGCCAGCGGGCGCCCATCTGGCCAACCCCAATCTCCCCATTAACATCAATTATATTTACGGCTTCAACGACCGGCGGCCGCAAAGCTGGGTCAACCAAGATCTTTATGTCATCCTCTGGCTTGGTGTGCTGTGGCTCGTCGCCTTCGTCCCCACCCATCTGGCCCTGGGCAAGATCTTCGCCGCGCCGCGGTTCGTGGCGGGCCGGAAAGGGCCCATTCCAGCTCTTTGATCGTCCCTGACTGCTCTGCAGAGATGGATGGAAAATGTTTGGTAGGGTAACACCCCATAGCGTCGGAAAGGCACTGCGCGCACTATGGCGACGGGAAATGGAACGCTCTTCCAGAGCAAGAGCCGCCATTCCGAGAAATCACCAATTTATCAACGAGAAACGCAAACCAACAGAAAACACAGAAAATATGAACAAAGAAACACAGGCAATCAGCAATGACATGGGCCAACTGGCCGAAGACGCGCAGGCGTTGATGGCGGCCACCGCCGACGTGGCCGGAGAGAAAGTCAAGGAAGCCCGCCATCGGCTCGCCGCCGCCTTGGAACGCGGCAAGGAAATTTATGGACGCGCGCGCGCGAAGGTGGTGGAAGGGGCCAAGGCGGCCGACGAGGCCGTGCATGAGCATCCCTATCAAGCCATCGCCATAGGCGTCGGGATCGGGGCGATCATCGGGTATCTCCTGGCCCGCCGGTGCTGCCGTAACCGCGATTAAGCTCGTTATGGAAGAATCCACTGCCAGCTTCAGGCAACTGGCCGCGGCCTGGAAAGCTTGCGCGCGGCGGCTGTTGACCATTGGGGAGAACCGGCTCGAATTGTTGACAGTGGAGGTGCAGGAGGAGCGCGAGCGTCTCCTGCACGCCTTCCTGTTGGCCCTCGGCGTGGCGGCATTTGGACTGCTGGCCGGCCTTACGCTCACGGCTGCCATCGTGGTTTTGTTGTGGGCGTGGCCTGTGGCCGTCCTCCTGACATTGGCCGTCCTCTACGGGGCGGCCGCTATTTGTCTTTGCCGGCGGCTGGCCAGACTCCTGCGCGACTGGGAGACGCTTCCCGCCACGCTCGATCAACTCCGAAAGGACCGCGCATGTTTGGAAAAAATCCTCGAATGAACTCACTGCAATCACGGAAACAACTCTTGCTTGCGGAAAGCGAGCTCAACCGCGCCCAACTGGTCGTGGTCATGGCCGCGCTCTCGGCGGAAGTTCGCGCGCTGACCGAACGCGCCAAGACTTTGGGTTCGATTGTGGCGTCAGCCGCGGCCCTGGCGGCGGGCCTGGCGGCGCTCCGGCGCGGCAAGCCCGCGGATGCCGGCGCAAAACCCTCCTGGCTGCAAACCATGCTCAAAGGTGCAGGCCTGATTTCCACTCTTTGGGCGGCGTTTCGCCCGCAGCGGCGTGACCGCGAAAAAATTTGATCTTTAACATCGCCGGCCAGGGTAACACCCCATAGCGCCGGCAAGTTTTTGGTTTACGCTCCTGCCATGAACAACAAAAATCATTTCTTCAAGGCCGGCCCTGCCGGATTGGTTTCGGGGGCGGTGCTCCTGGCAACCCTGACCGGATGTATTGTGGATGGGCCGCGCGCCCGGGTGTATGTGGCGCCTCCGGTGGTGGCGGCCCCGGTCGTGGTGCAAGACGACTACGTTTATTACCCCGGCTATGATGTTTATTACAGCAGCAACCGGCACCAGTACCTCTGGCTGGAAGGGGGCGCGTGGGTTTGGGGGCCGGGGCCGCGCGGGGTCTCGGTGAATGTGCTATTGGCTTCGCCATCCGTGCGGATGGATTTCCACGACTCCCCGGCCTTTCACCATGCGGAGATGGTTAAAAGATATCCGAGGAATTGGGCGCCAGCCGGCGGGAATCACGGCCAGAAGGAAATCAGGAAGGACGACAACCGGGAGGAGCACGGGGGTAAATAACGACGGATAAACGAAAGAACCACCGATTTATGTTGCAAAGCATTAAACAATTATACCGGGACAAACTCGGGGCGTTGGATGGTGAAATCGGCCATGTGAACGATTTTTATTTTGACGATCAGAACTGGGCGGTTCGCTATGTGGTGGCGGACACGGGTTCCTGGTTGCCGGGGCGACAGGTGCTCCTCTCGCCCCATGCCTTCGGGGTTGTCCATCAGGCGGGAAAATTGCTGCTGGCGAATCTGACGCGGAAGCAGATTGAGGACAGCCCTTCGATTGACTCGCACAAGCCGGTTTCGCGGCAATTCGAGGAGGAGTATTACCGATATTACGGCTGGCCGTATTACTGGCAGGGCGACGGGTTGTGGGGCATGAGCGGCTTTCCGATTCTGGAAGTGCCGCCAAAAACTCCAGCCATTGCGAGCGGCCCCCGGCGCAAACGTCCCGATGCCCATCTGCGCAGCACGCAAGCCGTGAACGGCTACCACCTGCAAGGGACCGATGGAACGGCCGGCCACGTCTGTGATTTCATGATGGACACCCGGAGCTGGGCGATCCGGCAACTGGTCATCAAAACCGGCCATCGGTTTTCCGGCAAGGAAGTATCCCTACCCGTGAGCAAAGTGGAGCGGATCAGTTACGAGGAATCCACAGTGTTGGTGAGTTTGACCAAGGAAGCTGTCGAACAAAGTTCCGCAAACGATCTGACTCCGGCCGGTGCGGCTTAGTGAGCGCGCCCGGGTTTCACTCCATCGCGGCCGGCAGTTCATCCAGTGAAACGGTGGCGAAGCTGGTGGTGGAGTCGCTCATGGCGCAGGGGATGATAAGTTCGCGCCCGTGCAGCAGCGCGCCGCAGGTATAGGCCACGTTCGGAACATAACCTTCCCGTTCAGCTTCGTTGGGGGAGAGCAACGGCTCGCGCAAACGACCCCTGACGCGCGAGGGGTCATCCCGGTCGAGCAGAAACGCGCCGAGACAATACTGGCGGATCGCGCCCACGCCGTGACTTAACACCAGCCAGCCCGCCTCTGTCTCGACCGGCGAACCGCAATTGCCGATCTTAATGAATTCCCACGGCTGCGCCGGCGGCAGCAGCTTCGGTGTTTGCCAAAAACCCCCCGGGCACGGTATCCGGTAAACACCCCATAGCGGAGGCGCCGTTGCACAGCCTATATTGCCTTTATGAAATACAATAGATTCGGCCAGGACCAACTCCAAATGCCGCCCAGCGACTCCCGGCCAACCCGGGCTGAGGACTTAAAACAAAGCGGCATTGATTTTGTGCCGTCCGCGGACGAAGTGGCCAGAAGGGCCTACTTCAGTTATGTCAACCAAGGCTCGCTCCAAGGGCATGATGTCCAGCATTGGCTGGCGGCCGAGGCGGAATTGATCGCGGAACGCAACCTCACCCGGGTTCACGGTTTTCACAACCAGACGTAAAGCAAAATTCACGGACGCGGCATCGCCCAGGAATCACTCTATGAAAACATCCCTCACCAAACGCGCGGAGATGGTTCAGACTCCTCTCTTCCCAAAAACGCTCCACCGATTGCGCCGCAGCCTCACCGAAACCACTCCAAATCCAAAGCCCGAAAAGCGGGACAACATTTTTTCCAAATCCCGCGACACGCGTGAGGACCGGGGCACACGCCAAGTCAAAACAACGCATAACTCACAAACATTATCGCGCGGACGGTAATCATCAATCTATGAATGGCAACCCTCTGAAGCAAGGCATCTTGACCGAGAATTCCGCCGGCATCGGCACAGTGACCCGGGCGATGGTGCGGGAGCGTGCGGTTGAACTGGCGCTCATCAACGGTCGTTCCGCGAAGGACGTGTCGAAATCCGATCGGGACCAGGCCCATCGGGAACTGACCGGTGAACCGGAAACGGACCCGAAAGACGCCGTGCTTGAGGCAGCGCCCGAATCGGAACGCTGGGACCCGGCGCCGAGTTCGGAAGGCCACAAGGCACCAGCGTCCCCCAGTGCCGATGAGGACGACGAAGGGCGAAGCGACCAGGAGAGGCTGGTTGAAGAAGGCATCGCCGGAGCGGAGCATGACCAGATGCTCCAAGCCGCCAGGGGCAAGGAATGAGCAAATTACTGCCAAAGGCCGCCTTTGGAGGGTCCCGGCCAACCGGGGCGTGGGGAGAACACCCCATAGCGGCGACAAGGGTTCCAAGGTTATTTTGACGCGTATGAAAAATAAACAGCAAATAGAGTTGACATTCGGCGGCTTGATCGCCGCGGCATACCAGGTCTGGGGAGCGGCTCACGCCGAAAAGATGGCGCGACTGGCGATCAACACGCGCCTGGCGGTATTTCGAGAGCAGCCGCATTCTTTGATTTCTTCGGAAAAGGGCAGGTGCCCATGAACAGGGCGAACGGTCCATTGGACCGAATCAAGATTGGGCTGGGGATTGCGGCTTTGGCGGCCGTGATGGGATGTGTTGGTTACGTGGACGGAGGTTATGGCGGCACGGTGGTGGTGCCGGGGCCGGATGTATATCTTTTCGGCGGCGGCTACGACCGGGGGCGCGATGTGCATGATTACAGTCATCGCGGATCTGAAAGTCGTGCGGTGGCGCACCCCGCCGGCGGCGGGCACGGGCAAAAGCGGTGAAGCGCGCAGCTTTTTGGAAAGAAACAGATCTGATGAATTTATGAAATTTTCAAACCAATCCAAATATTTTGCCAGTGTCTTGACGATCGCCCTGCTGGCCGGGACCGGCGGCGTTTTGCCGGCGAAACTGCACGCGGCGGAGCAGAAGGAAACGCAGCAGAAACCAGGGGCCGCGCAACGGTTGTTCGGGTCTCCGGAGGAGGCCGTCAAGGCCTTGCAAGCGGCCACTGCAGCCAAAAACACCGCGGCCTTGCAGGAAATATTCGGCGCGGAGGTCCGCGGGCTTTTAACCGGAGACGAAGTCCAGGACGCGAACAATGCGCAGAGGTTCGCCACGGCCCTGGCGCAGGGCTGCAATCCGGTGAAAGAGGGGGAGAACAAAGTCACCTTTGAGGTTGGCACCAACAACTGGCCGATGCCGATTCCGCTGGTGAAAGCGGACGGGCAATGGCATTTCGACACGGCGGCGGGCAAGGAGGAGATCATCAACCGGCATATCGGGAAGGACGAACTCCACGCCATCGGTGTTTGCCGCGCTTATGTGGATGCGCAGAAGAAGTACGCCGGCGCGAATCCGGACGCGGGCGGAGGGGTGACTTACGCGCAGAAATTCAAGAGCACGCCCGGCAGGAAGGATGGCCTCTACTGGGCGGCGGCGGAAAATGAACCGGCCAGCCCGTTCGGGCCTTTGGTGGCGGAAGCCCACGCCGAGGGGTACGTCAATAATAAAGGCGCGGGCCCGCACCCGTTTCACGGTTACTATTTCAGAATTCTGACCCGGCAAGGCCAGGCCGCCCCCGGCGGGAAAATGAATTACCTGAGCCACGGCAGCTTGACGGGCGGATTCGCGCTGGTGGCTTATCCGGAACATTGGGACCAGTCGGGCATCATGACATTTATCATCGCCCAGGACGGCAAAGTTTTTCAGCGCAATTTTGGCGAAAAGACTTCCCGGATTGCGGGAGCGATGAAGGAATACAATCCGGACAGCGAATGGACGCTGGTGCAGGATCAGGGAGTGTTGAGCGCGGTGTCCGAGAAGTGATGCCGGCTAAGAACAGCCCATAGCCCCCCGGCAGTTTTCCGGCCTATATTCGCCCGGCCAGAAACAAGAGGATCGCTTTTTCGGTGCGGGGTTCGACAGATAGACCCATGAGCTCCGCCAGCGTAAAATCATCGGAAAATCAGGCGATCGTTGCAACAGGTCTGACAAAATGGTTCGGCGAGGGCGCAACCAAGGTGACCGCCGTCAATGGGGTCGCTCTGGTTGCTTACTTTGGCGAGATGCTCTTCATCGTCGGCCCGTCTGGCAGCGGCAAGACCACGATGCTCAGCATGATCTCCGGCATCCTGCGCCCCAACGCAGGCAAGGTAACCGTCAAAGGAGCCGACATCTGGACCCTCAACAATGACCAGTTGGCTGACTTCCGCCTTAATACTGTTGGTTTCGTGTTTCAGGACTACCATCTTTTCCCGCGGCTGACTACAGCCGAGAATGTCGCCATCCCGCTGATCCTGAAGCAGCGCGACTGGGATGAATCCATCATCGAGGCAAAAAAAACCCTGGAGATTGTCGGCCTGAAGGATCGGGGCGAGATTCTGCCCGTCAAGCTCTCGGGCGGCGAGCAACAGCGCGTGGCCATTGCACGCGCGATTATTAGCAGTCCGGAGATCCTGATTCTGGACGAACCGACCGCCTCCCTGGATGGTGACACCGGGAGAATGATCATCGCCTTCGTCAAGGAGAATATACTCAATGAAAAGCGCTGCATTCTGATCGTTACCCATGATGCGCGCATCAACGAATATGCGGATCGGATCATGCACATGGAAGATGGACGTCTCACCGCGTTCGACAAGGGTACCGAATGAAAGAAACCGAACCTAATCCAGAAGCCGCACCAGCCGTGCCTGAACCTGAAGCCACATCAGCCGAGGCCAAGGCAGCCGAGGTTAAGCCTGAAGCTAAAGCCGTTGAGCCTAAACCTGAAGCCAAGACCGAGCCTGCATCTGAAGCGGATGCCAAGAAACCGTCCGATTTGACGCCGCAACTCGTAAAGCGAGTCCATGAACTCTACGCGCAGCTCGGACGCGAGGAAGTTCGAGCAGTTCTGGCTTGGGAGAACGCGAAGGGGGGGATTCGGGAAAATGAAACCGAGGCCGAAATTAAGCCCGGTGTCGAAGCAGCCGAGCCTAAACCTGAAGCCAAAGCAGCCGAGGCCAAGCCTGACGCCAAAGCCGCCGAGACCAAGCCCGAAGCCAAAGGAGCCGAACCCAAGCCTGACGCTAAAACCGCCGCGACGACACCCGAGGTCAAAGCCGCCAAGCCCAACTCTGAATCTGATGCGAAAGACGAATCCAAAGCAGCCTTGCCTGCGCCCGCAGGCAACCCCGCCAAACCCAAATCCGAATTCAGAAACAAGATCATCTTTACCCTCTCGATAGTCGGTGTACTGGCTGCCTTGGTTGCCGCCTTCCTCTTTGGCCAGCAGAGAAAGGCCCAGCCCCCTGTGTTCAAGCCGGTCAGCAACCCTTACGACTCGGCCATCTATGCCAATGGCATCATCGAGAGTGACCAGCCAAACGGTGAAAACATCAATATTTTTCCTGAGGTTTCCGGCCCGATCACAAAGGTGCTGGCAAGCGAAGGCCAGCAGGTGACGGCTGGCACTCCGCTGTTCACCATTGATGATTCCGTGCAGAGAGCCACCACGGAGCAGCTAAAGTTGCAGTCGGAAGCCGCATTGACTCTTCTGGACGAACTCAAAGCCCAACCGCGGCCAGAGACGCTGGCCGTTACCAAGGCGCAAGTGGATTTGGCCGAATCCAACCTGAAAGCGGCCCGCGATCAGTCCGACAAGGACCGAGCCTCCTACGACATGGACCCAAAATCCATCAGCAAAATTGTACTTGATACCGCGGAAGACGCCGTCAATCAAGCGGCCGCCGCCCTGGACGTCGCCCGCAAGCAATACGATCTGACGAAGGCTGGCGCATGGAGTTTCGACATCGCCAACCAGGAGAAGCAGTATGAGGCGCTCCAGCAGTCTTATCAATCGGCCAATGCGCTCCTGGTAAAGTATTCGGTCAAGGCACCGGTTGACGGGGTCGTGCTGGTCGTCAACGCAGCGTTAGGCAGCTATGTGTCGTCCCAGGGCGCCTATCACCCGACCACGGAATTATTCGATCCGTTAGTGGTCATGGGAGCACCCCAAGACCATTTGGAGGTGCGCTGTTATGTGGATGAGATTCTGGTTTCACAACTGCCATCCTCGTTTCATATTCATGCGCAGATGTCCATCCGCGGGTCCTACACGAACAAGGTGCCGCTGGAGTTCGTCCGGGTGCAGCCCTATGTCTCCCCCAAGATTGAGCTGTCGAATGAGCGCCAGGAGCAAGTGGACCTGCGGGTGCTGCCGGTGATTTTTCGGTTCGAGAAAAAGGATGTCCCGGTCTATCCGGGCCAGTTGGTGGACGTTTATATCGGCAAGGAGTAGCGTCCCCGCGCTGCCACACTCCAACCAATGCGATGAAGAACTTTCGATCATCGGTCCGGCGAGGCGCAGGCCTCGGCTCAATCTTGGCGATGCTGGGCGGCTGCGCCGCAGGGCCTAATTTCGTTCGTCCTGCGGCGCCGGATACAGACCGCTACACTCACGAGGCGCAGCCTGAAGCCACGGTCGCAGCGGATGGCCAGGCGCAACATTTCCGGCCCGGCACCGAGATCCCTGCCGACTGGTGGAGGCTTTTCCAGTCAATGCAGTTGGACGCAGTTGTCCAGCAGGCCATCTCCAACAATCCGACCCTCCAGGCAGCCGAGGCCAGCTTGCGTCAGAGTCAGGACAACCTGCGCGCCGGTTATGGCTTGTACTTCCCGCAAGGCCAGGCTGGAGTCTCCGCCAGCCGGCAGCTCACCGCGCCGTTGCAGCAAGGCTCGCATACGTCCGGCTCGATCTTCAATCTCTTCACCGCCAGCGGCAGCATCAGCTACACGCTGGATGTGTTCGGTGGCAAGCGCCGCACGGTGGAAGGCTTGCGTGCCCAGGCCGACTCCCAGCGTTACGAGAGCAAGGCAGCTTATCTTGTCTTGAGCGCAAATGTGGTCAACACCAGCATCGCGCGCGCGGCCTACACGGCGCAGATTCGCGCGACCGAACAAATGATTGATTTAGAGAACCAGCAACTGCACCTCGCCGAAACGCAGGCCCGCGCCGGCACCGCTCCCTATTCGGCCGTGTTGAGCGTGCGCAGCCTGATTGCCGCCAACCAGGCTTTGCTGGCGCCGCTGAAGCAGAACGTCAGCCAGGCTGAGCACCTGCTGGCGACGCTGGAAGGGGTGGTGCCAGCCAAAGCCATCCTGCCCGATATTGACGTGACCGAACTCTCGTTGCCGGTGGATATGCCGGTGAGCCTGCCGTCCGATCTGGTGAACCAACGTCCCGACATCCTGTCTGCCGAGGCACAAATGCATGTGGCCAGCGCCAACATCGGCATCGCCACCGCCGCGATGTTCCCCAGCTTCAGCTTGAGCGGCACCTATGGGGGCGCCAGCACCACTCTCGCCAATCTATCGGCGGTCAGCAAGTTCTGGAGCATCGGCCCGACGGCGGCGACGCCCGTGTTTCAAGGCAACAGTTTGTGGTACGTCCGGCGCGCTTCCATTGACGCCTACCAGCAGTCGCAGGCAACTTATCGCCAGACGGTGCTGGGCGCCTTCGAGCAGGTCGCTGATTCCTTGAAGGCGCTGGAGCACGACGCCGAGGGGTTGCAGGCGCAGGTCGAAGCCCAGCACGCCGCAAGCGAAGCACTCAACCTGCTGCAGGTCAATTACCGCGCGGGCCTGGTTGCCTACCCGGATGTCTTGACGGCCGACGTGCAATTCCACCAGGCGACCATCGGCTATCTCCAGGCTTTTGCGCAGCGCCACCAGGATACCGTCGCCTTGTTTGTAGCGCTGGGAGGGGGTTGGTGGAACGGGCAACCCCCGGTGGCCAAGAAGGAGGCGCCATGAAGTACGGCGGCATCCTGCGCATCGGATTCAAGCTGCTGGTCAATGACAAGCCCAAGTTCACCGCGCTGTTGATCGGGATTACTTTCTCCGTGTTCCTGATGATGATGATGACCGCCATGTTCGCCGGCATCCTCAACCACTCCTATTCGACGGTCACCAATATCGGCGCGGACATGTGGGTCATGGACCCGTCGGTCAACACTCCCACCGCTCCCATCCCCATGCCCGATTACGTGCTGGACGTGGTGCGCAGCATGGACGAGGTCAGCTACGCGGTGCCGCTCTTCATCGGTGGCGCCCTGGTCAAGCTCGAAAATGGCACCTATCAATCTGTCAGTGTTGTTGGTCTGGACGACGAGAGCTTGTTTGGCCGTCCCGAACTGGAACAGGGCAGTATTCTGAATATCTATAACGACAACTCCTTCCTGGTGGTGGACGACGCTGAATTCCCGAAGCTGGAGAACCCGAAGATCGGCAGTTCATTCGAACTCAATGACCACCGCGGCACGATCGTGGGCATTGCCCGGGTCGCCGTCAATGGACTCAACGGCACTCCCACGCTTTATACCACCTACTACCGCGCCATCGAATACATCCCCTCGACGCGTTTCACCTTGTCCTACGTGCTGGTGCAACCCAAGAGCGCGGCGGCCGTGGCGGGCATCAAGCAGAAAGTCGCCAAGCTCGGATATGTCGCCGTGACCAAGGAGGAATTCAACCAAAGCATTGCCGGCTATTACACCTACAAGACGGGTGTTAGCACCAACATCCTGTTGATGGTGGTGATCGCCTTTATCGTTGGGCTGTCCATCTCAGGCCAGACCTTTTACACGTTCATCCTCGAAAACCTTGAAAAATTTGGCGCGCTTAAGGCCATCGGGGCGAAGGGGCGGGAGCTGGTTTACATGATCCTGTTCATGGCGACCTTTACCGCGCTGACCGGCTATGGCCTGGGCGTCGGATTCGTGACGCTGATGATCATGATCGCCCGATCACGGCTGCCCAACTACGCGGCGACGATCACCTTCTGGAACTTGGGACTGGCCTTTGGCATGGTCGTGCTGATCGCCGGAATATCCAGCTATGTCGGGGTGCGCAAGGTCCTCAAAATCGAGCCTTTCGACATCTTCAGAGGGTAGCAGGCCTGACACTGTTTCCAAACCCTTCATGCCGGTTCTTGCCGCCCATCAGAAAGTGGACACCAAAATGGACACCAAAATGGACACCAAATGAGTTATGACTGATTACCAGAAATAGTGCCGGAATTGTCTTGTATTCTGAGTGAATTCACGGCATGTTTTCCCTCGTAAATGCGGTGCGATTTTTATTTGCAACCTCTTCATTTGGTGGAGTTACCGAATGGAAGGCCGGAGCGGAATAATAGACCGATTCCGACAACTGGCTCCATTCTTAACCGCATGTGCGGCAATGGTTTGGGGAGATCGGAAGGGCCACTGTCAGTGAAAGTGTCAGTGAATTGAGGCGCGGAACCACTATTCGCCCACAAT
>JBEKVM010000103.1:0-32506 GCA_049513975.1 Verrucomicrobiota bacterium | reverse complement strand
AGCGGCAATATCTTGCTGGGGGATGGGAGTGGTCAGCAGATGTCCTCGGCTTCTTTCCAGTTGAATTGGCTGAAAAACGCAGCGGACCAGGGCAATTTTAACGGGAACCAGGGCAATTACGCAAATCCGGGCGCCGGGACAGCTCCCTATGTGCGCTTTTGTTTCCCCTGAGCAGAGCTTGACCTGATTTTCATAAAGGCATCCGCAAGGATGCCTTTTTTTTATATCTGCAACAGGGGTTTTACGCTTTGTTGCTTGCGCTTTGCAGGCGGCGGATTCACCCTGTGCGGCCCGGTTAAATTTAAATGAACCACATTCGCAATATCGCCATCATCGCCCATGTTGACCACGGGAAGACAACCCTGGTAGATTGTTTGCTGAAACAGTCCGGCACCTTTCGCGCCAACCAGGCCATCTCGCATGAGGAGCGCATCATGGATTCGATGGATTTGGAACGGGAGAAGGGCATCACCATCCGCGCCAAAAACGCCGCCTTCAAGTACAAGGATTACGACATCAATATCGTGGATACGCCGGGGCACGCGGATTTTGGGGGCGAGGTGGAGCGGATCATGAACATGATTGACGGGGTTCTGCTGGTGGTGGATGCGACGGACGGCCCGCAGGCGCAAACCCGTTTCGTGTTGCGCAAGGCGCTGGAAGCCGGGGCCAAACCGATCGTGGTGATCAACAAGATTGACCGCGAGAACGCCACGCCGCACCTGGTGCTGGATTGGGTGTTTGATTTGTTTGTTTCGCTCCATGCCACGGACGAGCAGTTGGATTTTCCGGTGGTTTATGCCAGCGCGAAGGACGGCTACGCGAAGATCAACCTGAAGGACGAGAGCACGAACATGGAGCCGCTCTTTGGCGCCATCATCCAGCACATCCCCCCGCCGCGCGCCCATGCGGGGACGGAATTCAAGATGCTGGTGGCCAATCTGGATTATTCCGATTATCTGGGCCGGATCGCGTTTGGGAAGATTTACAGCGGCAAGGCCAAAGTGGGGGATGCGGCGGTTTGCCTGCATGGGGACGGGCGGAAAACGGAAGGGAAAATCACGGCGCTGTTTCATTTTGAAGGGTTGAAGCGCATTGAGATCGTCGAAGCCCATGCCGGGGATGTAGTGGGGGTGACCGGGTTTGAGGATGTTTTCATCGGCGAAACCATCACCGATGTGGCCACGCGGCAGCCGCTGCCCTTCGTGCCGATTGATCCGCCGACGATTCAGATGCAATTTGCGGTCAACGATGGTCCGCTGGCGGGGCTGGATGGCAAGCTGGTCACCGCGCGGCATATTTGGGAGCGGCTGACGCGGGAAATTCGCACCAATGTGGCCCTGCGGATTTCCCAGACCGATCTGCCCAACGTTTTCAATGTGGCCGGGCGGGGCGAGATGCAAATCGCCATCCTGGTCGAACAGATGCGGCGCGAAGGCTACGAAGTGCTGGTTTCCCGTCCCGAAGTCATCAACCGCAAGGACGCCGACGGCAAGGTGCTGGAACCCATTGAAAAACTGTATTTGGAAATCCCGAAGGAGGCGATGGGGGTGGTTTTGGAAAACTTGTCGGGCCGAAAGGCCGAAATCACACACATGGACCACCACGGGAACGATGTCACCATCGAGGCCTTGATTCCGATGCGCGGCCTGATTGGGTTTGAAACCGATTTGGTCAACATGACACGCGGCCTGGGGGTGATGAGCCATTTGTTCCACGAGTACGGGGCGCACCGCGGGGACGTGGTGGCGCGCAAGAACGGATCGCTGGTGAGCATGGAGGACGGGGAGGCCATGGCTTACGCGTTGAACATGGTGCAGGAACGCGGACGCTTGATGGTGGAGCCGGGGGACAAAATTTACAAGGGGATGATCGTGGGCGAAAACGCGCGGGAAAACGACATCCCGGTCAACCCGTGCAAGGCCAAACGGCTGACCAACATGCGCTCGCAGGGCGACGGCAAAGGCATCCAACTGGATCCTCCGCTGAAAATGTCGCTGGAACGGGCCTTGGAGTACATCGGGGCGGACGAATATGTGGAAGCCACGCCGCTCCATCTGCGGATGCGAAAGAAAATACTGGACGAAACCCTGCGCCGCCGCAGGGAGAAACGGTAATTGTGAAACCGTTTTCCTTCCAGAGCATCGGCGGTTCTGTGACCGCGCCGCAAGGCTTCCGGGCCGCGGGGGTGTTTTGCGACATCAAACGGCTCGGCACGGGCAAAGGCTCCGACAAGGGCCGGAAACGGGACCTGGCACTGATCGTTTCCGACGCGCCGGCGGCTGTGGCGGGAACCTTCACCACCAACCGCGTTTGCGCCGCGCCGGTCAAGCTTTGTCTGGGGCGTGTGGCGGGCGGAGCGGCCCGGGCCATCGTGGTCAATTCCGGCAACGCCAACGCCTGCACCGGCCGCCAGGGTCTGCGGAACGCCCAGGCGATGGCCCGGGCGGTGGCCGCGGCTTGTCGTGGCCGCGGCATTTCCGCCCGCCAAGTCCTGGTCGCTTCCACCGGGCGCATTGGCGTGCCCCTGCCCATGACCCAGGTCAAACAAGGAATACTTGACGCCGCGCGCCTGCTGGGCAGCGGAGCGGACGGGGCGCGGCATGCGGCCGAAGCCATCATGACCAGCGACACGCGGCCCAAGGAAATCGCGGTCGAGTTTGAACTGGGCGGGAAGAAAGTCCGGCTGGGGGGCATTAGCAAAGGGGCGGGCATGATCCAGCCGGGGATGAGCCCAACCGGGGCGCGGCCCGCCTTGCGGTCGTGGCACGCCACCATGCTCTGTTTTCTGACGACCGACGCCGCCGTCGAGGCAAGATTCCTGCAAGCCGCGCTGAACGAAGCGGTGGCGGCAAGTTTCAACCGCATCACGGTGGACGGCGACATGAGCACCAACGACACCGTGCTGATCCTGGCCAATGGACGGGCCGGGAATCCGCCGCTGACCGCGCGCGCGGGAAACCGGCGGCATTTCCTAGCCGCCCTGAATCATGTGACTCTGGAGCTGGCAAAAAAGATAGTCCTGGACGGCGAGGGGGTGTCGCGTTTTGTGACCGTTCGTGTGACGGGAGCCAAATCGCCGGGCGACGCGGACGCGGCGGCGCGGGCGGTGGCCAACAGCACGCTGGTGAAAACCAGTTGGTGCGGGGGCGATCCGAACTGGGGCCGGATCTTGTGCGCGCTGGGATATTCGGCGGCGGAGCTGGCGGAGAATAAAGTTGATCTGGGTTACAGTCTGCCCGGCCGACGCGAAGTGTTATACTCCCTCAGGCGGGGCCGTCCGACGGATGTTTCCTTTGGCGCCCTTTGCAAGATCAGCACCGCCCCGGCCTTTGATCTGCACATCAACCTGCATCTGGGCCGCGCCTCCGCCGTGATTTATTCCGCCGACCTGACCGAGGCCTACGTGGAGTTCAACAAGGGCGATGTGACTGATCCCTCGTCGCTGGGAGGTTGATAGCCTCTTGTTGCCGGTTCAGTCAAACTGGGCAAGGAAATCCAGGGCCCGATGGCTGAGATAGGGGCGCAGATTCGCCGCCGATTCCGTAATTTCCCTTTGACAAAGCCGCGCTTAAAGCCTAATCTTTCCTGAGTGATGAGGGCGGCCCATATGGAGTGCGGGAGCTTGCTCCCGCTTTTGCGCCGGGAACGATTCCCGTCCTCCATCCCGTCTGCCGTCTTGTCCGCCGCAGGCCCGGCGAAGGCGGAAGGCTTGGCCGGGGAGGAGGCTTTGGCGACGGAGGATGCGGAGAGCAAAGCGGCGGCAAGCCGCCGCACTCCAAAGCGTCAGGGGTTCCACCACCTCACCTCCGACAATTCAATACTTTACCAAATCACTGACTTTATGATTCCCGCATTGCAACCATGGCTTTTTCTGTGCATTTTGAGCCTTTTCGCGGCAATTTAATTCAAGTGCCTTTCCATGAACACTTTACACGCAAAAACGAGTTTTTCCGATCAAGGCCAATCAAGACTAATCGTGCCTAATCAAGGTATTTTTCCGATGCATCGTGCCTGCCAATCCATCACCCCAATACTTTACCAATCCACTTAGGTATTCGTATTTCGCGGCCCAAGACCAACCCGATTTTGAGTTAATAGTCATTGTAATTCGTCTGCTTTCTTTATGATTCTGTCCTGCCATGATTCTGTCGTTTCTTCATCCGATGGGCGAGTTTTCGGGATTCCCCTGACCATCATTCCCCTGACATTTATCCCCCGGCTTTTCCATCCTCCATCCTCGCTTTGGTTGCGGTTCTGCCGCAGTGCGGCGACGCTGCCACCGAGATGCGCCCTCAGTGGCGTGGGAGCAAGGATTTCCCTTGCCAGGGAGCAGGGTGTGGCGTTTGCTTCTTCCCCTTGACCGGATGCAAGAATCCATCTCCAAAGCGGATGTGCTGCTGGAGGCGCTGCCTTATCTACAGCGTTTTCGCGGCGCGACTTTTGTCATTAAATATGGCGGCAGTTTCATGGACTCGGCCGAGGCGGGGGGACGCGCGGCTGTGGCGCGGGATGTTGTCTTTCTGGCGGCGGCGGGAATTGGCCCGGTGCTGGTGCATGGCGGCGGCAAGGCGATCACCGCGGCCCTGGCCCAGGCGGGACAGGCGGCGGAGTTTTTGCAGGGGATGCGGGTGACCGATGGAGCGGCGGCCCTGGTGGTGGAGCGCGTGTTGTCGCAAGAGATCAATCCACAGATTGTCAGCACGATTAACGGGCTGGGGGGAAAAGCGAAGGGATTTTCCGGGACGGAGATTTTTACCTGCCGCAAGCTGTGGCTTTCGGGGCCGGGCGGGGAGCGGCTGGATCCGGGATTTGTAGGCGAGGTGGTGGCGGTGAAGACCGAGCCTTTGCGGGAATGCGCGCGCAATGGAATCATCCCGGTGGTCAGCCCGACGGCGCGCGGCCAGGACGGCCAGATTTATAATTGCAACGCGGACGTGGCGGCGGCCGAAGCGGCCATCGCCTTGCAAGCCGAACGGCTCGTGTTTATGAGTGACGTTCCCGGCTTGTTGCGTGACGCAAAGAATCCCAAAACGCTCATCCCGCGCCTCTCCGCGGAAGAAGTGGAGGGATTGAAGAAGTCCGGCGTGATTGACCGGGGAATGATTCCCAAGGTGGACAGCGCGGTGGCGGCGGTGCGGGCGGGTGTGAAGAAAGTTTTTTTCGTGGACGGGCGGGTGGCCCATGCGGTGCTTTTGGCAATGCCCGCTCCTGGGGCGGCGGGAACCGAAATTGTGTTGTGAAGGAAACCGGCGCCAGAGCAAAGGTTGAACCGCGCCGGGAAACATGCCATAGTACATGCCGATGACTGACCATGACGCTTATGTCTTGCGCGAAGGCACCGGAACCTCCGGCGTCGTCGAGACGGCGCGTCTGGCGGCGGGCCGGCTGGCGGATCATCTCATACCGCATCTGATTGTCGGAGGGATTGCGGTGCAGGAGCACGGCTATCCGCGCGTGACGATTGATGTGGATATCGTGGTCCCCGATGTGCTCGAGGCGCTGGAAATCCTGACGGCGGATGTAACCGGGCCGCTGTTCCGCCTGCGGGATGGGATCGAGGATAGAATTGAAGACCGCCGCACGGAGACGATGATTGATTTGCTGCAGGCGGGCAAGGTGTTGAAGCAGGGCTGCCAGGTGCCGTTTCCGCTGCCGACGGTGGCGAGTGATCTATTGCAAATTGTGGGTCTGGAAAAGTTGATTTCGCTGAAATTGGACAGTTGGGCCAATTCACCGTTGCGCCGGCTGAAGGACAAGGCGGATGTGGTGGAAATCATTCTGCGGCGCAAATTGCCGCGCGAGCTGGCGGTTGATGCGGCGGTTCAGAAGGTCTATCTGGAAACGTGGGACGGACTCAAGGCCGAAAGATGAGCGACATTATCCCCGCGCCACCGGCAGTGGTCCGCAACGAAGCGCAAGCGATCCAGGAACTATTCCGCAAGAACGTGGTTCCCACCTATGCCCGTTTCGAGGTGGTGTTGAAACGGGGCGAAGGCTCGCAGGTGTGGGACGTGAACGGGAAACGTTACCTGGATTTGGGCGGTGGCATCGCCGTTTGCGCGCTGGGCCACGCCAACGCGGAAATCACGCAGGTTCTGATCGAGCAATCCCGGCAGCTCGGGCATGTTTCCAATCTTTATTATCACGAGGCGCAGGGCCGGCTGGCGCAAGAACTGGTGCGCCTGATCGGGCCGGGAAAAGTTTTCTTTTGCAACAGCGGCGCCGAGGCCAATGAAGGCCTTTTCAAACTGGCGCGGCGCTTTGGCCACGAGGAAGGCCGTTTTGAAATTCTCACCGCGCAGAATTCCTTTCACGGACGGACGCTGGCGGGCATCGCGGCGACCGGGCAGGCCAAGGTGAAGAAAGGATTCGGGCCGATGGTTCCCGGTTTCCGGCAAATTCCGTTTAATGATGCGGCGGCGGCGCGGGCCGCCTTGTCGCCCGCCACGGCGGCCATTCTGGTGGAGGGCGTGCAGGGGGAAAGCGGCGTCGTGCCGGCCGAGGCGGAGTATTTGCTGGGGCTGCGGCGATTGTGCGATGAGAACAGGCTGCTGCTGCTGCTGGACGGCGTGCAGTGCGGGCATTTTCGCACGGGACGGTTCCAGAGTTTTCAGCGGATTTTGGAGGGGAAAATGGGGGGGAAAGGAGGGGATTTGGCGGCGGCGGGATTTCTGCCGGATGGGATTGCGATGGCCAAGTCGCTGGGCGGCGGTTTTCCGATGGGGGCGTTCTGGGTGCGGGAAGCGTACGCGGATTTGCTGGATGCCGGCTCGCACGGCACCACCTACGGAGGTTCGCCGCTGGCGTGCGCGGTGGCGCTGAAGATTCTGGAGGTGATCGCGCGCGATCATCTGGCCGACAACGCGCGGGAGACGGGCGGCTGGTGCAAAGGAGAATTGTTGCGGATCGCGGCGAAATATCCGGCGGTGATCCGGCAGGTGCGCGGGCTTGGGCTGATGATCGGAATCGAATTGGCGGAGAAAATACCGGCCTTCGCGGCAAGCGAAAAATCCCCGGTCGCGCAGTTCATCAATCGTTTGCACGCGGCCGGCGCGCTGGCGGTCCCGTCGGGCACGCATGTCGTCCGAATTCTCCCCGCGCTGAATTTGCGGCAGGAGGAGGCGGCGGAGGGCACAGGCATTATCGAATCGGTGGTGGCGAAGATATCCCCATGAAACACTTATTGAGTCTGGAAAAGCTGGCGCGGTCCGACATGGAAGGCATCCTGGCGGCGAGCGCGGCGATGAAGAAGGAACGCGGGCATCATGCCACGCAGCCGTTGCGCGGGCAGACGTGGGCGCTGTTGTTTGCCAAATCTTCCACGCGCACGCGGGTATCCTTTGAGGTGGGCATCCGGGAACTGGGGGGGCAGGTGATGTTTCTGAGCGCGGCGGAAATCCAATTGGGGCGGGGCGAACCGATCAAGGACACGGCGCGGGTCCTGGGGAGGATGATACATGGCGCGGTGATTCGCACTTATGCGCAGAAGGACGTGGAGGAGTTTGCCGAGTATTCGGGGATACCGACGGTCAACGCGCTGACCGATGAGGAGCATCCGTGCCAGATTTTGGCGGACATATTCACGTTCCAGGAAAAGCGCGGGGCGATCCGGGGCAAGGTGGTGACGTTCATTGGAGACGGGGCGTGCAACGTGCCGGCATCCTGGATTTTTGCGGCGGCGAAACTGGAATTTGAATTGCGCATCGCGGCTCCGCAAAAATATCAGCCGGCGGCGGAGGTATTGCGACGGGCGGGAGGCCGGGTGGTTTGCACGGAGGACGTGCGGGAGGCGGCGCGGGGCGCGGATTTGCTTTACACGGATGTCTGGGTTTCGATGGGGAAGGAGGCGGAAGCGGCGGATCGTTTGCGGGAACTGGCGGGTTATCAAATCAATGAGAGCGTGGTGAAGCTGGCGCGGCCCGACGCGCTGGTGATGCACTGCCTGCCGGCGTATCGCGGGAAGGAAATTGACGAGCCAACTTTCGAAGCCCATGCGTCCACCATATTTGAGGAGGCGGAAAACCGGCTCCATTGCCAAAAGGCGATTTTGCAGCGCCTGGCGGGGTAAGAATGAATCCGCCGAACGCGCCATTTCAAATCAGCGATCCGGTCAACGCCCGCATTCTGACGGTTTCCGAGGACAAATTGCAGGGGTTTCAACGGGACCCGGTGGGGGAAATCGCCCGGCAAAGCGGGGTGGCGGCGGAATTGGTGACCGAGCGGCTGCGCGCCATGCTGGAGGGGGGCACGATCCGCCGGGTGCGGCAGACGTTGCTGGCGACCAATCTGGCCCAAGGCTCGCTGGTGGCCTGGCAGGCGCCGGCGGAAAAGCTGGAGGGCGCGTTTGATTACATGTTCCAAAAGGACCCGTTCTCCGGGCATGTGGTGCTGCGCTCGACGGACACGGCGACAGCGGGATCGAATTACAAACTCTGGACGACGCTGAAAGTGCCGCAGGGTTTTTCGCTGCGCAAACATTGCGATTTTCTGGCGCGGGCAACGGGGGCGGAACATTACCGCCTGATGCCGGCCAGGCGGCTTTTTGCGCTGGGGGTGGGACATATCCGGCGACGGGGCCTGGAACCGGGGGCGAAAGCGGAGACGCCGGCGGAGGTGACGGATGTGGCCGTGGCGCAGCTCAGCGAGCTGGAATGGGTAGTGTTGACAGCGCTGAAACGGGAATTCGCGGCGGCGGAGATTTTTCCGGACTTGTGGCGGGTGCGGGCGGAGGAAACGGGTTTGCCCCTGGAACGGTTTTATGAGATCGCGGAGGATTTGGACCGGCGCAAAATCATCGGGCGATTCTCGACGTTCCTGGAACATGTCAAACCGCTGAAGGACGGGGAGCGGGTGACGCGCTTCAACGGGCTTTTTCACTGGGCGGTTCCGGCCGGGCGGGAGATTCAAGCCGGGCGGGAAGTGGGGCGGCATTACATCATGACGCACGCTTATTGGCGGGAGGGCGGCCCGGAGTTTCACAACGTCAATGTGATGGGGGTGGCGCACGGGATGGACAAAGCACTTCTGCTGGCGCACAAGGCGGCGATTGACGCGCATTTGCGGGACTGCGGCATTGCGGTGAGTTACACGAATGTATTTTGGGGCGGGCGCAGTGAAATCAAGCCGTCGGAGATCGCGCCGGCGGCCTACCGGGAGTGGTGCGGGAGGGTGGGACTGGACGCGGAAGAAATGAGGGAATAGTGAGTTTTTTGCCGTGTGTGCCTTTTTGTTGAGTCAGAACCCTTTGCGGGCTATAACACGGGACATGGCGACCACCGGCAACACGAAATCCACAGGGAATCCAAGCGGCGCGCTCGGCTTTGAGGCCACGCTTTGGGCCACGGCGGACAAACTGCGAGGCAACCTGATTGAATCCCGCACGTTCGCTTCGTTGCAGGACGTGCTGCTGTTGAAGCTGCTGTCGGGCGAGCTGCGTCTGCCCACGTCCGCCCCATTTGTGGAGGCCCACGCATGAATCCATTGGTGGCAGAATTTCAATGCATCATGCCACTGGAAAATATTCCTTCGGTCTTGAAGCTTGGCATTTTGTCGCACGAGCGCGCATCGAAACTGCAGCACCGCTCCGTGGCCATGCAGGAGGTGCAGGAAAAGCGGGACCAGAGACATGTACCCGGGGGGTTGATGCTGCATCAATACGCGAATCTTTATTTCCACGCCCGCAATCCGATGCTCTATAAACGGAAGGGAGAAACTGGCAACCTGTGCGTCTTGCGCATTTCCATCGAAGTGCGCCATGTTCCAGGCGTGGTATTTGCCGATTGCAATGCTTCCAGCCCTTATGCGCGTTTTCTTGCTCCCTCGCAATGGGCTTTGCTGGATTTCGATTCGATCTACGCCAAGGACTGGAACCGGCAGCACGCAAGCGATCCGTATGCGTACCGGGTCCATAAAGCCAGGAAGTGTGCGGAAGTGCTCGTCCCGCATTGTGTCGAACCGAAGTATTTGATCGGGGCTTATGTTGGCGAGCAGTCCACCGGTTCAAACCTGGCCTCGCTGGGGTTCGATCTGCCCGTGACTATTGATTCGGAGATGTTTTTCCGTTAACCTAAGACTGCCATGTTCAAAGCACTCATAGGCGATCTTTTTGCCACTCAGGCTCAGACACGGGTGAACACCGTCAACTGCGTGGGCATCATGGGCAAGGGAGTGGCGCAGGAGTTCAAGAAGCGCTACCCGGCGATGTTCGAGGATTACGCCGGGCGTTGCGAGCGGAAAGAGGTGCGTCTCGGGGAGCCGTATCTTTACCGGGATCGTTCAGGAATCCTGATCGTGAATTTTCCAACCAAAGATCACTGGCGCTCGCCGTCGCGTTTGGCGGACATCGAGCGAGGTTTGGATTACTTCGTGCAGCATTATGCGGAATGGGGTGTCAAGAGCGTGGCTTTTCCTCCGCTGGGGTGCGGCAATGGAGGATTAAGTTGGGAAGAAGTGGGGCCGTTGATCTATCGGAAGCTGCGGAGTCAGGGCATTGAGGTTGAGGCGTATGCGCCATACGGAACGCCCAAGAGCCAGTTGCAGGAGGACTTTCTTGGTGGTCCTGCCCAGATGGAACTAGAGGGCAGGGGCCGCAAACACGAGAAGATGAATCCCGAATGGGTGGTCTTGATGGAGGTCCTCAGGGAATTGGAGAAACAACCGTATGCCAATCCAGTGGGCCGGACCATTTTTCAAAAGATTTGTTACGTCGTTACCGAGATGGGAGTTCAGACCGGCTTCCAATTCGGCAAGGGCAGCTATGGTCCATTCGCCGAGGAGGTCAAGCTGGCGTTGCATGATTTCGCGAACCGGAACTGGCTTCAGGAGGAACAATTGGGGCAGATGATCGCGTTGCGCGTCGGTCCGCAATATGAAAAGGAGCGATCAAAATACGAGGAGATATTGAAGCGTCACGAAAGGAAAATTGCCAAAACCGTGGACCTGTTCAGCCGCATCAAGAATACGGAACAAGCGGAGGAAGTGCTGACGGTTTTATTTGCGAGCCGCCAGTTGAAACAGGCCAAGCCGCAACACGAAGTCGCGGAGCAGGATCTTTACGAATACATCCTGAACTGGAAGAAGACGTGGCGGACCGATGAGAAGAAACTGGCTGTGGCCAGCGCCATTCGAAATCTGGTCATGCTGGGCTGGATGCGTTTGCAGTTCAGCGAATCCCTTCCTGATGCGGTTTGATCGACATGCCATCCGTCACCGAATCCACTGTCGAAGACGCCGCCGTTTGAAACATTCTGCTGTCGGGGGAGGTGTGCCTTCCTTCACCAAGGCTTCCGCCCCCGCGCAGCCTTCGGGAAAAGTCGGCGAGTCGAGGTGCCAACGGAGGCTTCAATTTACTGAAACAGGCTGGTTTACTCGGCAGTGAAAATACGATTTTGAGTAAACAATGTGCCATTACCACGGAAGCGCAACTGCGCGAGACAGCGCGCGCCCTGCTGGCGGAGGACGAGGTTTAGACCGCCCGTTAAAAAAGGCCCGGTGGGGCACCGGGCCTACAACAGATGCAGGCTATGCGAGGGAAATGTAGGCCGCGTCCCCTCACGCGGCGGGACTGGGGCTGTTAAGCGGAGTTGATTTGCGCCGAGGCGGCGGCCTGAATACGCCCGTGCAATTGATCACAGGTCGGCGACCGCATCCCGGTTTTTGGGAGGGGGGCGCGCTGGATGCTGCGCTAATGAACTCCAATTCACGCCAATTGGCAAAAGGGCTGAGGCCGCCCGGTTTCGTGGGCGCATCTTGACACTACTACTGGAGGATCGAAGAAACCCCTCTCCCTGACCCTCTCCCCACTTCGTGGGGCGAGGGAATTGACAAATCGCATGGTGGCAGTGTCGAGATGCTCCCCCGGCTTCGGGGCGCATCTTGATACAACCACCATTGGATGGATGGAACCCCTCACCCTAACAGCCCGTTAAAAGAGGCCCGGTGAGGGCACCGGGCCTACAACAGATGCAGGCTTTGCGAGGGAAATATAGGCCGCGTCCCCTCACGCGGCGGGACTGGAGCTGTTGAGCGGAGTTGATTTGCGCCGGGGCGGCCACCGGAATACAATGGTGGAGGATGCCGAGTGTTTATATCAAAACTTATGGGTGCCAGATGAACGAGCGGGACTCGGAGGCGGTCGCGGCGCAATTGACGGCCCGAGGTTATTCGCTGGCGCCAACGGAGGCGCTGGCGGATGTGATTTTGCTCAATACGTGCAGCGTGCGGGACATGGCGGAACAAAAGGCCATCGGCAAAATGCAGTCGGTCGCGGCGCAGGTCCGGCGCCATCGTCCGGAGGTGGTGCTGGGTTTTCTGGGGTGCATGGCGCAAAGCCGGGGGGCGAGGTTGCTGGAGCAATTGCCGGATGTGGATCTGGTGATTGGCACGCAAAAATTTCACCGCACGGCGGATTACCTGGACGAAATCCTGGGCGGACAGCGCGACAAAATTGTGGATGTGGAGGCGGAGGAGGGAAGCGAGGCGACGATCAAGGAGCATTTGCCGCACGGGCATGGGGGCGCGAACGGCGCGGCGGCGCGGCCGGTGACGGCGTTTGTCAGCATCATGCAGGGTTGCAATCAGCATTGCACCTTTTGCATCGTGCCTTACACGCGCGGGAAGGAGCGGAGCCGGACGATCCCGGACATCGTGGGGGAGTGCCGGCAATTGGCGGAGCGCGGAGTCAGGGAGATTACGCTGCTTGGGCAAATCGTGACGAGCTACGGGAAGCGGGAAATTCCGGTGCGGGAGGGCAAATCGGGTTTTGTGCAGTTGCTGGAGGCGGTGCATGAGGTGGAAGGGCTGGAGCGCATCCGGTTCACTTCGCCGCATCCGAAAGGCTACGGGGATGATTTGGTGGAGGCGTACGGGCGGCTGCCCAAACTGTGCGAGAGCGCGCATCTGCCGGCGCAGAGCGGGAGCGACCGCATTTTGAGGTTGATGCACCGGGGCTACACGCGGGAGAGATACATGGGGATTGTGGAGAAATTGCGGCGGGTGCAGCCGCGCATGGGGATCACCACGGATATTATTGTGGGTTTTCCGGGGGAAACGGAGGGGGATTTCGAGGAGACGCTCTCGCTGGCGCGGGCGGCGGAGTTTGACAACGGCTATCTTTTCAAGTATTCGCCGCGGAAGGACACCCCGGCGGCGGCGCTGCCCGGCCAGGTGCCGCAGGGGGTGAAGGAGGAACGGAACGCGCGGCTGCTGGCCTTGGTGAATGAAATCAGCGCGCGGCGCTACGGGGAGCGGGTGGGGGAAAGGATGGAGGTGCTGGTGGAAGGGCGGAGCCGCCGAAATGCCGCGCGGCAGATGGGCCGCACGCGCTGCAACCGGATTGTGGTTTTCGAGGGCGGGGAGGAGCAGCGCGGGGAGTTGGTGGAATTGAAAATCGAGCGGGCGGGGTCGTTTACGCTCTATGGGGATTTGAATGCAAAATGAATAAGGAGATTGGCGGCCGGAACGGATTCCTGCTTCTGCATTTTGCATTTTTCATTTTGCATTTATAAGTTGCTTTGGAGGGGGTTTTGTGTTCGTTTGCGCGGGGAGATTGCGCATGAAACTGTCAACGTTATCAATTTGCCTGGGGCTGGGGGTGGCGGCGCTGAATTTGTTCGGCTTGCTCAAGCCGGCGGAGTTCGCGGCGGCGGCGCGCAAACTGCCGCGGTCGCTCCCGCTGGGCTATGGGTTCATGTTGCTGGGAACGGGGTGGTTCATCTGGAACGTGAAGGGCGAATCGCTGGCCGATTTCGAGGCGATGAAACCCTATCTTTACGCGCTGTTCGTGGGGGTGGGGGTGGGGACGTGCGTGTATGTGAAGGATTTTCTGGCGGCGCGGGGCCTGGCGGTGGTGATGTTGCTGCTGGCGAAGCTGATGCTGGATGCGCAACGATGGGCGGACAGCGAGTGGAGGCTGGTGATCGCGGTGTGGGCCTACGCGCTGGTGGCGGCCGGGATGTGGTTTACGGCGTGGCCGTGGCGGATGCGGGATTTGCTGAATTGGCTCACGGCCAGCGAGCAGCGCACGCGCATCGGCAGCGGCCTGCGCATGGCGTTTGGATTGTTCGTGGCGGCGCTGGGGTTTGCGGTTTTTTAAATTTGGGTTCGACGGAGTCTCACCCTACCGTGGGAGGATTATTTTTCTTTGAGGGTGATTTCGCCTTTCCAGTCGGGCGGAAGTTCTTCGGCACGGTGATCCCCGATGTGCTCGAGATAAAAATGGGAGGGGCCGTCCTGGGGGTTTAAATCCAGGACGCGACGAAAGGCGGCTTCGGCCCCGGCAAAATCTTTTTTCCGGAACAGATTGAGGGCCTCCTCGAAGCGCTTGCGCAAGTCGTAAGTTTTCTCCCCGTTTTCCGGCCGGTCCATCAGTTCATAGACATTGACCGCCTTGGCGAAACCTTTCAACCGGAACAAGCCGAGGTAACGGGTGACCATGCGCAAGCCGATGCCCTCGTAGGTGTCGCCGGTCATGAGGACGCGGGTGCCGAGGTATTTGTTGAGGCCTTCCATGCGGGAACTCAGATTGATGTTCTCGCCGAAGGCGGTGTAATCCACGCGGGTGGTGCTGCCGAAATTGCCGACGTTGGCCTCGCCGGTGTGCAGGCCGATGCGGGTGAGGACTTTTTTGCCGTTGAACTCGTGTTTGTCCTGGTCGCGGAAACGGAGGGCGGCCTCGGCGGCGCGGTAGGGATGGTCGTCCTGGGGGTCGGGGGCGTTCCAGAAGGCGAAGATGGCGTCGCCGATATACTTGACGATGGTGCCCTCGGTGAAATGGATGCAGTCGTCCACGGCGGATTGGAAATAGGCGTTCATCAATTTGGCCAGTTGATCGGGATCCATGCCCTCGGTGATGGTGGTGAAGCCGGCGATGTCGCTGAAGAGAATGGTGAGCTGTTGCTTTTTCGCGCCCGGCTTGAGGAGTGTCGGGTCGCTGGCGAATTTTTTCACGAGGCGGGCCGGGAGATAAAGACTGAGCGATTGTTCCACCTTTTGTTTATCCACATAAAGTTGGATGGAGTTGAATGCCACCGACCACCCAAGCGCAACGGGGATCTGTGCAGCCACTGGGATAAGCCATGGGAACCAAAAGTGGTGGTGTATGAACAAATAATAATTTCCTCCGGCGATTGGAATAGTGGCACAGAGCGCAACTACAGACGCGGGCACGGGACGAAAATACATCAAGCCAGCTCCCATGATAACCCCGAAGAAGATAATGACAATTCGCTCCTTCCCGGCGGGCAATCGCCGCAACCACTCGTCTTGGAGGAAATTGAGGAAAGCGGTGGCGTGGATTCCAACTCCGGTAAAGAACTTGTTGCCAGGAAGATAGGAGAAGGGGCTAGGATATTCATCCTTACGCGTATCGCCAGGCTTGGTTTCCAATTTTTCACCGACAAATATGACCTTGCCCTTGAACAAGCCCGGCGGCGCCGCTGGGTCGTTGGTCTTCAGGGCCTTGTACAGGCTGACGGATTGCAGGCCGCTGAGTTCCGGTCCGTAATAGTTGATCCAGTGCCCCTCGTATTTTTCATTTTTATATTTCTCGTTGACTGATTGATCAAGCAGGACCATGGCGGCCAGGGCTTCGCTGGCAATTTCCTGTCCGTTTTGGTCTTTAACCTTATCTATCGGCACATACCATCTTACCGCATCATCTGCGCCCGCGTAGAGGGCCGTGTTGCCGCGATCAGCGGCGCCAGCATTGATGACATCGTTGATCTTGGTAAACTCGAGGCGCACTTTGCCCTGCAAGCCAACTCCGCTGGCCACTTCGTCAACCGCGACGATGACATTTCCATTTTCCTGCATCGCCTGAGCAAAATCCGCGTCCGTGTTTGTGTTGAGCGCGTCGCTGAAAACAACATCGAAAATCACTGCTTTCGCTTTCTCGGCCGTGGCCCGTTTCACCAATTGAGTGTAGTAAGCCCTGTTCCAAGGCTCGAGATACTTCTGGTTAAGTTTATCGTGTGAATCGTCGTCCAAGTACACCATCAGGACGTTGGTCTGTGTCACTACCGGCTTGAAAATAAATGGCAGATCGTAACTTTTGTTGACGAATCCGTCCCCGATTGCAGTGTTGTTCAGGATGACCCCAATCCCGCCGGAAAGCAACATGCCCCACAGCGCTCCTTTGGCCTTCTTGCCGTTCGGAGTCTGCCAAAAGGCGCGGAAACGAGAAGTTTTTCTGTTTTCCTGGTCGGGCACTTTGGGTCGGATTGTAAGGCAAACCGCCGGGATTAGAAATTGAATTTAAAGCTGGTGTAGAAGCTGCGGGTGCGGCAGGGATCAATGTAATAAGTCAGGGGGTCAAGGCGGTAATCCTGGTTGGCCAGATTGAGGACGCCGACTTGCAGTTCCATGTGGCGCTTGGGGAAACGGTAGCCGGCGAAAAGGTTGAACTGCCAAAAAGCGTCTCCCGGTTCGTTGACGGCGAAGCCTTTGTCGGATTGCGCAAACCAGTTGGCCTGCACCTGGCTGAAGAAGCCGCAAGGCAGGTAGTAGTTTCCGAAAAGCGTGAATTGGTGCAGGGTCGCGGCGTTGTTTATCTTGAATTGGGTGCCGGTGAAGCCGGCCGGCAGGCCCAGGATTTGATTATCATAGGCAATCTCGGCGGAGTCCAAGGAATACCCCGCTCCGAAGCTGAAGTCCGGCCCGACCAACTGATTGATGTTGAGGGCGAGGTATTTTTCCTTGAAATTGATCTCCTGTTTTTGGGAGAGGATGCCAGTCGGCAGGGGCTGGCCCTCGGCGATGCCGATGATCTGGTCGGAATCGGAGTTGCGCAGACCGGCTTCGGCATTGAGGTAGGTGCGGGTGGGGAATTCATGGTCAAAGCCGATGGCCGTGGTTTCAAAGACCGTGCCCGGAACGGTCGCCAGGGGGGTGAGACTGCGGAAAGCCTGGTTGAATCCGGCCACCTCGCTTGGTTCGATGGAGGTGGCGCTATCGTTGAAGAGTCCCGCCACGGACCGGGTATAAGCGACGCGGAAGCGGGTTCTTTCCCACGGCGTCCAATCGAGTCCCAGCTTGGGCGAAACCCGTTCCCGGTCTTCTTCGCCGCTGGTAATCGGGGCCTGCACGATGCCGGTGGGGAAGCGAATCTGGTCATAGGCGGCTCCCGCCGTCAGGCGCAAGGCATCAAACAGCTTCAATTGATAGTAGGCATAGGCCGTGAAACGCTCAAATTCCGTGTTTAAGTTGGCCGACAACAACGGAGGGCCTGCGAACGTAGGCGTCGTCCCGCTGTTCTCCGTGCTATGATCTTCGTTCTGGTAACGGCTGCCGAGGATGAGCCGTTGCGACTCGGTTTGAAAAATATGCTGCAATTCCAGCGAATTGAGATGCTGTTGGTCCTGATACCCGGCGGGGTAGGGGTAACTGGTATAGGATTCGACCCCGGTGCCGGCGATGGTGACCGTCGGGATCGGAAAGGCGGGGTCGGAGAAAATCGAGGTGTCGTGGAGATTGCGGTAAAGAAAGATGGTGTCGTTTCCGGGGGACCAGGAATGGTGAAAGCCGAGGAGAAGATTGGGGTCCTGAATCTCCTGCTGCCGGAAGGTGGTGTCGGCGCTGTTTTGGTTATAGTACTGGTTGACATCGCCGGAATGCAGTTCGGTCCGTTCCACCTGGAAAAAGGCGGTGTCCTTGGGGGTGATTTGGTATTTGACGGTGGCGGAAAAGTCCGAGTTGTCGAAATCGTTGTTTCGACGGAAGCCCGGATCGGTGTAGTAATAGCCATCGAGGGAATAGGCGAAGTTCTCCACTGTGCCGTATTGGGAGGCGTTTTGCAGCCAGGCCCCCCGGCTCCAGTATGTGGTGTCCGAATTGATGCCAAGGCGGTCGGCCTCGAACATTCTGGAATACTCCTGCTGGGAGACGGTCTGGGAAAGGACGCCGGCGCCGACAGGGGCGAGGATGTCGGCGAGGAGCAATTCGTCCTCCCAGGCGGATTCGTAGCGGAGGTTGCTTTTCTTGGGGTCGAGCAGCCCGTAGTAACTGTCGGAGAGGAACAAATGGGCGGCGTAATTGGCGTAATCGTCCTCCACGGCCTTGGTGCCCTCGCGCACGGCCACGTCGGTAAAGCCGGCGTCCTGATAGATGAGGGCGAGATTGGCGCTGCGCACGGCCTGGTCCTGGTCAAGAAGGAATTTGGAGCGGAAGAGGGAGCGGTTGGCGTTCAAGTCCTGGGAATGTTCCAGGTCGCTGATGGCCTGGTTGATGGCGTCGCGCTGGTCGTTCAACAAGGCGGAGTAGAGCCAGGCGGTGGGATCGTTGGGGTCGAGCTTCATGGCCAGGGCGAGTTCCTTGGTGGCCAACTGGGAATTCCAGGTATATTGGAAAGGCTGGTCCATGCTCCAGGCCTTGCCCAGGTAGCTGCGCAGAAAAGCGCGGGTCGGTTCCAGCGCCGCCGCCGTTTCCAAATCCTTGCGGCCGCCGTCCACGTCGGCGGTTTTGATTTTGGTCAAACCGCGGCCGAGCCAGCCGTTGGCCAGGGAACCATCCGCGGCGATGGCTTGTTCAAAATAAGAGCGCGCCACGGCGATTTTGTTCTGGGCGCTGAGAACAAAACCGTTCAAAGCCAGGGCTTGGGCGTTGCGGGGGGAAAGGGCCAGACTTTTCCTGAGCGCGTCCAAAGCCGGCAGGGTGCGGCCGAAACTGAATTCCATTTCGGCGACCCGTTCCAGCGCGAAACCGGAATTGGGCGATTTGGCCGCCGCCTTGCGGGCCATGTCGAGAGATTGGGGCAGGTCGCGGTGGGATTGGGCGGCATAGGAGCCGGCGAGCCATTCGGTGGCAAGAGTCCGGGGGGCCGTGCGGGTGAGAGGATCCCCTTTGACGGAGGCGATCATTTCCTGGAGAGCGCCGGCCAGGGCCGCCGGACGCGCCTCGGTCATCGAGTCGCGCAGCAAGGCCTGGGCTTGATCCACCTCGCCAACGGCCAGCAGGAGGGCGGCGCGATAAACCCGCTCGGCCTCGGAGGCGGGGGTGCGGTCGGCGGGGTATTTGGCCAGGGCCTGGAGCAAATCGCCGCTGCGATAAGCTTCCAGAGACGGGGCCAGAGTGGTTTGCAGGCCGGCGGGCATCTCCAATTCATCGGGGTCGAGAATCGCCGGGTAATAGAGGGTCCACTGAATGACGTTGACGGCATTGAGGACGGCGGTTTTTTGCGGGGCCTGGCCACTGGCGACGGTGGCTTGCTCGCCGGATTGCAGTTGCAGGGAGCCTTGATCATTGGTCAGATCCACCTGGCCGTCCAGCAGCGTCAGTTCGGTCCGTCCGTCCTCCCGGACGACGAGGTTGAACTCGGTGCCGCGAATGGCCCCGGAAGCCGAGGGCGTTTGAAACTGGGTTTCCTGCGGTTTGTCGCGATTGAAGAAATAAGTGGCGCCGGATTTGACATCAATGACGTCGTTGTGGGCGGCTTGTTGCGGCGGCTTGATTTCCAGCGTGGTCAATTCATAAAGGCGCAGGACACTCTTGTCGGAGAGGCGGAGGCTGGCGCGGCTGGCTTTGCCGCTGCGAACCTGGTCGCCGAGGTGGAGGATTTGGTTGGGCCGGGCCGGGGCAAAAGCGGTGGTGCCGGCTGGAGCCACCTCCACGGTGCCGGAAATGGTGAGGAGGACGGCGTCGCGCGGGCCTGGAGTGGCGGCGGGGGCCGGGGTTTGCGCGAGGAGGGAGGAGCCAGCGGTCAGAACGGCCAGGCACAGAGCGTGTGCCAATGTTCGCTTGAGAAAAAAAGGAGTCATGGCAATAGTTTTTTTGCGAGCTTTTAATATATAGCCCGTTTCGGGCAAAGAGGCAAGCAAATGTGGAGGGGGAATTTTAAGCGGGGCGCATCTTGATACCACCACCATGCGATTTGCCAATTCCCTCGCCCCACGAGGTGGGGAGAGGGCCAGGGAGAGGGGTTTGATTAAGGGAACCCCTCTCTCCGGCTCTCTCCCCGCGAGCGGGGAGAGAGAGGGGAAGCGCGCGCGATGGGTATATGGAGACGCATATACTCGCTCCTCTGCAAGCATCGGCTTGTGAAGAATCTTGTCCTGCACCCAGTTTTAAGCTTTCCACAAGGCGGGGCGGTGGTATAATGTGAGGACGTGAAAGTCGTTGAGTACCTGAGTCGAAAATCACGGACAACTTTCGTCGTCATGGGGTTGATCGTGGTCGCGTACATCGGGGCGATGGATTACGTCACCGGCACGATCGCGCTTCTGGTTTTCTATCTTGTCCCCATCTGCTTTGTGGCGTGGTTTTCCGGACGGGTCCCCGGACTGATCATGGCTGTGGCCTCGGCCTCGGCGTGGTATGTGGCGAAGATATTGATTGCCGCGACGGTGGACAGCCCGTGGAAACTTTTTTGGGGCGCCGCCATGAGGTTCATGGTATTCGCGGTTTCGGCCATCCTCATGGCGGAGGTGGCGGAACGCAAGCGGGTGGAGGAGGCGTTGCGGAGGGCGCACGAAGGGCTGGAAACGCGGGTGAAGGAGCGGACGCTGGAGCTGGGGCAGGCCAACAGCGCGTTGCAGAAGGAAGTGGCGGAACGGAGGCGGGCGGAGGGGAACCTGAAATTGCTCAATGAGACCCTGGAGCAGCGCGTGGCGGAACGGAGCGCCGCCGCCGAACAGCGCGCCGCCCAACTGGCCCGGTCGGAAAGCGCCTTGCGCCAACAGCGCGGCATTTTGCAATCCATCCTCAACAGCATGGGCGACGGGGTGATGGTGGCCGATGCCCGGGGAGAAATCATCCTTTTCAATCCCGCGGCAGAGCGGCTGGTGCGAACCGGCCTGGGGGAAATGCCGCCGTCCCAATGGCTGGAACAATTCCAGGCGCATGGGCCGGACACACCGGCTTATCGCGGCGGGGAGCATCCGCTCTTGCGGGCCATCCGTGGGGAGGAGGTCAACGGGGCGGAGATATTTTTGCGCGACGCCAGCGGCGGGGAGGGCGTCTGGCTGCTGGCAACGGGCCGGCCGCTGATAGACGAGAACGGCCAGGTGCAGGGGGGCGTGGTGGTGTTTTCAGACATCACTTCGCGCAAGTTGATGGAGAAGCAAATCACCGACATCAGTGATCGGGAGCAGCGGCGCATCGGGCAGGATTTGCACGACAGCCTGTGCCAGCATTTGGTGAGCGTGGCCTTTGCGGGGGAATTGTTGCGGGAGAATCTGGCCCGGCAGCTCGCGCCCGAGGCGGCCCAGGCCGAAGCCATGGTGGAAATGGTGAACGAAGGCATTTCCGAGGCGCGCAATCTGGCGCGCGGGCTTTATCCGGTGCGGCTGGAGGTGGACGGGCTGGCCTCGGCGCTGGAGGAGCTGGCGGCCAGCGTGCAGGCCCGCACGGGCATCACCTGCCGTTTCTCCTGTGACGGGCCGGTTTGCATCTTTGACGAGGTGGCGGGCAGCAATTTATACCGCATCGCGCAGGAGGCGGTGAACAATGCTGTCAAGCATGGCGGCTGCGGGGCCATTTCCGTCGGATTAGGCGCGGTGGAGGACGAGGTGACGCTGACGGTAAAGGACGACGGGGTGGGTTTCCCGGAGTCGGTGGAAAACAAGGGGGGAATGGGCCTGAGCATCATGAATTACCGGGCGAGCATCATCGGGGCGTCGCTGAATATTCGCCGGGGCGCGGGCGGCGGGACGATTGTCATTTGTTCCTTTCACAACCCAGAAGTAGTAGAGCACGAACATGTCCATTCGAACCAAGCCTGAGCAGGCCAAGACCAAAGTGTTTCTGGTGGATGACCACCCGCTGGTGCGCGAGTTGCTCAGCCAGTTGATCCAACGGGAAAACGACATGGAGGTGTGCGGAGAGGCGGAGGACGCACACGAGGCAGTAAGCAAGATCGAACAAAGCCGGCCGGACATTGTCATTGCGGATATTTCCCTCAAGACCACGCACGGGCTGGAGTTGGTCAAGGACCTACAGGTGCGCTGGCCGTCGCTGCCGGTGCTGATGCTCTCGATGCATGATGAGTCGCTTTACGCGGAGCGGGTGTTGCGGGCCGGGGCCAAGGGCTATATCACCAAGCAGGAAGCGACCAAAAAGATTCTTTTTGCCATCCGCCAGGTCTTGAGCGGGCAGATTTACGTGAGCGAAAAGATGGCGACGCGCATGTTGCACAAATTGGTGCTGGGCCGCCACCAGGAGGCCAGTTCCCCCGTGGAACGCCTGACGGACCGGGAGTTGGAGGTGTTCCAACTAATTGGCCGGGGCCAGGGGACCCGCCGCATCGCGGAAGAACTCCACCTCGGCATCAAGACGGTCGAGTCCTACCGCGCCCGCATCAAGGAGAAATTGAAATTGACGGACGGCACGCAACTTCTCCAGCAGGCCATCCAGTGGGTGCATAGTTTGCAGGACCGGTAGCGGTTGTTCACGAGGGGAAGACCGTGCCGGCGCTGGCGGACAACGGGAGAAGGCACCCGCCCGGATAACGGGATTCTATCCGGCCCAAGCGCCAACGTCGGAGCCGGAAAAGCTGGGCGAAGACAAAGTCCGGAGCCGCCTGCCCCTGGCCGCCCACCAACTCGGCCCCGCGCCGCACGTTGTCGTGCAGCCACGCCGGCAGGCGCAAATGAAACGGATTGCGCCGGACTTCGCCGGCGTGGAAAGAAGTGGCGGCAACGAGGTCCGCCACGTGCTGGACGCTGTATTCCGCCAACAGATTCGGCGAGGTCATTTGTCCCCAAAATTCCGTCTCCACCAGGTAACAGCTTAAGCCGTCCACTTGCGGCAAGGCGTCCATCACCAGCCAATGCGCGCCGACGTGCGCACTGTTCCAGTCCATGTCGTGGGGGAAGAAAATGGCATTGGGCTGCTGCTGGCGGAGGATGCCGGCAATCGTGGCAACCGAAGCGGACCAGAGTTTGGGGTTGTTGGCGCGGGTGGAGCAGGCGACACTTTCCAGGCCGCCGGGAGCGGCTGGCAAAAGCTCGAAGCCAAGGAAGCGGCACGCGCCCTTTAATTCTTCGAGCCGCCCGGGGCGGCGTTCCGGTTTGCTGCCCAGCGTGACAGCGACATTGAGGACGTTCCATCCGCACTCGCGGAGCAAGCGCAAGGCCAGACCGCCGGTGATGGCTTCATCGTCGGGATGCGGCGAGAAAAGGAGGGCCTTGGGGGCGTCCGGCGGCGGCGGCCGGAGGGGCAGGGGAGCGATGCCGCCCAGCGGACAGAGCGCTCCTTCGCGTGCGACGCGGGCGAATTCAGAAACGAAATGGAGGTAGGGGTTCATGCGGGGCGGTTTCAACCGACCGGCAAAAGATCCACCTTGGCCGCGAAGACAAAGTCGCTTTCGGTCAGGCCGTCAATTTTGTGTGTCCACAACGTCAATTTTACCCTGCCCCAGGCCAGGTAAATGTCGGGATGATGATTTTGGGATTCGGCCACTTGGCCGACCTGGTTGGTGAAGGCCAGGGCGTGGCGGAAGTCGGGGAATTTGAATTCGCATTCGAGATGATGTTCGCTCACCACGCGCCACGCGGCGGCCAGTTGGCCGGAGAGCCGCGCCAGTTCGGCGCCTTTTAAAGGCGGCACGCCGCCTTTGCACGGGACACATTCCTTTTGCGACAAGTCAGACATAATTTCCTTTCTGTCGGCCTGAAAAGGCCGCATTGACTTTGCGGATTTAATCCATGACCATGCGTTCAAGCCCGTTGGTCATGGACAAGCTTACCATCAACGTTCCGGGAGCGCCAGCCTGGGAGATCGAACTCAAGCCCGGCGTCAACCGGTTCGGCCGGTCGCTCAACACCGACTTTCAAATCAGCCATCCCTCTGTTTCCGGCACGCATTGCGAAATAGTGGCGACGGATGGGGGCTGGACGGTTAAAGACCTCGGCTCCACCAATGGAACCCTGCTCGATGGAGCGCCGGTGCGGGAAAGTCCCTGGCAGCGCGGACAAACCCTCCGGCTCGGCGAAGCGGAAATAACCTTTACACCGGAAAACGCGCTTTCGCCGGCGCCCAGCGCGGCTCCGGCCAGGGCCGTGCCGCGGCTGGCGCCGCCCGCCGCGACGGCGCTGACCACAGTTTCCGCGGACGTGCCATTGCCGCCGCCCATGCCCGGCGCGGCGGCCGCTGCGAGCGCGCCCCGGGCGCGGGTGGGGGCGAAGCCCGCCGTCCGCCCGCCGCAGAGTTTTTTTGCGGCCATTCCCGGCGCGTTTGTCTTTCCGTTCCGGCGCAGCGGCCTGGTCTTGCTGGCGGGCGGAGCGATTTTTTTTGTCGTACTGAATTTCCTGGAAAGATTGGCGGGCTTTGCGTTTTTTGGGATAGGCCTTATTATCGGATTGGCGATCGGCATTTTTTGCGCCGGCTATCTTTTCTCCTTCTTGAAAACCATCATCGCGACCACCGCGCAGGGGGACGACGAAATGCCCGATTGGCCGGAGTACGACGGGTGGGTGGAAAGCGGTTTCTATCCATTTTTTGAGCTGCTCGCGGTCTTGGTGGTTTGCCTGGGACCAAGCTATTGCTATGTCAAGTTCGTCCACCTTCCCCAAGAATGGCTGGGTTGGACATTGTTTATTGGGGGACTGGCCTACATGCCGATGGCCCTGCTGGCGCTGGCGGTTTGCGACAACCTGGCGGCGTTGAATCCGGTGCTGGTTTTGGTTTCCATCGCGCGCGTGCCCCTGGAATATGCGGCGACTTGCCTGGTGCTGGGATTACTCGTGCTCAGTTCGGGGGAGGCGGCCAACTGGCTGAAAGGGAATGTGGATGTGCCAGTGGTTGCACCGATTGTGGCGGAGTTTCTCTCTCTCTACACCCTGACCGTGGTCATGCGGGTGGCGGGCCTGCTCTATTACGCGAAGAAGAACCGTTTGAATTGGAACCTCCGGGGAAAGTAATACCGTTTCCAGTTTGTAACTGCACTATTGCCAAGGCGATTGGCGGCGGTCGCAGACCGCCGCTACAGTGCAAAAGCAAACTGGAAACGGTATAAAGGGGCGGGTTTTCGGCGGCTGCCGGGGAGGGCACGGAGTTGCGCGCAGCGGGCGGCGGCTGCCGGCCCGCATCAACGCACCGCGGAATAGAATGGGCGGACCACAGGTTTTAACTGCTGAGTATTGACAGCCGGCGGTTTTTGCGCGCGAAGCTGGCGGGCCAAGTCGGCGGCGGGCAATTGCCCGGGGGCGGTTGGCTTGTCCAAATAGCCGTAAGTCAGGCACGAACCCAACTGGGGAAAGGACAGCCGGGTGTGGGTCCAGGCCGGACCCATGCCGATGACGCAGAGGGGCCTTTTCCATCTGTGGCCGAGCAAGAGGCGCAAGGCGGCTTCGTCCCCGGCATTGTTCAGGCGGGTGGCGATTTTGACGATGGAGGCCAGTTTCTGGGCCTCGAGGATGATGGCGGCCAATTTTTCGGCCGGGGGCGTTTTGTTAAAATCGTGATAGGAAATGACACAGATTTTGCGCAAGCGTTTTGCCAAAATGGCCACGCGATGGACAATATTGCTGCGCCACTCCACGTCCGCGCCGGCCAGTTCATAAAGCCCCTCCTCGAAGAGGGGGAGCCGTCGCGCATCGCCGTCATTCCACTGGCCGCCTTCGCTCTTGAGGCGGATGGTCAGGAGGACCGGCCAGCCCCCGTCCTGGATCTCGCGGCAGCGCGCCAGCCAGTCCGGCGGAGGCCCGGTTTTGTCCAGCCGCACCTCCACCACATCGCAGTCAACCTTCTGGCGCGGCGGGGGGAATTTGCGGGCCAGGGAAGAGAGGGTGCCGACGACGAGGGGGACCTGGCCGACCGTCAACAACTTGCGGCCGTTGCGAAAAGCGATGTGGAGTGGTGGCATATCTGGCTCCAATTCTTTGTCTCGAGACTCCAGCGTGGCAAATCCGCGGCGAAGGTGCAAGGCTTATTTGCAATCTGACTTCATTGGCTTATTGCGGGCGGAGGCATCTTTTTTTGGATGGCGGTTTCCGGCTTCCTCGCATAATCTTGGCAGTAATCGTAATCCTTTTCTGACGGCTAGTGGCATGGATGAGATTAAGATTAGGATTACGAACGAACTGTTCCACGAAGAAGGAAACTATTATGCCAATGTCCCGCCGTAAATTTTTGGGAGCGGCGACCGCCGCCTCCGCCACCCTGGCCCTGAAGTCATCGCCGTCCCAAGCGGGGGCGACGCCGGCTCCATTCAAAGTCGAAAAACTCTTCCGCAGCGGATCGGAGGTTGGGGGAGGGGCGGTCGCGATTCCCTCGAGCATGGGGATGGGCTCCGGCGCGCCGCTCGGGGGCATTGGCACCGGCTTCGTCGAACTCCGGCCGGATGGTTGCTTTTACGAGTGGCAGATCCTTAATTCAGGCCAGTGGGGGGGAGGAGGAGGCCGCAGAGGGGGTGGAGCGGGAGCCGGCGCGGGCGTGGCGCCCAATCTTCGTTTTCTGTTGTGGGCCGGCAAACCGGACGGGAGCGCGCAGCAATTGCGGCGGCTTTACCTGCGGTCCAACGAGAACGACCTGTATTCCATGGGCTATGTGCAGGATGTTGAGGCCATTGACTACGAGGCCTGGTATCCCATGACCACCCTGCATTACCGCGACGGCTCGTTGCCGGTGCGGGTCAACGCCACCGCCTTTTCTCCTTTCATGCCGGGGAAAACCCGCGATTCGGCCACACCCGGTTTTCATGTCGTCTTCACCCTGGAGAATACTTCCAGGGAAACGGTGCGGGCTTCCTTGCTTTCGGTGCTGGACAATCCGGTGGTTTCGACGCTGGGCAACCGCCAGCTTAAAAACACTTTGCGCCGTGAAGGTGCTACTGCCAGTCTTCTCATGCAAACGGAAGCGCAGGAGGAACAGAGAGCAGACCTGGGCAGCCTGTGCTTGAGCGTGACGGGAGGAGACCATTCCTGGATCAGCGGCACTTTCCGGCAATTCGCCCTGCCGGGCATGTGCGACTGGAATTCGCGTCGCGTCCAATCCATGTTGCTGGATTTGCTCAAGGATTTTTTCAAGACCGGCCGGCTGCCCAACACCGGAGCGGAGAGCGATCCCGCCCAGACCTTCAAACTGACCTCCGCTGAAATTGACGCGCTCTCCAGCACACAAGTCAAAACCTGGATGCAGGAGCTTTCCGGCGACGCGTTGCTCCGTCAGGTGATTGTGGAAGCGCGCGCGGCCGATCCGACCGGAGCGGACACCGACGAGCAAAACAAAATGTTGCTCAAGGAAATCGCCCGCAACCTGTCCGGCGCATTGGCGGGGACCGACCGCCTGAGTTCCACCTGGGGCACGGGCGCGCTGGCTTCGACCGTCACGCTGGCGCCGGGACAGAGCGTGGCGGTCCGTTTTACGCTGGGGTGGTTCTTTCCATTCCACGCCCCTGGCGGGAGGGAGATCGGCCACATGTACGCCAATTGGTTCAAGGACGCCGGCGAAGTCAATGGCTACCTTTCGGCCAACTACGTGGCGCATCGCCAGGAGACCGAGAAATTTGCGCGCGCCCTGGCCGACACTTCGCTGGGCCAGCCGCTGTCCTTCGTCTGGTCCAGCCAGTTGGGAACGCTGGTCAAGAATACCTGGTGGAGCAAGGAGGGCCATTACTCGATCTGGGAGGGATTGGGCTGCTGCGGGCAGAGCACGACGGACGTGGATTTCGACGGCAGTTCGTCGGTGGTCGCGATGTTTCCCGAGCTGAAACTCGGTCAGATGAAGCATATCGGGACGTTTCAAAATGAAGAGGGCCAGGTGCCGCATAATTACAACAACCGCTTCACTGGGGTTGACCGGGGCTTTGCCCGGGTGGATATGAACCCGCAGTGGGTCATGATGGTCTGCCGCGATTATCTTTGGACCGGGGACATGGATTATCTTAAAACGATGTGGCCCGGCGTGGTCAAGGCCATGCAATACACCGAATCCCTGGACACGGATGGAGACGGCCTGCCCGACAAAAACACCGGTTTGCAGACCTACGACCAGTGGGGATTGCGCGGCGCTCCGTCCTACGTGGCTTCGCTCTGGATCGGGAGCTTGCGCGCCGCCATCCGCATGGCCCGCGACCTGGCGAAGGCGGAGGACGCGCAGCGTTATCAAGCTCTTCTTGACAAATCGTCCGCCAGCTTTGACCGCCTGCTTTTCAACGGGGATTACTACAGCCTGTGGGTGGACGGCGACCTGCGCGATGAAATTTGCATGAGCGACCAGATCAGCGGGGAGTGGTTCAGCCATTTGATGGGGCTGCCCACCAGCATCTCGGAGAAGAATCTCAACCGGGCGGTGGACAGCATTTGGAAGAACAACTACAGTCCCGAAGTGGGCCTGCACAATGCCACCGCGCCCAAAGGCGGGAAGGATGGACCGGCGATGAACAACCACCAGGCCGGAGGTGTGTGGTCCGGAATCGAGTTTGCCTTCGCCTCGTTTTTGATGGACCACGGATGTTATGCCGAAGGGGTCCGTCTGGTGGAAGCGGTCCATCGCCGCTACCTTCGGGCAGGAATGCCTTGGAACCATGTGGAATGCGGGGGGCACTACACGCGGGCGATGAGCAGTTGGACGACGCTGCTGGCGGCGACGGGTTTCAAGCCGGATTGGCCGGCGCAATTGTTGACTGTCATTCCGTCCGTGCCCGGCGACTTTCATGCGCCCTGGGTGACCGCTTCCGGTTTTGGCCGGATCAGCCGCAAGGGTGGAGCCCTGAGCCTGGAGTGCCAGTCCGGCAGCCTGACCTTCAAGAGACTCCAGGTGAACCTGCGCGGCAACAAGCCGGCCGTCCGGGTGGCCGGACGTGCGATGGAGGCCCAAGCCACGCGGCAGGGGACGCTGACCACGCTGGAATTCGCGCAAGCTGTTTCGCTCCGTGCCGGCCAGACCTGCACGGTCGGGTAGCCGATTGGCGGCGGTCGCAGACCGCCGCTATAGCGCAAGAGCAAACTGGGAACGGCATTACTTTTTGCGCTTGGAGTTTTTCTCTTCGATGGCGGCCTGGGCGGCGGCGAGGCGGGCGATGGGGACGCGGAAGGGCGAACAACTGACATAGGCCAAACCGATGCGGTGACAGAATTTGACGCTGGAAGGTTCGCCGCCGTGCTCGCCACAGATGCCGAGCTTGATGTCGGGCCGGGTCTTGCGGCCCCGCTCGACGGCAATCTTCATCAACTCGCCGACGCCGGATTGATCAATGGCGGCGAAGGGGTTCTGCGTGATGATTTCCAGTTCCTGATATTTTGTGAGGAAGCTGCCGGAATCGTCGCGGCTCATGCCCAGACAGGTCTGGGTGAGATCGTTGGTGCCGAAGCTGAAGAATTGGGCGTCTTTGGCGATCTCGCCGGCGGCCAAGGCCCCGCGGGGAATTTCGATCATGGTGCCGACGAGGTATTTGACCTTGGTTTTTTGCTCTTCCTGCACCTGCCGGGCGACGCGATGGACTACCTCCAACTGGTTTTGCAACTCCTTGGGGAAACCGACGAGCACAATCATAATCTCCGGCTTGACGGGGATGCCCTCCTTTTGCACCAGGGCGGCGGCTTCGATGATGGCGCGGGTTTGCATCTCGGTGATTTCGGGATAGACGATGCCGAGGCGGCAGCCGCGCAAGCCGAGCATGGGGTTGAATTCGTGGAGTTCCTTGACGCGCCGCTGGATTTTCTCCACCGGGACGCCCATTTTGGCGGCGAGGTCCTTCTGGGCGGCATCCTCGTGGGGCAGGAATTCGTGGAGGGGCGGGTCGAGGGTGCGGATGGTGGCGGGCAGGCCCTTCAATTCGCGGAAGATGCCGGCGAAATCGTTGCGCTGGTAGGGAAGGAGCTTGGCCAGGGCCTTTTTGCGGTCCTCCGTGTTTTCGGCGAGGATCATTTCGCGCATGGAGTCAATACGATTTCCCTCGAAGAACATGTGCTCGGTGCGGCAGAGGCCGATGCCGGCGGCGCCGAAGGCGACGGCGTTGGCGGCCTGTTCGGGGGAATCGGCGTTGGTGCGGACCCCCAGGCGGGTGGCCCTGGCGCACCACTTCATCAGTTGCAGATAGTCTTGACAGATGCGGCTGTCCTTGAGGTCCAGGGTCTTGCCGATGAGCACCTGGACGATTTCGGAGGGGGCGGTCTTGACTTCGCCGGCATAAACGGCGCCGGCGGTGCCGTCAATGGAGAGGAAGTCCCCTTCGTTGAAAGTCTGGCCGCTGACGGTGAGGGTTTTTTTGGCGTAATCCACCTGCAGGGCGCTGGCGCCGCAGACGCAGACCTTGCCCATCTGGCGGGCGACCAGGGCGGCGTGGGAGCTGACGCCGCCGCGAGCGGTGAGGATGCCTTCGGCGGCGATCATGCCGCGCAAGTCCTCGGGGGAAGTTTCGACGCGGACGAGGAGGACCTTCTGGCCGGCGTGGGCGGCTTCGACGGCGCGTTCGGCGTTAAAATAAATGCGGCCGGAGGCGGCGCCGGGTCCGGCGGGCAGGCCCCTGGCAATGACTTTGGCGGATTTAATGGCGGCGCGGTCAAAGACGGGTGCGAGCACCTGGTCCAATTGTCCGGCGGGGACCCGCTGGACGGCTTCCTCCCAAGTGATTAATTTTTCGCGTTCCATTTCGACGGCGAAACGGACGGCGGCCAGACCGGTGCGTTTGCCGTTGCGGGTCTGGAGCATGAAAAGTTTGCCGTCTTCAATGGTGAACTCAAAATCCTGGACATCGCGGAAATGGCTTTCCAGGGTTTGGCGGACCTGGGCCAGCTCGGCGGCGGCGGGGGGCATGATTTTTTCCAGTTCGGCCACCGGCTTGGGAGTGCGGACGCCGGCCACGACGTCCTCGCCCTGGGCGTTCATGAGGAATTCGCCGTAGAAAACTTTTTCGCCGGAAGCGGGATCGCGGGTAAAGGCGACGCCGGAGCCGGATTTCTCGCCGGTATTACCGTAGACCATGGACTGGACACTGACGGCGGTGCCCCACTCGGAGGGTATATTATACTTGGCGCGATAGACAATGGCGCGGTCGTTCATCCAGGAACGGAAGACGGCGCCGATAGCGCCTTCGAGCTGGACCCAGGGATCGGTGGGGAAGTCCTTGCCAGTGCGTTCCTTGACCAGAGCCTTGAAGCGTTGCACCAGGGTCTGGAGGCCCTTGTGGTCAATTTTGGTGTCCTCGACGTTTTGGCGGCCTGGGAAAAGCTCGGCTTTCAAAGTTTCGATGACCGTTTCAAACGGCTCGTGGTCTTCGCCGGGTTTCTTCTGCACGCCCATAACGACGTCGCCGTACATTTGGATGAAGCGGCGGTAGCAATCCCAGGCAAAGCGCGGGTTGTTGCTGGCTTTTTCGAGGGCGGCGACGGTTTGGTCGTTGAGGCCGAGGTTCAAAATGGTGTCCATCATGCCGGGCATGGAATCGCGGGCGCCGGAACGGACGGAGACGAGAAGGGGTTTTTCCAGGTCGCCAAAGCGTTTGCCCAGGATGCTCTCGGTGTTGGCGATGCCGGCTTTGACCTGGGCCCACATTTCCTTGGGATAGGTGTGTTTGTGGGCGTAGAAGTAGGTGCAGACTTCAGTGGTGATGGTGAAGCCGGGGGGAACGGGCAGGCCGATGCGGGTCATTTCCGCCAGGTTGGCGCCCTTGCCGCCCAGCAGAGGCTTCATGGAGCCGTTGCCGTCGGCTTTTTTGTTGCCGAAGAGATAAACGTATTTATTTGATTTGGTAATTGTTTTGGCCATAAGCAGTTTCCATTTAGATTTGTGACGCAATCTAACAAAGGAGGGCATTGAGTCAATCGCCAAAGGTGGTCAGAAATTGCGGAAAATCATTCAAATATTGGCAGCGCGCAATCGCGGTGACAGGCAGAACGGAGTGGTGGAGCAAAGGATGAAGGATGAAGGATGAAGGATGAAGGATGAAGGATGGGACATGGCTGTGGGGAGTGAGGGAGTGAGGGACGGGGGGTTCAAAAAACACCTTGATTTACCTTGATTGGGCTTGATGAGGGAAACTCGTTTTGGAGCGTAAATTGTTCATGGACAGGCACTTGAGTTGAATTGTCGAAAAAAGGCTCAGAAGGCCCAGAACGGGGTGGCTGCTCATGGTCAAGGTTGGTCAAGGTTGGAAAGTGGTTGGACTGAGTTTGACCGGGCCGGGGGGCAAATGCAGAACGCAGCCGCCGTCGCCAGGCCTTTGGCGGACGAGTTGGCGGCCAGGGCATGCAGAGTGCAGAATAGGAAGCAGGGCGGTAACGATAAAGTTGGAGGTGACTGTGGACGGGGTGGACGCGGTGGACGGAGTGGACTTAAACGGAAGCGCGCGGACACCGGCCCGACCGCCGCCATTCGACACCCCGACTCTGAGTGACTTGTCCTCATCACTCAGGTAAGAATAGCATTTAAGTACGGGTTGTCAACGGGAAACCGCAAGAATTGAGGAATTTTGCGAGGCCTTGATCATCAGCCACTTGGGAAGCTTGCGCCCTGTTAGCCCTAATGCCCTTCGGAAATTCATGGCGGAAGGATTGTGATGGTGATGGGTCCTTGCGATGAGGTGTTTTTGAGTAGGCGTGGCCAGCTGCTGACGGGTTGACGAACCGCCCGCGGG
>JBEKVM010000102.1:0-20095 GCA_049513975.1 Verrucomicrobiota bacterium | reverse complement strand
ATGTCAACTCATAGATACAAGCGAATTTTATTTCCGGTGCTTTTTGTGAAGGAAATGACGCTTATCTGCCCCGAAGCGCCGTCAGGCTGTCAAAACCCACAGGAATTTCCGAAGGGCATTAGTTTTAGTGGGGTTATATGTTTTCTCGAATGACAAGGCAGTGGGATGGATTTGCCTGCCATCGACAGGCGGATTCGCCTCCTTTGTACCCTTCCCGATAAAACGTCCGCCCTCAAAACCCCAAAATTGTAAATTTCTGAGAGATGCATTGTGCGAGTATCCGAAAGTGTTTCTGGCGGGTGTCGGGTGGCAGTCAATCTTGCAATTTAATCTTGCCCCTTAGGACGTGTAACCCGCCTTTTGTTGGCATGGCGAATGTCGGGCCAATGTCGGTACGCACTGCCCAATGTCGGGCCAACGTCGGCCCTCATTTTTTAAAGTTTATGTGCATAATCGGCCGCCGCATAAAGACCTATTATCCGTGTTTGAGCGCAGCGTGGTCAGGGGTCCGCCGTCGCCAGAGGGCTTCTCTGGGGCAACCAGTCCGCACTGCAAAGAACTCTTCCCGCCTTGGCGTCTTGAGGGCCTGGCGACTTTGCGCTGAAAGGCTTGATAGCGCGCAAGCACGGGACCACGGCAGTTTGAAAAATGCCGTACCGTCCCTGGATGCTGTGGGTTGGTTCTTCATACTAAACTTTATAGAGACTTAACAATTTGCGTAAATAATTTCTCCCTATCATCACGCTTGGCCGCATCCGTGGTCTGCTTTGCAGACAATTCTATATATTTCCTAACCTTTTTCCGAATCTGTTTATCAATAGTATTCAATCCGTCCCCGTTAAGTAATGAATCGAATTGGACCAGCTTACTGACGTAACATTGCGGCAAAATGGGGTTTGTTTTTGCTTCATTGATTAAAGCTGTTGCAAAAATGTAGAAATGGGTTTGCTCGGTGGCCCATCTAGTTTGTGATATAGCAACATCATTATATGCCGTTGCTATAAATCGAAACACATTGCTTAATATGCCGATTTGTTTTCGAGTTAGCTTTGGTTTTGGGGCTTTGCGACTTATGAATTCTCGTAAAATTTGAACTGGTTTACGATGTTTCGATGTTGCTACGAACAGACCAAGCTCAAACAACTTCTCCCACATTATATCCACTTGGTTCATCGTATCATATCCAGGCTTAACAATATCTAACTGCCTAAGCACGCGACCGAAGACTGTTTTCCTTAGTTTATAGAACATATCTTCTCCGCGCCTCTGTTTCATAGCAATTAGGTTAAAAACTTGTAATAGCGCCGGGTCTTTCATTGACAGAGCCTTTACAATGTCAAAACGTTTTACCTGAACTCCTTGTTGGTTAATATCCACAAAAAGTTGAATGATTTCTTCAAGGCTGGTTCCGTCTGATAGATCAATCTCTATAGTCGAAAGCAGGTAGTCTCGGAACTGCAACATTTCCTCGTCTGTTAAATCTTTAAGCGATTTAAGGACACTATTAGACTCTGCTTGAAAATGCGCTTGGTCCTTGTCCTTTTTCAGGAAGAAATATGTTGTCCATGCGGGAATACGTAAATCTTCACGCTGATCTCCAACATAAAGCAGGATGCTTTCAAGGCGCTGCTTGCCATCAAGAATAATGTAAGAATATCTTGATCCTGTTGCTTCTTTATATAAGAAGATCGCGGGCAATGGTTTCCCTTGGAGTATGTTTTTGAGCAGGCTCTTACGCATTTTTAAGGTCCAAACCCGGCCTCGCTGGAAGGCAGGATTTAAATTGAGCGCATTTTCTTTGAAGTATTGGATCAAAACTTCAAGCTTCATTTGGGAAATTTGATATTTCATTGAACGCAGCATATCGCAATGGCTGAATGATTGCAAGCGGCGAGAAAGATTAGCGGTATTAAACAATGGTGTAAGCAGGGTGGATTTACGGGCGGCAGGAGGTGTCAGAGCCGGCGAGGCGGCGTCAGCCCTCAATTTTTAGATCCGTGTCAGCAATGACACCGAGGCCCTTGACGATCTTCCACCGTCCTTCCTTCATATCACGTCAATCGGATGGGTTGTCATGTAGATTTCTATCTGATGCATGGCGCAAAATGGATCCTGCGAACTCCACCAAACCTGCATTTCGCGTCGAACATAACCCTTTAAAATGAAATCAGCCGCTTTGGCCTTTTATTTTCAACCTGCGTCGGCTAGGTTGCTTCCATGCAAGTGTCAGTCATCACTTTTTAAACCTGCGTCAGGAATGGCACCCAAGCCCTTGACGATCTTCCACCGTCCGTCCTTCATACCACGTCAGTCGCATGTCCCATGAACTTTTCCGTTGACAGAATCTGGCTTATCAACTAATCTATCCTCAGAAATGAGGGCAAGGCCACAAAGGTCAGGCGGCGCTGGGAACCAATCCGGGATTCCGGCGATTTATCATTTGCCACGCTGCCGCCAAATGGAGCATCCACCTTTAGCGTTAAAGTCGTCACCCAATTCGACCCAATTTGACCAGATTCAAGTGAATTCAAGCAAATTCAACCATGGAAAAAACGACCATTGTATCTCAGGAAAGGCCTTTGCCCGCAGATGGACGCAGATTGACGCAGATAGGGAAAAGAAAAGTCCTTCATCTGCGTCCATCTGCGTGATCTGCGGGCCATTCCGGATTCGCTTGCGGCTTTGCCGGGCTGTGATCTTTGCGGTCAATTCATCTTGGGTCCCGGCTTGCAGTGGTGGAATTTTTGCGACTTTTGCGCATCTTCGCGGCAATTCAACCCAAATGCCTTTCCATGAACCATTTACACACTAAATCAAGCCTTTCCAATCAAGGTCAATCAAGGCTAATCAAGGTGTTTTCCATGTCCCGGTCAGTGCAACAATGCCTTCTTCTGCGGTCTTTTGTGCCCTCTTGCGGCCATCCAACCCCTTCCCAATCGTGCCTGATCGTGCCTAATCGTGTTATTTTTCATTCTTCATTTTGCCTTCCCCGTGGTTATGCTGCGGGCGCGTGAACATGGACAAGCTCCTTTTAATTGATGACGAGGCGGACGTGCAATACTCCTTCCGCCGCATTTTTGACCAGCCGGAAATCCAGTTGACCACGGCGGACAGCGGCGAGGAGGGGCTTAAGCTCATCCCCCGCCTCAAACCCGACCTGGTCATCATGGACGTGCGCATGGGCGGGATGAGCGGCCTGGAAACCCTCCGCCGTCTGCGCCAGATGGACGCCAAACAAATGGTCATCATGATGACCGCCTACGGCACCACCCAGACGGCCATCGAGGCGATGAAGCTGGGCGCTTACGATTATCTCCTCAAACCCTTTGATGTGCCCCGCCTCAAGCAGGTCGTCCTCGACGCCCTCAAGGCCGCCCGCGACATGCGCCAGGTCGTCTCCTACCAGCCCTTGCTGGAATCGGAGGATTACGATTTGGGCATCATCGGGCGCAGCCAGGGCATGCAGAACGTCTTCAAAATCATCGGGCAACTGGCCGGGAGCAACGCCACCGCGCTCATCACCGGGGAAAGCGGCACGGGCAAGGAACTGGTGGCGCGCGCCATTTATCACCACAGCCAGCGCAACTCCCAGACCTTCCTGGCCATCAACTGCGCCGCCATCCCGGAAAACTTGCTGGAAAGCGAATTGTTCGGCCACGAAAAAGGCGCCTTCACCGGCGCGGCCGCCCAGCGCATCGGCAAATTCGAGCAGTGCAATCACGGCACCATCTTCCTCGACGAGATCGGCGACATGACCCTTTCCACCCAGGCCAAAATCCTGCGCGTCCTCCAGTCCGGCGCCTTTGAGCGCGTCGGCGGCAACCAATCCCTCCAGGTGGACGTGCGCGTGATCGCCGCCACCCACAAGCCGCTGGAACAGGCCGTGGCCGCCCGCGAATTCCGCGAGGACTTGTTTTACCGCCTCAACGTCGTGCGCGTTCCCATTCCGCCGCTGCGCGAGCGGCGCGACGACATCCCGCTGCTTGTCAACTATTTTTTAAAGAAGTTCGCCCAGGCCCAGGGGCGCGCCCCCAAATCCATCCTGCCGGCGGCGGCCGAACTGCTGGAGCGCTTCCACTGGCCGGGCAACGTGCGGGAACTGGAGAACGTGGTGCAGCGGGCCACCGTCATGGCCAAGGGCGACGTTATTCTCCCCGGCGACCTGCCGCCGGAAATCTCCAGCCTCCCCGCGGCCGGACTGGACAAGCCCGGCCCGGCCCCGGCCGCCAAGGCGGCGGCGGCGGCGGCGGCGGGCGGCGGCCTGCTGGATTGGTCCGCGGTGGGGCGGACTTTGTTTGCCTGGGCGCGCCAGGAGGGCAAACTGAAAGTTCTGCCCGCGGTGGAACGGGAACTCATCATCCAGGCCCTGTTGGAAACCAAAGGCAACCAGGTCCAGGCCGCCAAACTTCTCGGCATCACCCGCTCCACCTTGCGCAAGCGCGTGGAAAAATTCAAAATCAAGCAGGAACTGGCCATCCAGTAGCAAGCATCACTGCACCTGCACGCGGTAGAACAGGACCGGCGGGGCGGGGGTGTTGGTGTCCGACAACTGCATCATTTGCCCGGTGCCAGGCAGGTTGCTGGCGGTGATGGACCAGTTGGTGGAGAACAGGGAAGCCGAACTCTGTACCATATAAGTTTTGCCCGGCACGGAAGGCCATTGCACGGTGAAGTTGGGGGAAGGCGCCACCGGCGTCAGCCGCAGCACGGAGGCGGGATCCAGCGGATTGGTGCCCGCGACATACTCCTGCCAGTTGGATGCGCCGTCGCCATCGGGATCGAGGCTGGCGGCGGAGAGGAGGTTGGAAATGGTGCCGAAATAAAGCAGCCGCCAGGTGTCCGGGATGCCATCGCCCCAGCTCGAACCAGTGCGATTGCCCACCGTAATCAAGCCGTCCGTGATGGTGGATTGGAACAGAGCCAGGCCGTTGGGCGAGGCGGAGAAATGCTCGAAATGCACCAGGTAAGACGCATTGGCGGTGACATTGGGCGGCAAAGTGACGGTGACCGTGCCGATGACATTCGTGCCGCTGACGCCGGAGTTGGAGGAATTAAGCCAGGCGGCGGCGTAATTATTGGCGCCTTGCGACATGGTTATGGCAGGCGTCCCCAAACCGGCGGCGGGGGAGAAAGAGACGGCGTTGGTCACGGCGGGAGAGCCGTCGAGCGGGATGACATCCACGTTCATCGCCAGAACGCGGATGGGAAGTGAATCCGCCGCCAGAACCCGGATGGGCACCTGCACGGTCTGACTGCCGCCCGCCTGGACAATATCCGCCCCGACCGCAATGAAATGCGGCGTCCCGGTGGACACGTGAGGGACGCGCGCCGACGGCGCCTTGACCACGGTTGGAATGTACACATTCGGCACGTACTGGAAGTACGGGAGGCCATTGGACCAAAAGCGCTCGACCCACTTTAAGGAAGGATCCAGGGAGCGGCGGAAGGTCACATAAACATCCGTCACGTCCAGATGTCCGTCTCCGGTGGTTATCGCGTCAATCTGCGCATCGGTCTCCGTGTAATAATTGTTGAACGTCCCATCGGAAGAATCCATGGCGTCAAAAAAATCACTGCCGGCCTTGGGTATGTTTAGTTGGTAAACGGCAGAGCGGAAGGTTTGCAAAACGTCATTGTTGAGGAGTTGGCCGTCGCCAAAATCACCGGCGTTGAACCATCGGAACGGCGCCACATCCCCAACCAGATAAGGGATCACGCCCACGGTTACATTCTTGATGGAATTGATGGCGCCCGCCTGCAACGAGCCATTGGTCGGTGCCTGGATGAGAACGTTTTCTGCGAAACTATCGCCGTCGGCGGAGGGCCGGATGATCTGGACCTGATAGGCCTGATTTGGGAGCGCCTTGGCGGGAATGACAAAAGAATAGCCGCCAACAATGGTACTGCCGGAGCCACTGGAAAAGACATTTTCGTAGGCCTGCGAAAAGCTGATCAAATCCTGCGACGCCGTGTTATACAGATTGGTCTCCCCCAGGATTTCCAGCCATCCGATGCCAAGCAGGTTGAGGCTGGAATTGGTAAAAAGCAGGCTTTGCAACGTGGTGCCGTTAAACATGGCCGGGGGAATCGGCGCATAAAAGGTCTGCCCGTTGGTTTGGCCCACCGGCTGCACGAGCATGGACTCGAAGGTGTAAGTTTGCCCCACCGGCGGGGCGACGGAGAGGTTGGTGACGGTGACGTCGAACTGCAGGGAATACATCGTCTCCCCCGACGGCAGAAGGCTGAGGGTGATTGGAACGTAAAAGCGCCGCCCGGCGGCTCCCACGAACTGGCTGGAGGCTTCACCCGAGGCAAAGCCGAAGGTGATTTGATCGGTGATGAAATTGGAGGCGGCAAACGTCTGGGAGACCAGGGCGCTGGGAGCAAAGCCGGGGGAATAAGCCTGCACCGTGAGAGTGACGTTGCTCTCGACCGGGAAGGAAATAATGGCGGGAGAGGTGAGCGGGCCGAAGTTGCCGGGCGCGTTGGGCACCGGCGCGTTGCTGTTCAAAGTGTACCACATGGTCGAAGGCACGGTGAGATCGGTTATTTCCACCGCGGCTCCATTTTTGCCGACGATGACCGGAGGGGCCGTGATATAGGAAAAGTCGGCGCTGACCACCTGGCTGGGAGCGCGGCCCTTGGCCATACTGATCGCATACAGCGTCACCTCGTAAGGCAGCGGTTGGAACAAAGTGGTCGTGTCCTGGCTGTTTTCCGGCGATCCGTTCCCGGGATAATTGGGCGCGAAGAGCGAATTGGTGCCGGGAACCGGCGGATTGACAAATTGGTTGGCCGGGGTGTTGGTCACCAGGTAATACGTCTGCACGTTCGGGTCCGAGTCGGCATTGTAAAGGGCGATGATGTTGTTGGTGTTGAAAATGCCCCCGTTGGGCAGCGGGGTGAAGAGGGAGGACGCCGACCCCGTCGCGGGATTGGGGGGAAAGGTGACCAAGCCGATTTGCGGGTTCTGCACCGGCGGCTGGGGCGGGCCGGTTTGATAGGTGCGCAACTCATTGTTCTGCATGTCCACGATGTAATAGCCGTTATTGATCACATCCGCCGCCAGGCCGAGCGGAGACCTAAACTGGGCGACCGAGATCACCCCGTCCGTGTTTCCCGGCTTGTCCGGAAGGCCGGCCACGGTTTGCACGGACAAGCCGCCCTGCGCCGTGTTGAAATAGAGCCGCCGCACCGTGTCGTTGCCGGTGTCGCTGATAAACAAACCGGCTCCGTTCGGGTCCCACAGCAACCCGCCGGGCTGGTTGAACAAGGCGCTGGCCGCGTTGGCCGCATCGTTGGTGCCGGTCTTGCGAACCGTGCCGGCGATGAGGTAGGCCGTTTGATTGGTGATGATGCTGATATTGCTGATGACGCAAATGGTGTCATTCCCGGTGTCGGCCACCCAAAGGTTGTTATTCGTGTCCAACGCCACGGCCGTCGGGCCTCTGAAGTTGTAGTTGGTCACCAGCACCGTGGTCACCCCGTTGGTGCTGTTGACGCGGCGGATGGCGCTGTTGCCCGTGTCGGCGATATAAAGGTTTCCCACGCCATCGCTGGTGATGCCGACAGGGTAGCTGAATTGGGCCGTGGCCGCAGGGCCGTCGTTGGCCCCGCCGTCCGGGTTGGCCATGGTGGACGGGACGCCGGCCAGAGTGGAGACGGCGCCGCCCAGAGTTACCAGCCGCAACACTTGATTGGCCTGGTCCACCACCACCAATCCTCCGCGGAACGGATCATAGGCAATGCCCAAAGGATACGAAAAGAGAGCCTGATCGCCGTAAATGCTGTTGCTGTATCCGCCCTGGGTGGTCCCGGACCCGGCCAGGGTGGACACGCCATTGGTCAGGGGAACGAACTCGACGATGCGATTGTTGGCGGCATCGGTGATGTAAATGTTATTGTTCGGGTCGCTGGCAATGTAGCTCGGTTCATTCAGACCCGTGGCAATGACGGTGGCGATTTGTTGCTGGCCGTGCAGGCCGGCGGCGAACAGGATCGTGGCCAGCACTGCGCCGGCCCGCCTCAGGCCGCCGGATGCCCTCATGGATTTTTGTGTCGTGGTCATGGCTGGACTAGTTGGATGCGATAGAAGCGCGCGGTGCCCGTGTGGTTGGTGAGGACTGCCTGGAAGCCGTTGCCATCACCCAAATTGGTGTTGACAGGTGTCCAGTTGTTTCCCCCGGCCGCCGGGCTGGATTCCAGGACGTACATCCTGCCCGGCGCCGTCTGCCAGCTCAAATTAATGTTTTGCGCGCCGCCGGGGAGGAAACCGGCGCTGGAGAATTGCAGCGCGGAAAGGGCGTTGGTGGGATTGGTTCCGGCCAGATATTCCTGCCAGTTGGGCGCGCCGTCCCCATCCGGGTCCGCGTTATCCTGCGCCAGGGCGTTGGTCAGGCTGCCGAAGAAGTAAAGCCTCCACTCGTCGGAGGTGATTTGCGGCGGGCTGAGCGCGGCGGAGTTCACCCAGACCGACCCCGGCACGCTTTCCAGTTGATAGAGCGTTTCCAAGTCGGGCGACCCGTCCACTCCGGAAAAGCGCACGGTGTAGGATTGTCCGCTTTGAGCCCCGGGCGGGACTTGGAATGAAATCGAGCCGAGCGCATTGCTGCCCTGCAGCGCCGGGGTGAAAGGCTTGAAGAGCGACCAGGCGGAAATGATGTCGTTGGGCGAGAGTCCATTGGTGGAGGCATAAGCAGGGGGCAGCCCGGGCGCGGCGTTAAATTGAATCTGGCCCGGCACGGGCGCAGCCCCGTTGGGCACGAGCGTGGCGCGGAATTGGAGGCCGGACAAGCTGTATCCCGGCAGGACATTGACATAGACGGGGATGGAATAAGTGTTGCCAGGAGCCAATTGGGCAAGGGTTCCGGCGTGGATGGAGGCCTGCCGCAGCCAAACCACCCCCGGCTGGGGAACGGCGACAGCGCGTTTGCCGGTGGTGGCCCGGGCAAGATTTGGGGATACGCCATTGGTGACGATCTGTCCGGGCGCCCAGGCAATGCGCTCGTGCGAGAGAAAGCCGCCATTGGTCCAGAAGCGGACCCAGTTGTTGGTTTCGATGAAGAGTGAGCGCAATAAAATATGCTGCCAATCGAGAAAGGTGATCAAGCCGTCGCCTATTTCAGTGGCCGTTTCGGGATACACATCCATCGCGCTGTAAGCGTCCGTGAAGCTAAAGGGAACATGGATGCCGACCGAGGCCAGGAGCGCATTGTTGACGTCGCTGTTGTTGAGGGTGCCGTCGCCAAATTCGCCCGCCTCGTACCCGCTGGAGGGCGAGGAATCCCCCACAAAATACTGGTAGTTGGAAATGGTCAGGGTCTGGATGGGCATGGAGCTCAGAGGCACGTTGGCTTGGGCTCCATCCGAGGTGCCGGAGGCGTTGAGCACGTTGAGGGTATAGCTTTGCCCTTCGACGGCGGTGGTTGGAATGGGCACTTCCAGCAAGGCCACCGTCGCGAAATCCTGCACGCTAAATCCAGAACTGCCCGACGCAAAGACCACCATCCCCAGCCCGTTGCTCCCCGGCGGGAAAGACAAGGTCAGGTAATTGACCGGCGCATTTCCCGGCGCCGGCCCGACGAGCTGGAGGAAATCGTTGGTGGTGATGGGCAGGAGGGTCACCGCCGAAATGGGCGGCGTGGTGCTCGTCGTCGGAATGATTTCGATGTCGAATTGAATCGAGGCCAGCGTGGTGTTGCTTTGCAAGTTGACCACCAGCGGAATGACCGCCGTCGAACCGCTGCCGGCGAACCGGGGGGCGGGGAAGCCGATTTGATTGACAGGGCTGGCGAAGCCATTGGTCACCACGCTGACATTGGTGCCGCTGGCGGCAAGGAGGTGCAAGAAACTCAAATCATGCAGGGAATTGCACCACTCCAGGGAGCCTTCATAAAGGAGCTGGTTGTTGACGACGGTGACGTTCGTCATCTGCACCATCAACGGGCTGTTGGTGGTGGGGATCGTTCCGTCCGTGGTGTAATAAACCGACGGGACTGTACTGGTCACGAAGATGGTCTGGCATTCCGGGAAGTACCCGGAATTGGGGCTGAAAACCGGCGGCGGGATGACCGCGTTGGTCGTGCCGGCGCTGTTGGTGCCGCCATTGGTGGTGCTGCCGAAGAGGACTCCCGTCACCTCGCGCAGCAGATCGTAATGGAGTTCGGTGACGTAGATCGTGCTGGACGGGGCAATGATCACGCCCGCCGGGGCGCAGCCGGTGGCGTTGGTTTGATTCCCGCCGAAACCACCATCCACCCAGCCCGCGAAAATTCCCGCCGAGCAATCGGACGGCCCCCACAAATTAGTGTTGACTCCGTAAATGGTGCTGGTGGTTCCCGAGGCATTGATCCGCCTCACCGCGTTGTTCAACCGGTCCGCCACCACCAACTGGCCGTCGGGCGACCACGCCAGGCCGCGCGGCCCGTTGAACTCCGCAAAGCCAAAGGCGCCGTCCACCCAACCCGGCGTCGAACCATTGGCGCCGCCGCCGGCGTAGAGCAGGGGAACGGAGTTAACGACGCCGGTCAGGAGGTAAATGGCGTTATTGGCCAGGTCGCTCACCGCCAGCACGCCATCGTGCCTCCACGCGATCCCGCCGGGCTTCAACTTGGAACCGCTGGCGACGATGGTATTGGTGCCGACAATCGCGGCGCCGGACTGCGCATATTCCAGGACCATCCCGTTGGTGAAGGCGACAAAGATGTTGGTGGCCGCGTCCTGGGAAACGGCCAGCGCCGCCGGCGTATAGGGGAGGAGGTTGGTGAAAAGCAAATTGAACGAATAATTGTATTTTCTCAGCGTGTGGTCGCCCTGCGTCAGGACATACAGGTTGTCGGCCGCGTCCACCGCGACGCCCACCACCCCGGGCAGGCCGGTGAAATAGGACGGGGTCACGGTGGTGCTGTTGCCGTTGACCCCGATTGAGGTGACGGACGTGACCATGCGAACCGCGTTATTCGTGTAGTCGGCGATGAAGAGAGTCGCCTGGGAATTCAGGGCCAGGGCCACGGGGCCGTCAAATTGGGAAAACTCCTGCGTGTTGCCGTCCACGAAACCAGCAGGGCTGCCGCAAAGATGGCCCGCGGGCGGGCCGCCTCCGATGGTGACCACGGCGACGTTGGTCTGCTCGTAATCAATTTGTGCCCGGAGGGCCGGAGCCCAGGCGAGCACCCCCAGGCAGGCGAGCAGGGCCGCCCAGCCGGCCACGCCCCCTTTTCCTCCCGCGCAATTTTTTAAAACCAGTTGCATATTTTCAGGGTGTTCAGGGCTTATAGACTGGCTGAACGGGTGATTGGGGCTTGGTCCAATCGTAAGGCTCGCCCCGGTCCCAGGCCGCATCTTTGGTGGTCGGCATCGGCTCATTCCTGCTCTTCAGGAAATCGGTGGTGGTGGGTTGGAAGTCGGATTCCTTAATGATGGTCGGGGTGACAAATATCAGGATGGTATCCCGCGTATGGTCCCGGGTGTTGCTGCGGAACAGCGAGCCGATGCCCGGCAGGTCGCCCAACCCCGGCACCTTGGTATAGGTCTTGGCTATCACGTCGTTATCCAGCCCGCCCAGGACCAGGGTGTACCCGCTGGGAACGGACGCTACGGTGGTGATCAGCCGGCGGTCGAAGATGGGGGAGGTTTCCACCTGGCCGTTCAAGGTGCTGGTGGCTATTTTGGTGTCCACGGTGGAGATTTCCGGCTGGACGGTGATGAGCACGTTGGAGGCGCCGGCAATGCGCGGAGTCACGGTGAGTTTGAAGCCGACTTCGTTGAGGATCGTTTCGCCCACCTTCTTTTCATAATTGGGCAGCACCGTGGCCAGACCCGAGGCGGCGCCGGCCGTCGGGGCACTCTGTTGTTGTTCAAAAATAGGAATGTTTTGAATGACGGCCAAGGTCGTTTTCTGGCCGTCGAGCGAGACGGTGCGCGGCAGGGCGATGGACTTGGTGTCGGCGTCGGTATTTAAAAATTCGAGGATCGCGGAGACGCCATCCGCATTGAGGAAGGCGGTCTTCGGGTTGAAGCCGCCGGACGTGCTGATCGTCACCCCTCCCGCCTGGGCCGTGTTGGCCAGCGTGGTGGTGACATAACTGCTGCTGCTGTTGACGATGGACGTGACGGGGGTTCCTGTCCGGCCCCCCGGGGCGGTCGCGGCGGCGCCCGCGAGGTTGTTCCCGTTTTGCGTGGTGGCGGTGGTGGTTCCACCCGTCAGCCCATTGCCGGCGCTCAGATGCTGGGCTTGGAGGGTTCCGGTCCAATCAATCCCCTTGGCCGAATTGATGTCCTTGATGGTTTCGATGATCTTGGCTTCAATCAAGATCTGGCCCGTCGCGCTGTCCAGCCGGGAGATCAACTGTTTGACGGCGGGCATTTCCCGCTCCGTGCAGGTGACAATCACTTGGTGGGTGCGGAGGTCTTGAATGACGGTGACGGCAGGCATGGCTTTTTGCACTTCATTCACGATGTTGGTGGGTTCGCTGTAGCCCAGCAGGATCACCTCCATCACCTTGGGCTCAACCGCGTTAGCCTCCTTGGCGCTGATGATCACGACCGGCGTGCTGGGGCTTTTCTTCATCTGCCAGTCATACTTGTCCAGCAACGCTTGCAGCGCCTGCAGCGGGGTCAGGTTCCTCCATTTTTCCTTCACCGTCGGCGGCGCCACGGGAAGCTTGGTCACCGGGTCCACCGGGTTGTCCAGCCTGTGATCAAATTGAATGTTTAGCCCCGCCAGCGTGGCCAACTGCCGGATGGCGTCGGGCAGGGGGAGATCGTCAAAGGCCAGAACTTCCGCCACTTCCTCGCCGGGGGCGGTGTTCGTCGTCGCCATGGTGGTGAGCGGCATCGCGACCGTTGGCGTCGGGACAGTCGGCGCGGTGGTGGTTTGCGTCGTGGTCGTTTGCGTCGTGGTGGTTTGCGTCGTGTTGGTTTGCGGCGGAGTGCTGCCGGGTGGCGCCGCTACCGCGTTGGTCGCCGCGTCTTGCGCGGGCGTGGAGTTCGCCGCGGTGGTCTGAGCCAGACTGATCAGCGCCGGCGCCGCAACCAGGATGATGAGAAACATGAGAAGTTTAATTTTCATAGGCATTGGTCAGTCTTGATGGGGTGAGAGGTGGAGAATTTCATGGCAGGCAGGGCGCTCACTTTCTTTGGCCCATGGTTAATCGCTTTTTCACGGCCCCGCCGTCAACCGTAACGTCAGCATAATCCTCGCCGATTTCGACGACTTTGACCATGACAGTGCCGCCCGGAACGCGCACAGGCGTCGCCGGATCGGTGACGGCCAGTATCTGGTTGTTGATCACCGCCAGCCATCGTCCTGGTGATCCCGTCACGCTGTAAAGCCTCAACTGGGGATCCACCCGTGCCACCGCGTCCGTTCTCTTCGGCGCCTCAGAAACTGGATTTCGCAGGGTCGAGTCGGGGTTAAACGGGTCCCGCCCTTTATTGCCCGGCGGCGGGCTGTCGTCAAATACGGAGACAAATTCCGCGGGGAGGTTGGTCGCCGTCACCACCGCGGTTGTGACGCCGGCGGCGGGCTTGAGGGGAGCAGGCGCGGCCGGCTTGACCGGTTTTTTGCATCCGGGCAGGACGGTCAGAGCCATCAGCACTCCCGCCAGCGCGGCCAGCGCGGCTTTCTTCGGGCATGTGCGCGGTAATTTCATTTTGTTTCCGCCGCGCCCGGCACCTGGGGCGTGACAATGTCGAAGCTGTAGGACAGCATATCCGGGTCCTTGCGGATGCCGGGGACGGAAATATCCAGGTCCTGGATGCGAAAGCAAGGAAAGGCATTCTCAAAGTCCGCGATAAACTTTCCAAAATCATGGTAGTAGCCCTCCCCGGTGATGTGAAACTTGGCCCACTTGTAGGGAAAGCCCCGGATCAACCCTTTGTCGGTGATTTCCGGCGGTTTGATGTCGGCGATGGAGACGCTCTTGTAGCGGTGCAGCTCATTGGCCGGCAGTTGGAAGTTGCGCATCTTCTCCATCATCCACGAGAAAGGCTCGTGCTCGGGGGCGAAGCCCGCCTCCCGTTGTTTGAGAGCCTCCTGGCTCCTGGCCAGTTCGGCGCTGACCAAATCCGCCGCCCGCACTTTGTCGGAGGCATCCTTGAGCACTTTTCTCATCTTGACGCAATTGGCGTTGGCCGCCGCCAGTTGTTTGTTTTGAGCCAGCACGACCAGGTACCACAAGCAGACGATGACCGCCGCCGCGCCCAGGGCCACGGCGATCAACTGGTCTCTTTGCGTTTTAGTGAGCTTGATCATTTATCGCTGCGCCGGATGTCGGGAAGCTGGTTGGTCAGGGTGAAAACGCGGAATTCCCGGGCCGAACCCGGCGCGTCCGGAAACTTCGGGCCGGGCGCGCCATCAATGGTGAAGCCGTCGCGCCCCCCCATTATTTTGGCGAAGAAATCATAATGGTTCAGGGTGTCCTCGTACTTCTTGTATCCCTCCGCCGCCGGGCTGTAGTCCTTTCCCGCAATGAACAGCTTGACCTTTTCAAAATTCGCCATCCCCGGAATCGTTTTCATGGTGGCGCCGGCGCCGATGGATTTATTCGGCTCCGCCTCATAGGTTTGCAGGCCCCAAATATGAGTCACCTGGATCGGGTCCACCACGGTTTGCTGCAGCGCGTTGAGCACCGGGCCCCAGAGAAACCGGTTGGTTTGGAGATGGTCCAAGGCGGCGATCTTTCCCTGGATGACGGCGATGCGCGCCTCCTCGTTGGTGACGCTGTTGTATTTTTCTTCCGCGGCCTTCCACTGCGCATTGAGACTGTTCAGATCCATCTTGGCAAAGTAAATGTCCATCTGCACTTTGGCGATCCACAGCCCCACCAGCGCCACGCAAAACCCCGCAATCCAGATTCCCAATTTGACGGGATTGCGCCGGCGCGCTTCTTCCGCGGCTTGCGCTTCGGCCATCAAGTTGATTCGTATCGGCATATTTTTCTAGGCAACCGGAAAAAACTTCCCCATCCTCTTGTTCCCAATTGGGCCAGAGATGCTTAAACGTGCATCAAAAATGGGCATTAGATTAGGCACAGCCATTCGCAATGTGACACGTCCTGTTATATGCAATTCGGTCCAGGTAATGCAAGCATCAACTTTCCTCAGCAAATCCGGGGCCAATATGACAGCCCAATTCCGTCTCGTCATGCCCTCACTCCCCGCTGCCCCGGCAACGCCAGGGCGAACGCTCCGCCCAGGCGCCCATGACGCGCGCATGACCGGCCAGGAGAAGGAGAGCCGGTTCATGGGCACGGGCCGCCCAGCCCCAGACGCCGGCGGTTCTTCCACAGCGCCCCCGGCTGGAAAATGCCCTCCGGCGTGATGATCCCGGTGATCAATTCCGGCGGCGTCACGTCAAACCCGGGATTGCGCGCCCCGCTGGACGGATTGGCGATGCGCACGTAAACCGGGCCGCTCCGCCCCCGCGCCTCGCCCCAGGCGCCGAGGACTTCCCCCTCCTCGCGCTCTTCAATGGGAATGGCCCGGCCGGAGCGCAGGTTCCAGTCCAGGGTCGAAAGCGGGATGGCCACATAAAAGGGAATATGGTGCCGCCGGGCCAGGACCGCCTTGGTGTAGGTGCCAATTTTGTTGGCAACTTCGCCGGTGCGCCCCAGCACCCGGTCGGCTCCCACGATGACCAGGTCAATTTCTCCGCGCTGCATGAGATGGCCGGCGGCGTTGTCGCATATAATTTGATGGGATATCTTCTGCCCCGCCAGCTCCCAGGCGGTGAGCGTCGCCCCCTGGCAGCGCGGCCGGGTTTCGTCGCAATAAACATGGAATTTTTTCCCCGCTTTTTGCGCGGCGTAGAGCGGCGCCGTCGCGCTGCCGATATCCACGAAGGCCAGCCAGCCGGCGTTGCAATGGGTCAGAATGTTCGCGCCGGCCCGGATCAATTCTTCCCCGTGCCGCCCGATGGCGGCGCAGTGGCGCACGTCCTCGCTGGCAAATTCCTCCGCCGCGGCCAGGGCCAGCGCCTGTTGTTCCGCCACGGTGGCTCCCGCCCCCAGGGCGCGCAGGACCCCGTTCATGGCGTTGACCGGGTCAATCGCGGTGGGGCGGGCGGACTGAAGGGTTTGATAAACCAACTGCAGCCGGGCGGAAAACCGGGCCGGATCGCTTCCGCGAAAAGCGCGCGCCCCCTGGGCCAGGCCGTAGGCCGCCGTCGCGCCGATGGCCCCGGCCCCGCGCACCATCATTTCCGCGATGGCCCGCGCCGTGGCCCGGTAATCGGGCAGCACCGCGATTTCAAAGCGGTGCGGCAGCCGCCGTTGCTCGATCAACTGCACCGCGTTCCGGCCGGCGTCGAAAGTGACCGTGCGGTAATGGCGCGCCCGGCCATGCACAACAACGTTCATACTTAAAGTCTCCGTCTTGGGCGGCCCGGCGCGCACTCCGCGTGCGCCACGGCGGGCAGCCGAGTGCCCGCCCTGCCCTCCGTTGCTCAGGTCTCCTTGACGGTGGTGCGGCGAATTTTAGCCTGGATTTTTTTATACCCGGCGTGTTCACGGAGATGTTTGAGGTCCGGGTCCTTGGCCATCCGGCCAAAATCATCGTAACCGAGGTTGATCGCGGTGCTGAGCGCCTCGGCCGCCAAATCACACTGTTGCGTCAACGAGTAGCTGCAAGCCAGATTGTAATGGACGATGGCATCGTGCGGGCGCAGACGGGCCAGGCGCTCGTCAATGCGCAGGCCCTCCTGGAAGCGGTCGCGCTTCGTGTAGTCGTCGCCCAGGACTTGCAGCGCTTCGATATAATGGGGGTCGCGCCTGACCACGCCCTCCATAAACAGGATCTCCAGGTCCAGGTCGCGCAATTCCTGGAGCGTCGGTTTGCGGCGCGGGCTGCTGGTTTTCTTTGGCATAATTAACACCGTGACCTATTAAACACCCTTTGGGGGATGTTCAACAGTTTTTTCCGAAAAAACTCGATCCCTTATCTCAGCGGCAAAAACCCCCTCAGCCACTGGTAACCCCCAAATATCCAGACCACCGCCGCCACCGCGATGTAAGGTCCATAGGGAATCCGGCTGGACCAGTCCCGCTTCTTAAAAACAATCGCCGTCCCGCCCACAATCGAACCGAGCAGACAACTGATCCCCAGGCAGAAAAACACCGCCGGCCAGCCCAAAAACGCCCCAATCGCCGCCATAAACGTCACATCCGCCGGCCCCATCGCTTCCCGCGGCAGGACGATGCGGTCGGCCTCCACCTCCAGGCAAAGGACCTTTTCCGGGTCAAAGGTCTCCCCTCCGATTTTCAAGCAGCCGGTGGCAAGCCGCACCGCGCTGTTGGCATAGCAGCGGTCAATCAATTCTACCCGCCGGGCCTGCAACTCGATGGCGTCGCTCTTGCGATAAAACAATTCCTCGTAGGGAATTTCCTCGCCGGGCAGTTGCACCCCGGTTTCCGTGAAGATAATCCGGCTGCCGGGCGGCAGATCCACCTTTTGCCGGCCCAAAAATACTTTTCCCAGACGCAGGATGCCATAGATGACGCCGGCGCCCACGCCCATGCCGAGGAAACTGTCCGCCAGGCCGGCCCCAACACTGGAAACACGGGTCAAGCCCGGAAAAGCAACGTGCATCTGCGGCGCCAAAAAAGAACAGAACAGCCCCGCCACCATCCCGCCGTATGTGATTTGATCGGGAATGATCAGATGCTCCAGGTCAATGAAGGAACCGGCAGTCAAACCGGCGATGAGCAGGGCATAGGCCAGGGGCAGGACCGGGGAAATATGGCCCGGCGATAGCTGGCCGAATTCTATCCAGCAGGCCGCGAATAGGGCCGCGGTGAGCAGTTCCACCACGAAATAGCGCGGCGAAATCGGAGCCTTGCAATGGGCGCATCGTCCGCCCAGCCACAACCAGGTGAACAGGGGGATGTTCAAATACCAGGGGATGGCATAGCGGCAATGCGGACAATGCGAGGGCGGGCTGACGATGCTTTCCCCCAGCGGCAGCCGGTGGATGCACACGTTGAGAAAACTTCCCACCACCGAGCCAAAGACAAACGCTGTCACCGTCCAAAAATGAAACGGCAACGCTTTCCATATTGTGGGGTCAGCCATAAATGTCTTTCTGCAAGGCCGCGCGCATCACCGCCACGGGTGCCGGCCGGCCCGACCACAATTCCAGCGCCGCCGCGCCCTGGTAAAGCAACAGGCCCAGGCCGTTGGCCGTCTGACACCCCGCCTTTTTGGCCGCGCGCAGCAACCTGGTTTCCGCGGGGCGATAGATCACGTCATACACCCGCCGGGGGCGTCGCGATTCCAGCCACTCTTCGGCCAGGGGCGGCGGATCGCTTGCCTTCAAGCCGACCGAGGTGGCGTTGATCACCAGATCAACCGGATCGTGAGGCAAGCGCGTGATGATGTGGATTTTCGGGAAGCCGCCTCTCAGTTCGGCGGCCAGTTGTTCAGCCTTGGCCCCGGTTCGATTTACCAGGAAAAGGCTGTCAATGCCTTCCTCGGCCAGTTGCAGGGCCGCGGCCCGGGCCGCTCCCCCCGCGCCTAAAAGAAGAACCGACGCCCCGCGCAAATCCGGCCATTGGAAATCTTCCTCGAGGGAGCGCGCCAGTCCTTGCGCGTCGGTATTGTACCCGTGGCTTCGGATAGGGCCAACGTCTTCAACCGCCACCTGGCCCAGGGGAACCCAGTCGCCGCCAAGGCTGGGCGTTTCAAAGACAATCGTGTTGACCGCGCCGGAGCGCCTGGCTTTTTCGTGGACGACATCCACCATTTCCAGGGCGGCGGTCTTGTGGGGAACGGTGAGGTTCAGGCCAATCAACTTCATCGCTTTGGCCCCGGCGATGGCGGCGCGCAAATCCTGGGGATGAACCTCCAAGGCCAGATAGCACCAAGGGAGATGCAATTCCTTCAGCGCCGCGTTCTGCATGGCGGGCGAGGCCGAATGGCGCACCGGATGCCCCAACACCGCGCAATAGCGCGTGCTCGCATTGATCAACTCCATGGAAGCGCCGGACACGCGCTGGTTATAGGCCAACCCGGCGAGAATGCAAAACGCTAAATGTAAAATGTGGAAAGGCGCCAGTCCTGGATGGGCCGGCAAAGGTAGGGCGGGCAGTCCTCTGCCCGCCGTCAGGCATTGGCCGGGGATTCAACAGTACGATGCCGCCCTGCCACCCATGACTGACGACGTACAAAATGTGCCATCGCCCGGTTTGGGGCTTTAATCCGCAATCCGCAATCCGCAATTTTTCTTAAATCGCCGCCTCTCCCTTCTCGTCGGTGCGGATGCGGATGGCGTCCTCGATGCTGGAAACAAAAACCTTGCCGTCGCCGATTTTTCCGGTCTTGGCCGATCCGAGGATGGCCTTGACCGCGCTGGCCAGCAGGGTGTCCCCCAGCACGATTTCAATTTTGATCTTGGGCAGAAAATCCACCGTGTATTCGCTGCCCCGGTAAATCTCCGTATGTCCTTTCTGGCGGCCAAAACCCTTGACTTCGCTGACGGTCATGCCGTCAATGCCAATGTCGCTCAGGGCATCCTTGACCTCGTCCAATTTGAACGGTTTGATGATGGCTTCAATTTTCTTCATGCGCGCGGCGGCTGCAGCCAGCACCCGTCGCGGGCGATTGCAAAGCACTGGCAATGCCATCGCACGCCATTTTCAGCAAATTTCCGTCGCGGGGGCCGGGCTTTCTGTTGCGCCGGGCATTAGAGCGGTTTAAAGAAAACTGTGGCCACACAAGGCAAACCAGCTCATCGCGTCCTGGCGAGGTGTTATGGCTGCAGTCTTATTGAAAATGCTCTAATCTGAACAGCCTAAAATTTATTCTGCCCGCATTGAAAGCCGCAATGCGGGCAGAATAAATTTAATTCCCTCATTTGTCGAGAAAAATGTGGAGTCGGCGGTCATGCGCCCGCATCATTAAAGCGGTTTCAAGAAAACTGTAGCCACACGAGGCAAAACAGTTCATCGCCTTCTGGCGGGGTGTTATGGCTACAGTTCTATTGAAAATGCTCTAGGGCCTGTTCACACTAAATCGCAATGCCTCGACAATCAAGGCAAATACGATGAATCCGGCGAATAGCACATCCAGTTTATCGAAGCGGCAGAAAACTCGGCGATAA
>JBEKVM010000101.1:0-20510 GCA_049513975.1 Verrucomicrobiota bacterium | reverse complement strand
GGCCCTCTCGGAATCGGGCCAACCCTGGGCTAAATGATCCAATCCCTTTGGGATTGACGAACAGGCCTGTGCAATGCTTTGAGAAACAACACCTTCTATTCCACTGAAAACATCGAAGAACCCTTTTCCAGCTCGTAACTGCACTATTGCCAAGGCGATTGGCGGCGGTCGCAGACCGCCGCTACAGTGCAAAAGCAAACTGGAAACGGTATCAGACGAGGATCGCGGACGGCATCCGAAACCGGACTGGTTTAATTCATCCGCCCAGTTTCTGCGTTGCCCTCGCGCCCTTCCCGTGCGAATAAGAAGAGCCGGTGGAGAGGTGGCAGAGTGGTTTAACGCGCACGCCTGGAAAGGGTGAGTGCCCAAAAAGCACCGGGGGTTCGAATGCCCCCCTCTCCGCCACTGCCGCCTCAGTCAAGTATCCGGGCGCGATAAAGGGCGCCGCGCGAATTGGTATTGACTGAATTCGTAAACTGAATCGTCCCCGTGGTATTTGTCAAGATGAGGTAAGGGATCCATACCCAGTCGAGCGCCGCCTCCTCCACCAGATAGGTGTAACCGGCTTCTCCGGTGAGCGACCAGACCACGCTGCCGTCCGACTGCCAGTTTACAAACTGGATCACACCCACGTTAAATTCCGGCAGTCCCGCCGTCAGGCTGAAGCTTTGCAGACCCGTGAGTGGAGCCGGCGCCGACGAACCTCCCCCGGCGGTGATATTAAAGATCCCGGATTTCCCAAATCTTCCCCCGAGAGCGCGGGCGATCTCGTAGGTTCCACCGGCCGTTGGGTCCCAGGCGCGAACCTGAACCAGCGCATTAGAACCTGGTGGCACGTTCGGAAGAGCAACCACCGCATTGGAGAAGTAACCGGCGCTGAAGCCGGTTCCAAATGTCACCGGCGAGCCGACGGCACGAAGCAAAGGCAAGGAAGGGCCAGCGTAAAGTTGAGCCTCGCACACGCCATTCAATTTGGTCACGCCATCAAGGTCATAAACCGGCGCATTCAAATTGGCGGCGGCATCCAGATTGGCGAAGAAGACTGTCCCACCGCCTTGCGGGGATTGAGTCACGGTCAGGGTCGCTGGAAGACTCCAGACCGATCCGGCGATGTTGGTGATAACGACTTGATAGGCGCCGGCGTTGGTGGCGTCCACTGCGGCAAAGGTCAGGCTTGAGTTGGTGGCGCCGGTGACGGGGACACCGTTGAAGGTCCATTGGTAGCACAACGGTTGTGTGCCGAGAGCCGCGACGATCACGGAGAAAAAGCCGCCTTCGACGACGGACTCTCCGAAAGGTTGCAGAAGAATAGTCGGATAGGACGGCGCATCCACCGACAAAGTGGCCACTGCGGTTGTCGCCGCACCGAGGTAGTTGCTCACGATCAGATAATAGCCGCCCGCATTATTGGTGACAGCGTCGGATACGAGCAGGGAGACGTTGGTTTGACCGGCCAAGGGCGAGTTTTGAAAGAACCATTGGTAGGTCAATGGTTCGGTTCCGGTCACCTGCGCCGAAAATAGGGCGGCTCCGCCTGTTTCCACACTTTGCGAGGCCGGTTGCGTCATGACCGCCGCAGCCGCCGTTTCGTCCACCACGCTGAAATCGTCCACCCACACCGACGAAGCCAGGCAGGAAAATGTCACGGTCGTCGTCGTATTGCTTGCCGTGGCCAGAAAATTGGTCCACAGCCAAAAACCCGCGCCCGAGGGCGGGATGGCGGCGTAGCCCACATGGTTGCTGTTCCACAGCACATCCACCAAACCATTGGCCCCGTCACTGTAGCCGAATTGGATTTTGTAGGTATGGCCCGGCACAGTAGGAATGGTCTGCCAGACGCTGGCGCCGCCGTTCAAGATGGGAAAGGTATCGCCGTCGCAATCAAAGTTGGGATTGCTTTGATTGACATAGCCGCCGATGGAGCCGCTCATCTGCCAGTGAACGGCGTCGACAATGCCAGTTCCCTCCCAGCTCGGTTCCTGGAGCAGGTTGCCCGGGATGAGATGGACGGAAGCGTCCGCCTGCAAGCTGCCCGAGAGCAGAACGTCTCCGATGGTGTTGGTTGGCGCCGCGGCGGCGACGCGATACATCTGGCTGGAAGTCACGGGAAACCGAACGAAGTTCGTTGCCTTGGTCACGAGAGTGAGCGCCGCCACCGAATCACCTGTATAAACAGCAATCAGGACATTTGTCGCCAGACTTCCATACGAAGTAATTGAAAACTGGCCGTATTCGGGCGCTTGCCAGGTCCACCAAACGCTTTTCTCGGGTGTGGCCCCCATGTGGGCCGGTTCGCCGGGTTCCATCGTTGCGCCCACCACGGATGACGGTCCGAAGCCGGCCCCCGGGCCAAGAACCAGCATGGCATTGGTGAAATTGTCGTTCGGGGGCGTGGTAAATGGCGTTTCCGTCAGGGCGAAGAAGAAGGTGTTGCCGCTGCCAGAAAACTGGAAGTAATAGACATCTCCGGCGAACGCCAGAAAGCCCGTATGGTTGGTGGCCAGAGGCTGCAATTGTGTGAGAGACGGGCCGGTAAATCCTTGAACATAAGGCCGTCCGTTGTTTGCGCCGGAGTAAATAGCATAGGAAGCGTGCCCGGTGTAAGGCGAAGCCCAAGCCACCCAGACCGTGTTCCCCGCGGGCGACGCAGGTTCGCCGGCTTCCGAAGTGGCGGCGGAAAAATCGCCGTAGTAAGTCAGGTTGGTGCCGGTCACCGGAGCGGCATCGGCAAAGGCGTCGTTCGTCGAGGCGATGCTCTGAGCGCTGAATTGCGAGTCCAGTGAAAACCCGCCGGAGTAGGTGTAACCGGCGGCGAGCTGCAGCGAGTATTCCACGCCGGCTGCGACCGGAAAATTGCCGGTGTTCTGCGGCGAATAGGGCGGTCCCAAGGTGGGGACTACCACCATACTGGAAAAATTCGCGCCCTGGTAGAGCGTCAAAACCGGCGAAAACAGAGTCGAGGTGGCCTGGACAGAAAGCAGGCCATCACTCGGCGCGACGAAGTGCCACCAAAGAGTATTGGTCAGCGTCGGGTCTGGCAGCGGCTCGCCCACCTCATCGGAGGCGCCGTACGCATCACCATCAAAATGATAGTAGGGTGTCGTCATGTCCACCCGATCGGCGAACAAGGCATTGGTGGACGCCGGAGGCGGCACCATTTCCGACATGGTCACAGTAAACACTCCCAAGGGTCCCGGTTGTTCGGCGACGACCTGGATTTCCAGCTTGTCTGCCTCGTTGACTTCAATACCCCCATCAACCGTTCTCCCTGGCGAAACCAGCGACGCAAGTGTAGTGCCTTGATAGACATTGGCGTCCAGGTTCAAATTCTCAACCTCGGTTCCGTTAGCGACGTAAAACACGCCGTTGCTCGGCGCGGTCCATTCGTACCAAAGCGATGCGCCCCAGGAAGGCCCCACATTCGGTTCACCCGGTTCCGTCGTCGCGAGAGTGTCGTCGTCCTGGATGGTGACGTTGGTGCCCGTGACGCTCGTCCGGCTGGCGAACAGGTCGTTGGTCGGCTGCGCCTGGAGAGAAAGGGGGATGCCCAACAGGCCTGCCAAAATGAAGAGAATCGTCGTTTTCATGGGGCTATTCCGGCTTTGGTCCGGATCTATGCCTCATTCAGATACTGATTGCGCCGGATGTCAAGTGATCTTATTCAGCGAAGCCAGGCTGATCCCCGCGTCCCCTTTTGTAGCAGCCGGCAAACTGTCAATAAGCTTTTTCACGCCGGCTCCAAACGCCGGGCGCTGTCCGGCGCCCCAAACAGGATTGACCAGCCGCTTTGCCCGGTCCATAATTCAATCTAATGCGTATTCGATTTCTGTTGGGACTGGCCCTTTGCGCCACCGCCACCGCCACCGCCCAGATGGCAAAGCCGCCGGCCAACACGCGGTTTCTTTCCTTGCGGGACTGCATTGATCTGGCGCTGAGTCGAAACCTGGACCTGCGGATCGAGCATCTCACGGCCGATATTGCCGGCGATGCCCTCAGCAGCGCCTACGGCGTTTACGTCCCCACCTTGACCTTTGATGCCACCCGCCGTTATGAGTCGGACTTGGGCGATTTTGATCCGCGCAAATTCAACCCTTACTTCCCGTCGGACATTACCACCGGGAAGCTCGGCCCGGAGTTGGGCGGCAAGGCGCCCTTCGGATTCAGTTACGACCTCAGCAGCTTCGTCCGCAAGAATGAGGCCATCACGGACTTCCGCGCCGACCCCGCCGATGCGGCCCACTTTCCCGGCGGCATTCGTGCGACCAACAACTATTCCGCCTCCGCCGGCCTGACCATGCGGCAGCACCTCTTGAAGGACTTCTGGATTGATGCCGACCGGGAAGTGCTCCTGGCCCGCCGCACGGAACTGAAGATTTCCCAGCAAGCCTTGCGTTTTCAAATCATGAAGACCTTGCTGGCAGTCGAGCTGGCCTATGACGACCTGATCGCCGCCCGCGAGGAAATCCGGGTGCAGGAAAAGGCCCTGGAACTTCGCCGGCAGATGGTCGCCCAGACCCAGCGCCGCGTCCAGGTCGGAGATGCGCCCCCCCTGGACAGCGCGCAGGCCGAAACCCAACTGCAAAATACCCTGACTGCGCTGGCCGCGGCGCGCGAGACTCTCGCCACCCGCCAGAACAGCCTGATCGGCCTTCTGACGGATGATTACAAAGAATGGGCCGACGTTGAGGTGCAACCCACCGACGCCCTCCTGGCCCTTCCAGCAGAGGTCAACCGCGAGCGCAGCTTCCAATGCGCGCTCACCAACCGGCCCGATCTTATCGAAGCCCGGCTGGCCGCGCAGAAAACCGGCGTGATGGTAAAGTTCCGGCTCAACCAACTCTTCCCCAGCCTGGACCTGGTGGGCGGCTACGGCGGCCTGGGGGTCGAAACCGACTCCGGGTCAGCCCTCCATGACGCCTTCAGCTTCCGCAATCCGGAATACTCTTACGGTGTGGTGGTCAGTTTCCCGCTCGACAACGTCAGCGGGCGGGCCAACTACCGGGCCAGCCAGGCGGCCAAAAAGATAGCCGAGCTGCAACTCCAGAAAGCCGAGCAAGACATGCTCTTGCAAGTGTCGGATTTCGTTAATCGCGTCGAGTACCGCTTCAGCCAGGTGGCTTCGACGCGCCAGGCGCGGACCTATGCCGAGGCGGCGCTGGACGCCGAGACCAAGAAACTCCAGAACGGTTTCACCACCAGTTTTGTGGTGCTGCAATTTCAGGAAATCCTCACCTCGGCCCGCACCGCCGAAGTTCGGGCCGAGGTGGATTACAACGAGATGCTCGCGCAACTGGCCTTTGCCGAAGGAACGATCCTGGAAAGACATCGCCTCAGCCTGGAAGTGAAATAGGTTGGCCCTGCTGCAGGTCCTGCGCGGGCCGTAAATCCCATATAATACCGTTTCCAGCTCGTAACTGCACTATTGCCAAGGCGATTGGCGGCGGTCGCAGACCGCCGCTACAGTGCAAAAGCAAACTGGAAACGGTATAAGTCCTAGCGAGTCTCCACTGCCTTGGGCACGAGTCTCAAATCAACTAATTCACCGGGCCGGATCTTCAGGCTGGACGGCATACTGATATACAGGGGCAGACCCAATTCGGTCGTGGTCAGTCGGACTGGGATCTGCAACGCGGGCGGGAGAGGCTCGAACTGCGCCCCAATCTCGATGATTTCAGCGGCCCCGACCTGCCCGCGCGGGCCACGGGTGCGGACCTCAACGCGGGCGCCCAGTTTGGGCTCTTGGAGAAGAGGCGGACGAAGATAGCCGATGATGCGAAGGGCGTTGAAAGGAGCAATGCCCACGATTGGCTCTCCCACTGTCACCGCCTCCCCGACGCGATGATAAATCACATCCACCATGCCATCGGCGGAGGCGCGCAAGGTGATCGGGCTGAGTTCGGCCTCCGTCAACCGCAGTTTGGAGTCCTGGGCCGCAATCGCGGCGCGCAAGGGTTCATCGGTCACCTTGGAAATATCGACGGTATTGGTGAGCTGCAGTTGTTCCAGATTGCGCCCCTGCTCCTCCACCAGCCGGGCCAGCTCATCCACTTCATTCTGCAATCGGCCTTGGGAGGTTTTGGCCTGATCGAAGGCGCGTTCCGAAACAATTTTGTCTTTGAACAATTCCTCCGTGCGATGAAAATCCACTTCGGCGAATTGCAGGTTGGCCCTGGCCATCGCCAACTGCGCGCGTTGGCGCATCCAGTCCAGGCGCAACTGGCTGTAGTCCATCGCGATGCGCTGTTTGGCCGCGATGGGCTGCATCGTCACGCGCAGCATGTCAATGTCCGCCTCAATCACCGCCAGCGAGGCGGCCAGGATTTTCGGGTCCGTCACCAGTACCTGCCCAACCGCGTCACCTGCTTTGACCTTCTGGAAACGATTGACGAACAATTGCGCCAACATGCCGGCCTTGTAACAACTGACATTGGCCGGGACGACCTCAGCCTGGCCCACCAGACTCGGCGCCGCGGCATAATCCTTCCACAACAGCGCCAGGGCAAACACGATGGCGAGGAAAATGAGGGCCGGGGCAAAACGCAGCCGCACCTGGCGCCAGCGTTCGCGCCACGGAATCGGAATGCGGGCGGGTGAGGTCATCTCCTTAATATGCAGAATTCATCTGATGCTGCCGGGGAGTTTATCAGCCCATCGGCCTCATAAGCAACCTAAATCCAGGCCAATATTGACATTCTTATCGCGGGATGACAGCGTGCTGCCGCGCCTGGATTCTGGCGCATGAAATATCTTGAACCTCCCGAAGATTTGACTGCGATGAAATCCGCCCGCGGCATTTTTTCAGCCCTCGGAATTCTGGCGCTGGCTTTCTTCCAGCCGCGGCCAGGCCGCGCCGCGGACTGGCTGGTGGATCCGTCGCCGTTTCGAGCTGCGATTGCGACCAACGCGGCCGCCAACGAAATCGTGTTGGAAAACGGACTGGTCCGCCGCGTTTTCAAACTGGCGCCGGACGCGGCGACGGTGGCGTTGGATAATTTGATGACGGGCCAATCCATTCTGCGTTCGGTGCGCCCGGAGGCGCAGGTTGAATTGGACGGAAAGAAATTTGACGTGGGCGGACTGGCCGGCCAGCCGGTTCACAATTATTTGAATCCGGCGTGGCTGGCGCAGATGAAGGCCAACCCGGCGGCGTTTCATTTTGCGGGGTTGACAACCGGCCGCACCGAGCCGCGCTTTCCCTGGCGCCCGCGCATGGAATGGCTCTCGCAAGCCGCGCCCTGGCCGCCGCCGGGCGTCGCCACGACCTTGACGTTCAACGCGCCCGCCAACCTGGGCGCGCTCCAGATTGAGGTGCATTACGAACTGTACGACGGCCTGCCGCTCATGGCGAAATGGCTGACGGTGCGGAACGCCTCGCCCAAACCGGTCACGCTCAATTCCCTGATCGTCGAGCAACTGGCCTTCGTCGAGGCCGAATCCATCGTGGACGGTTCCCCGGCCAATTTTCGCGGCAGCTATCGGGTGCTGGATGCGTTCAGCGATTATTCCTTCGGCGGCGACATGAGCGCCGCCGCGGACGCGCCCGCCATTCATTGGCGGAGCGATCCGCTTTACAAAACCCAGGTTCACTACGGGCTGGCCACGCCGTGCCTGTTGGAATGTGCGCCGCCCATCGGGCCGCAGGTGGAAATCAAAGGGGGTGAGAATTTTGAATCCTTCCGCGTTTTCGAACTGGTCCACGACAGCACGGACCGGGAGCGGCGCGGGCTGGCGGCGCGCCGCGCCTGGCGCGCCCTCGCGCCCTGGGCGCAGGAAAACCCCATCCTCATGCACGTCCGCAGCGGCGCGCCGGAGGCGGTGAAAACGGCCATTGACCAGTGCGCCGAAGTGGGTTTTGAGATGGTCATCATGACCTTCGGCAGCGGTTTCAACATCGAAAATGAGAATCCGCAATACCTGGCCCAGATCAAATCCCTGGCCAGCTACGCCCGCGGCAAAGGGGTTGCCCTGGGTGGTTATTCCCTGCTGGCCAGCCGTTCCATTGACGCGGCGGACGACGTCATCAATCCGCAGACCGGCCAGCCGGGCGGCGCGCGTTTCGGCAATTCGCCCTGCCTCGGCAGTGTCTGGGGTGAAAATTATTTCCGCAAGCTCCGCCAATTCTTCGAGCAGACCGGCTGCGGCGTGCTGGAAAACGACGGGTCGTATCCGGGCGATGTTTGCGCCTCGACCAATCATCCCGGGCACGCCGGCCTGGAGGATTCGCAATGGCGGCAGTGGAACCTCATCCGCGATTTTTACCAGTGGTGCCGCGCGCGCGGCATTTATCTCAACGTGCCCGACTGGTACTTCCTCGCCGGTTCGAGCAAGACCGGCATGGGCTACCGTGAATCCGACTGGTCCCTGCCCCGCGAGCAGCAGGAGATCATCGAGCGCCAGAACATTTTCGATGGCACCTGGGAAAAAGCGCCCAGCATGGGCTGGATGTTTGTGCCGCTGACCGAATATCACGGCGGCGGCGCGGCCGCCACCATCGAGCCGCTCCAAGATCATCTTCCACACTACGATACGCGCCTGGCCAATCTGTTCGGCGCGGGTGTGCAGGCTTGCTATCGCGGCCCGCGCCTTTTCGACACGGACCAAACCAAGGCTCTGGTGAAAAAATGGGTGGATTTTTACAAGGCCCACCGCGCCATTCTCGACAGCGACCTCATTCACCTGCGCCGCGCCGACGGGCGGGATTGGGACGGCTGGCTGCATGTCAATCCTTCCTTGCGGGAGCGCGGCCTGGCCATGATTTACAATCCGCTGAACGAGGCCATTCAACCCCGCCTTCGCCTGCCCCTTTATTATACCGGCCTGACCAACCGGGCGGTGATTCACTGGGAAGATGGACATGCGGAGACGGTCGCACTGGCCCGCGATTACTCTGCGGAAGTTACCGCGCCTCTTCCCGCCCGCGGCCGCGTCTGGCTCACGCTCAGCGCCCCGGATTCCAATTAACAAATTCCATTCTTTCGTTGAGACATCCGCCCTTGATAACAAACAAAGAGACTGAGACAGCATCGTGAAAAAAGCAATCACCCTGGTCCGGCTGGCCGGTTTGAGCGCGGCCTGTTCGTTACTGTTGACAGGCCCGCTGCCCGCCGCCAGCGTCAAATCCACCTTCGCCGTCGGCGACTCGGATTTTCTGCTCGACGGAAAACCGTTTCAAATCAAGGCCGGCGAAATGCATCCGGGGCGCATTCCGCACCAATACTGGGCCGATCGCCTGAAGATGGCTCACGCGATGGGGCTGAACACGGTTTCCATTTACGTTTTCTGGAATCAGCACGAGCCGCGCGAAGGTGAATTCAATTTCAAAGGCGACGCGGACGTGGCGCAGTTCGTGCGGCTGGCCCGGAAGGAAGGATTGTGGGTCATCTTGCGGCCCGGCCCGTATTGTTGCGCGGAGTGGGAATTTGGCGGCTATCCGTGGTGGCTGCTCAAAGAGCACGATTTGAAAGTCCGCAGCCAGGACCCGCGTTTCCTCGCGGCGGCGGAAACTTATCTGAAAAAATTGGGCGGGCAGCTCGCGCCCCTGCAAATCACCCGCGGCGGGCCGATCCTTTTGGTGCAGGTGGAAAATGAATACGGCAGCTACGGCAGCGACCATGCTTACATGGAAAAGATCCGCGACCTGGAGCGCGCCGCCGGTTTTGACGTGCCGCTTTTCACCGCCGACGGCGGCGGGAACATGATGGCCAACGGCCATCTGCCAGACGTTTTGCCGGGCCTCAACGGCGGCAGCGGGACAGGAATCATGAAAGAGTTGGGCAAGTATCGTCCGACCGGGCCGTGGTTCGTGCCGGAGTTTTATCCGGGCTGGCTTGATCATTGGGGCGAGCCCCATGCCCACACCGCCGTCCGCGGCCTGCTGCGCGAAACGGAGTGGAAGCTCACCAACCACGTCTCTTTTTGCTACTACATGGTTTATGGCGGCACCTCCTTCGGCTTTATGAACGGCGCCAACTACGGCGGCCACTTTCAGCCGCAACCCACCAGCTACGACTACGACTCGCCGATGGACGAAATGGGCCGGCCCACGGAAAAGTTTCTTGCCTTGCGCAACGTTCTGGCCGGGCACCTCGCGCCGGGCGAAACCCTGCCCGAGGTTCCTCCCACCACCCCGGTCATTGAAATTCCCAAAATCGAACTCACTGAGTCCGCGCGCCTTTTTGACAACCTTGGGGCGCCGGTGAAATGGGAAAAGCCGTTGAGCTTCGAAGACCTCGGCCAGGGTTACGGTTACGTTTTGTATCGCACCAGAATTGCCGGACCGGTGGACGCCTTGCTCAAAATCAAGGAGCTGCGCGATTACGCCGTGGTTTGCGTGGACGGCCAGCGCGTCGCCGTGCTTGACCGCCGGCAAAATCAAGATGCGACCGGGCTGAAAATCACCGGCGCCTCCGCCACCCTCGACATTCTGGTTGAAAACGCCGGTCGCATCAATTATGGCGCCCGGCTTCCTGACAACCGCAAGGGCATCACCCAGTCCGTCCTGCTCGACGAGCGCGAACTCACCGGCTCGGAGATGTATAAGTTTCCGTTCGACCAGGTTTCATCGCTGAAATTCAAATCCACTCCTGCCTGCGCCGCGCCCGCCGTGCATCGCGGCGCGTTCACGTTGTCCGCGCCTGGCGACGCCTTTCTGGATATGCGCGGCTGGGGCAAAGGCATTGTTTTTGTCAACGGCCACAATCTCGGCCGCTACTGGCATATCGGACCGCAGCAGACACTGTATCTGCCCGGAGTTTGGCTCAAGAAAGGCCGCAATACCGTTGTCGTTTTTGAGCAGTTGAAGGACGATGTTCACTCTCTCGCCGGAATCAAGTCGCCGATTCTCGACCAGCTCAATAAGGACGAAAATTGACTTCTTGAGTCATTGAATACAAACGGCCTGACGGCCAACATGAATTGGCGCCATGGAAGATTTATCAGCAGAACCAATCAACGCCAGGGCTGCTCCAAAGTCTAATCAAGGCTGACCAGGGCATTTTTATCCCTGCTTGTCAAGACCTGCAAAAAAATCATGCCCGCGTTCGCCTTTTTACGTTTGACCATCGGCCCACGGGCCAGCTACTTTGGCGGCTGGCGAAGTTCCAAAGCATTTGAAAGCATAGTATGACCAATACATTTCGGCGGCATCACAAGACGGTCATGTGGATCATCATTGTCGCGACCATTGTGACCTTTGTTTACTACCTGACGCCCAACGCCACCCGGAGCGGCGGCGGCGGCGGCGCGGGACCGACCGCTCCTGCCGGGACCCTTAATGGCGAACCGGTCAGCCAGCCGCAATTCGAGGTGGCCATGCAGGAGGCCAAAGTGGCCGTGCGCATGGGCTCGGGACGCTGGCCGACCGCCCAGGAAATCACGCAGCAGTTGCCCAACCTTGCCTTCCGGCAACTCTACATCGCGGCCAAACTGAAAGAAATGGACCTGGATGTGCCGGTGGAAGCCACCGCCGCTTTGACCCGGAGGATTTTCGGCGTTCTGCCGGGCCAGGCCTTGTCCAAGGACGAGTTTCAGAAGTTTGTCAAAAATGAACTCAACGAGAGGGGCAAAGTCAGCGAGGAGGACTTTTATCACTGGGTGCGGGATCAAGTGGGCCTGAAGCTTTTGATGGATCTCTACGGCATGAACGGGGAACTCATCACTGCCAAGGAGGTGGAATCTTTCTTCCGCCGCGACCATGAATCAATGACGGTCGAGCTGGTCCGTTTTCCCCTCACCAATTACACCGCCCAAATCGTCCCCACCGAGAAGGACATCCAGGATGCCTACGTCAAACGCCAAGCCGCCTACCGCCTGCCCGACCGCGAACAGATCAACTACATCCATTTCAACATCACCAATTACCTGCCCGCGGCCGACGCCATCATGGCGGGAAAGTCCAATCTGGACACCCTGGTTGAACAGACCTACCTGAGCCGGGAGGCGGCGTCTTGGAAGGACGAGGCCGGCAATCCGCTGAGCGCCGATGCGGCCAAGGCCAAAATCAAGGAGGATTCCCGCCTGCAGGTGTTCGCCCGGCAGGTCGCCCAAACCAACGCCCTGCAACTGATCCAACTGTTCTTTGATGGGCGCAAAGACAAGCAGGATCAGCTCATCACCAAGGACGAATTAGAGAAATTCGCCGCCAGCAACGGGTTGACCGTCGTCACCCCTCCGGCCTTCGACGAGCCGAACCCGCCCAAGGAGTTGCAACTCCACCCCATGTATCTCAACATGATCTTCCAAATGAATACCAACAGCCCCGAAGACCAATACAAGCTTGCCCCGGCCACCAATGGCTTCTTCTTCCTCGGCCTGGACCGCAAATTGCCCAGTGAAAACCAGCCGCTCGAAGCGGTCCGCGCCAGGGTCATAGAGGATTATCGCAACCAAAAAGCCATGGACCTGGCCATCCACGCCGGCACCAATTTTGAAGCCGCCGTGCGGGACGGCCTGGCCAAGGGCCTGAGCTTCGAGGAGATATGCGCGGAGCAGAAAATCAAGCCGCAAACCCTGACACCGTTCAGTCATGAAACCAAGTCCATTCCCGAAATCCAGGACGAGAATGAATTTGATTACGTGAAGGGCCTGGCCTATCAATTGCCCGTGGGCCAGATCGCTCCCTTTGAGCAGCCCGCCGCCGATGGTTTTGTCATCTATCTCAAGGCGCGGACCCCTGCGGACGAGTCCATCGTGGAGCGTGATTTGCCGGCCTTTCTCGCCTCTCAGCGCGAACTGCGCCAATCCGCCGCCTTCGGCATCTGGTTAAACCGGGAAATGCAATTGCATGCCATCCCGGCGGCCAAGCCGGCCGCCGCAGAAGCCCCGCCATCCTCAGGTTAGCGTGGGCGGGTCCATCAAACTATCCTCTGCGGAGACCGGGCAATTCTGGGAGATTCCCGTCCTCTGGGAGGACGATCACCTGCTGGCCTTGGACAAACCGGCCGGCCTGCTGGTCTCGCCAGACCGTGAGGATGCGGACCGGCCCAGCCTGATGAAGTTGCTGCACCGCGGCATGGAGCGGGGCGCGCCTTGGGCCAAAAACCGCGGGCTCGCCTGGCTGATGAACGCGCACCGCCTTGATGCTCCCACAACCGGCGTCATCCTCCTGGCCAAAAACAAGCCCGCGCTGGTTGCCCTGGCCGATCAATTTGGCTCGGCCAAGCCGCGCCAAACCTGCGTGGCGCTGGTGCGCGGTTCCAAACCGGAAAAGAGCTTCGCCACCGAAGCCAGCCTTGCGCCCCACCCCCTGGAAACCGGCGTGATGCGGGTGGACCTGAAGAGCGGCAAACCGGCGCGCACCGAATTCACCGTGCGCGAAAGATTCACCGCCGCCGGCTGCCTTTTGCTGGAATGCCGTCCCTTCACCGGCCGCCCCCACCAAATCCGGGTTCATCTCAAGCACCTTCGCCTTCCCATCATTGGCGACCCCATCTATGGCGGACCTCCCCTGCTCCTCTCCAGTCTCAAGCCCGGCTACCGCCTAAAACCCGGCCAAACCGAGCGTCCGTTGATTTCCGACGTTGCCCTGCACGTCGAACAACTCGTCATCGCCCATCCCGTCACTGGCGCCGAGACCAGGATCATCGCCCCCTGGCCCAAAGACCTCACCGTCGCCATAAAATACCTGCGCCGCTTCGCCCAGCCCGCCACGCGATAAACGTTTGCCGCAAAATCCTGGCATGTCCACTGATCCCGCCGAAACGGCGTCAGGATGCGCCGCCTTGCAATTCCTTTTCCGTCTTGAGCCGAAGCTGGCCGCAGGCGGCGTCAATATCGTGGCCCTTCTCGCGGCGCAGGGTGGCGGGAACTTTTTCGCGCTCCAAGGCGGCCAGGAACTTGTCCTGCGCGGCCTCCGGCGGGCGCTGCCACGGCAGCCCCTCCACCTGGTTGCAGGGAATCAGATTGACCTTGGCGCCCAGGCGGCGGGCCAGCGCGGCCAGAGGTTTGATTTGGTCCAGGCCGTCGTTGACCCCGGCGATGAGAATGTATTCCAGCGTCATCATGCCGCCCTTTTTTTCCTGGTAATACTGGCCGGCGGCGGCGAGTTCGGCCAGGGGATGCTTTTTATTGACAGGCATGATCCGTCCGCGGGTTTCATCGGTCGCGCCATGCAGGGAGATGGCCAGGCGGAATTGTTGCGGCTCGTCGGCCAGCCGGCGGATTTGCGGGGCCAGCCCGCTGGTGGAGATGGTGATGCGGCGCGCGCCGATGCCCCCGCCCCACGGGGCGTTGAGAATGCGCAAGGCCCGCAGCAGGTTTTCGTAATTAGCCAGCGGTTCGCCCATGCCCATGATGACCAAATTGTTGACGAGCCGGGCGCCGGGCGCGGCCGGCCGCCCGCCGGGCGGCGAGGGCGGCAAGGCGGCATGCCAGCGCTCGACGGCGAGCACTTGCTCCACAATTTCATTGGGCTGCAGGTTGCGTTTCCAGCCATCCAGGCCGCTGGCGCAAAAGCGGCAGCCGAAGGCGCAGCCCACTTGCGTGGACAGACAAAGCGTGTGGCGGTCGCTCGCCTCCCCGTAAAGGCCCGGGCTGGCCGGAATCAGGACCGTTTCGATGAAGGCCCCATCCGCCAGGCGCCACAAAAACTTTTGCGTGGTGTCGGCTGCCCCCTGGTGCCGCGCCATCTCCACCGAATAAAACGAGTAGGCCCGTTGCAGCCGGTGGCGCAGCGGCTTGGGCAGATTGGTCATGGCGTCCCAACTGGTGGCGCGGTGGGTGTAAAGCCATTCCAGCAGTTGCACCACCCGGTAGGCCGGCTCCTTCCAGGCGGCAAATTGGGCCTGCAAATCTTCCAGTGTTTGGGAGCGGATGTCGGCGATCTTCCCCGCCTCGGGCGGGGCAGGTGGTTGGGCGGCGGCGGAACTGCTCACTGCTGGGGTGCGCGCACGGGGGCGCTCAACACTTTAAACGGTTCGGAGCCATCCTTTCGCTTTAACTCCATGGTCAATTGCTCCCCCGGGGCGACGGCACTGAGAGCCTGGTTAAACTCTTTCATGGTGGAGATTTGCTTGCCGTTCATCTTGGTGATGATGTCGCCCGGCTCGATTTCCCGCTGGAAGGCCGTGCTGAAGGGGATCACATCGGTGATAATGACGCCCGCAGTGCTGTCCACCCCGAATTGCTCGGCCAGATCCTTGGTCAAAGCCTTGGCCGTAAACCCATAATCAATTTCCGAGGTGCGCGGCACGGCGCTGGGCCGGCCGGGGGAGATGATGACCAGGGCGTCTTCCGCGGGCGGAGGCTCCGCCTCAGTAATAACTTTGAAAGGAAGCGGTGTGCTGCTGTTCTCGCGCATCACGGTGATGGTGATGCTTTGGCCCGGCTTTTTAAACCCGACGGTGTTGCGCAAGTCCCGCGCGGTTTTAATCAGCGTTCCGTCCACCGCGATGATTTTGTCGTTGGGCTTCAAACCGGCTTTGTCGGCGGGACCTTTGGGCGTAACCTCGACGACGGCCACGCCATCCTGATTCAAAATATTCAGGCTGTCGCCAAAATTTCCCGGCAGGATGCCGATTCTGGAGCGGGTGATCTTGCCGTCGCTGATCAAACGATCCTTGACCACTCTGGCCTCGTTGATGGGGATGGCCAGGCCGATGCCGCGGTTTTGGGTGAAGCCGGAAGCCCGGTCGGTGTAGCCTTCCATCATGGCGTTGACGGCAATGACCTCGCCGTTGAGGTTGATGAGCGGCCCGCCGCTGTTGCCGGGATTAATGACGGCATCGGTTTGAATGTATTCCTGGTCGTCGGGATCCGAATAGGAATCGGTGGGAAGCTGGCGGGCAATGGCGCTGACGTGACCGACCGTCACGCTGTAAGTCAACTCCAGCGGATGGCCGATGGCCACGACAAATTCCCCCACCCGCAGTTTGTCCGAATCGCCCAGTTTGGCGGGCTGCAAGGGCGCGCCGGCCGGCTTGATCTTGACCACGGCAATGTCGGTTCTGGGGTCCGTGCCTTTGACCTCGGCGAAAAACGAGCGTCCATCTTTGAGATACACCTTGATCTTGTCGGCATTATCCACGATGTGATGGTTGGTCAAAATATAGCCGTCCTTGGTCAGAATGATGCCCGATCCCTCCCCCATGGAACGGGATCGAAAGCCGCCGCGCCGTCCCCGCGAGGGCTTTTCCGTCACCTCCAACACCACCACCGAAGGGGACACTTTATCGGCGACCGCCACGAAGGCTTCGTTGAGCTGGCGGGCCACATCCAGACCGGGCAATTCCGCCTGCCGGGCCGGGGCGGGCGGGTCGGCCTGCCGGTTGGGCATGATGCAGCCCGCGATGAAGGCGGCGACGAGGGCCAAAAAAACCGCTGCTTTGGATCGGTTCATAATCTTTACTGCAACCCGTTTCCGCTGGTTCCTTCACGGCGAAAACGCCGGAAAAACTCGCGTCTGCATTGACATGCGTTCCCGCGACAGATAACGTTTTCTTTCCAGACGAACGGATATGCCATGTATGATATTATAGAAAAACTCCTCATTTTGCAAGACCGGGATCGAAGAATTTTGCAGGTGCGGGAGCAATTGGCCCGCCTCGGGCCGGAGCGGGAGACGCTCCGCGTGCAAACCGGCGCCGCCCTGGCTGCGCTGGAAGCGGCCAAAGGGCGCGGCAAACAGATCGAAAGCGAACGCAAACAACGGGAACTGGAGGTGGAAGCCAAAAAGCAGCAGATCGGCCGGTATTCCCTGCAACAGTTTCAAACCAAGAAGAACGAGGAATACCGCGCCCTGGCCCACGAAATCGAGGGTTGCAACGCCGAAATCGTCAAGCTGGAAGACGCCCAGTTGGAATTGATGGAACAGGCCGAAGCGACCCAGCGCGAGCTTCTCGCGGCCAGCCGTCAGGCGGAGGAGTTGAAAAGACTGGCCGACGGCCAGTTGAAAGATCTGGCCGGCCGCGAGCAAACCCTCACCGCCGAACTGGCCGAATTGGAAGGCAATCGCGAGCAGGTCAAAAGCGCGGTGGACGGGCACACTTTGCAACGTTACGAACGGCTGCTGAAAATGAAGGGCGGCAGCGTGGTGGTGGGCATCCAGCACGGGGTGTGCGGCGGATGCCACATGAAATTTCCCGTGCAACTGATGGTGGCCTGCCAGGCCGAACGCGAATTGGTCACCTGCCCCAACTGCGGCCGCATCCTCTACTACACCAGCGACATGGACCTGGCCGTGATGGACTAGGCGGGGATGGAGTTGTCATCCGGCATTTCCCGTGTTATATTGGCGGCGATTTTGGAAGGGCGGAGAATCGCTTCCGTCCCGCGCAAGCGGGAGGGGGGAGGAAAGTCCGAACACCAGAGGGCGCGATGCCGCGTAACCCCCGCCGCGCGGCGGCGGGCGGATAGACGCGGGCGGAATGTTTCAAGGCATTTCGACGGAAAGTGCCACAGAAAAGCAAACCGCCCCGCTCGCAAGGGCGGGGCAAGGGTGAAAAGGTGAGGTAAGAGCTCACCGCCTGCCGGGCAACCGGCAGGGCACGGAAAACCCCATCGGGTGCAAGGCCAAATAGGAGACCCCGGAGCGGCCCGCTCCAGGTTCCGCCACGGCGGGACAGGTTTCGGGTATGGGCTGCTGAGACAAATGATTCTCTCCCCCGATTTTATCGGGGCAGACAAAATTCGGCTTACAGCCCTTCCAAAATCAATTTTTCCCCCGGGAGGGCGCGTCTCTGTCGAGGCGCGGCTTTTTCTTTTTCTCGAGAAATCGAGTTTCGGCTCGACGCCCGCCGCCGCCAAGCCTATGGCGGGCAGGGAGTCTCGTCCTACCGTCGAAGACTGAGGCATTGCTCTCACAGTTTAATCTTGTTGACGACTTGGGCGACGTCCTTGTCGCCGCGGCCGGAGAGGTTGACGACAATCAACTGCTCCTTCGGCATTTTCGGGGCGCGCTCGATGACGGCGGCGATGGCGTGGGCCGATTCCAAAGCGGGAATGATGCCTTCCAGGCGGGCCAGACGGATGAAGGCCGCCAAGGCCTGCGGATCGGTGGCGAACCCGTATTCGACCCGCCTCTGCTCGCGCAACCAGGCGTGCTCCGGCCCGACGGCGGCGTAATCCAGCCCGGCGGAAACGCTGTGGGTCAATTCGACCTGGCCATTTTTATCCTGCAAAATGTAGGAGCGGGTGCCTTGCAGAACGCCCAGCGAGCCGCCTTGAAACCGCGCGGCGTGTCTGCCGGGAATGATCCCCTCCCCGCCCGCCTCGATGCCGAGCATTTGCACGCCGGCATCCTCCAGGAAGGGATAAAAAAGCCCGATGGCATTGGAGCCGCCGCCGACACAAGCCACCAGCAGATCGGGCAGGCGCTCTTCCTGTTCGAGGATTTGGCGGCGGGCCTCGTCGCCGATGACGCGCTGAAAATTGCGCACCATCAAGGGATAGGGATGCGCGCCATAAACGGTTCCGAGAATGTAATGAGTGTGGCGGACGTTGGTGACCCAGTCGCGCATGGCTTCATTGACGGCCTCCTTCAAAGTTTTTTGGCCGGCGGTGACGGGCACAACTTCCGCACCCAGCATTTTCATGCGGAAGACATTCAAGGCCTGGCGTTCGCAATCCACTTCCCCCATGTAAACGACGCATTGCAAGCCGAACATGGCGGCGACGGTGGCGGTGGCGACGCCGTGCTGGCCCGCGCCCGTTTCCGCGATGACGCGCGTCTTGCCCATGCGGCGGGCGAGGAGGACCTGGCCGATGGCATTGTTGATTTTGTGCGCGCCGGTGTGGAGCAAGTCCTCGCGCTTGAGATAAATCTTGGGGCCGCCCAGATCGCGGGTGAGCCGTTCGGCAAAATAAAGCGGGGTGGGCCGTCCGCAGAACTGGCGCAAATAATAATTGAGTTCGGTTTGAAATGCCGGGTCGCGTTGGGCGCGATAGTACTCCTGCTCCAATTGTTGCAGCGGATACATCAAAGTCTCCGGCACATAACGTCCGCCGTACTGGCCGAAACGGCCGCGGGCATCGGGCAGATTTTTTTCCGCGACAACACTCATGACTGCACTTTCGCCCCAACCGGCCACTTGCGCAATTCTTTATGGCGGAAGCAGGCGGTGAGATGGTCGTTGACCATGCCGGTGGCCTGCATGTGGGCGTAACAGATGGTGGAGCCGACAAATTTGAAACCGCGCTCTTTCAAATCCCGGCTCAGGGCGTCGGAGGCGGGGGTGCGGGCGGGAACCTCCTTCATGGTGCGCCAATGATTGACAATGGGACGGCCCTCGACAAAACGCCAGATGTAGCGGTCAAAGCTGCCAAATTCCTCCTGCACCGCCAGGAAGGAGCGGGCATTTTGCACGGCGGCGGCAATTTTGAGGCGGTTGCGCACGATGCCGGGATGGCGCAGGAGGCTGGCGATTTTCGAGGGGGTGTAACGCGCCACCCGGGCCGGGTCGAACTGGTCAAAAGCGGCGCGATAATTCTCCCGTTTTTTCAAAATAAGATGCCAGCTCAGTCCGGCCTGGGCCCCCTCCAAGAGGAGAAACTCAAACAACTTCCGGTCCTCATGCACGGGCACGCCCCACTCCAGGTCATGATAAGCCCGATAGAGATCATCCACCGGCCAAGGGCAGCGGGACACTCCGTCTTTTGGCATTCCTGCCCCGAAGGCTTTCGGGGTTGCACATTCTGCCTTCTGCATTTTGGCTTCCCTCAGGCGGCGCGCACGGCGGCGATAAAGTCCCGCATCTTTTGGTGGTCCTTTTTTCCGAGGGAGGCCTCGACCCCGCTGGAGACATCCACCCCAAAAGGCTGGACGGCCCGCACGGCGGCGGCGACGTTTTGCGGGGTCAAGCCGCCGGCCAGGAAGATGGGCTTGTTAAACTTCTTGGCTTGCGCGGCGAGGGACCAGTCGAAGGTTTGGCCGGTCCCGCCCGGCTGCCCCTCCACCATGCTGTCGAGCAAAAAGGCGTCGGTGTCGTAGCCGGCAAGGGCCGACAAGGAGGCGGCGTCGCGGAGGCGAAAGGCCTTGATGGTCATCACGCCGAATTGCTGGCAATAGGCGGGGGATTCCTGACCGTGGAATTGCAGGGCGAAGAAATCGCAAATGCGCAGGGAGAACATGACCTGCTCCACCGTCGCGTCCACGAACAGGCCGACGCGGGTGGTGGCGGGGGGCAGGAGGCGGGCGATTTCCCGAGCCGTTTCGATGGTGACACAGCGCGGGCTTTTCTCCCAGAGCACGAAGCCGAGGAGATCGGCGCCGGCCGCGACGGCGGCGAGGGCGTCTTTCACGTTGGTCAGGCCGCAGATTTTAACTTTAACGTCCATGACGGGGGATTAAAGCACAACCGCCCGCGGGGCCGCAAGCGGCAAGCGGGCCCGCAAATCCCCGCCGGGCGCAACTCGACACCCGCGCCATGGCGAAGGCTTCCTGACTGTGGGTTCTAGGGGTAATGCCCTTCGGAAATTCCTGTGGGTTTTGACAGCCTGACGGCGCTTCGGGGCAGATAAGCGTCATTTCCTTCACAAAAAGCACCGGAAATAAAATTCGCTTGTATCTATGAGTTGAC
>JBEKVM010000100.1:0-20627 GCA_049513975.1 Verrucomicrobiota bacterium | reverse complement strand
TGTGAATGTGATCATAACGGAGGGGGAGCCTGCTCCTTCTCCGTAACGGAGACATCGAAAAAAACGGGAATTCCAGTTGCGATCGAGATTAACTCAAAACTCGGCTTTTACTGAGGTCTGATGGTTTGGCCCAAGGGGCCGACCAGCCGTTTGTGGTGTTCCCGACAGTTTTGAACACCAACGATGATGGCGGCCCTGGCTCTCTGCGCCAAGCCATCCAAGAAGCCTGTGCCTTAGGGGCGCCAGACATCAGCTTCGGTGTCACGGGCGTCATCACGTTGACCAACGGCGCATTGCTCATCACCAATAACCTGGCCATCGCCGGCCCGGGCGCGGCCAATCTCGCCATCAGCGGCAACTTCAGCGGGAGCGTCTTCGAAATCAGTTCCAACGCCACGGTCAGCATTTCAGGCGTCACCATTTGTGACGGTTATGGCGCGCCGGGCGGCGGGATTTACAATCAGGGGCGGCTGACCCTTTCTTATTGCACGCTCACCAATAATTCTGGCGGTTATGGCGGGGATGGCACCGACGGGACCTATCAGGGATTTCCAGGAGGATGGGGACCCGGGGCAGACCAGAACGGAGGTGCCGGCGGTCCGGGCGGGGATGGTGGCGGCGTTTACAACGCAAACATCTTCCAGGCCATCGGCTGCACCTTCAGTGGAAACTACGCGGGCGAGGGCGGCGGCGGGGGGAATGTGATGGGGGGTTTCGAAGGCCAATACGGGAACGGAGGACCTGGGGGGAATGGGGGAAACGGGGGCGGTCTTTATAATTCTGGCACGATGACACTGACCAACTGCACTTTCAGTGGCAATGGAGGCGGAATCGGGGGCTATGGCGGTAACAGTTATGAGGGCCCCGGCGGCTTCGGCGGCACCGGCGGGAACGGCGGCGGCATCTACAACTCGGGTACGCTCGAGCTGGCGGCCTGCACCTTGAGCGCAAACTCCGCCGGCGATGGCGGCGGAGGCAACAATGGCAACGCTTCCGGCAGCGGCGGAAATGGAGGAGGTCTTTATAATTCCGGCACGATGACACTGACCAACTGCACTCTCTGTGGCAACGGAGGCGGAATCGGGGGCTATGGCGGTTGGAGTTTTGGCGACGAGGGCTTCGGCGGCTTCGGCGGCATCGGCGGAAACGGCGGCGGCATCTACAACTCGGGCGGGCTGGAGCTGGTGGCCTGCACCTTGAGCGCAAACTCCGCAGGCTATGGCGGCGGCCCCAGCATTGACAACGCTGACGGCTACGCCGGCGTCGGCGGCGGCATTTGCAATGTTGCGAGCAACACGTCAGCCAAACTGCTCGAGACGTTGGTTGCCTTGAACACGGTTGAACCAGCCAATGCCACAGGTTTTGGCGGTGTCGGCCCGGATCTCGCCGGCCCGTTCACCTCCCTGGGATATAACTTGATCGGCCAGACCAACGGCAGCACCGGCTTCACCCACGGAGTCAACGCTGACTTGGCGGGCACCACGGCCAACCCGCTTGACCCGCTGCTCGGCCCGCTCGCCAGCAACGGCGGTTCCACCCCCACGATGGCCCTCCTGCATGGCAGCCCGGCCTTGGATGCAGGCGACGCCGCGTTGCACGGCCCGCCGTATAATCTCACGACCGACCAGCGCGGCTTCCCCCGCAAGGCAGGATGGCAAGTGGATATTGGCGCGTTTGAGTTTCAGGGAACGGCCACGCCGCCGGTTCTCGTGAGCTTGCCTGCGTCCGCCGCCGGTGCATTCCAATTCGCCTTCGCGAACACTTCCGGCGCGACTTTCACTGTGTTGACCGGCACCAATCTATCAGCGACCGCCAGCGACTGGACGGTGATTGGGCAGGCCCTTGAAGTCGCTCCCGGCCAGTTTCAATTCACTGATCCGCAAACCACAAATTATCCCAATCGGTTTTACCGCGTGAGTTCACCCTGAAGCCCAATTCTCTGGCATAACGCCGTAGGTTATGGTAATCGTCGCTGGTTGAACGACGTTACCCGCATTCTGGAGTCCCTCGAGCAGGGCGACCCCAAGGCCGCCGATGAATTGCTGCCGCTGGTCTATGGGGAACTGCGCAAACTGGCGGCGTCGAAAATGGCCCACGAAGCGCCCAACCAGACTCTGCAGCCCACCGCGCTGGTGCATGAGGCCTGGCTGCGTCTGGTGGGAAATGACAATCGGCAATTTGCCAATCGCGCTCATTTCTTCTCCGCCGCGGCCGAGGCGATGCGCCGCATCCTCATTGACAAGGCCCGCCGCAAACGCGCCCAACGTCATGGTGGCGCCCAGCAACGCGTGGACCTGGAAGAGGTGGAAGTGGCCGCGCCGGGTGACGACGACGAACTCCTCGCCGTCAACGAGGCTCTCGACAAACTCGCCGTCCAACACAAGGCCCAGGCCGAATTAATCAAGCTGCGTTACTTCATCGGCATGACGGTTGCCGAAGCCGCCGCTGTTCTGGGCATTTCCGCCCGCACCGCCGACAATTATTGGGCGCATGCCCGGGCCTGGCTTTATCGGGAAATCAAGGCCGCTCACAAAGCCGCCGACCAAAGTTCCACGACGGTTTTGCTCCCGGAAGATAATTGAATTGAAACGTTCGCTCGTATCACCTGCAACTTGCGGGTGAGAGTTCGCGCCAGGCGTTGGCCTCCTCGTGGGTGAGGTCAGTCTCAAAAATGGCGTCGTGCCGGAGATGATAAACATCCCACGGCTCGCCACCGGTGGAACAGTGAACATCCATGTTGAACCTCCTTCATTCGTTCTCGAATGCGTAAAGGGTTTCCCGAATCTCCTGTTCCGTCATCCTCCAGCCGGCATACGGCAGACCTGCAATGACGGCGGATTTGAAGTCCTGGTGCCATTGCATGGCTTGCTGGTCGCCCCCAAGACAGTCGGCCAGCAATGCCAGGGCCAATTGTGCCGGGCCACTGCCAGGATAGCCCCACTCGAACCCGGTTGGACTGTGAGTCCACAAGTCCAGACGGGGATTGAGCGGTTGACCGTCAAAGATGACATCGGCGGCGCTGCCGTTGCGTTTCCCTTCGTAACGCTTCACGCGACATCTCCAAACAGTTGGGCCACCTCTTCGGCGGACAAGTGCTCTGGCTGGGTGCCGTCCGGGGGATTGCCCGGCCAGCGCCCGGCTGCCCCCCCCATTTTTCCTCTCGCCCTCCCCCCTCCGTTTCCCATAATCATTTACAAATTCAGCCGTCCCAAGGTCGAGCGCGGTGATTTATTGCGCTTCCTTGGCGTCCATTCCCTGTAAGGGGAGTCGAACCCCCTGCAACGACTAAACCCTGCCGGTCTTTGCTTTTCCTGGGTAATTGGACCCTGTTGAATGGGTTTAACAACCTTGAACGTTGCCACTATTGTTGCCAGCACTATGGCAAGCATACGAAAAAAAGGCCGTTCCCCGTTCTGGTTTGCGTGCTTCACGCAGCCAACGGGCGCCCGCACGCAACGCAGCACTGGCACCACAGACCGCCGGACAGCCCAACGAATCGCCAACGAACTTGAGGATGCTGCCCGCGAAGCGTCGGCCGGGCGGTTTGTTGAAACGAAAGCCCGGAAAGCAATCCGGGACATTTACGCGATGGTCCACCCGGAACCGCTCCAAAGTTCCACCGTGAGCGACTATCTGGACAACTGGCTCAAGCGCAAGGAGCTTGAGGCCGGGCCAAAGACCCATGTGAAGTACACTTCGATTGCCTCACAATTCAAAGATTATCTTGGCGGCAAGACAAAGCGCGACATCGGCAGCATCACGGCGGCAGAAATTACGGGGTTTCGCGACCAATTGGCCGCCCGCCTCGCTGTCGGCACTGTGAATGTCGGCATCAAGATCTTGCGCTGTGCGTTCGCCCAGGCACGGCGCGACGGGCTAGTTGACTTGAACGAAGCGGAGCGCGTGAGCCTCTTAAAGCGCCGCAATGACCGCTCAGAGCGCCGCCCGTTCACCCTCGGAGAATTAAAACGGATATTGGACGCGGCAGATGATGAATGGCGGGGCATGATATTGTTTGGCCTTTACACCGGGCAACGCCTTGGCGATCTCGCGGGCTTGACGTGGAACAACATTGACTTGCAGCGCGCAGAGTTGCGGTTGGTGACGAGCAAGACTGGCCGGCGGCAGATCATCCCGCTGGCGGCGCCCCTCCTGCGTTATGTCGAGAAGCTGCCATCCAGTGACAGCCTTGAAGCGCCGCTATTCCCCCGGACCTTTGCCACCGCGCAACGCCATAAGCATGTCGGCAATCTCAGCAATGAGTTTCACAGCGTTCTTGTCTCTGCCGGGTTGGCAGTCAAAACAACTCACAAGTCGACCGGCAAAGGCCGCTCTGCCATGCGGGACCAAAACCAGTTGTCATTTCACTGTCTCCGGCACACCGCGACAACGCTGTTAAAGGCCGCTGGTGTGAGTGAGTCCGTGGCGATGGAATTCGTCGGACACGATTCCGCTTCCGTGTCCCGTTCCTACACCCACATTCCCACCGAAACTCTGAAACAAGCCGCCGCCAAACTGCCAGACGTGACACAGATAGCATGAGCAACCCTGCGGATAATCCATCGGAGGAATTCTCCAGCGTCCGTGAACAATTCGCGCTATACCACCGAATTCTCACCGATTGCCGCCTGATGTTGGCAAAGGACATTGACGAGTATGTTGGGAAGAAGAGGGCGCAGGCTTTGCGTCAGAAATATGGAACGGATCGGATCAATGACCACTTCGCATCCCTCCAAAACGCCCATTGGAAAGTATTTTGCAAAGAACCGGACCTGGGCGGAAAATTCGCACATCTGTCGCCTGCTGTCAAAGAAAAGGCCCTTGAATTCTGCTGCATTTCCCTGGCGACACACATGGTGCGGCAAATCAGAAGATTTCACGACTGCGGGATGGTAGATGCGCTTAACAAGGGGGACGAAAGCGGCTTGGTACTGGCACTGATGCGCTTCAAAGGGACTCGGGAATACCCCGGATTCCAAGATCGCCAAAAGCGATTAATTGATTGGGCGTTAAAACGAAACCGCGACGACGTCTTATTGAAACTGGGCAAAGTCCTTAATCGGCCGCCGCTGGACTATGCCGGCGTTGGACGAGACCCAATCAAAGCATTTCTGTTGGCCTGGTGGGACAGACCAGGGACTGATGCGAATGGAAAATTGATTCCTCCCCTCTGTTACTTCACGGACGACGCCCTTGCGTCACTGATGGTGGATCAGTTTCAGCAACGAGGTCTGCTGTCGGACACGATCCGAAAGAAATGGGAGCGCCTTGGCTTGCTGAAAGTCCGCAAGCCCCCAGTTGTCAGGGCCGGATTACGACCTCTAAAATAGTCAAGCTGAATCTTCGGACAATCCAAAGAAACCGTTTGTCCGAGGAATTCGTTTCCCCTGCAAAACGATATTAGTCAACGTTGCCCTCAGATGAACGCGGCGAAGCGATTTTGACGCTGTGCCGCATAGAAAGGCAACAATGAAGACAACTGACAAAATCGAGCCCGGCAACTTCACGGGCATCGGACCGGAATTTGGGCGCGCTGCCGACGTGCAGCGACAGTTTGGTGTGAAGCGCGGGACTGCGTACAATTTACTTGCCCTTGGAAAGATCAAAGGCGTCCTCTTGCGCGTTCGCGGCCAAAAATCCGGCGTCAGGCTTTTTGACATGGCCAGTGTTCGCGACTACATCCACGCGGAAATGGCACACGAAACGCGAAGAAAAGAGCAAGTGGAAACCGGGGGTGGCAATTGAGCATTGAGATGGCACGATCAAATCTTCCGCTGCCGCGCATGATGGAGCAGAGGGGCGACCTGCCGGCCGGATCGCATGGGTCCCTTTTCTGCCCGTTCTGCAAGGACAAGGAGAAATCGGCCTCGCTGAAGGAACATAGAGGCCGATGGTATTTCAAATGCTTCAAAAGCCACTGTCCATCGCAGACGGCTGGACCGAAGCAAGCTTTTGATGAGGTTGGGTATCTGGCGTTCAAGACGGGGTTGTCTCGGAAGGAGGCGTTTATTGCGTTTTTGAAGGAGGCGGGGGTTTGGAAGGAGGAACGGCTGGCGCCTTCGATACTGCCGGGACAACAAAAGCGGAAGAAGGAGCTGCCTGCGGAGAATGATTTTGTGGGTGCAGGCCCTTCCGAAGCCCATCGGGAAGGGGGTGAACCCCTTCCGGGAAGTGGTGCAGGCCGTTCCGAAGCCCATCGGGAAGGGGGTGAACCCCTTCCGGGAAGTGGCGCAGGCCATTCCGAAGCCCACTGGGAAGGGGATGTTGGCACTTCTGAGGCCCAAGAAATGGCTCAAAAGGCGATAGAGGTCATCAAAAGTGAGAATAGAGCGAGTGTCAGTTTATGACAGCGAAGGCTGAGGCTTCGCTATAGCAACGCCGCTTCCCTGATGGATGAATTGGAGAGGATGGGAATTGTCGGGCCAGCGAAAGGGGCGGAGCCGCGTGAGATTTTAATTCCGCTCAACGTCGTGCCGATGACCGATTCCGGACGGCTCGGCGAGCCGTCCCTACCAACAGACCAGCCGCCTCCTGGACCGCCAGCGCCGCCGGAGGAGCCGCCAAGCGGTGGGGAAAGTGAACCTCCGGAGAACAGGGCGTTGCTGGCGTTGCGGGAGTTTTATTCGCGGCTCGAGCTGACGGCGGCGGACGGGGAATTGTTGCTGAGGAAACGGGGGCTGCCGGCTGAGGCGCACGTGGCTTTTGGGTTTAAGTCGTCTGCGAAAGCGAACCGGGAAATTTTGGAATCGCTTTTTCCAAAATACGCCGAGGAGGAATTGACCGAGGCGGGACTGTGGAGGACGAAGGATGGGAAATGCAAGCCGGAGCCGCAGCTCTATGGATTTGGGAACACGGGCAAAAAAGAAAAGGGGGAGCTGGTTTGGGGATGGGTGCATCCGATCTTGATTCCGTATTTTGACAAGGATGGGGAGGTTGTGGCGATTCGGCCGCACAAGGGGAATGTCGCCGGGAAGCCGGCGCGACTGTTTGTGGCGAGGTTTGCAAAGGGATGGAATCAGACAGATCGGGCGGAGCGGACGGATCGGACAAGGCTGGCAATTTTCAAGCCGGCGCACTGCGTTATTACGGAGGGGGAATTCAAGGCTTGCGCGCTTTACTGGGTTTTTGGAGGGAAGGCCGGGGTCGCGGCGCTGCCAGGGATCCAGCAGAGCAAGAACTACGCGATCTTCGAGGAATTGAAGGACTGGCTGAAGAATGATTGCCGGCCGGAGAAGTTGATCGTGGCGTTCGATAATGAGGAAAAAGGGGATGCGAAGCTGCCGGGGTTCAAGCCGGACAAGCGGAAGAGGTTTGATGCGGAAATATGGGCGAGGTATCTGGCTTACACTTTGGAGCAAAGCTTTTGTTTGACGCGCATCTGCCGGCTGCCTGATAACTGGCGGGACGCGAATGGCAACGCTGATTGGGATTCTGCTCTCGCCAGAATCATGAAGACCGGGGGTCTGGCCCAGGCGCGAAAGGAATTTTCGGATGCGCTTGCCAAAGCCGTGGGGATGAAGGAACTCAAGCAGGCGAAGTTGTTTGAGGCCGAGGACGAAAGGATTATCCAGAACGGCCTGGACAGGCTGTTCTACGAACGCGAACTCCCCAACGGCGGGGAGAAGGAATTTGCGCTGGCGCGGAAGTTGATGAAGCTGGCCAACGGCAGCCTGAAGGAAGAGAAAGGGCTGGGCATCCCGCAACTGGCGGCGCAGTACCGGGAAACGAAGGGCTGGTATTACACCTTGAAGGACCTGAAGGATGGGGCGCGGAGCCGGTGGATGAGGTTGCAGCAAAAAGAAAATGAAAAACCCTTCGAGGACCGCAACCACGATCTCATCTGGTTTTGTGAGTTGCGATTAAAAGGCATCCCGACGCGCGTGGCGAATTTCCGGATGGAATGCTTTCATACGCTGGTGAGGGTGGACGGGAAGCGCGACCGGGTTGTGCAGATCGTCACGGAGCGCGGGGAGCGCAGCAAACAATTGCGGCTGGACTCGGAATCGTTCTCGACGCCGAGCGGGCGGGCCGGGTTCAGGGTGTGGCTGGCCAACAATGGCAACGGCTGCTGGAAGGCGGGCGAGCGGGAGTTGCAGGCGCTGCAGTTGGACGTGGCGCATGACGTGGCGTTCATGGACGTGCATGAAAGGGTCGCCGTCGGTTATGATGCGGAGAGCGGGTTGTGGCTGATGGGTGATTGCGCATACGACAAGGATGCGGAACTGCTGCCAGACGAGGACGGGGTTTATTGGAAGGACGGAATTGGTTATCAATTGGCGACAACCGGAAGCGGAAACCAGGCATTCAGGCAGCTCTGCGCGGACGGGAAGGGTGTTCCGTTAATGCACCCCGGATTGGTCCTTCAATTCGGCGAGGCTGCCAAGGACGGGGAAGTCACCTTTTGCCTCCTGCCGCCCAGAGAGGCCGCGCAGGAGGAATTGCCGGCGGTCAACAGATTATTTGCTGAATTGACAGTCCGCCTGGAGGAGGCATTGGGAGGTTATGAAGCGTTCCTGGTCGCAGGAGCGTTCATGGCTTACGCCGGGGCGCCAGAGTTTTACAGGCAGGAGCGCGGCTTCCCGGGACTTTTTCTGCACGGGGAAACGCGCCAGGGGAAAACGACCACAATGCAATGGATGATGGAGTTGTGGGGATTCCATCAAATGACATCGGACATCGGGATGTCGCGAAACTCAAGCGCCGTGGGAATGCAGATCGCGGCGGAGCAGTACTCGGAGCTTCCCGTCTGGCTGACGGATTATGACAACACAGAAGTGGCCGAGGAAAAGCGGCAGATCATCCACGACGCCTTCAACCGGGCGCTGGCATCGAAGTGGGCGGCGGACGGGATGATGCGGAAGGTGCGAACGATGTTTGTGATTGACGGGGAGAGCCGGCCGCACAAGACCTCGACGCGCTTCCGCTACGCGCAGGTGCTGATATCCAAAATGAACCGGCGAAGCAACCAGGTGGTTTGGTTTGAAAAAAACAGGCGTTTTTTTTTCGATCATCCGGGCGCTCCTGCGGAGGAGAGAGGAGTTTGGCCGCTTGATGATGGAGAATTTCAACGCGCTGGCGGCATCAATGCCGGACGTGGAAAGACGGACGATACAGGTGCATGGGGCCGCCTATGGCGCGTTCATGGCGGCGGCCAGGATGTTTGGCGGCCTGTTAAAGAAGGAATCACTGGACCGGTTCACTAATTTTATAAAAATGAAATGTCTCGTGACATCAGACCAGGGCGAGCAAGGAATGAACGTCAACCAATTTTGGGTGGACTTTATTTCGGCCTGGCGCCGCGGCGTATTTGGGGACACGAAGGCCGACTGGCAACGGTTCATGAAGGCTACGTACGAGGAAAGGGATCATCCGCCAGGAGCGCCAAACCAAGGCAGATGGAAAGAATACACGTTTTTTATCGAGCCAAACGGCGTCATGGATCTTTTGAGGAAAGACCTTCGGACCCAGGGCAGAACGCTGCCGCTGGAAATCACTGATTACCGGGAGCAGATGTCCCGCCGCGCCTACTGGAGCGCGCGAAACAGCAGGAAGCACTCTGGAGCAAGCGGCATAATGCAGCGGTTTGGGAAAAGCAGGCTGCGATGCTGGGCCATTGAGGTGGACAAGCTGCCAGAATTTGGGTACCGGGAGGTCAGCGATGAGGAGTTGGATGAATCCAAGCGCCGCCGGAAGAATCCGCAATTGCCTAGCGCCGAGACGTTCCCGGAGGAAACAGACTGGGCGGATCCAAGGAAGGGCGACATCTACAGCATCATCGAAGCCGTCGAGAAGAAAGTGGGGGAAAGTGACGAGTAACCACGAAAAAAATTATAAACCTGAAATTATGAAACCTGACAAAACCAAATGCCTTGTGGCATCAGACCAGGGCGAGCAAGGGGTGAACGTCAACCAATTCTGGGTGGATATGATCTCCGCCTTCCGCCGCGGCATATTCGGAGAAACCAAGCAGGAGCAGCAGCGATTCGTCAAGGTGATGGCTGAGGAGCGCGAAAATCCCCCGGGATCGTCAAAACAGGGCAGATGGAAATCCTACACGCTATTCATTGAACCAAACGGGGGACATCTACAGCATCATCGAAGCCGCGTTCCCTCGCCACCGCACTATTAAGCCCTTACTTTTCATAGCGCCAACGGTGAAGTTTGCGCGCGTGCCGGGGCTGAGAATCAAGCAGACGGTGGAAGTTGTCGCGGACGGCGCTCCAGGCAATCGCCCACGTGCAGGCACTTTGTGACGACTTAGACCATGTGACGATCACACCGCCATGATGCGGAGATGAAAATTGGACGGCTTGGGAATTGTTGTCGCCCCCTCAAACCCGTGCCTATTTCTTTTTGTTTTTGTTATCGGGCCGCTGAATTCCACAAAGCAACTTGCTCGTTGCCAGCAATTTTCTGTCAGCCGCAATTTGATTTCTGTCATCCGCAAAATTGGCAGCGGCTGACAGTGCGGCTGACAGGCATCTATCTATCTATCTATCTATCTTTATATTAAGTACTTATAAATAAAAAAAGTAGATGTCAGCCGCGTCAGCCGCAATACAGCAACATGCCCTCGTATAGACGAATTTTATGACCATTGATTTTCGATTTTCCCGGTTTCCCTATACAGGCATTTTCCTAAAACGCGGCTGACGCGGCTGACAACACAGTATAACATGTTTAATAACAACCATTTACACTGTCAACCGCGCCGTCAAAAACGTGGCTGACAGCAGCCATTTGTGCGGCTGACGGAACCCGCGCCCGCGCCCGCGCCGCCGTCCTTTCCCATTCGGTCCTGAGGGTGAGGTTCCGGGCCGTGGAGGCCGTGGAGGGCACCGTCAATACCAATTCTCTCCGGCGCCCTTCAGATCCTCCCGGATTCCGCCGGCGCCGACGTTTTGCCTCGGAGATCGGCTCGGGCCCAGGTCCAGCGCGCCGCTCGTCAAACTATTTGCCTCCGGCTGCTCCACAATCGGGCGCCCGGTACCTCCGGACCCAGGCCGAGTCCGATCAAGGGCCGCCGGCGGGATCCAGCGGCCGCCTGGCGGGGCCGTGCGGACATGCCCAGGACCTGACCCCCGTCTGGATTTCGGGGCGTTTTTTTTCAGGATTCTACCCCCCATCTGGCGGTTACGGGCCATTTTTTGAGGATTTTTGAGAAGTGGCGCGGCTTCAACGGCTTCGGCAAGGCCAGCCTGCCCGTAAAAACCGCGTGTACCCTGGTGCTGGCGACGGCGTACGTGCTGAAAGTAGGCAACATAACATCGCGCGGCGTGACTGCAAGCATCGTGCAAGCGGCGGCGCGCGGGTCTTTAGCCTAAGTTCGTGAGTTGAGATGGCGATTTCACTATTTTTCCAAGGGTGGATTTTGTAAGCCGTTGATTTGACGCGGTTGATTTTGGCGCGTGCGGCGTTTTTGCCATGTAGTCCCGAAGAGGCTATTGCCGGGCCGGAGTAAATTCTGTCAAAGTGCGGGCATGTTTTTGCGGCGACATCGCAAAGAGGCGGGCGGGGAAGACTATGAGTATTGGTCGTTGGTCAAAACGATTCGCACGGCTCGAGGTCCGCGCCATCAGATTGTGGCCCGGCTGGGCAAGTTGGACGGGGCGCAAGTCCAGGCGGCGCGCGGCTGGGAGGATCTGGACGCGCTGTTGGAAGGCTCAGCGCCAAGCCGTCAATTATCGTTGACGTCAGAGCCGGTGTCGGAACCATTGTGGAAGGAAATTGATGTGCGTGGGGTGAAGGTGCAACGGCTGCGCCAGTTTGGGCGGGTTTATTTGGGTTTGGCGCTGTGGCGCCGGCTGGGGTTGCATGACCTGGCGGCGCGGCTGATGCCGCCGGGCCAAGAGGAGGTGGGATGGGATGTGGTCAGTTGCATTTTGACGCTGGGCCGGTTCTGTGCCCAACCGAGCGAACTCTCCCTGGCCGAGCGGTGGTATGAGGACACGGCGCTGGAGGATTTGCTGGGCGTGCCGACAGAAAAAATCAACGACGCGCGGCTGTATCGGGGCTTGGACGTGTTGCTGGAACACAAGGAGACGTTGTGCGGGCATCTGCTGGAACGCTACCGGGATTGGTTTGCGGTGGGTTTTGAGTTTCTTCTTTACGACGTGACGAGCACTTACTTTGAGGGGCTGGCCTTGCGCAACCAGCAGGCGGCGCGAGGTTATTGGCGCGATCACCGGTCCGACTGCAAGCAGGTGTGCATCGGGCTGGTGGTGACGCCGCAGGGGCTGCCCATGGCCTACGAGGTCTTCGCCGGCAATCGCAACGACGTGACCACTCTCCAAGAGATGGTGCGCTTGATGGAGGACAAATATGGGCAGGCCAAGCGGGTGTGGGTGTTCGACCGGGGCATCGTCAGCGAGGAGAATCTGGAGTGGTTGAGGCAGCGGGGAGCAATTTATTTGGTGGGCACGCCGCGGAGCCAGTTGAAGAAGCACCCGGCGGCCTTGCTGGATCAAACCCACTGGAAAGAAGTGCGGCCCGGAGTGGAAGTCCGCGGCGTGGAGGCGGACCAAGGCCGCGAGCGGTTCATCCTCTGCCGGAGCGTGGACCGAGGAGCCAAAGAGCGAGCCATGCTGGAACGTCAATTAAATCGTCTGCGAACGGAACTGGGCCAGTTAGACAAGGCGCTGGGCGAGCATCCGGTAGCGGACTTGGAGGCGGTCGGGCGCAAAGTGGGCCGCTGGCTGGGCAAGTATCCCGCTGCGGCAGCCGTCTTGAGCGTGGAAACCAAAAAGGACAATCCAGGGCGGGTCAGCGGCTTGGAGTTGAAAGAACGGACGGAGCGGATGCAATGGGCCCAGTTGGCGCAGGGCGCGTATTTGTTGAGAACCAACCATCCGGCCGACGATGCGGAAGCCTTTTGGCGCTGGTATATGCAGTTGAGCCAAGCCGAAGCGGCCTTTCGCACCGGCAAGAGCGACCTGCACCTGCGCCCGGTCTTTCATCAAAAAACCGCGCGCGTGGAAGCGCACATCTTGGTCAGCTTTTTGTCCCTGGCCTTGTGGCGGACGTTGGAGCAATGGATGCGAGCCAAAGGTTTGGGTGACTGCGCCCGCCAACTGTTGCTGGAACTGGACGAACTACGCTCGATGGACGTGATCCTGCCGACTCGGCCCACTGGAGAGATTCGTTTGCGCGTGGTGGCGCGACCGGAAAAGGCGCTGGCGCAACTGCTGGCGCATCTGGGATTGGATCTGCCACGAACTCCAAAAATCCTGGAAAATGTAGTGCCGAAAACCGCCAACTGAAAATGCGCAACTCGTTGCAAATCAACGCAACCGCTGTTCCTCGCAACCCCAAACTGACGAACTTGGGTTAGCGAGTAGTGGGCGAGTTTCAGCGGAGTACTGGCGAATTGTGGGCGGATTGTTCTGCCGCACCCCAATTCACTGACACTTTCACTGAAAGTGGCCATTCCAACTTTCGCAACTCCTTGATGCTCCCACAGTTGGGAATGGGAGCGGGGGCCGGAATTGAACGGGGAACCTCTACCGTTCCGAGCCTAACACACTCTGTTTCAAGGCTTACCATAATCTCCCTCTACAGGGAGTCAAGCAATTTTTTCAACTACTTGTCCAACGCTACGCATTGCCCATTCACCGCCTCTAAATTGCCCGTCAGGTGTAACTTTAGGTGAAGAATTAGGTGTAACTTTTTCAGGCCGAACTTTTATTGCTTGGGGGGGGCCGTGTGCGACGATGGGAACGCGCACGATTTTTGATGGCGAGTCTTCCATGCTATTTGATGGGGAAGTCGGTGGCGGTCATCGGAAGCAAGGTTGCGATTGGTGGAACTGAGGAACTTGCCCCGCAACCCTCCTCAGTCCCCTCTCCGCGCTGTTAGGGGGAGATGATCCGGTAGAAGCGGCTGGGAAAACTCGTCCACTGGGGATCGCTGAAAAAGAACGTTCCATTGGTGAGCGTGTTTGTGCTTAACGGCATCCAAACGGGATTGGCCAGATTTGTGGCGGCTTCAACCACGACCACGAGATTTGCCGGGCCGCTGAAGCTGAACCCAAATTGATTGGCTTGCACGGCCACATTCGGGTCGCTGGATGGGCCAAACGGGTCCCACAGCATGGCCGGAATACCAGCAAAAGGAGAACTCCAGCCGCTGGCGCCAGCCAAATAATAAGCAGTCGCGTTGTTGTCGGACGTGAACACGGACGCATCAGCGCTGGGCGCGTTCCCCGTGAAATACACGTTGCTCAGGCCGGTGCAGTAGGCGAACGCATACTCCCCGAGGCTGGCGACAGTGCCGGGGATCGTGACGCTCGTCAGACCGGCACATTCATCGAACGCATACGACCCGATGTTGGTGACGCTGGAGGGGATTATGTAAGGTCCACCAAGGCCGCCCGGATAATCAATGAGCGTGGATTGGCTCACGTCGAACAAAACTCCATTCGTGCTGCTGTAAAACGCATTCTGCGCATCCACCATTATCGCTGTCAAGTTTGGGCAGGCGCCAAACGGCGCCATTCCGATGCTGGTGACACTGGCGGGAATGGTGACGTTGGTCAAGCCGGCGCCAAAGAACGCAAAATCCCCGATGCTCATGACACCGCCGGGAATCGTGACGCTCGCCAGACCGCCACATTCATCGAACGCATCCGCCCCGATGTTGGTGACGCTGGCGAGTATTATGTAAGGTCCGTGGAGTCCGCCCGGATAATCAATGAGCGTGGATTGGCTCACGTCGAACAAAACTCCATTGGTGCTGCTGTAAAAAGCATTCTGTGCATCCACCGTAATTCCGGTCAAGTGGGAGCACGCGCCGAATGGCGCCATTCCGAGGCTGGTGACACTACCGGGAATGGTGACGTTGGTCAGGCCGGCGCCAAAGAACGCAAAATCCCCGATGCTGGTGACGCTGCCCGGAATGGTGATGCTTTTCAGGCTAGAGCACCCATAAAACGCATCCGCCGCAATGCTTGTGACGCTGCCGGGAATCGTCACGCTTGTCAGGATCCTACAGTCCTGAAACGCATCCGATATGATGTTGGTAACGCCGTTCGCGATGGTGACGGTACTCAGATTATTGTCGCCGGAGAACGCTAAATTAAAACTGACGTTGCCGGGAATTGTGACACTTTTCAGGCCAGAGCACCCATAAAACGCATCCGCCCCGATGCTGGTGACGCCATTCGCGATACTGACGTTGGTCAGACCGGAGCAGCCCACGAACGCATACACCCCGATGTTGGTGACGCTGGCGGGAATGGTGATGCTGGTCAGACCGGAGCAGCCCGCGAACGCATTCAACCCGATGTTGGTGACGCTGGCGGGAATGGTGATGCTGGTCAGACCGGTGCAGTACTCGAACGCATAAGCGCCAATGTTGGTGACGCTGCCGGGAATCGTGACGCTGGTCAGGCCAGAGCACTCATAAAACGCGTCCGGCACGATGCTGGTGACGCCGTTTGCGATCGTGACGTTTTTCACGGGGCACCCAGGAAAAACATTTCCAAAGTTAAGGTTGCCGGGAATGGTGATGCTGGTCAGACCGGAGCAGCCACCAAACGCACCCCCTGCTATGTTGGTGACACTGGCGGGAATGGTGACGCTGGTCAGACCGGAGCAGCCACCAAACGCAGCCTGTCCAATGCTGGTGACGCTGGCGGGAATGGTGATGCTGGTCAGACCGGAGCAGTACTCGAACGCATAAGCGCCAATATTGGTGACGCTGGCGGAAATCGTGGTGCTGGTCAGGCCAGAGCACCCCTGAAACGCACTCTGCCCGATGCTCGTGACCCCGTTGGCGATGGTAACCGTCCGCAGAGCGTTGTCGCCGGGGAAAACAGCCCCAAAACCGATGTTGCCGGGAATGGTGACGCTAGTCAGAAAGGTGCAGTTCGCGAACGCACCAGGGCCGATATTGGTGACGCTGGCGGGAATCGTGGTGCTGGTCAGGCCAGAGCACCCCTCAAACGCCTCCGCCCCAATGCTGGTGACGCCATTCGCGATGGTGACGCTGCGCAGCTCTCCGCAACTTTGGAAAGCATACATCCCGATGTTGGTGACGCTGTCTGGAATCGTCACGCTCGTAAGGTGCCACTCTTCGAACGCACCCTGCCCGATGCTCGTGACGCCATTGGCGATGGTGACTGTGTTCAGAGCGTTGTCGCCGGAGAACACATACTCAAAACGGATGTTGCCGGGAACAGTCGCTTCTGTGAGATCCGTGCAGCCCTCGAACGCATCCACCCCGATACTGGTGACGCTGGCGGGAATCGTAACACTTGTTAGACGCTCGCAATAACAGAACGCATCTACCCCGATACTGGTGACGCTGGCGGGAATCGTAACGTTTGTCAGACCGGAGCAGCCATAGAACGCACCATAGCCGATACTTGTGACGCTGGCCGGAATCGTGATGCTGGTCAGACCTGTTTTTTGCTGGAACGCATAATTGGTAATGCTGGTGACGGGAAGGCCGTTGATGGCGTCTGGAATGATCACAGCCCCCGAAGTCCCCGTGTAAGCGGTGATGGTGATGGCACCCGCATTTGTTGTGAAATTGAATAGGGCTTGCGCCGTCGTCGGCACGGCCGCAAGACCGCCATAAGAGGAACTCCAGCCCATGGTGCCAGCCAGATAATAGACTGTCCCGCTCTCATAATTGAACACATCCAAGCCAAGTGCTGGAGGCGTGCCGTTAAAATACACTCCCGTGAGGTTGAGGCAGTTTTCGAACGCATGATCCTCAATGTTTGTCACAGTGCTGGGAATCGTCACGGTTGTCAGGTTGGTGCATTGATAAAACGCGCCCGCTCCGATGCTGGTGACGGACAGGCCGTTGATGGCGGCTGGAATGATCACAGCACCGGGAGATCCGGAGCAACCTATTATGGTTATAGCGCCGGCATTCGTCGTGTAATATAATTGGGATTGCAGCCCTGCCGACGCCGCCGGAACCCCGGCAAAAGGGGAACTCCACCCAGTCGCGCCAGGCAAATAATAGACAATCGCGTTGCTGTCAGAAGAGAACGCAGTCGCATCGGCGGCGGGAGCGTTGCCTTCGAAAAAGACGCTGACCAGGTTACTGCATTCAGCGAACGCGGACTCCCCTATGTTCGTGATGCTGCTGGGAACCGTGACGCTGGCCAGATTGGTGTCCCCTGCGAACGCATCCACTCCGATGCTGGTGACGGGCCAGCCATTGATTGTGGCTGGAATGGTCACAACGGCAGCGTCCCCGGCCCCGGTGATGGTGATGGCGCCGGCATTTGTCGTGTAATCGAATGCGGTCCACAGCAAGGCCGGAATGCCGACAAATGGGGAACTCCAGCCGGTGGTGCCAGGCAAAAAATAGGCCGTCGCGTCGGCGTCGGCATTGAACGCCGTCAAATCCACCGTGGGAGCGTTACTCTCGAAATAGACGCTGGTCAGGCTCGTGCAGGCTTGGAACGCAGACCCCCCGATGCTGGTAACGCTGGCCGGAATCGTGATGTTGGTCAGGCTGGTACACTGCCAAAATGCCGCCTCCTCCAGGTTGGTGACGCCGCCGGCGATGGTGATGTTTGTCAGGTTGGTGCAGTACCAGAACGCATTGGTGCTTATTGTGGTGACGCTGCTGGGAATCGTCACGCTCACCAAGTTGGTGGAAAACGCGAACGCACCTGCCCCGATAACGGAAACCGGCAGGGCATTGATGGTGTCTGGAATCGTCACAGCGCCGCCAGCCCCCAAGTAGGCGATGATCGCGAGGTTTCCGCCATTTGTCGTGTAATAGTATGGGGTTTGCTCCGCTGCCGCTACCGCAGGACGACCGGCGAAAGTGTTGCTCCATCCGGTGGTACCAGCCAAATAATAGACCGTCGCACTATTGTCGCCGGAGAAAACACCCGAACCAAAGGCGGGAGCGTTGCCCTCGAAACAGACACTGGTCAGGAAAGGCAAACTAAAGAACGCACCCGGCGAGAGGTTGGTAACGCTGGAGGGAATAATGACGCTGATGATAGCCTCCTGGAATGCCTCGGACCCGATTCCGACAACGGGCAGCCCGTTAATGGTGGCGGGAATGGTCACAAAGAAAACACCTGTGTAACCAGTGATGGTGATGCCGCCGGCACCCGTTACATAGGTGAATTGGGCCTGCGCCACGGCCGGTGTAGCCAAAAGAAGCAAACCTAAAAAGAGATGCCATGTTCTTTTCATAATTTGTGAATAAGCATCAAAGATGAGCCTTGGTCGCGAAATCTGAAACCCCGGTGACGAACAATAATAAGGGCTAATCGCTCTCATGTTTCAGCAATGGTGACGGGGGGCCGTCCAGGCGTCAATCTAAAAATGATAGCTTCAGAGGAGAGAGGGGCCCCCAGACCCTGGGGTTTATTACTTTAGACTTGCTTCCGCAGGAGTTGGCGCGCGAGGTCTTTCGCCCCGCCTGGTCCCACTGCTTCGAGAGGCTCCAGATCGGCGCTTGGGTCGCTTCGCAGCGTTGCCCTCTCCGCTGGAGCAAAGGGAGCGTTTCCCGTTTCCATCAGGGTCCAGAAGGAGTGGGAAATGGGAAACGCTAGCAGCAACCATGCCAAAAAACACTTCCAAGATAAATGAAGGAATTCCAGCCGCTTCCCTCACCGATTATGAAAGAAACCGGGCATAAAGGCACGCGCACTCTCACGAGGGACCAGGAGCTTGGCGGCGCTCCCGCTTGTGCCGCCAGTATTTGGAAATCTCTTTGGTGGCCTTGCGCAGCCAATCCATGTCAGCGGCCAGACGGACGATCTCGGCTGCTGCAAACCATTTTGGCGCGTTGCGAGCCGGATCGCTCAGGGGCGTCAGTTTGCCCACGGCCATCAAAATCTGAATGTCATGCTCGGCGAAGCCGAGCAGTTTTGCCGTTGCCTGGTCAACGCCAATCATTCTTTTACACGGACTCTTTTGCAGCCAATGCTTCTCTAGCGCCCGGCAGGCAACCGGCTCGGCTTGCCAGGTGTTGCCGTAACTGGTTTTCCTTTCCAATAACGCTCCCAATCCGAATCCTCGCCGACCAAGTCGTCTCTCCACCACGGGATATGGTGGAAATCGAGAGGCGTGCTGGATTTGCAAATCGGGCACGTCGGGTCACCTTCGAAGTCGCAGGCTACGTCCTCCGCTTTGAAAATGCCATCACAGTGCAAGCAGAACACATCATCTCCCAATGACCAACTGCTTGTCGGTGATACACTGTCGAGCCATGTCGCTTTACTCACAGCGTCCATTCTTGAAAATTCGATTGGTGTCATAATTTCAGTATTTGAGAACATATTTTTGATGGCAAGCTGCCATTCGCATGTCGTACGGGCCTGTCGGATAATGAAGCTGGCAGGGCATCGGCAGACTGACGGCGCTCGCGCTTATTTCGCCAGTATTTGGAAACCTCTTTGGTGGCCTTGTGCAGCCAATCCTGGTCAGCGGCCAAACGGATCATCTCGACTGCTGCAAACCATTTTGGCGCGTTGGGAGCCGGATCGCCCAGCGGCGTCAGCTTTCCCACGGCCATCAAAATCTGAATGTCATGCTCCGCGAAGCCGAGCAGTTTCGCTGTCGCCACGACATCGAGCCGCGCTGGCAAATTCTTCGCCGCCCAGGTCGTCATCGCCGCTTGCATCACGTCGTCAGTCATATTTTGATCTCCGTTCCTCAACAGCAGCATTGACTCACCGGGACGCCGCAAAGCAGGCACCGGCGTTCCTGATTGCCACGCCCGCCCGCCGCACCGGGCAACAGGACTTCCAACCCGGAATCCTGCTTGCGCCACCGGAATGCAAACTGCAAACACAGGTGGCAAGTCAACGGCTCCTTCGTTTCTTCCAGCGGCCAAGCCATCGCAAATCCGTGGGGACTCATTCCCCCCGGCAACGACACCGCGTGAACTGTTCCCGTTTCCACATTCTTAAAGGCTATCCACATAATTTGTTTCCTTTCCGCCGCAGACCCCAAACCCATCAGGGCATAGGAAGTCTTCAAGCGAGCCACCTACACCCCCCCGGCTGAAGCCGGGGGGGGTGTGGGTGGCACCACGTTGCATCATTTCACAGGTGGCAGATGTGCCGCAGCCTTGGCGCGCGCTATGGCCCTTCCCTTGACGTTTACGGCCTCGTTTGAGGCTGGACTGTGCCGGTCAAGGGTGAAGAGGCGTTTGAACCGTTATCGCCGGTCCAGGGACGTTCTCAGAAGGAGGCGCTTTGCTTACTCCGCTTTGCACTGTGCTCGACGCCGTGTCTGTCCCCCTCGTCTCATGTTCGCCCAGCCCACGCCAACCGGAACGACTCCGATTGGCCAGGTGTCGGCAAACACTCTCGGACAGCGTCACGTCGCACGAACCGCCAAACTTTGCCAGTTCGTGATAGTCGCCGGCCCACCGTTTGGCCTTTGACTCGGTCAAACCGCTCCCCTTCAAAATATAATCCAGTCCATCGAGTGAAGAAATATAGACGCTGACCCGCGCAATCCCCCCGCCCAGGCTCTCCCATTGAGACATCAAGGCGAGGCAATTGCGCGGTCCAGCAGAAGGAGGCAGCCCCGCGATTACCGCATGCTGATGCCAACGGGCCGTGGCCTCGCCACGCTCACGCCGCAGGCACCAAAGTATTTCAGAAAAATGCACACCAAAACTCCGCGCCTGGGTCC
>JBEKVM010000099.1:0-20669 GCA_049513975.1 Verrucomicrobiota bacterium | reverse complement strand
CACATTGCCGCGCTGCCGCGGCAGGCAATCAGCGATGCGCTGAAATTGACTCTCGGTAATCTCCACGCCCACCAAGAATGCCCATAGATCCGATAATGTCAATTAGTGTTAACAGGCCCTAGGTTAATTATACCGAGTCATCCCTGAGCGGAAAGGCGCATTCATAACCGCGTCAACCTCAAATCTTCAGACCCAGTTCCTTGAACTTCTTCAAGGCCTCGGCGTTGCCTCTCGCATCGTCCACCGGATGGTGGGTGTGCGCGGTGATGCGATATTTCTTCCATTCCGACCCTTTGGACGCGTCCTTGACCAGGCCGGCGTAAAGGTCGCCGATGCGCCGGCCGGAAATTCCGAACGGGTTCCGCCCGAGAAAGCGATGGAAGTAATAATTGATGAACTGCCAGTCGTACGCCGGATTGTCCGAGACAAAAACCGGGCGGCGTTTGCTGTGCGCCTCCAGCCACGCCGCGAAACTCTCCATCACTGTTTTCGGTTCATCGAAGCCCAAGTGCTGCTGGCGAGAGATGCCGCTCACCGCCAGAGCCTCGGGATCAAACCGCTCGGAAATCGGCCTTGTCCTGCCGTAAAAGCTCTGGTCAAGCAGATCATCAAAAATCACCGCGCCGAAGCACACCATGGAAAACTCCGCTGGAATCGGCCCATCAGATTCAACATCAACGACCACACAGCTCATGGCGGCTTTTATCTCTTGTCATTCCACTTCAAGTTTATGCGGCCATTGATTTTAGTCAATCCCCCAAACGGCTTCGCAAGATTTCCCTTGATGGGCCGTAGTGGAGGGCGCGAGGCATGACAAAAGGCTTCTATGGTTGCTTATTTTGGGCGGATGGCTAAGTTGAGGCTGTGAGCAGCAGCGGCACCACGACGGATTCTTCCACCGCATCAGCACAAGGCGAACCCGGGCGCGGCTCTGTGTTTGTCACCACCCATTGGTCCCTGGTGCTCTCGGCTGGAGAAAACGACGGCACCCGCGCGCAAAACGCCCTGGCGCAACTTTGCCAGACGTATTGGTATCCGCTTTACGCCTACGCGCGCGGACGGGGCCATTCGCGGGAAGACGCGCAGGATCTCACGCAGGAATTCTTCGCGCGGTTGTTGGCGCATCATTGGGTGGGAAAGGCGGACCGGGCGAAGGGCCGGTTTCGTTCGTTTCTGCTCACGGCCATGAAACGGTTTATGGCCGACGAATGGGACAAGGCGCGCGCCCAAAAGCGCGGCGGCGGCGCGCCGTTGCTGCCGCTGCCATTCGATGCGGCGGAGACACGATGGAGCCGTGAACTTGCGGATCAACTCACGCCTGAAGAAAGTTTCGAGAGACGCTGGGTGATGACGCTTCTGGAGGAAGTGCTCAAACGGCTGCGGGCGGAATATAAGAAGGAAGGAAACGCCGGGCTGTTTTCGGAAATAAATCCATGTCTTGTGGGGGAGCGCGCGTCGCTGCCTTACGCGGAACTGGCCCGGAAGCTTGGGTCGAGCGAAAGCGCGGTGAAATCGGCGGTACACCGGCTGCGCCGGCGCTACCGGAAGTTGCTGCGGGATGAAATCGCGCAAACGGTGGCCGGGCCGGGGGAAGTGGATGAGGAGTTGCGGCATTTGTTTGCGGCGCTGGGGAAAACAGGGTGATTATTTCGCGCAACCTTGCCTGGCGGTTTCCTAAGTAAAGGGTGGAAGGAAACATTTTTATGGATGAAGAACGAATCTGCCCCGGTTGCCAGAAGCCTCTGCCACCCGGCGTGCCGTTGGGATTGTGCCCGGCATGCCTGATCCAGGCCGGGTTCAAGACGGGAAGTGAATCGGGGGGCGAAGGGGCGGGCTTCATTCCTCCGCCGGTGGAGCAAATCGCGAAACTGTTTCCTCAACTGGAAATCATCGGGTTGATTGGCAAAGGCGGCATGGGGGCGGTCTATAAAGCGCGGCAAGCGGGGCTGGACCGGTTGGTGGCGCTGAAAATCCTGCCGCCGCGGGTGGCGGGCGGCCCTGGCTTTGCGGAGCGGTTCAACCGTGAAGCGCGCGCGCTGGCGAAGCTGACGCATCCCAACATTGTCGCGGTGCATGAGTTCGGCCAGGCGGGCGAGTTGCATTATCTGGTCATGGAATATGTGGACGGGGCCAATCTGCGGGAGGTGGAGCGGGCCGGGCGTCTGGCGCCCGAACAAGCTTTAGCCATCGTGCCGCAAATCTGCGAAGCGCTGCAATTCGCGCACAACGAAGGGATCGTGCATCGGGACATCAAACCGGAGAACATTCTGCTGGACAAAAAGGGGCGGGTGAAAATCACCGACTTTGGCATAGCGAAGATGGTCAGGCAGACCGCGGGCAAGGCTTCGCTGACCGGGGCCAAGGACGTGGTGGGGACGCCCCATTACATGGCGCCGGAACAGATTGAACATGCGGCGCTGGTGGACCATCGGGCGGATATATTTTCGCTGGGGGTGGTTTTTTACGAAATGCTGACGGGCGAATTGCCGCTGGGAAAATTTCAGCCGCCGTCGCAGAAAGTCCAGATGGACGTGCGGCTGGATGAAGTGGTGTTGCACGCGCTGGAAAAGGAGCCGGACCGGCGCTTTCAGCAAGTCAGCGAAATCAAAACGCGGGTGGAGACGATTGCGACGACACCCGGCGGCGGAGGAGGGGCCTCGGCTCCCTCTGAAAGCCAGGGTGCGCCCGCGCCGTCTCTGATACGATTACCCGCCACTCGTTTCAGCAAGATCATCGAGCTGGCGGCGGAAATCTTTTTTAACCTGATGGTTCTGGCCGCGGGCGGATTTCTCAGCTACTGGATGCTGCGCGTTCCTTTGGATTATCTGGGCCATCCTGAGAGCAAGGCTCCGCTTTATTTCAGCCTGTGCATGATTTTTTTTGGGGCGGTGAGCGCGGTGGACCAGTTTTTCCGCCTGCGCAAGGCCAATTTGACGCTGCATGAGGTGTTTGTGCGCTCGATGGAAAAAGGAATGGCGCGGCGTTTCCAGCAAGGGGCCCCAGCCGCCAAGGAAAGGCCGTCCACTCGATTCAGCCGGATGATAAATTGGACGGCGGTGATTCTGATCGGCTTCTTGTATCTGCTCCTTTTGCTCACTCATTTGGGTTATCCAGTTGGGGGCGCGTTTCTGCATTATTATAGTTTGGGGTTTTTCATTTTTGTCATGGTGGCAACGGTGGAATTATTTTTTCGTTTCCGCGGCCGGGAATTCCGGCTCTACCGGGTGCTGGCGGCCGCCGCATTTGTGTTCATGCTGGCAACTGCCATCCATTTCAACTTCTTTAAAATGAGTCCGTGGGTAAAATCGGATTACATAGGCCGGAGTTGGTTTCCGAAAGGCGATTCGATTGAAATCACGATGGCGGCCCGAAGTCAGGACCGGCTGGTGGTGGAAGGCCATTACAACTTGGTCGGCGCCGACCACGCCCTGCTGGCACTTTACATTGCTTCGACAAATGCTTCGACAAATGGTTATGGTCCGGTAGATCCACTACAGCGGATGCGGATTTCCAGAGGGCGGGGCGACTTCAAATTAATTCATCCCCACCTGACACCCGGGTTGCCTTATGTGTCAATGGGTGCCGATGGCAGTTCGTTGGCCGCGCTCTATTTTGGAACCAAGTCAGAAGCCCTGGAAGAGAGCAAACGAGAGATGGCGCAATTGGCCCCGGCGCAACCGCCCGCCGGCGGGGGGCGGGCGATGGAGCGCAACCTTGATGTGCTGCGTATCCGGCTCCGTCAAGCCGAGGCGGAAGCGGAGCGGCAGAAAACGTTGTACAACGCGGGCATGATTCCGCTGCTCGACTTCCTTGCGGCGCAGGAGAAGGCGGACATTTTGAAGGCCGAATTGGATGGGGACGAGGTGAAGGCCGCGCAAGTGAGGCTGGAGGCGGCGCAGCGTGCCTGGCAAATCGTTTCGCAGCAGGCTCAGGCAGGGTTGGTTTCTGGTTCGGAAGCGGCGGCAGCCCAAGCGGAAGTGGAGGTGCGGGAGGCGGAATTGAAGGCGGCGCAGGCGGCGGCAGGGCGGGCGACGAATTCGGGCCGGTGATGGAAGGGGTGGAGAATGATCCGCAGTGATGCGTCAGTTTTAGGTGGGCTGGGAAGGGCAGGGCGGGCACTCCGTTGCCCGCCGTCGGGCATTGGCGGAGGAATCAACGTCGGACTACTGTCGTGCGGCGGGCAGTGGACTGCCCGCCCTGCCAGCTATGATTGACACGTTGCCAAAAAGCAACGGAACTCAATGGAGTTCCGTTGCGATTTTGAGGTGTGCGACGATGCGGCGGCGAAGGAGGTTCAAATGCCGCCATCTACAAACCAACGGCGGGTGGCCGGGTCGCGTTTAAACCCAACACTCCATTTTTTGGTTTCTCCGTTCTTGAGCGTGATTTCATAAGGCACGATCTCCGCGCCGTTGGAGAGGGTGGTGTGCGTGCCGAGGCTGACGACCTGAAGACCGCCGAGATACTGCTTCATGGTGTCGGTGAGGGGATTGAAGAATTTTGCCGCCTCCGTCCAATCCTCGCGGGCACAGGCGTCGAACAGGGCGCGCGCGGCCTGCTCGGAGGTCATCGCGGCGTATTTCTCGTTGTCCGGCAGCATGGGCATGGCGCCACCCATGCTGACGCTGGCGGGCAATTGAAGTTGAAAGACGGAGGGGTCAATCGGCTGGTTACAGTCAATTTCATCCAGCTTGAAAACAAGCTGATCGCCGGCTGGGGCGTGAAGGTAGATTTGCACCGATTCCAAAAGTTCAGACTGATTGTCAAAGGTATAGACGCGGCGCGTGTCGGCGGTGGAGAAAAACTTGTTGTGCAAATAATCATCCGCCCCCAAACCGGACTTGGCTTCGACGGTGATGACGGATTTGGCCTTGCCGTCAGCGCCCTGCTCCTGGGCGAGCGTGACGGGCCAGCCGCGGGCTTTGATGGCGGTCAGTTCGGTTTTGAGGGTCTTGTTGAGGTTGGCCATCTCGTGCAGCCATTGGGTGTCGAAGGCGCTGGGGGTGGCTTGCGGCACTTTGTAGCCGAAGTCCGGTTTGATAAAAAGCAGGGTGGACTGGCCGTCCATGACGGCGACACGTCCCGGCTTCTCGACGCGCCACTTGAAGTCCGGCTCGAACTGCTTCCACAGCTCGATGGTGACAAAGTCCTGGTCGGGCATGATCAAGGAGAAGTTGTCCTGCGGCAAGGTGCGGAGCTGGCCGCGGAGGTGAATGCTGGTGAGTTTGGCGACGGCCTGCGCGCCTTTGGTCATGACGGCCAGGGCCTGGGCTTGCGCGTTGGGCATGGAGAAAAGGACTACTGCCAAAATGGCGGCCGCGCCCGCGGCGGCGCCCAGCCCGAATCCCCAACGATGTTTCAATAATTTGCTCATAAGTGTTTCTCTTTCTGGTTTGAATTGTTCCGCACGAACGCGCCGCATGACTGGTTCGACAATCCGCACCCCGGCGGCGGCCTGGCCGCGCGCGATCAGGCATTGCTGCAGACGCGACATGGCCTCGTATTCCGCGCGGCACTGAGGACAGATGTCCAGGTGCGCCCGGCATTGGAGCGATTGGTCGTGATCCAGCAACCCTTCCACGGAGGCGATAAAATTGTCCCGGCAATCGGCGCAGTTCATGGTTGTTCTTCTTGGTTGACTATTTGTTCCCCGCTTTCGCGGAAATCCCGGGCTTCGAGTTCGTGGCGAAGCTGGACGTAAGCGCGCGAGAGCGTTTTGGTGACGGTGCCCAGCGGCATGGCGAGGCGTGTGGCCACTTCCTGACAGGAAAGCCCCTCGTAATAGCGCAGCAGGATCACCTGACGGTGGTTTTCGGGCAGGACGGCCATGGCTTCTTCCAACGGATAATCTTCGGCGGGGCCGGTGGCGCTGGTCATCATGGTCTCGGCGGCTTCGCTATCCCGCCGGCGATGAAGTTCGGCGCGGAATTGTTCCTTGGCCACCCGACTCGCGATGCCGAGGAGCCAGGAGTAAAAGGACTCCGGCTTGCGCAGCTTGCGCAAGGAGAGAAAAGCTCTCACGAAGGATTCCTGCGCCGCTTCCTCGGCTTGCGGGAAGTTTTCCACCCGCGAGGCCAGATAAGCGAACACCGATTTCTGGTAGCGAGCCACCAGCAGACCGAAGTCCTCTGGATGACCATCGCGACAGCGCTCGACGTATTCTTTGTCAGTTAAGTCCATGCCATGTCCTGTTGAGATGAATTCGCATCGTCACTGATTAGTGCCGGGCGGGGGCGATTTGCGACAACGGCGCACAAGTATAAGAGGCGATGACGTTTAATGTTCCATTTCTTAATACATGGCAGGATGGGAAAATGACGCCGCTCGAACAGGCAAAGGCGGGCGGGCGTTTGCATCCGGAAAATCAATTCGACCGGTATTCGGAAAAGCGGTCCAACCGGCGGGCCATTTCACTGGTATAATGGCGGCCCAGAGTGTCCCGGTGGCGGTTAATCCAATCGGTCAGGTTGGTCGCGCCCAATGGGGGAGCGTCCACAAACAACCGGCCTTCCATCAACCCGCGTATTTCCTGCCGGGTGACGACGACATCGCGAACCATCAAACCCATGGCGCGGCCAGCCCAGTAGCCAAGCTCCGGCGGGAGGCTGAGAACCAACCGCTTCAGCCCCAGTGATCTTTGAACCGTCCCGACCAGTTCGCGATACGTAAAGGTTTCGGGACCGATGGCGTTGATGATCTCATTCCGGTCGCCGGCCGCCTTTTCGACGGCAGCGGAGGCCAGGTCGTCCACATAAATGGGCTGGAGTTTGTACTGTCCAGCGCCGAACACGCCGAAAACGGGAAAGTGGCGCAGAGACCAGGCGATGTTGTTGATGAGCACATCCTCTTTTCCAAACAAAACCGCCGGGCGCAAAATGCAGAAGGAAAGACCGAGGGAAGTCAAAGCCGATTCCAGTTCGGCCTTGCCGCGAAAATAGGGCAAATCGGAGCGGAGGTCCGGGTTGGTGATGCTGATATGAACAATGCGCCTGACGGGGGCGTCTTTGGCGGCTTGGAACAAAACCTTGGTGTTGGCGACCGCCTGGTTGTGGGTAAAGAGCCGGTGATCGAACCTGACCCAGTAGGTGTTAATGAGCACGTCTGATCCCCGCAAGGATTCGGTGAGACGGTTGGTCTGGTCAAACAGCAATGGGAAAGCCCGCACCTTTTCGCCGAAGGGATTAATCCGATGCAAGGAGTTGGTCAGCGTGATGACATCATGGCCCGCTTCGAGCAGCCGCCGGGCGATGTAGCGGCCCGAATAACCAAAAGCTCCTGTTACTGCCACACGCATTCGGTTGCTTTCCACTGGGTTTGAAACCGATCTCATAAATGAGCCTGCATTGGCTGGTTGGCAAGGAAAATTGGAGCCATGAAAAATCGCCGGAATTATTTCAGACCTGCGGTCTCTTTTTTGGTTTGGCCGGCAATCTGCCTGGCTTGTCTTGGCTTGGGCCAGGGGCCGGCTGGCGGGACGCCGCCGGGCGTTGCTTTTGATTTGCAGGGGTTCATTGACAGCGAGTTGCAGGCCGGCAAACAGCGCATCGTCGTGCCTCCGGGACGTTACCGGGTGACGCCGCACAACCGCCAGCACCTGGTGTTGCGCCATTTGAAGGACATCACCATCATCGGCAACACCGCGGACGATTGCGCCAGGCCCGGCATCCTTATTACCTCAACGGCGGGGCTGCGTCTGGAAAATAACACTTTAAACTTGCGGAGCGATTCCACTTCTTTGCCCGCGCTGATGCGGCAGGCGGGACTGAAAGAAACGGGACCGGTGGTGCAAATCCAATGCGAGCCTTAAGGAGATGAAGCGTCCTGGCCGGCGGCGTGAGCCGACTTTTCCAGCAACTCACGCACTTCTTCGTCCGTGGTCTGCTCAAAATCCTCATACCATTCGCCGACGGAGGAGAAATCTTCCGGCGCATGAACACACACGGCCGCGTCCACTTCCTGGCGCAATTGCTCCAGGGTGTCGGGCGCCGCCACCGGCGCGGCGGCCACGATTTGGGCCGGTTGCTGTTGTCGCGCGGCTCGCACGGCGGCGCGCATCGAGGCCCCCGTCGCCAGGCCGTCATCCACCAGGATGAGGGTCCGGTCCCGCAAGGCGGGCGGGCCGCCGGGGCGGTAAGCCAGTTCCCTTCTTTCCAACTCCCTGCGTTCGCGCTCAATGATTTCATCCAAAACCCGCCGGGGAATGTGACACGACTCGAGCAATGAGTCGTTGAAGAAACAAATGCCGCCACTGGCCACCGCCCCCAGGGCCAGTTCCTCATGGCCAGGCACGCCCAGTTTGCGGACCAGGAAAACATCCAACGGGGCCTGCAATTTCGCGGCCACCTCGAAGGCAACCGGCACACCGCCGCGCGGCAGCCCCAGGACAATCAGGCCGTCCCGCCCCGCGTAATTCTCCAGCCTCGCAGCCAGAAGGCGCCCGGCTTCCGCGCGATTTCGAAATTGAAAGCACATACAGTTCTCTTCACCGAAGCATAAACCGAATCCGCCCATGGCGCGAACGAACCGGCGCAGTTCCCCGTAACCGCTCACTCCCGCGCGCTCAAATGCCGCGCCTGCCTCTTGGGGGCCAGCGCCTGCCGTCGCGTCCGCTTCACCTCGTCATCGGGAATGTGCTCCGCCAGGAAATTCGGTTTTTCGTGGCGGCCCGCCCGCTGCCAGTCCCGCCAGAGCGATCGCGCCGCCGTCCCCGCCGCGACCCCGGCCCGGCTTGTCAAGTAGCGGAAAAGCAGTTCCGCCAAACTGGCCAGGGCGATGCTGTGCTGGCGGCCGATCTGCTCGTAAATCCACCCGCTGAAATCCAGGAACGCCGCGAAGGGCGGCAAACCGCGGCTCCAAATCAACGGCGTTGTTTCCACAAAATTCCCGCTGTTCGCCGTCAAATCCCAGTAGCGGGCAAACCGCCGCAGCCGCTGCACGGTCGGGAAATCCAGGAGTTTGTTGCGCAAAATCTCATAAGGCGGATGCGCGCTGTAAACCATTTCCCAGGTCTGATCGTGCCGCACAATCGGCGTTCCGCGCAGCCGCTTCAAAATGCCCACCTGGATTTCCTGCGGCCCCATCGCCACCAGCCGGTCAAAGCCCGCCGCAAAACTTTCCAGCGTCTCGCCCGGCAGCCCCGCGATCAAATCCGCATGGACATGGACGCCGGTCTGCTGGCGCAAAAAGCGCAAATTATCGGCCAGCCGCCCGTAATCCTGCCGCCGGCTGATGTTTTTGGAAACCGTCTCATCGAAGGTCTGAATACCCACTTCAAACTGGAGGGTGCCCGCCGGAAATTTCGCAATCACCTCCCGTAGCGCCTCCGGCAGACGGTCCGGGATCATCTCAAAATGCACAAACAAACCCGGGCGCTGCCGCTCCAGGAAGAATTCCAGAACGCGCCGGCTGGCGGCGATGTTCAAATTGAAGGTCCTGTCAACAAATTTAAACTGCCGCACCCCGCGCTGCAGGAGCTTGTCCGCCGCGGCCAGGAGCGGGGCGAGCGGAAACTGGCGCACCGGCACCTCCAGGGAGGAGAGGCAAAATTCGCACGTAAAGGGACATCCGCGCGAGGCTTCGATATAGATGACGCGGTGGGCGACATCCACGTCGTTGTAGAAATCGTAAGGCAGTTGCAGGCGCGCCAGATCGGGCGCATCCGCCGCAATGATTTTCGCCGCCGGACGTTTGCCCTGCAAAAGATCCCCGCAAACCTCCGCAAATTTCAAATCCGCCTCCCCGGTGATCACATAATCCGCCAGCCGCACAATCTCCTGTTCCTCCATTTCGTAGCTGACCTCCGGCCCGCCCAGCACCACGGTCACCTCCGGACGCACCCGTTTGAGGGCGGCGACCACTTCCGTCGCCGCCGTCACATTCCAGATATAAACCCCCAGCCCGACAATTTGGGGAGCATGGGCGAGAATGGATTCCACGATCTCCAGCGGGCGCTGCTGAAGGTCAAACTCCACGAGGCAGGCTTGCTCGCGCAATGGCCCCAGGTTGGCCAGCAAATACCTCAGCCCGAATGCCGCGTGAATATACCTGGCATTTAAAGTGGTAAGAACAATCCGGGCCATGCGGGGGAATATTACCAAACGACATCCACGTTGCGATACTGTGAAATCACGCGATCCGGAGTGAGAATTCGCAGACCATCCTTCACCGGAATCGCGCGGGAAATTCCTCCTCGCTCAGCGGTTCGACAGGATCATACCGCCGTTGCACCCGCAAAGAAGGGTCCACCGCCAGCCGATTGCGGCGCTTCTTTGCTTTGGCCCTGGAAAGTTCCGCCACCGAGCGTCCACGCCGACAAATCAGGATCTTCTCCGCTTTCTGCTCCACCAGGGCGAGCAGGGCTGACAGCCGGGTCTTGGCTTCGTGCGTATTGACCGTCATCATAATCAACTAAGTTAGTCAAGTTTGCCAAGCCGTTCAAGGAGCATCCTGGAGTTTCCAAAGGAAAGTTCAGGGAAGCTCAAAATTGGCCGCCGCAACCGCTTTGCCATCGGTAACATCAATCTGCACGACTTTATCGCGGCAAACCACCTGCCACTTTCTTTTCGGCGGAGAATCCTGATGTGACCCGGGACCAAGGGAGTTGCCCGGAGGAAGAGGAGGTTCAAGCGGTGGAGCACAGGCGCGGAACTCAAATTTTCCGGCGGCATCGGTGGCCGCCTGTTGCTGATACCAAACGTCCTGGGATGGCAGGCGCAGTTCGACTTTTTCTCCCGCCACGGCCGCCCTTTTCCCGTTGGCGATGCGGGTCACCGTTCCATGAATGCTTTCACCTCGTTTCAACGTCACCTTAAGGTCAGGGGAGTCGGCCGCAATCTCATGGACGAAGGCCGGGGCAAAACCGGCCTTGTGAAATTGCAGGTCGAATCGAATCGGTTCGCCAAAAGAAACAACAAAGCGGCCTTCCGCATCGGCAAAACTGTCAAACGTGTCTCCCAGCCTGATTTCCCGGGTCCACTTGCCGTTGCGCAACACCTCCGTCCCGCTGATCCTCCACGCGGCTCCCGGCACAGGCTTGCCCGCCTCGTCCGCCACTTGCCCCCGGACTTGGTTCTTCTGGGCCGGTGGTTGCGCGGGGGCCGCCGCAACATCCTGGTCGTAGCGCGTCAGAGCCGGGTCGCCGGCAAAAATCCCCGGCGCGGCCAGAGCCGCCATCGTGAATGTGAGGATGATGTTCCTCATGATTTCACTTATTATGACACCCATCGCCACAGTTTCTTAGCCGGAAAAGAAGAATTCTTTCCGCCATTTCTAATACACTTGCATTTTGGACTGCGCCTACTTTTTGTCCCCGCCGCGGCGCTGGGCGCGGCGCTTGGCGTCCAGCAAACGGCTCGCGGTGCTCGCTTCCTCCGGCGCGGGCTTTTTCCCGTCTTCTGGCGCGGCTTCTCCCGCCGCCTGCTTGGTCGCCCCGGCAGTCTGTGGCACTTCGGCGCCCGTCACTACTTTGTCCGGCCGGAACAGATCGGGACTGGGCGGGGCCACCTGCGCCGGTTGCTGGGCGCGCACCTGCCCGCGCCGGTTGAGCAAGGCCGCCAGGGAATCGTCCGCCTCCTTCGGGCGCGCGACGCCTTTCCAGAAGAAAATCCAGCGCCTTAACGTCGCGGTCGCTTTGAGCCATTGCTCCCAATCCAACTGGATGCGCCGCACGGCCACGTCAAAGGGAAAAAGCAAGATGGCAAAACCCAACAGCCAATCCCGCAAATCCTGTGGTTGAAAGGTCTTTTGCCGGTCGTGCAAAAACGGACTGTCCGTGGCCGGGTCCAGCACTTTTCCGCCGCCCAATTCGGCCAGGCGGCGCAGCAGGTTCAAGTTCGGTTCCGCGTCGTCGAACTCCGGCGAATAATTCACGCTCAACCCCAGGGCCTGCGACCGCCCCGAGCCCCGGTCGCGCAAGTTCATCAAATAGGCGCCGACGTCCTTGGTGGGAAACTTGGCTTCGTAATGGCCGGGGCCGGTTTGTTCCAGGCGGACGATTTGGTTTTCGCCCTTGGGGCTGACGACGACCGTATCCAGATTGAGAAAATTGCGGTAATTGCCCCGCGCGTCCACGGCCTCGACGCTGATGTGGCCCTCGCCTTTTTCCACCGCCACCTCGGTGGTGAAGTCCGCGGCCTCGACGCGCCGCAAGCTCCACTGCGCCACCTGCAGCCAGAACTGGCGGTACTTCTCCCAGCCCAGCCAGTCCGCCGCCCATTTCCCCTTGGCATCCGAAGTCCACGCCACCGCCCGCCCCAGTCCAAATTGCCAGTGGGCGAGCAGCGGATCGCCCTTTTGCGTCACCAGCGGAATTTCCGCCCGCGCCTTGGGGGTGGTGCAAACATACCCGAGCAACTGGGGATACTCGGCGGGGCCAATGCCCTTGACCAGTTCGCTGGACATCTGCATCTGCGGCTTGAACGGCTCCTCGAAGATGGCCGACTTCAAAATCACCGAGGCTTCCTTGATGAAGATCTGGGGCAAATCCGTCGGTGAATCCACCGGCCAAAACTGGCCGTGACCCTCCGCCGCCAGCCAGCTCATGGTATCCGGCGCCACATGCCCGCCGATCATCACCGTACTGATGGTGATTTTCTCATTGACGATGTCCGCCACCAGTGATTTTTTCGGCGGACCCGGATCACCGTCGCTGAACACGACCATGTGTTTGAGATTGGCGTGGGAAGCTTTGAGCGCCTGGTAGGCCATCTCCATCGGCTGCTGGAAATCCATCATGTCGCCGGGGTTCATCCCGGAAATGAGGTGGCCCATCTCCTGTTTGTCGCCGACTTTGGCGAGCGGAAAAAGCCAGCGGCCGTTTCCATCCCACAAGACAATGCCCATCTCATCCGCCGGCCCCAGCGCGTCCAGGGCGGCGAAGGCGATGTCGCGCGCCCAGCCGTTGCCGCCCGGAAATTCGGTGGCGTGACAAACGATGGCCAGGGCGCCGTTGGGCAGCACTTTTTTGCTGCTTAATTCCATCTCCACCGGGAGCGTCTCCTCCAGCGGGGTGCCGCGATAGCCGCCCGCCGCGAAGGCCTGGTCCCCGCCCAGGCAGACCAAACCCACCCCAAAATCCCGCACCGCGCTTTCCAGCAGCCGCATCGAGTCCAGGCCCAGGTCCCCCGCCGCCATGTTGCACAAAAAAATGGCGTCGTAACTTTGAATCTCGGCCAGCGTGCCGGGAAAGCGGTCCGCCAGATGGACATCCAAGGTTCCGGTTTGCAGCGCGGCCAGCAGGGCGGCGTCCTCCTTGGGATTGCTGGAAACGATGAGCACGCGCGGGTCGCCATGCACGGTGGCGAAGGCGGTGGCGTGATTATTCTGCGGCACCGAATCGTGCGGCGCCTCGATCTGCGCGTCATACTTGTAAAAGCCGGCCTCGTTGAGCGTCTGGGGAAAGGTGAAAAGGTTTTTGCCCGCCGCCAGTTCCACCTTCTGTTCGCCCAGATAAGTTTCGTTCAGATACAGCCGCATCGTGCCGGTCTGGGCCTCGTCGGATTGCACCACAATTTTCACATCGAAGGTGGTTCCCTTCTTCAACCCGGCCGGCACGCTCAGTTTTCTCACCGACACATCGCTGCCGCGGCTGGCCCCCAACGGCACGGCGTCGAGCGTCACCCCCAGCGGCCGGGCCGCCGTCAGGGCGGAAAAGGCGTCGCCCACGTTTTCATTGCCGTCGGACAAGAGCACGAGGCGCTTCTGGCCGGTTTCGGGGAACGCCGCCGTGCCCAGGCGGATGGCGCTGGCAATGTCGGTCCGTTGCGACCCGACCACCGCCTGGATTTTATCCAGCTCAATCTTCGGGTTGGGGCGGGATTCAATGGCGGCTTCGCTGCCGAAGAGGAGCACGCCGGCCAGGTCGCCGGCTTTCTTTTCCTTGGACGATTCAATCACATATCTGCGGGCTAATTCCTGCTGGTCCGAGGGCGGGCCCGACGGCACACTGTCCGAGCGGTCCAGCAGGTAGAAAACCGTCATGCCTTCAATGGGCCGTTTCCACTGCAAACCCGCCAGGGCCAGCGCCAGGGCCAGCGCCACCAGCAGGCGCAGGGCCAGCGCCGTCCAATGCCGCCAGGCTCCGATCTGCACATCGGATTTCCAGGACAGCCAGACTACCCACGGCACCACCGCCAGCAGGGTCAACAGCCAGATTGGATTGGCGAATTGGAAATTCATCTCATGCCCCCGGCGGCTTGCGCAAAAACTTCTGCACGCGATGATTGAGCGCATCCGCCACGTAAAGATTCCCCTTGGAATCCAGCGCGATGCTCCACGGCTCGCTGAATTGTCCGGGGGCCGCGCCCGGCCCGCCCAGAATTTCCAGCGGCTGGTTCTGGGCGTCAAATATCTGGATGCGCTGGTTGCCGAATTCGCAGACGTACTGCCGCCCCGCCCCGTCCACCTGGATGTCGTATGGATAGCTGAATTCCCCCGCGCGGGAGCCGGCCTTGCCATAGGCGCGCAAAAATTTGCCTTCGGCGGAAAAAATCTGGATGCGCTGGTTGCAAGAGTCCGCCACATAAAGCCTGCCCTGCGCGTCCATCGCCAACCCTTCGGCCCGGTTGAACTCGCCCGGCGCATCGCCCAGCCGCCCCCAACCGCCGGGCAATTTCGTTCCGTCCGCCGTGAACTTTTGCACCCGCTCCGAATCACCATATTCGCACACATAAATCTCGCCGCGCGAGTTGGCCGCCGCCGCCCGCGGCATGCCGAGCTGGCCGGCGTTGGTCCCCTTCACGCCCCATTGCGTGACCAGCTTGCCTTCCGTGGAAAACACATTGACCCGGGAATAATGCGGCTCAATGACGAGGATATGGCCGTTGAGATCGCGGCACATTCCCTTGGGCTTGCCCTGGTCGGTCTGCATCATCTGCCAGTGCAACAGATAGACGCCGTCCGGCGAAAACTTCTGCACCCGCGCCGTCATATCCACCACATACACATTGTCGTTCGCATCCACCGCCACCCCGCGCGGCTTGTTCAACTCGCCCACCCCGGTGCCCCGGGCGCCAATGATCTGCACCGCGCTGAACAATTTGCTCTGGATGGGAAAGACTTTCCCGTCGTGCGGCGAACAGCCGGCGGATGTCAACAAGACGGCCGTCAGCGCCGCCGCGGGGAAGGGCCGGCGCCGCCGCCAGGCGCGAACACCGGCCCAGGCCGCCCACCCGAACAGCGGCAGCACCGCCAGCGCCAGCAGCCCCAGACAGAGGGCGTTGACCTGCGGGTTGTGGCCGTAATGGAGCAGATTAAAAATCCGCAACGCCATGGTCTGGCCTCCGGGCGGCACGATCAACACCAGCGTTTCCACGTCCCATAAACAAAGCAGATACGTCAAGTACCACGCCGCCGCCAATTGCGGCGAAATTTGCGGCCAATAAACGTGGCGCAACATTTGCCAGAAGGAGGCCCCTTCCAGCCGGGCCGCGTCCGCCAGGCTGCGGTCCGCCGCCCGCACCGCCCGCGCCACCGTCGTCCAACCCAGCGCCGCATAACGAATTGAATAGGCCAAGACCACTATGAGGCCGCTTTGATAAATAAAATTCAGCCAGGGGTGGTTGAAGATCCAGATCAAGGCGATCCCGAGCAAAACCCCCGGCGTAAAAAATGGAATCCACAGCGCCCAATCCAGCCGCGCCCGCCATGTCAACAATCCGAACACGATGACCGCGGTCGCCGTCAGCGCCGCGAAACCGAGCGAATGCGCCATGTCGGCCCGGCCGGCCGCCAGCGCCGGGGCGAATTGCCTCCAGGTTTTCGCGCTGCCCGCCAGTTGCCAGAGGGGAACCCCCAGCGAAAACACCGCCAGAAACAGCGCCACCGCCCCGCCCGCCCGGTGCCAGCCCGCGCCCAACTGCCGCCGCATCGCCCGGGCCGCCGGCGCATCCGAGCGCCAGGACCAGGCGGCCTCGCGCCGCCGGAAACAGCTCACGAGCAGGAACGGAGCCGCGAGCAACGGCCAGCTCAACGCCAGGGCCGCTCCGTAATCAAAGGTCGTGTTAAACCGCACCCAGATTTCCGCCGGGAAAACCTTCACCTGCAAAATGGCCGGGACCGCGAAATTATTCAGCGCCAGAACCAGCGTCAGAATCGCCCCCTGGATCAGGCTGGTTCGCGCCAGCGGCAGCAAAAGCCAGCGCAGCAGGGCGGTGCCGCGCAGCCGCGGGTCAATCTCCAGCTGGCTGGACTGCGCCCGCCGCCACGCCCCCGCCACCAGGAAGAACGTCACCGGCCATGTCAACAATACCAAGACCCAGACCGTCCCGCCCAATGAATAGATGTTCCAAGGCAGCCAGGGCCGCCAGAGGCCGTGTTCGCCGAGCAACTCGATCCAGCAATTGACCACCAGGAAGGGCGGCAGCGCCAGCGCCACCGCCGCCGCGGCAAAAAACGCCGGCCGCCACCGCGCCTCCAGTCCCGCCAGCCAGAGCGCCGCGAAAAACCCGCCGCCCACCGCGCCCACCGTGGCCGCGCCGCTCACCAGCAGGCTGTTAAACACCAGGGTCCAGTTCATGCGCGGCCTTCGCCTCGGCTTATGGTCGCTGTTCGCGCTGGGCCGACGGAACTCACGGGAAGAACAGTCGTTTTAACCACGCGACCAGAACGTCCACCTGCGAAACATTTGGGTCGAGAAACTTGGCACTGATAGCTGTGCCGAACGGTTTGCCAGGTTCCACCTGCCACGCAAGCCAGGTGTGGATAATCGCTTTGGGCTCGGCCAGTTTGCTGAAACGCCGCTCTTGATCCGGTATGGCCTGCACGCTGGATTTGACGTGTTCAAAGAGGCGACTGCCAGCAGGCACCAGAAAGTGAAGAAAGTCCTCAAGTATTCCAGTGGTCCGGTTATCCGGCATGATCCAGACACCGAATCTTGGAAGCAGGGTGTTTATTGGAGGATCAAGGATGGTTCCCTCAGGCGCAGGCTGGCCCGGGACACCGCTGTAGCCTGCCCGGATCAAGCGTTGTTTTAGCGCATCCCAACGACCCGCCAGGTCAGTGTCCGCGTCGAGCACTACGCCGAGGACCTCAATCTCGCTTTCCAACAGCCGCACCGGGAAATTCTCCAAAAGTTGTTTAACGCTGCCTTGCGGCTTAATTTCATCGAGAGTGCCAACGTTGCGCTGGCCGCAAAGGTTTTTGAAAACGTGTTCGTCATCGGTGCCCTCGACCAGAAGGATTTTTTTGCCAGCCATATTACCTCACTTCGATGTGCTCGCGGGTTGCGACGGCAAGTTCCTTGTCCTGAAAAAGCGTCGGAATTATGGCGTCGCCCTTCCGGGACAAACGTATGAGAACGCCTTCCTCTGGATTTAGGGCGGCCGCTTTTTGGAATGTTTCGACAGCATCCCAACTGTGTGATGTGGCAAATACCTGAACGTTTAGAAACTTCGAGAGGCGGAAGATGGTTTCCCACGCCCCAAATTCGATAGTGTGGTGCATCCCATTTTCGAACTCGTCAATAAGCAGGAAGCCACCTTTAGCATTGACCAGTGACAATATGATGCCAAAGAGGCGATTAAGCCCGTCACCAAAAGAACGCAGCGGCACCGGACGCGAGAATTCGCTGGATCGTACGATGGCTGTTCGCATTTGTTGAGGCCCTTCGCCGCCAACCATCGAAACCGCCATGATTTCTGGCGCGAGGATTTTTAAGGCCTCGACGACATCCTTCTCGAGGTCAGAGAGCGCAATTTTGTCCCATAGCAGCCCAAGGGGGGCGGTGCGCTCGCCACCATACGGGCTGACGAAAACGCAAGGCAGACGAGGTTCGTCACTAATGGCACTTCGGAAAGGGCGCCTGCGGGAAAACACGGGATGATCCATCGGCAGAATTCTTTTGCTGCCCAAGTCCTCCATGACTAATGCGGGTATCAGTTCTGTCTCCGGGAGCATGGCGGAACTTGTTGTTTGAGGTTTTTGTGGGAGGAGACGGGTGGTGCCATCCGGCGCCTCCTCTTCGGAAAACAAGCCAACGGAAATGTTCAAGCGCATGGACCGTTCTCCGCCGTTGGCCAGGAGGACGATTGCCTCCCGGTTTTCTGAAAGCTTCGGAAAGCCGGTAAACAGGCTGCTAAATTGATTCGAGCTTTCGGGATCGACAGGTATGCCTGCGGCGTCGGCTTCGCTAACGTCTTCCTCGCGATAGCGGAGAATGCTCGAGAGCACCGACGGCGAAGCAGCGCCTGAGGCAAGGATACGCAAAGCTTCGAGGATGGAAGACTTTCCAGTATTGTTCCTGCCGGTTATCAGGTTGACTCTTCCCAAGCCCTCAATTTTGAGTTGTCGGAGCGACCGAAAGTGCTCAATGCAAAGACTGGTAATTATAGGTTTCATAGTATTGTGTCCTTTGAAGGTTGACGAAGATCGCCTCATTCGTCCAGAATTTCGTTTGGTGCCCATTGGTGGGCGCGAGATTAAGCTGCCAAGCTTGGATCCTCATGCGGTCCTCCGATGGTAGAACCACCATTCGAACATCAGCACAGCCAGGCCGCCGGCGGCGATCCAGCGCCACAGGTCCACGTTGGAGCGCCGCATCTGGGTGGCGCTGATCGTGTTGAATTTTCCCAATTCCAGTTCCTCCCGCGGCTTGGTGTTGCTTTCCGCCGCATCCAGCACGTTGACGCAGAAGGTCACGTCGTTGGTGCCGACGTGCAAATGGTAAATCCCTTGTTTTCCCGTCTCGCCAAAAACAATCTCTCGCGCGTCTCCCGGCGTCAGCGTCCTTTTCGTTCCGTCCGGCATGGTCACCTCGGCCGCCGCCGCCGGCTGGGTCAGGGCGTAGCGAAACGGCTCGCCGCCATGCACCATGAGCTGGCTGGATTTGGTGGCCTGGGGATTGAGCCAATCCACCGCGTTGGCGATGAACATGGGAAAGGAAATGCGCAGCGGCCAGGTGCTCTGCAGCGTGTCGAAGCCGATCCACACAATCTTCTGCCGCGCCAGTTCCCCCGCCAGGATCAGCGGCGTCTGCTGCGCCTCCACCAGCGCCGTGGCCCAGCTCGGCGTCTTGACCCCCAGCGTCTCGTCAATGGCCACGTTGTCCAAATTGATGTAGCGCAGCAGCGGATGCGTGTTTTTCCAGTCCACCGCCGTCGGCGCCTGCACGGTCGCCCAGCCGGTGTCGAACCAGTTGGAATTGCCCACATGAATGGCCAGAAGATTCGGCTTGGGCCAAACCGGGGGGATCACGTCATCCAGCACCACCAGGTCGTATTCCTCCGCCGCGTCTCCGCACTCGCGCGACACCGTCAAATCCACGTTGCCGGCGGCGCGGAGCGCCTTCTCCAAATAAAGATTGCCCCGCGAGACCAGCTTCACTTTCACCGGGGCCGGCAAAAGGCTGACGATGGAGGCCTGGTTGTCCGCCGCCAGATCGTCCCTGGCGTCAATGCGCACGGTGAAAACCCCGTTTCGCTCCTGCGCGGCGGTGAAGACCTGGGGCGAGGTTTCCCCCGGCTTCAAGACCAGCGAGCGCGCATCCACCCGCTGGTTGTCAAATAAAAGTTCCAGGTCCGTTTGCTCCTCGTTGGTGGAAAAATTGGCCACGCTGGTGTAGATGGCCCGTTCCGCCCGGTTCTCCGGATTTTCCCGGATGTCCAGCGTGGTGATGCCCAGGTTGTTGGAGCGCCGGCCCACCTTGTGATAGATCACCTTCAAATTCTTGTTGGCAAACTCGCTCAAGTCCCCCGCCGCCCCGTCGCTGAACAAATGAATTTCCGGGTCGCGTTTGTCCCGCAACAGCGTTTCCGCCAGTTTCAGCGCCTCGGTCAGGCGCGTGGACGAATCGCTTACCTGGCAATTCTCAATGGCCCGGCGCAGGCTCGCCTTGCTGCTGGTGGCCGATTGTTTGACCTCCGTGTTCCCGCCCGCCAGCAAGACCAGCATCTGGTCCTGGTCCTTCAGGCTCTTGACCAGCGCCAGCGCCTCCTGCCGCGCCTTCTCAAACCGCGACGGCTCCTCATCGGTGCTCTGCATCGAAGCCGACGCATCCAAGATCACCACCCGCAAGTCGCTGGTGGTGGTGTGTCCGGCGAAATAGGGGCGGCTCAAGGCCAGAATGGCCAGCGCGAGCAGAAGCAATTGCAGGATGAGCAGCCAGTTGTGCCGCAATTTTTGGAACGGGGAATTGGCCTGGGCATCCGCCAGGAATTTTTGCCAGAGCAGCGTGCTCGAAACCAACCGGACCACCCGCTTGCGTTTGAGCAGATAAAACACCACAACCACCGGAATGGTGACGGCAAACCAAAATGCGCCTGGCCAGAGAAATTTCAACCGGCGCCAAAACTACACCCAACTCCCCCTCTTTTCGACAGAAAAGAAGTCCCATCAGTGGCAAGTGGCAGGGCGAGACCCGGTCGAGCCGTGACTATACTGCCCGAAATCGAGTCAGGGCTGGACGCCCGCCGCCGCCAAGCCTATGGCGGGCAGGAGAGATTCGCCCTGCCGTTCCTGGTGCAAAAAGCGCAACCCCGCAGTCGATGGCTGCGGGGTTGCGGGGTTGGCCCGACATGAGGAACTGCCTCTTCTGCTGGTTACCTTTTCGCAGCGCTAGCAGCCTGTCGGACTTTGGGCGAAGATTTTTTGAAATGATTTGAACAGGGCGAGGGGCCAAGCAGTCAGTCAATGCAAATATATGGCTGCGCGCTTCGTCGACATTGATTACGACACCC
>JBEKVM010000098.1:0-21225 GCA_049513975.1 Verrucomicrobiota bacterium | reverse complement strand
TCGGGCGCAGCAGCGTGGCAAACACGGCGTGGCGGTGATTTTCCTGCGCACTCAAAAAATCCCTGGCCTGCTGCGGCCGGGGACGGCCGCACTCCGCCAGCAGCAGTGTCAAGATGCGCCCCTCTCGCCGGCGCCGGCGCGGCTTCATCAGGCTCGCGGCCGGCTTGTCCTCCCGCTCCACCTTCCGCGCCACATTCCCATTCTGCATTTGTCATTTTGCATTTTGCATTTTGCATTTCCCCGCGGGCTTGTGCGGGTTTTCCCTACAAAAAAAGCAGGGTTCCCGGATAGACAACCCGGCCGGCGTTGTTTAGCGTGACTTTCTCTCCGCGGAAAGGACGCCGCCGGAGAATGGGTGTGAAAGGGCGAGACGCGCGGGACTGGCGGCCTTCTTGTGCCGATTTTGGCGCGCGACAATTGAGCAGAAAATCGGGATGGACGCTCTAACCCATACAAAACTTATTCGAGAATTATCGAAAACCGCCTCATCGCTGCCCGGTCCTCTTCCCGCCGGACCGGAGGCCGGCGTTTCGCGCCGTGGCTGGGCGGGGATTGGCCGCGCCTTGGAGGTTGAGGATGGCCGACTTCGCCTCGTTTTGGGCGTGCTCCTGATCTTCGCCCTGGTTCTCATCGCCTACCGCCCCATCCTGCCGGGAAGTTTTTTGATGGATGACCGGCGGCTGATCGAAGAGGACAACCCGATGGTGACGGGGCAACTTGGGCCTTCCTCGGTTTGGTTCCAAACGGAATGGGCTTTCTCGACGTTTGTGTTTTGGGCGCAATGGCTGGCTTGGGGCGCGAAACCGGGCTGCTATCACGCCGTGAACATGGCCCTTCATGCCCTGAGCGCGGTGTTGTTGTGGCGTTTGTTGGCGCGGCTGAGATTCAAGGGCGCCTGGCTGGCCGGGGCGCTTTTTGCCGTTCACCCGGTGGCCGTCGCCTCGGTGGCCCGGATCGCCGAACTCAAGAACACCCTTTCGCTGCCGTTCTTCCTGCTGGCCACCTTGTTTTATGTCCGCTATGAAGACGCCTCCCTCCCGCGCCACGAAAGCAACCCGGAACGCCAGGGCGGCCCGGCGGCGCTGTGGTATGGGCTGTCGCTGGCGGCCTTCGTGCTGGCGCTCCTCAGCAAAACTTCCACAGTGATGCTGCCCCTGCTGCTGCTCGGCGGCGCGGCCTTCCGGCGCGGACGGGTCACCGGGCGGGATGTGATTTGCACCGGCCCGTTCTTTGCCCTGGCGCTGGCCTTTGGGCTGATGTCGGCCTGGTTTCAAAAGCACCTGTATCTGCCCGGCCTGACGCTGGCGCCGGAGAGTTTTGGGGAGCGGCTGGCCCTGGCCGGCCGGGCCTTCTGGTTCTATCTGGGCAAGGCGTTTCTGCCCGTCAACCTGAACCTGGTTTATCCCCGCTGGAAAGTGGACGCCTCCAGCCTGGTGTCGTTCCTGCCGGTGCTCCTGATCGGCGCGGCTTTTCTTCTCTGCTGGCGCTTCCGCCGCGCCTGGGGACGGCCCGCGCTTTTCGGGATGGGAGCTTTTGCCGTTGGTTTATTTCCGGCGCTCGGCTTGATTAATTCCCAATTTCTCACCCGCTGGCAGGTGTCCGACCATCTCCAATACCTGCCCTTAATCGCCCCGGTGGCTCTGGCCGCCGCCGCTCTGGCCGCAGTGCTTCCCGCCCGAATTTTTCGGGGCGCCGCCGCCGCGCTGGTTTTGGCCTTGACGCTCCTGGCCTTTCAACGCGCGGAGGCCTTCGCCACGCCGGAAAGATTATTCCGCGACACTCTGGCGAAGAATCCGGACGACTGGGCCGCGAGCAACGATCTCGGCGTCATCCTGGCGGCCCGGGCAGATTATCCCGCCGCCATCGGGCAATTCAAAGCCTCCCTCCAATCCAACCCGGACAATCCGGACGCCCACGCCAACCTCGCGCAAACGCTGGCGCTCCAGGGGAAATTCGCCCAGGCCGACCCGGAGTTCCGGCAGGCTCTCGCGCTCCAGCCCCTGGATGCGCGAATCCATAGAAACTTCGCCGCCGCTCTGGGCCAGCAAGGAAAACAAGGCGAGGCCGTCCGCCATTTGCAGACCGCATTGTCCCTCAAGCCGGACCTCCCAACCCGCCTGGAACTGGCCGGGCTGTTCTTCCAGGAGAGCGATCTCCTCCAGGCTGAGAAGCAATATCGTCAGGCGCTCCGCTTCGATCCGGATTGCCTGGAAGCACTCAACAATCTGGGCTGGCTGCTCGCCACCGCTTCGGACGACAAGCTGCGGGACGGACCGGAAGCGGTCCGGCTGGCGGAACGCGCCCTGCGCCTGCCGCCGGCAAAAGGGATGTGCGTCGCCGGCACCCTGGCGGCGGCTTATGCCGAAGCGGGACGTTTCCCCGAGGCCATTGCCACCGCCGAAAAGGCCGTGCGGGAAGAAACCGCCGCCGGAGAGACTCGCTTTGCGGACCTCAACCGGCAATTATTGACACTCTACCGTGCCGGCAAGCCCTGGCACGGCACGATTGCCAAAAACGCCAGCCAGTACGGTGTCAGCATTAATCCTCCTTGATGTCATGAACTCATCCCCTCCATCCCCAAAACAACCAGCCGATTCAGGGCCGGCCGGGCAGGATTTCATGTCTTTCTACTGCGAGCGCTTCGGCTGCCCGCCCGAGGAATTTGAGGAGCGGGCTTTCCGAACCTGTCTCTATTGGCGCGCACGCCTGCTCGCTCCCCTCCTCCGCACAATCCGGCCGGGCTATTTCGACCCGGATTTGGCGTTGATCCGCTATTTGGCAAAGACCCCGGGGCGGCGCAACGCCATCAATGAATTGGCCGCCTACATGGAGGCCAATGATGCCAGGGGCGGATTTGCGCGAAAATTCCTGCGCATCCGCATCTCCGCGCGCAAGGCCAGCGCTTTGATCGGGCTGGTTTTTGAACGGCACCCGGAGCGGCACGATGCCGCGACCGATGCGCAAACCCCGAAGTGAGGCAGTTTACCGGGCCGCTCAAGCGCGGCGCAGCGCCAGGGCGCGCTCTTTTTGGCTGAGCAGCCGCCATTGGCCCGGAGCCAGGCCGGGGTCCTGGAAACCCCCGATTTGCGCCCGAAACAAGCGCAGCGTGGCATGGCCCGCCGCCGCCGTCATGCGCCGGACCTGGCGGTTTTTTCCTTCCACCAACTCCAGGGCAATCCAACGGTCGGGCACGGTTTTGCGCCAGCGGATGGGCGGCACGCGCGGCGGCAGCCTTGGCGGCGGGTCCAGCAACCACGCCCGGCAAGGCAGGGTCATCCGGCCTTGCGCCATCACCCCCCGAGACAGCTTCTTCAGCGCCTCCTCCGAAGGAACCCCTTCCACCTGCGCCCAATAAAGGCGCGGATGAGCGCGGGACGGCTGCAGCAGCCTGGCGTTGAGCGCCGGCTCATCGCTTAACAGCAGCAACCCCTCCGAATCCGCATCCAGCCGGCCAATCGGATAAACCCCGGCGGGAAACCCGAATTCCGCCAGCGTCCGGTTCGGCGAGCCGTCCGGGGTGAATTGGGACAGGACGCCAAACGGTTTGTGGAATGCGATCAGCATGAGACCGGAGGCAATTTAACCGGAAATCCGCCCAAAATAGAAAAAGAAAAATAATTTTTTGGTTGGACAGCCTTTGTCCAACCGCCCCGTGTAAAGTCATGCGCATAACGAAAGGAAAGATACCTATGCGCAACCTAAATGAGATCGAAGACAATCAAGTCACTCAACTGGAATTCGGCATTGCCGGGAGGCGGAGCCGGGGATTGGCACGGCAGCGCCGTGTGCAACGGGCCCAATGGTGGTTCACCCAGATGCGGCGGGTGGTGGATCGCGCCGTGGCCTGGCCCTCAACCCCGCCCGCCCGCCCCGAACAGGTCCATCTGACCCTGGCCAGCCGGCGGAATTAGGATTAATACGGATTGATACAAACACCATTGGATGGATGGAACCCCTCACCCTAACCCTCTCCCCACTTCGTGGGGCGAGGGAATTGTAAATCGCATGGTGGTGGTATCCAGACGCGCCCCGGCCGGCACGGTCGCTCCCGAAAAAGTTGCAAAAAGCCCTTTTTTGTGGAACATTTTGCCATCTGGTCCGTCGCAACCAGTGGATGAGGGACCGTTTGGCCCGTCATCCGAATACGTATTTAATCTCAACCAGACATGCCATGAATATGAAACCGTTGTTGACCTCAATTCGTTTTGCCCTCGTGGTGGCCGCAGGTTTGGCCGCTTCAAGCCTCCAAGCCTTGCCCCCCAGTGGCACGATTAGCGCCAGCGCCACTCTGTCGGATGTGCAGGTGGGCAGCACTTATGATTACACCTTGACGCTGCAAAACACCGGCAACCTTGGCATCGAAAGTTTTTGGTATGGCTGGACGACATCCGGGAACAACCTTCCTTCAAACCCGTCCAGCCCGGGCAATTCGCTCGGCTGGGCCAACAACCTGGACGGCAATTCCATTCAATACGTGGGAGGCGCCGCGACCGCCTTGGCGCCAAACAGCTCGGCGACCTTCACCTTTGACAGCACTTCCACCCCGGCGGAAATGACCGCAGGAGCGGCCGGGGAATCCGTGGCTTATGTAGGCGGGATTCAGTTCAATCAAGGTGTGCCGGGTGAAAGCAGCGCGGTTTTTGCCCCGACTCCGGTGCCCGAGCCTTCCACCCTGGGCCTGTTGGCCATCGGCATGGCCGGCTGGTCGGCGGCGGCCTGGCGCAAGCTCCGCGGGAAATAACTTCCCTCGCCTGCCGGCGGCGGCTCTGCTATCCTGCCCTCATGCCGTATCGCCCGAAGAGAGCCAAAAAAGCCGAACCCAAAATGGGTGGGTTGGAAAACGACCTGTTGCGCGCCAATCAATTTTCCGAGCGGCGCCGCCGCGATTTGGCCGCCCGCTCAACCCTCTCCCGGCTGCGCAACCGCAAATCCGACCTGAAGTGATCGCGGCCCCGACCGCGTTCGCTCCGGTGATGTTATGGAAAACGAGGACTGCCCCCTGTTGCATTGGCTGTTGCGGCAGTATCCCGACACTCCCAAAAGCCGCGCCAAACAATGGATTCTGGCGGGACGGGTCAGTGTCAACGGGATCGTCATCTGCAAACCGCACCATCTTCTCTCCGATCCGGGGGAAGCGCTGGTGTTGCGCGATCGCCACGCCACCACCTTGGCCTGCGGGGCGGGGTGGCAGATTCATCCGCGGGTGGCCCTGCTCTACCTGGATTCGGCGCTGGCGGTGGTCAACAAGGGGCCGGGACTCATTTCCGTGCCTGCCGCGAAGGACGAGCTTTCGGCGTTGAGCATTCTGGCTGATTTTTTGGCGGGCAAACTCAAGGCCTGGCAGCGCGGGGTGGCGGGACAGTCCCTCCCGCCGGCTTATCGGCGGCTGCAACTATGGCCGGTTCACCGGCTGGATCAATATACCAGCGGGGTCTTTTGCATCGCCGCCAATCCGCCGGCCCGGCATCATCTGATCGGGCAATTGAAAGCGCACACCATGCAACGGGAATATGTGGCTTATGTGGAAGGCCGGGCGGGCGCGCCCCGGGGGACTTGGCGGCATTGGCTGCAATTGAGCCGGGATGAATTGCGCCAGCACGTCCTTTCCGAGGCCCAGGCACGGGCGGCCGGAGACGAGGCCCGCGAAGCCATCACCCATTATGAAGTCATCGCGGAATATGCGCGGGCCGGGGGCAAAGAGTTTTGCAGCAAATTGCGGCTCCGGCTGGAAACGGGGCGCAAACATCAAATCCGCGTCCAGGCGGCGCACGCGGGCCTGCCGTTGATTGGGGACCGCACCTATAACCCGGCCTGGCGGGCGCAGGACCCGTCCCATCCGCTCCTGGATTTCCCCCGGCAAGCCTTGCACGCGGAAGTTCTCAGTCTGGAGCATCCGGAGCAGCCTGGCGTGCGCATGAGTTGGACGGCGGAATTGCCCAAGGACCTGCGTCAACTGGAGACGGCGCTGCGCCTGGGCAGATCCCTGTGAACTGACCGCCGCGCTGGTGCGGGCCACAACCGGGCGCGGGCACTCCTCGCTGTTTCCAGTGGAATCGAAATGCCTTGTTCATCAAATCGTTGCGGATAACGCTCCTGCAATCCCGAAGGGATTGGCAAAACCAATGATGACGCTGAAGGGGTCAACCCCGGAAAGCTGAATATGGGTTGCACATTGGGGCGAACGTAACACCACCGCGACTTGATTATGGTTATAATTCAGAATTCCCGGCTTGACCCCTTCATCATTGACCCCTTCATTCAGCTTTCCGGGCTTGACCCCTTCAGGTGTGTTTTGCTCGGTTCGGTTTGGTAATGTTCATACTATGTCAATCCACTATCCGGCATTCATGGCCAAATCCAAGACGAATCAGCACGGCTTGCAAGCGTAAAGGGGCCAAGCCCGGAAAGTGAAGGGGTCATGAAGGGGTCAAGCCCGGAAAGCTGAATATGGGTTGCACATCGGGGCGAACGTAACACCGCCGCGACTTGATTATGGTTATAATTCAGAATTCCGGGCTTGACCCCTTGATGGTCGTTGAGGCGGTTAAATCGTCCTGAAAGTCACGCAAATAAATTCGTAGCACGGACCGTCGTCGAAGGTAATCATGAGATGCTGCAATTCCTTTTGGGTAAGGCGGGCCGATACGCAATACTCAGCGTAGCTCTTTTTAACTTCCTGCAACCAAGGACTTCTTGGGATAGAAATAATGGTTCCGTAAGACTGGCGACGCAGGTCTTGGCCGATTGCGCCGAGCGAGGCCAAATGTGTGCATTTGAAAGCCTCTACCGCGTCAAAGAGTAAAGTTTCCATTTGTTCCCCGCCATCTTTTGCCTCAATGGAGAAGGAGATCTCGTACTGACGCTTCGGGAGCACCTTAAGAAAAGGGCCCCTAATGATGGACGTGACTGGGACCGACATTTTATAGAGAGTTCTATTCATAGTGTGTTAACGTTAGGGAAAGGCGGAAAGGCGTCAAACCATGCTTTTGCCCAATTATCGAAAGTCGAGTTGGTCGAAAGGCTGACGGCGGCCGTATTGGTGTTGATACGCCCGTAGGCATCGCTGGCAATCGGAAAGGGGTCAGTCCCGCATAATCGCATATTATTGCCTGCTGGAATGGGGGTTAATGATATTGTAATATAAGTCCTGGCATCAGTTTCCTGCTTTGGCCTTGTGGAATGCCACCAGGGCAACCATTAGCATGGCGCGCTCTCTCATTGTCAAATCGTCTCCACCAGTTTCTCCATGGCGGGTTCCTGTTGCTCGATGGACTCCACCAGCTTGAACTGCGTGCGGCAGCGGTCCAGGTTGTGGCCTTCGCGATGCACTTTGAAATAAGTGTCGCCCGCGAGATAGTCGGTCAGAAACCGGAGGCCGATTTCAAAGGTGATGAGCTTGCCGGAAAACGGCAGCAACTTCTTTTCCGCCGGCGTCAAAAACTCCGCCGCCGCCGCCAGATAGCCCCGCACCAGCGCTTCAAACATCGGAAACTGCATCCGCACTTTCGTCAAATCCCGCTCGTCCTCCTGCGCCGGGCTGGTCATCGTCCGCACCATGTCGCCAAAATCGTAGAGCGCCAGGCCGGGCATCGCCGTGTCCAGATCAATCACGCAGATCGCCTCGCCCGTGGCGTCGTCGAGCATCACGTTGTTGAGCTTGGTGTCGTTGTGCGTGACGCGCTCCGGCAATTTGGCGTCCAGCAGCCCGCCGGTGATGGCCTTGCGCTTCAAGGCGAATTCAATTTCCGGCTGCGCCAGCCGGGCGCGGCTGGCGGCATCGGCGGCCATGGACTTTTCCAGCGCGGCAAACCGTTTTGGCGTGTCGTGAAAATCCGGAATCGTGTCGTGCAGCCGCGGCGCGGGCAGATCGGCCAGCAGCTTCTGGAACTGCCCGAACGCCTTTCCCGCCTCATGGGCCTGCCGGGGGGTCTCGACCACGTCGAGCGTCCGCGCTTTTTCGATGAAAATATAAACGCGCCAGTGATTGCCCTGCGGGTCGCAATAATACGCCCGGCCCCCGCGCTCCGGAATCAGCGTGAGCACGCGCCGCCCCGGATCGGCTTCGCCGGCGGCTTTCTTGCCCAGGTGCGCCGTCACCCGCTGCACGTTTTCCATGAGCGCCGGCGGATTTTGGAAAACGTGGTGGTTGAGGCGTTGCAAAATGTAGCGGACGCGCGTGCCGCCCTGGTCGAAAACAACGCAGTAGGTGTCATGCATGTGGCCGCTGCCGTAAATAGCCGCGGTGAGAAATTGGCCGTGGAGCTGGAATTGCCGCGCCACCGCACGGACGGGGTGTTTCAGATTTAACTCCATAAATTCTCAGGATAGTCGCCCCGCGCGACCCGCTGGCGGATGCTTTCCAGGACGCGCGGGCGGTCTTCACGGTAAGTCACGCCAAACCAGGAATCGCTGGTGTGCAGCACTTTGACGCGCGCCTGGCCCGCCGCCAGCAGTTCATTCACCGTGCTGGGAATGTAGCATTCGGCCTTCAAGTCCCCGGCGTTCCGGGCCAGAAATTGCGCAAACTGCTTTTTTAACTGGGCGAACAGGGCGGGATTGAAGCCCCAGAAATTCATCGAAACCGGTTCGTCGCCGGTGAGCCGGGTGATCTGTCCGCCCGCCGTGTTCTTTGCGCCCGCCCCCTCGCGCTCGATCCCGGTCAGCTCCGTGACCGAGCGAAGCAATTGATTTTCATCCACGCGGCAAATCCCGCGCGCCACGCTGCCAAAGTCAGAAAGCGTGTTGCGCAAAACAAATCCCACCATCGCATAATCGGTGCTGCCGGATTGAAAATGCTCCGCCAGCAGGCGGTAGGATTGCGCGCCGTAAAAATCATCGGCATTGATGGCGGCGAACGGCTCCTGGATCTCCTTTTCGGCCATCAGAATCGCATGGGTCGTCCCCCAGGGCTTGGTGCGGCCCGGCGGAACAGAAAATCCAGCCGGCAACTGGTTCAATTCCTGGAAAACGTAGGCGACGGCAACCCGTTTCTCAAAGCGCGCGCCGATGATTTCCCGGAACGGCTGCTCAATATCGCGGCGGATGACAAACACCAGTTTTGCAAAACCGGCGCGCAAGGCGTCATGGATGGAGTAATCCATGATCGTCTCCCCGCCCGGCCCGACGGCCTCGATTTGCTTCAGCCCCCCGTAACGGCTGCCCATCCCGGCGGCCAGAATCAGTAAGGTTGGTTTGTTCACTTTGCGGAAGTGGGTTCCTGCGGAATAAAATCGGCCGGCGCACGACCGGTGGCCGGACGGGTGAACCGCGTGCCCGATTCGGTGAAACCGGGGATGAAGCCGCCGTTGGACAGGAAAAACTGGCCGTCTTCCACGCCCATGAAACGATCCAGACGGTCCGCTTTGCCGGTCGGGTCATGGGTGAAAGCCGCCACGGTCTGTTCATGCCACTGCCCGTCGGCGGTATGATACCATTGGTTGCCGAAAAGCGCCTTGCGGCGGAGGTGGCCGTTGCTCCCGCCAAAATTTTCGTTGAAGCTGTAGAGTCCGTGCAGATAGCTGCCATCCTTGGGCGCTTTCCAACTGGAAATCAGCATCCATTTCTTTTGTTCGGGATGAAACCAGTAGCCGGCGTATATCGTCTGGGTCCCGTTGGTCGGCCTGGCCGTGACGAGGAACCGCTGCGTCTCCCCGGTCTTCCAGTTATAGACCAGGTGGCTGTGGCCGCCGGTGCCTTCGTTGCCAAAGTCGCCGCTGAAAACACCCTCGCCCTTGGCCACGAGCGTGACACGGTCCTGCTCGCCGACTCTATTTCGATCCGCCGCCTCGCCGCCGCTGTCCCAGACGCTGAAAATAATGCGGCGCTCGGTGGGGCTGTTGACTTGCATGCCGAAATAGCCGCGATGCCAGCCGCAGGCCTCGAAGTAGGTCCACAGCGGCGCCTCCACCCCGGTCACTTCGCAATAAAACTCGTCAATGTTCGTCATCCCCGACGTCGGATACGACAGATGCACCGAGGCGGCATTGCGGCGCTCCTTCAGATTGAAATGCGCCCCAACCGCCGCCGGGCCGTCCAGCACCAGCGCCTCCAGATTGCCCGCCGCCTGGCCCGCCGCGTTCAACGACTCCAGCGTGAACCGCTGATAACCCGCCGCCGGCACCTCGAACGACCCAAACTCAACCTTCACCAAATCGTCCCCCATTCCTTTGGCCGTAGCCTCCCGGGATTTGCCCGCCACGGTAAGACGAAGCTTGGTTTCCGCGCCGGCCGGCAGCCGCAGCGCGAGCGAGCAGTCGAGCTGGCCGGGGGTTTTGAATTCGCCGAACCAAAGCACCTTGAGCAAGGGATCCTTCCAGTTGGAAATGCCCGAACGCGCCGAGACCCGCGCCCCGTCGGGATTGGGATCAAGATAGGCGGTGAAGGCTGGCACCCGCAGTTCCGCCTGCGCGCGGCCCAGCGCGAACAAAAACAAAGCCAGGATGATTTGTTTTTTCATTTTCGTTTGCCTCACCCGATCTGCAGCAAGTCCACGCCGATGATGTCCGGGTTTCCTTCCCGGATGGTTGACAGAAGCGAGTCCGGCGGGTCGCCGCCCAACTGGATGCGGCAACTGGCGGCCAGGGCGCCCTCAAAAACCACGTTCTCCACCTCCTCGATGTTCAGGCCGGCGCGGCGGATGTGGTCCATGACAAACGCCAGCACGCCCACCCGGTCATGATGCCGCACCACCATCTGCCACCTGGCCGGCGTGCGCCTGGCCAGATTCACGCAGTTCAACACCACCCCAGTTTTAATGAAGGTCTCGATCACCCGCAGCGCTTCGTCCGCAATCGCGTTTTGGGCCTGCTCCGTCGAGGCCCCGATGTGATGCGTGCCGTAAAGGTTGGGCAATTTCAGAATCGGATCATTGAAGGCGGCCACGGCGGCGGCAGGCTCGGGATCAAACACGTCCAGGCAGGCGCGGATTCGTTTGGTTTCCAGCGCCTCGCGCAAGGCGGCCTGGTCCACCACTTCGCCGCGGGCGGTGTTGATCAGAATGGCGCCCGGTTTCATCAGCCAGAGCCGGGAGGCGTTCACCAGCTTGCGCGTTTCCGGCTTCAAGGCCACATGCAGCGTCACGATGTCGCCCTCGCGGAAAATGTCATCCACGTTTTCGCGCCTTTGCACGCCCAATTCCCCGGCCAGTTCGGCCGTGAGCGAAGGCGACCAGGCCACCACCCGCAAACCAAAGCCGTGCGCCCGGCGGATGACCTCGCGTCCGATGCTGCCGGCGCCGACCACGCCGAGGGTCTTGCCGAAAATCCCGTCGGCGCGGGAGAATTCCTTTTTGTTCCATTGGCCCGCCCGCAGGGCGGCCACGTTGTCCGGGACGCGGCGGTCCATGGAAAGGAGCAGGGCATAGACCAGCTCGGCCACCGCGATGGAATTCTTGCCGGGGCAATTGCTGACGAAAATCCCGCGGCTGCTGGCCGACTTGACATCAATCGTATTGACGCCGGCGCCCGCCCGCAGCACCAGGGCCAGTTGGCGCGAGGCCTCCAGCGTCTCGCCGGTCACCGGTTTGCCGCGCACGACCAGGATTTTGCAGGACGCCGCCAGCGCGGGCAGGTCTTCGGCCTTGGCGGAGGGTTGGTAGTCCACTTCGCAGCCAAGCTGTTTCAAATGTTGCAGGTGGGATGTGGGGAAGGTGTCGGCGACCAGTGTTTTCATTTGTTTTATCGCCCTCCATGGGGCATTGGAAAAATCCGCTGCTTTTCATAGGGCCGGGGGCGGCGGTTGTCCAGCAAAACTTCTCCACGCCATTTCACCTTTGCCTTCGATTTTTCGCGGGAAATCCCTTATAAATCCGGCGTGTCGAATCCGCCCAATCCTTGGCAAACACCGCTGCCGGCGCTGCGCGGCATCGGGCCGGAACGCGCCGCCCAGTTGGAACGGCTGGAATTGCGCTGCGTGGGCGACCTCTTATTGCACCGGCCGCGGCGCTACGAGGATCGCCGGCATTTTCAGCGCATTGCCCAATTGCAACTGGAACAGCCGGCCTTGACCTGCGGAACCATTATTGCCGCCGGCCTCAATCGCTACCGCAAAGGGGCCAGGTCGGTTTATGAGTTCATTTTGGAGGATGGAACCGGGCGTTTGCACTGCCGGTGGTGGAACCTGCCTTTCATGGAGAAATACTTCAGTGTCGGCGACGAGGTGGTGGTTTTTGGCAGGCCCAATTCGCTGCGGCCGCCCACGATGGATCATCCGGAAACAGAAGTGGTGCCGGCTGGGGGGGTGGAAAACTCCATTCATCTCAACCGCATCGCGCCGATTTATCCGCTGACGGAGGGATTGCCCCAACGCTGGTTGCGCTCCTTGCTTTGGCGCATCGTCGCCGAATTTGCCCCGGCCGTCCCCGAACAGAATCCCGAAATTCCGCTGACCGACGAACGCATCGAATCGCCTATGGCAGATTCCACCAATCCGCAATCCGCAATCCGCAATGGGAAGTCGAACTTCGACCAATCCGCAATGGGCCATCCTCGCTCCATTCCCCTCCCTTCCCGCGCCCACGCCATCCAGATGCTTCATTTCCCGCAAGAAATGAACGATGTGGAAATCGCCCGGCAACGGCTGGCGCTGGACGAATACATCGAGTTGCAGCTCGCCCTGCAAAGGCGGCGCAGGAAATTGGAGGCCCTGGCCCATCCGCTCCCTTGCGCGGGGGACCACAACCGTCTGATCAAACCGTTTCTGGCGGGGCTGGGATTTGAGTTGACCGCCTCGCAAACCAAGGTCTTGCGGGAAATCCGCCGGGACATGGCCGGCCCGGCCCCGATGCGGCGCCTCCTGCAAGGCGACGTCGCTTCCGGCAAAACCGTGGTGGCCGCCTGCGCCATCCTGATGGCCCTGGAATGCGGCGCGGACGCGGCCCTGATGGCGCCGACGGAAATTCTGGCCGAACAGCACGGGCAAAATTTCCGGCGCTGGATGGAGCCGCTCGGCGTCGGCGTGGAGGTCCTGACGGGCGGTTCCAAAACCGGCGCGCGGGGCGCCAGCCTGCTTTATCCGGCGACACTTTACATTGGCACGCACGCGCTCCTGGAGGAGTCGTTCGCGCCGGCGCGGCTGGGGCTGGTGATTATTGACGAACAACACAAGTTCGGCGTGGCGCAGCGGGAAAAACTGGTGCGCAAGGGCCGCTATCCCCATCTGCTGGTCATGACCGCCACCCCCATTCCCCGCACCCTGGGGCTGACCTTGTACGGCGACCTGGACATTTCCGTCATTGAGCAAGGCCCGCCCGGCCGGGGGCGAGTCAAGACGTTTTTGCGCGCGGCGGAAAGCCTGCCCAGGGTGTGGGCGTTTCTGCGCGAACAACTGGGCCGGGGCCGCCAGGCCTACGTGATTTATCCCCGGGTGGAGGACGCGGACACCAGTACCGGAGTCAAGGCCGCCACCAAGGAATGGCATCATCTGGAAAAAGTGTTTGCGCCGTGGAAAGTCGGGCTGTTGCACGGCAGGCTCAAGAGCCGGGAAAAGGAAACGGTGATGGCGGCATTCCGCGCCAACCAAACCCAGGCCCTGCTGGCCACCTCGGTGGTGGAGGTGGGTGTGGACGTGCCCAACGCCACCTTGATGGTGATTGAAAACGCCGAACAATTCGGGCTGGCCCAACTCCACCAACTGCGCGGCCGGATCGGGCGCGGGGCGGAGGAATCGTATTGCATCCTGATCGCGGCTGGAAAATCCGCCGAGGCGCGCGAGCGGCTCAAAACAATGGAAGAAACCACCGACGGTTTTCGCATCGCCGAAGCCGACTTGAAATTACGCGGGGCCGGCGAACTGCTGGGTCGCCAGCAGAGCGGCGCGCCGCGGCTGCGTTTCGGCGACCTGGCAACGGACGCCGCGTTAGTCGAGCGCGCCCGCGCCCTGGTCAAGGCCAGGCCGGAATAGAGTGTTGTTGGCAAAGATGCAACGCGTCAGGCAGGGGTGGTAGGGCGGGCAGTCCTCTGCCCGCCGCACGACGTGAGAGCGGTTTAAATAAAGCTGTAGCCGCAGCAGGCAAACCAGTTCATGGCATCCCGGCGGGGTGACATGGCCACGGTTTTGTTTAAACCGCTCTAACTGATAACTTGATGACCCCTTTAAGACTGCCCAGCGCGATCAGGTCTTTCCCGGCTGCTGGCGGAAGTTCGTTCATCGTATGCGTCTGAGCGGCCACGCCTAGTCTGAGCCGACGGTTTGTGCGACGATGGCCGCATGAACTATTCAAAATCTGCATCAGGTCGTCGCCGCTGGACCTCAAAACAGCGACAACGGTTGCTGGCACGTTTCCAGGAAAGTCAATTGACCCAAAGGGATTTTGCCACTCGCCACGAAGGATGCTAAAAAATCGCAAATTACCTTCAACAGAGGGATCAACGCAACCGTTATCTCACATACTCCAGGCGATAGAATCGTTGCGTGTTGGTAACCATGTCGGAGCTGGTCGCGGTGCTGCCGGCGGCGAGGAAGGCCTTGTTGACATTGCTCCAGTTGCCGGAAATCAAATCGGACGCGGACTGGAGTTGATAGACGTGCCGCGCGACGGTGCTCAATACAAAGGTGACGCTGCCTTGGCCCAGCGTGATGGACTGGAAGGCCGGCGCGGCAATGACGATCAGGGCCGCGCCGGGGCTGGTCACAGATCCGAGCGCGTTGCTGACGATGAGGGTGTAGGTTCCGGCATTGGCCATCGTGACATTGGTGAAATTCAGTACGCGGGTCGTTGCGCCGGAGACGTTGCCCCCGTCGCTGATATTGGTCGTGTCCATTTGCCACTGGTAGAACAACGGCGGGGCGCCGAAAAGGCTTGCGCTGATCTGCGCGCTGGTTCCCTCGACCACCGTCTGGCTGCCGGGCTGGCTGGTGAATTGCGGCGCGGTGGTGAAACTGAGGCGGAAGACGGAGCCGTGGCCGCCCGGACCGCCCGCACTGGTCGTGCCGTAGAGGCTGCCATCCGCTCCCTCCACCAGCGCCGTCTCGGGATGCGCACCGTCATCGAAACCATCAAACACGACGAGATTACTCAGCGTGCCGCCGGGAGTAATGCTGAAGACGGTGCCGTTGGTGACGCCGAAGCCGGTGTAGGTCGTGCCGTAGAAATTGCCATCGCTGCCCTGGAGCAGCCCGGCAAATGGATAGGCCCCGTCGGTGTAATTCAGCGCATAGAGGGTGGTCAGCGCGCCCTTGGGCGTCATTCTGAAGATCGTGCCATAAAACTGGTATCCGGCGATGGTGTTGTGTTTGGTCACGCCGTAGAAATTGCCGTCCGTGCCCTGCGCCAGCGCGCCAACCGGAGCGGAGCCATCCGTGCCGCCGGTAAACGAGTAAAGACTGCTCAGCAAGCCGTCCGGAGTCATTTTGAACACATTGCCATACCCATGCAGCCCGCCTCCCGTCATGCCATAGAAGTTGCCGTCCGTGCCCTGCACCAGCGCGCCAACCGGACCGGCGCCGTCCGCGCCATTGGTGAACGAGTAAAGATTGGTCAGCAGGCCGTCCGGAGTCAGTCTGAAGACATTGCCGGCGCCGGCATTGCCGCCGGAGGCGGTGGTGCCATAAAAATTGCCATCGGCCCCCGCCACCAGCGCGGCCATTGGAATAATGCCGTCGCTCCCTCCCGTAAACGAATAAAAATTGCTCAACGCGCCGGCGGGCGTCAGCTCGAATATGTTGCCGTCATAATTTGTCCCGCCCAGTTCCGTCGAACCATAAAAATTGCCGTCACCGCCCTGCACCATTCCGGCGAAGGGGGTGAAGCCCGTGTCAGGTCCGAACAGGGCCAGCGTGGCCACCGCCCCATTCGTGGTGACTGTAAATACGGTGCCACCCTGGCCTCCGGTTTCCGTCGTGCCATACAGAATTCCGTTGGTGCCGGCCACCAGCGCGTTGGGAGTTCCGCCGTCGCTGCCGCCGGCGAACCAATACAAGCTGGCCAGGCTGGTCCCGCTGGCGCTGGCCGGAACCACGGCCAGGACAGCATTCGAGCTGGCCGCCGCAGAAATGCTGTTGCTCGCGATCAAGCGGTAGATTCCATTATTGGCTTGCGTGACATTGGTGAGCGTCAAGACACTTGTGGCCGAGCCGGAGACGTTGCCGCCATCGGTCAAATTGACCCCGCCTTTCTGCCACTGATAATACAGCGGAAAGTTGCCCTGCGCCCCCGCCACCAGCGTCGTGTTTGTTCCCGGCGCCAACGTCTCATTGGTGGGTTGAATGACAATGTAGGGCGGCGAGGAGCTCACGGTCAGGAGTGCTCCGGCGCTCTGGCATGATCCGAGGGCGTTGCTCACGATGACCGAATAGGTTCCCGCGTCGCCCATGCCCACATTCGTCAGACTCAGGATGCTCGTGCTTGAGCCGGAGATGTTTGCGCCATCGGCCAAATTTGTCGCGTTCTTCTGCCATTGATAAAACAACGGCACGCTGCCAAACACCCCCGCGTTGAACTCCAAATTCTGTCCCACGAACACTGCCTGGCTCGCGGGTTGCGCGATGATCTCCGGGGCGGAAGAGATGGCCAGCGAAAAAATGGCGCCGTGGTTGTTCGCGCCGCCGTTGGGTGTCGTGCCGTAAATAATGCCGCCCGTGCTCTCCGCCAGTGCGGCCTGGGGATTGGCTCCGTTGAACCCCTCAAACTGCACCAGCGTCAGATAAGTGCCGCCCGGCGTGATGAGAAAGAGGGTGCCGTCACCGTAAACGCCCCCATAGGCTGTCGTGCCGTAGAAATTCCCATCGCTGCCATAAAGCAGGCCGGCCGCCGGCTGCGCGCCATCCTCGCCGTTGGTGAACGAATACAGCGTGGTGAGCAGACCCGTTGACGTCATCTTAAACACGGTTCCGTTGGTGTAATCGCCACCCTGGGAGGTCGTGCCGTAGAAATTGCCCTCGGCGTCCTGTGCCAACCCGCCATGGGGATAGGCGCCATTCGTATAACCCAACGAAACCAGTGTCGTCAGTACGCCGTTGGTGGAGATTCCAAAGACCGTCCCATAACCATAAGCCCCGCCGGCGTGGGTGGTGCCGTAGAAGTTGCCATCGCCGCCCATGAGCAGGCCGGCCACTGGCTGGCCCCCATCGCTGCCTTCCGAGAACGAGTGCAGGATGGCCAGCGCGCCATTGGTGGAGACTTGGTACGCCGTGCCAAAAGTGCTTGCTCCGCCCTGGTCGCAAGTGCCATAGAGTGCGGCGTCCCCGCCCACAATCAGCCCGCCGTAAGGCAGATTGCCATTGGTGATGTTAAACGTCACCAGCGTGGCCAAAGCGCCGTCCGGAGTCATCCTGAACACCGTGCCATTTTCGTTGGTGCCCCCCATGACGGTCGTGCCATAAAAATTGCCGTCAACGTCTTGCGCCAGCGCGGAAAAAGGCGTCGCGCCATCACTCCCGCCGGTGAACGCATACAGGCTGGCCGGCGGCCCGTTGGAAGCCATTCGAAAAACACTGCCCCATCCGTTGCTGCCGCCGTGCCGCGCCGTGCCATAGAAAAAGCCGTCCGCGCCCTGCGCCAGTCCGTTTGGGCTGCCGCCGTCATTGCCCCCCGTAAACGAATAGAGCGTCGTCATGGCCGCCCCCGGCGCGGTCGCCGGAGTGACGGACAGGACCGCCGAGGAACTGGCCGCGGTCCCGAAAGAGTTGCTGACAATGACGGAATAGGTTCCCGCATTGGCCCCGCTTGTGTTTTGGAAGGTCAGGCTCCTGCTGGCAGAGCCGGAGAGATTGCCCGCGTCGCTCAAGTTGGTCCCGCTTTCCTGCCATTGATAGGACAGCGGCTGGTTTCCAACCGCCGCCACCGTCAGTACTATTGTTTGTCCCGGCAGCGCCGTCTGGCCGGTGGGTTGCGCCACAATCACCGGCCGGAAGGGAAGAATGGTGAGTGTGGCGTTGGAGCTGACCGTCACGCCGGCGGAATTGCTGACGACAACGGAATAGACTCCAACGCTGGTTGGCGACACGTTGCTCACGGTCAATACGCTGGTGGCCGAGCCGGAGATATTGCCCCCATCGGCCAGATTAATCACATACATCCCGTTGTCTTGCTGCCACTGGCAGGAAAGCAATCCGTTGCTGGCGGTGCCCACCGCAAACGTCGCGGTCGCTCCGGCCAGCACGGCGACGCTGGTGGGTTGTGCGGTGATCAGCGGCGGCGCGTCCACCTCCAGCGTGACTTGCCGGCTCTGGCCGAAGCCGTCCTCCAGGTTGGTGAACATCAACACGGCGCTGTAACTCCCCGCCGCCAGACTGCCGGCGGCCGCGGTTGGCGTGGCGGTGAGAACCGCGGCCGGGCCGCCGGCGGTGAGCGTGCCGCCCGCCGGCGTCACATTCAGCCACGACGGGGCATTTGTCAGCGTCCAGTTCAGCGCCGCCGTGCCGGCGTTGGTGAGGGAGTAGGATCGCGCGGCCGGGCTGAACGGGCCGCCCAGGGGGCCGTCGAAAGTGAAGGCGTTTCCCGGCGAAATGCTCAGAGCGTCGGGGGGCGCGAGGAGGGCGGCGATCAGGTTGCTCCCGGCAGGGGTGCCCCAACCCGTGCAGAGGTCGTAGCCTGGAACCGCGAAAAATTTGTTGACACTCGAACTGTTGGTGTTGTTGCCGGTCGTGATGTCGTGGAAGGCCGCGGCATAACCGGGTCCCTGCCCGATGGCGTAAAGCGCCGGGTTGAGAAACCCAAGGCGCGGGCCGCCGTTGGCCGCCGCCTGCTGATTGGCCAGCGCGGCAAAGGCCGCCCACAAGGGCGCGGCCGCGCTGGTGCCGCCCACCACCCCCTGCTCGCCATTGTTGACAACGACCCAAATGACCTCATCCGCCAGGCAGGCCACATCCGGGATGTTCCGCATGGTGGTTGATCCCAGGTTGGCGGACATGCTGACGCCTTGCTGCCAGATGGGAATGGGGTAGGACGTGCTGATCCCCCCGATGCTGTAGGGCCACGCGGTTTCCGACGACCACCCTCCGCCCGGCCCGCTCGTCGTCAGGGATGTTCCGCCCACCACCGTCACCCAGGCGTCGTCGGACGGCGGCGGGATCGCCCCGGCCACCGCCCCCAAATCGCCGGAGGCCTGGAAGAACGACTGCCCCTGCGTGGCAAATTGCTGGAAAATCTGCTCCCGGGCCGCGTCCACTTGGGACCCAAAAAGCCATGAGGAACTGAGTTGCCCGGCCAAATTGTCCATCGCCATCCGGTTCAGAATTTCGTTCGGAGTTTTCCCTTCATACACCATCACCCGGCTCAACCCCGGGGCCATGGCCACGGCCATCTCGATGTCCAGATCCACTTCCAACTGGTTGTTGCCGGCGTTGCCGCTCAGCCCGTCCAGCAACACATTCGTCAACAAGACGTTCGGCAACCCGGCCAGGTTTTCGTAATCCGTGATGTCGCTCGCGTTGTAGCCACCCAACTCGAACAGCCCGACCGTCTGGCCCGAGCCGTCCAAGCCAACGCCCGCAGCGTAAGCCGCCCTGAAATCTTTCCCCAGAAAGAATCCGATTGGCCCCGACCCGGTGGCCAGGGGCGTCGCATTTGTTCTCTTTTTGAAGTTATTGGTGTTAAGCCCCATTGGCCGCGGCAGGATCAAGTCGTCCAAGCCATTGATCGCCAGCACCGGCGCCGCCAGGTCGAGCGTCGGCTCGGCATCCGGCGCAAAAAAGGTCCGCGCCTCCGTCGGGTGCTGATACGTCCGCAGGTTGACCTGGAACGTCTTTTCCATGTCAGCCACCGTCCCGTTCACATCCACCAGGGTGCGATTGCCGTGCGTGCCGGTCACCTTCAGGCCATGCCCATTGGCGAACGCGATGACAGCCTGATAATCCGCTTCCGCCGGCCCAAATTGTTCCGTGAATTGCTGCGGCGTCAGATAATGGCGGAAATTGGGACTGGCCGGGTCGTAAATCTGTTGCAGCAAAACGCCCAGCCTTTCCCGATTGCGCAATGGCAGCGCGATAACCACGTCCAAATGGTTCGAGGCCGGAAGCCGCCCGACCGGCGCCAGTCGCCCCACCGCCGCCGGCACGCTCCCATGCAGCACCTGTGCTTCCGCGCCGAAAGCAGGTTCGACCGGCGAGGAAAGCAAGCATACCCCGGCGACCACCAGAAACCCAAAGCAGAGACTCCGCCACGCGCGATCCCAGCTTCGGCGGGCCATTGGGAAAAGAACATCATGGTTTTTGCGCACGCCAGGCACTTTACCCCATCCAGCCTGCGCGGCCAAGCGACATTTCCGCCCGGCCAACCCGCGGCGCATCATAATTCCACCACCACGCGATTTGCCAATACCATAGCCCAACCGAGGGCGTACAGCCTCAGTCGGCGAGACTCCCTGTCCGCCGTCCCGTCCGCCGTAGGCTCGGCGAAGGTGGAAGCTTCAGCGAAGGTGGATCCACTCCGTCCGACGCGAACCTCGACAGCGGAACGGCTTGTCGCGCCAAAGCGGAGCGGCGGCCGAAAAGCGCCAACGGCGGTTGGCTCCGGCGACTTGTTAGGAATCATGGTCATGTCTATCTCCTGCGTTTTTTGCCAGCAAGACAATCAAAGTAATCACACTGCCAATCATGCCAAGAAAAAACCAGAGCCAAGCACTGCGGCGAGTCTGCTGTGCCCATAACGCGCAAAATGTACCGCATAAGAAAATAGCTACTCCGCCAGCGCTCTGATCCGTCTGAACTCCGCGATGCTCAACGCGCGAAAGCCGCGCCTCTATGTCTGCCAAGCGTGCATCGTTCGTCTGTGCTGCCGCTGACACTGGAAGTATCAAACTGGATGCCAGCACCAATATGAAAAGAAAAGCGTGAATAAACCTCATAACGTGAATGATGCCTGATAATTAATATACAACAGGTTGTTCGTGTATTACAATGCCCAAATGAATGCGAACGAAGCAGTCCAGCGGCTTGCGGAAGTTGTTCGACGCAAGCATCTTACACTCACGACCGAGCCACTTACTGCGCCTGGCTCACGCGATATGGCGACTTCCTCAATGGGCTGCCCTTGCGTATGCCAAGTGAACATAAATTGAAACGGTTTCTGACCGCCGCGGCCCCAAACGATGTCGCCGCCAGCACCCAGACTCAAGCCTTTAATGCAATTGTATCCGAAGTCCGGTGAAGACCGCAGGGGAGGCCTCTAACCCGACTTTCTCTACTGGAGGGGGGATGACTGCGTAAGTGGTTCAAAACAAGCAGTCGGGCCAAAAAGGTCTGCACCAAACTTATTCGATCATCAGTTGTCCTTTCTGCGTGATGCGT
>JBEKVM010000097.1:0-21457 GCA_049513975.1 Verrucomicrobiota bacterium | reverse complement strand
GTAAAGCTCGCGCTGCCAGGCTTGCAGAAAGCGCAGTGTTTTCATCGAAATACAATTGATTTTGGTCAGCTTGACCGGGGCCGGCGGAGGGGGGTCACGATGTACCAGGGCCACGCCGGAATTTTGAAGTATGCGGATTGCCGGGCAAGTTTCCTTGACGGGGATGGGGATTCACAGGCTAATGAAATGATGTTCCGGGAATGTTTGCCGCGCAATCGCTTCGCCGCTCTGGCCCTGATCCTGGGCTTGATCGCGCCGGGGTGCGTTTCGACGCCGGGCAAGATTCTGCGGCGGCGGGGGGATGAGATTGTCGTGGCGGGACAGTTGCTTCATACCGGGACACGGGTGGTGCTCTGGGGTGATCCGGGCGGCTTTGACGCTTACCGGGTGGAGCGGCGGTTCGCGCCGTGGCCGCAGGCGGATTGGGAGAATTCCCGGACCCATCTGGCGCTGCCGCGAACGCCCAACCGCTACAGTGTCCGCACCAATGGCCTGAACCAGGCGGAACTGGAGCGGGTCCGCGGCGGGGGTTGGGATTTGGCCTCGTTGCGCAAGCAGGTGGACCAGTTGGTCCTTCATTATGACGTGGCCGGAACTTCGCGGGCGTGCTTCCAGACGCTCCAGGATGAGCGGGATTTGAGCACCCATTTCCTGCTGGATCTGGATGGCACGATATACCAGACGCTGGATGTCAAGGAGCGCGCGCGCCACGCCACCACTTCCAACGACCGCTCGGTTGGGGTGGAGATCGCCAACGTGGGCGCCTACGCGGAGAACCAAACCAACCCCTTCGCGCGATGGTATCGGACGGACGGACGCGGCCGCACCATCCTCACCATTCCCGGCGGCGGCGCGCCGGCGGAGCGGACGGCGAATTTTGCGGGGCGTCCGGTGCGGCGCGGGGTGGTGGCGGGAGAGGTGCAGGGGGAGCCATTGCGTCAATACGATTTCACCGCGCAACAATACCGGGCGCTGGCCCGGCTGACGGCGGCGCTTTGCACGGTATTGCCCAAGATTCGCTGCGATTATCCGCGCGACGCCTCGGGGAAACTGGCCGGCGGCAAACTTGCGGAGGCGCAGTTGAACAGTTTTCACGGCGTGCTCGGTCATTACCACATCCAGACCGACAAGGTGGATCCCGGGCCGGCCTTGCAATGGGATTACGTGATCGGCGAGGCGCGGCGGTTGATGAAGCTGCCGGTGCTGGCGAAGGATGCCCAGGGGCGTCCCATGGGGTGGCGGCCCAAATTGATCAAGGACAATTAAGAACCCCGGAATCAGGCAGGACCGTGGCGCAGCAAGTCAGCCAGGTCCACCGCCACGTCCGGGAAGGCCAGCGGCCGGGCCTGGCTGCCGGGGCGCAGAATTTCGGTGGAAGCATAGCCCTGGTAGTGAGGGTCGCGGCAAACCTCGATGGATTGGTCGGGCAGATTGACAATCCAAACCTCGCGAATGCCGGCGCGTCCGTAAAGGGGAAGTTTCTTTTCGCGGTCGGAAGCCACGGTCGAATCCGACACCTCGATCAGGAGGAAAACATCGTCGGGGGCGGGCAAAGCGGTGGTGTAGTCGTCCGCAGCGGGTTTGAGCAGCATGAGGTCTGGCTGAGGTTCGGAGTAATCGTCCAAAGTCACCGGGTTTTGCACCCAGACGAACCAACGTCCTTTTGATAGTGTAACGAACAGGCGGTTCAGGCGACTGACCGCCCCGCCATGGAAAGGGCCAATAGGTGACATTTCAAAAACTTGCCCGTCCAGCAATTCGACGCGCGCATCGGGCTTGAGCACGCCGGTCTCGGCCATCCGGTAATAGTCCCGGCTGGTGAAGCGATGGTAAGCGAGTGTTGCCATAAGCTAAAGATAAAATAGGCAAGGAGCCTGAGCTTTTCAACCCATCTTTTGCCCGCCCTTCGCCCGTCAGGCCGGCAGCGCCGGAGGGGCGGGTTGGGGGGAACGGACGGGAGCTTGGCCGGGCCGGCGCCAGGAGCGGACTTTGTCGCGGGCGTGTTCGAAGGCCAGATAGACGACCGGGGTGGTGTAAAGGGTCAGCACCTGGGAAATGAGCAGGCCGCCCACGACGGAAATGCCCAGGGGTTGGCGAAGTTCGGAGCCGGCGCCCCGGCCCAGGGCCAGCGGGATGGAGCCGCAAAAGGCGGCCATGGTGGTCATCATGATGGGCCGGAAACGGATGACGCAGGCCTTGTAAATGGCGTCCTGGGGACGCAGCTTTTCCTCGCGTTCGGCAACCAGGGCAAAGTCAACCATCATGATGGCGTTTTTCTTGACAATGCCCATGAGCAGAATGATGCCGATGAAGGAGACCAGGGAAAGGTCCATGCCGAAGATCATGAGGGCGAGCAGCGCGCCCAGGCCGGCGGAGGGAAGGCTGGAAAGGATGGTCAGGGGATGGATGAGGCTTTCATAGAGCATGCCCAGAACGATATAGACGGCCAGGAGCGCGGCGGCCAGGAGGATGGGCAGGGAACTCAGCGAGGCCTGGAACACCTGGGCGGTCCCCTGGAAGCTGCCGGAGACGGTGGCGGGCAGGTTCAGCTCGCGCGCGGCTTGCCGGATCAGATCGGTGGCCTGGCCAAGGGAAGTGCCGGGGTCCAGATTGAAGGAGACGGTGACGGCGGGAAACTGGCCCTGGTGGTTGACGGAGAGATAGGTGTTGATGTCCTGGATTTTCGCCAGCGCGGCCAGCGGAACCATTCTGCCAGTGCTGGAAGATTTGACAAAGATTTTTTGCAGGGAATCGGGGCTTTCCAGGTAGGCCGGCTCCACTTCCAGAACCACATGGTGCTGGTTGTATCGTTTATAGACGGTGGAAACCTGGCGCTGCCCGAAGGCATCATAGAGGGTGTCATCAATCACCTGGGGCGAAATGCCCAGGCGCGCGGCGGCGTCGCGGTCCACGATGACGCTGGCTTGCAGGCCCCGGGTTTGCTGGTCGCTGCTGACATCTTTGAGCTGGGGGATTCGTTTCAGTTTGCTGATGAGCAGCGGAGTCCAGCGATTGAGGTCGTCCAGGCTGGAGGATTGCAAGGCATACACGTATTGGCCCTTGGGCGTGCGTCCGCCCACATTGATGTCCTGGACGGCGCGAAGGAACAAGGTGGCCCCGGGGATGTGCGCGGTTTTTTTGCGCAGGCGGGCGATGATCTGATCGGCCGAGACTCTTCCCGGCCGCTGGCTGCGCGGCTTGAGGGTGATGAACATGTTTCCATTGTTGACAGTGCTGCTGCCGGAGGAAGCTCCGATGAAAGATCCCAATGTCTCCACCGCCTCGTCGGCCAAAACGATCCGCGCCATCTGGTCCTGCAGGCGGGACATGGCTTTGAAGGAAATATCCTGGGCGGCGTCGGTGGTGCCCATGATCGAGCCGGTATCCTGCTGGGGGAAGAAACCCTTGGGAATTTCGGCATAGACAAAGAGGGTCACGGCCAGGGTGATGACGGTGACGGCGAGCATCAAGGGTTGGTGGCGCAGCACCCAGCGCAGGCCCCGGTCGTAAACGGCGAAAAGCCGGTTAAAAGCCCATTCACTGGCCCGGTAAAAGGGGCCGGGTTTTCCATAAGCGGCCTGGGATTTCAAAAAGCGCGAGCAGAGCATCGGTGTCAACGTCAGCGAGATGACCCCGGAAACCAGGATGGCCAGGCTCAAGGTGACGGCAAACTCATGGAACAGCCGCCCAATCAACCCGCCCATGAAGAGCAGCGGAATAAACACGGCGACCAGCGAGGTGCTCATAGAAACGACGGTGAAACCAATCTGACGCGCGCCCTTCAGCGCCGCCGCCATGGGTTTTTCGCCGTGCTCCACATGCCGGTAAATGTTCTCGATCACGACGATGGCGTCATCCACGACAAAGCCGACCGAGATGGTGATGGCCATGAGGGACAAGTTATCCAGGCTGTAGTGAAACAGGTACATGAAGGCGAAGGTGCCGGACAGGGCGAGCGGAATGCTGATGCTGGCGATGAAGGTCGGCCAGAAGCGCCGCAAAAAGAGAAAAATCACCAGCACCACCAGCACCACGCTCAAGAGCAGGGAGATTTGAACATCATTGACCGAGGTGTGGATGGTAACGGTCCGGTCGGAGGTGATGAGGATTTTCACCGCCGGCGGAATCCAACGTTTAATTTGGGGCAGGACGGCGCGAACGCGGTCCACCGTTTCGATGACATTGGCATCGGGTTGTTTGAAAACCAGCAGGATGACGGCCGGCTTGGTCCCGACCCATCCGGCGATCAAGTTATTCTCCACTCCATCCACAATGTTGCCCAGGCTGCTCAGCCGGATGGGCACGCCGTTGGATTGGGTGAGGATGAGGGAGTGATAATCCTTGGCCTCAAATATCTGATCGTTGCTGGTCAGGGCATAAAACAAATTGCCGTCTTCAACGCTGCCTTTGGGGGAATCCACATTGACTTTGCCGATCAAGGAGCGGACATCCTCCAGGCTCAGGCCGGTGGTGGAGAGTTGGGCGGGGTTGATCTGGACCCGCACGGCTGATTTCTCCGCGCCCGTGACGATGACCTGGCTGACCCCTTCCACCTGGCTGAGGCGCTGGCCCACAATTTCATCCGCCACTTCAAAGACCTGGGTGGGCAGGAGGTTGTCGGAAACCATGCCCATGATGAGAATGGGGGCGTCGGCCGGATTGACCTTGCGCCAGGTGGGCGGACCGGGGAGGTTCAGGGGCAGTTCACTGGAGGAGGCGTTGATGGCGGCCTGGACATCGCGGGCCGCGCCGTCCACTGGCCGGTTCAGATCAAATTGCAGGGTAATCCTGCAGCCGCCCAGCGTGCTGACCGAGGTCATCTCATTGACCCCGGCGATTTGCCCCAGGTGCCGTTCCAGCGGCGCCGCCAGCGACGAGGCCACCGTGGACGGGTCGGCGCCGGGCAAGGAGGCGGAAACCGACACCACCGGATAATCCACGCGGGGCACGGAGGCGACCGGCAGAGACCGGTAGGCCGTCATGCCCGTGAGAAACAGCCCGATGGCCAGCAGCGAGGTGCCGATGGGGCGGCGGATGAATGGCTCGGAAATGCTGCTCATGACACGGAGGCCGGCGCCTCTTTCTCCGCGCCGGGAACGTGTTCAATTTCCTCCAGGCCGGCGGCGGCGCGCCAGCCTTTGGCCCAGTGGCTCAGTCTTGCCATGTAAAGGTAGATCACCGGCGTCGTGTAAAGTGTCAGGCATTGGGAAACGAGCAGGCCGCCCACGATGGCCACGCCCAAAGGACGGCGCAACTCGGAGCCGTTGCCGTTTTGCAGGGCCAGGGGCAGGGCGCCGAGCAGGGCGGCCATCGTGGTCATCATGATGGGACGGAAGCGCAGCTTGCAGGCTTTGTAAATGGATTGTTCGGGCGGCAGATGCTCCGTGCGCTCCGCGTCCAGTGCGAAGTCAATCATCATGATGGCGTTCTTCTGCACAATGCCGATGAGGAGGATGATGCCGATGAGGGAAACCAGCGACAGTTCAATATGGAAGAGCATCAACGCCAGCAACGCGCCCACCCCGGCGGAGGGAAGACTGGAAAGAATGGTGATGGGATGAATGTAGCTCTCGTACAGGACACCCAAAATGATGTAGATGACAATAACGGCGGCTAAAATGAGGAGCGGTTCGGTTTTCAGCGATGACCGAAATTCCGCGGCGCTGCCGGAGAAACTCGTCGCGATGGTTTCGGGCAATTTTATTTCCTTCTCGGCGGCGGCGATGGCCTTGACCGCCGCGTCCAGCGAACTGTTCGCGCCGAGGTTGAAGGAGAGGGTGACAGCGGGGAACTGGCCCTCGTGCAGGATGACCAGGGGGATGCTCCCGGCGGTGACCGAGGCAAACGCGCCCAGCGGGACCATCTGTCCGGTGGTGGATTTGACGAAGATTCTGTCCAGCGCCGCCGGGTTGAGCTGGAACTTGGGCTCGGCTTCGAGCACGACGCGGTACTGGTTGAGTTGGGTGAAGATGATCGAGACCTGGCGCTGGCCAAAGGCGTCGTAAAGCGTGTCATCAATGGCTTGGGGCAGGATGTTCAACTGGGAGGCTTTGTCCCGGTCCACTTCCACGTTGAGGCCAAATCCTTTGGATTGTTGATCGCTGGCCACGTCGGCCAACTCCGGCCTGGCCGACAAAGCGGCCACCAGGCGCGGCGCCCATTCGCCCAGTTCTTGCTCGTCGGCGTCCTGCAGCGTATATTGGTATTGGGTGCGGCTGACCCGGCTGTCTATCTGCACATCCTGCACCGCTTGCATGTAGAGGGAAATCCCCCGCAGGGAACTGGTGGCGTCGCGCAAGCGGTCAATCACTTCGGCCACCTCCGATTTGCGTTGCTCGCGGGGCTTCAGGCTGATGTAGAGCCGGCCGGAATTGGCGGTCGGATTGACGGTTCCGGCGCCGACAAAGGATGCCACGCTGGCCACGTCCGGATCTTGGGCCGCCACCTCGGCCACGCGCCGCTGGCGTTCCACCATGGCCTGGAAGGAAATGGATTGGGAGGCATCGGTGACGCCGATGATCATGCCCGTGTCCTGCAAGGGCAGCAGGCCCTTGGGGATGAGGACATAAAGCCAGATCGTGCCAATCAGGGTGGCGATGGCCACCGTGAAGGTGAGCCGTTGGTGAGCCAGCACCCATTTCAGGCCCCGTTCGTATAGGGCCAGAAATTCCTGGAAAAATCTTTCCGACCAGTGCCAGACCCGCCCATGACGGCTTTCATTCGCCGGCCGCAGCAGCCGCGAACACATCATCGGCGTCAGCGTCAGGGAGACAATCATGGACACCACCACGGCGGCGCTCATGGTGATGGCGAATTCACGAAAAAGCCGCCCCACTATGCCGGACATGAAGATCAGCGGTATAAACACGCCGATGAGCGAAAGGCTCAGGGAGACCACGGTGAATCCAATTTGCTTGGCTCCTTTGAGCGCCGCGGTCATGGGCGGCTCCCCCGACTCGATGAAGCGGACGATGTTTTCAATCATGACGATGGCGTCATCCACCACGAACCCCGTGGAGATGGTCAGGGCCATGAGGGACAGATTGTCCAGGCTGAAGCCGAGCAGGTACATGAGTCCAAAAGTGCCGACGATGGCCAGCGGCAGGGCGACGCTGGTGATGACAGTCGCCCAAAGCGTGCGCAGGAACAGGAAGATGACCATGACGACCAGGCCAACCGTGAGGATGAGCGTAAACTGAACGTCGCGGATGGAGGCGCGGATCATCTCCGTGCGATCACTGAACACTTTGATTTTGATGGAAGGAGGAATGGAGTTGCGCAGCTTGGGCAGCAAGGCCTTTACCCGGTCGGCGGTCTGGATGATGTTGGCGCCGGGCTGGCGCTGGATGTCCACGATCACGGCCGGATTATTGTTGACCCATCCGGCCAGATGGACGTTTTCCACGTCGTCCACCACCTCCCCGATGTCCTTGAGGCGCACCGGCGATCCGTTGACCACCTTGACGATGATGTTGCCGAAATCGGCGGCGGAGAAAAGCTGGTCGTTGGCCCCGATGGCATAGGCCTGCTGGTGGCCGTCGAAACTGCCCTTGGGCAGATTGATGTTGTTCAACATCAGGGCGCTGCGCACATCTTCCAGACCCAGGCCCATGCTGGCCAGGGCGCTGGGATTGACCCGCACACGCACCGCCGGTTTTTGATTGCCTTCGATTGTAACCAGCCCGACCCCGCTCACCTCGCTCAGCTTTTGCGCCAGCACCGTGTCCGCCAGGTCGTTGACTTTGGCCAGGGGCAGTTCCTTGGAGGTCAGTTGCAGCGTCAGGATCGGGGTGTCGGCGGGGTTGACTTTGTTAAAGATGGGCGGATTGGGCATGCCGTTCGGCAGCACGCCACTGGCCGCGTTGATGGCCGCCTGCACGTCCTGCGCGGCGGAATCTATGTTCCGATCCAGGGTGAACTGCAGGGTGATGGTCGTGGTCCCAAACGCGCTGATGGACGTCATCTGCGACAGGCCGCTGATCTGGCCGAATTGCCGCTCCAACGGCTCGGTCACGGAGGAGGCCATCACGTCGGGGCTGGCCCCGGGATATTGGGCGACGACCTGGATGGTGGGAAAATCAACCGGGGGCAGGGCGGAGATCGGCAACAGTTCATAGCCCAGGAATCCCATCAGCAGCACCCCCGCCATGAGCAGCGAGGTGGCGATCGGTCGGCGGATGAATGGCTCGGAGATGCTCACGCCAGTGTGCTGTTACAGAAATGACTTGCCAATGAACCCCTCTCCCTGCCCTCTCCCCGCCTTGCGGGGAGAGGGTGGCCGCGAGGCCGGGTGAGGGGTTGCTGTAAAGGTTTCATTGAAACACAACGCTGGAAAAAATCGCGGATTGGGGATGCCATCTTGCGGATGGTAATTTGGTTTTAGGCGCCGGTGGGTTTGGCCGGTTGATTGGCCGGCGTCTGGTTGGTTGCGCCGCCGTTCCCGCGCCGGTTGCCCCGGCCCAAAGCGCCCGGCGAACCGGCCGGTTCATTGGTCTCCTCCACCCTGATTTTGGCGCCGTCTTCCAAACGGTATTGTCCGTCCGCAACCACCCTTTGTCCTTCGCTCAATCCCTTGGAAACCAGGGCAAGGTCGCCTTGCATTTGCGCTACCGTCACCGGCGTCAATTTAGCCACGAGGTTGGACCCTTCCCCTTCGATGGTGTAAACGTAGTCGCCGTCCGGCCCGCGCTGGATGACGCTTTCCGCAACCACCAGGCTGTTGACTTTGTCCACCAGGACGCGCGGATTGACGAATTGGCCGGGCCAGAGGCTCAGGTTGTTGTTGGGAAAGGCGGCCTTGAGCTTGATGGTGCCGCTGGCGGCATCAATTTGATTGTCAATGACGCTCAGGGTTCCCGTGTCCAGGACGGTTTTGTTGTCGCGATCCAGGGCCAGAACCGGGACAGGGCCTTGGGCCATTTTGCGCGCGATGATGCCGGCGTCTTGCTCCGGCAGGATGAACGTGACGTAGATGGGTCGCAACTGGGTGATGACGACCAGGCCGTTGGTGTCGTTGGCGTGAACAATGTTGCCCTGGTCAACCAGGCGAATCCCGCAACGGCCCTCCAGCGGTGCGCGAATCGTCGTGTAATCCAACTGCACCTGGCAGCTCTCTATGCCCGCCTGGTCCGTTCTAACCGCGGCCTCAAGTTGGCGCACCATGTTGCTTTGCGTGTCCAAGGCTTGGCGGGTCACGATGTTGGTCAGGTCCAGATCGCGCTGCAAATCCAGTCTGGCATTGTCGAGCAGAGCCGTGTCCTGCAACTTCTTGGCCATGGCTTGGTCGAAAGCCGTCCGGTACGGGCCGGGATCAATCTGCGCCAGCAAGTCGTTGGTGTGGACTTCCTGGCCTTCCGAGAAGGCGACCTTGACCAACTGGCCGTCCACGCGCGGGGAGACTGTGACCGTGTTGAACGCTTGGACAGTGCCCAAACCGTCAAAATAAATGGAAACCTCTTTCTCCACCACCTTCCCCGGAGTAATCGGAACGGCGGGGTCCACTCGTTTGGCCGCGGCGGCGACCGCCGCCTTGGTTTGCTTGGCCCTCCAGACGATGAAGCCGATGCCCCCAACCACAAACAACAGAATGATGATCCACATAAACCCTCCCGATTGCCCGGAAGCCGGTGGGGCGAAATTGTTGGCCGCGATTGGTTTGGCTGAGGGTGAACTTGCCGGATTTGGCGTTCCAGGCGGTGTGTCAGTTGGCTGCATAGTCGGGAGTTTTCAAATGCCCATCAACGGGGCCAAGTGATTGGTTTTGATGGCCTTCCAACCGGCGGTTTTCTCAGTTTCCAACTCATTGTTTGTCTTGCTTAGACCAAGAAGCATGGTTCCAGATTCAGCAAAAATCAGGAATTTGATGGATGGCCAGCCGCTCATTGCTAGTGCCCAAGGCCAGGCTCATGCCAGTTGGCCGGCTTCGGTTGGGTGGATTCGCCGGACGGACCGCTTCTGAAGGTGGATTCCCGGATGATCAACTCACTAATCAACGCCGAGGCGCTGGCATATCGGGTGAATCCGCCCGGCGGGACAAACAGTTCCGGGGCGGGCAGGTCAAGGCGGATGCCCGAAAAATCCACTGTGATCAGCCGGCCCCCGCTCTCCGTGCGGATGCGCACGGGAAACCCTTTCAAATCGTCCGCCCGCCATTCGGTCAATTTGGCCGCGGAACCGTCGCTCAGCGCCACCCGCGTTTCGATGCGATGGCAGGGATGGCCATTCACCTGCTCGGAAACCGCCTCTTTGTTCTCCGGCGCCACGTTGGTGATCTCGGAAGATGCGGAAATCGGCGCGAACCCCTGCAGCGCCTCGCTCACCACATAGCCGTGCTGCGCCACGCTGTCCCAAATGAAAAACATCCCGCCCCGGACGATCTTGCCCTTCTTCACCTTGGCCGTGCTCAGCGGTTGGAAGATCAGCCGGCCCTGCCGCTCAATCAGTTGCCCCGCCGCCGCGGGCACGCCGGGGGTGGAGGGGCTGGTGGCGACCACATCGGCGCTGAAGCCGTCGAAACCGGCCAGGGCAGTCGAAACCGGCCCGGTGAGGAAGTCCGGCGGCGCTTCGTCCCCCATGTGCGCCAGGGCGGCTTCCTTGCGTTGCTCGCTGGCGCATCCCGCGAGCAAGGCCGCCGCCAGGGCCATCCCCAAAGCTGCTGTGCGATTTAATTGTCTCATTGCAAAACGTTATTTTGACCCGAAACCACAAAGGCCGCAAGGAGCATTGTGCGTTCCCCTTCATTCCGGGCGCATCTTGACAGTACCTCCGTGGATGGAACGAACCCCTCTCCCTGATCCTCGCCCCGCGGACTGGGCAAGGGAGAAGGGTTCCTTGTAACCAAAGGTGCCAGCTGCAAGTTGCGCCCCATCCCTGGTTACGGTGTCTTTGGCGCTGGCGTGGGCACGCTGCTGGGTTTGTCGGCAAAGACCAGCGCGCCGGTCGGGCAATGACGCACGCATTCCTCCGCCACCGCCCCCAGGCCCTCCTCGATGGAGCGGTCAAAAGGCCCCGCCACCCGCACCTCGAAGCCGCGTCCGATAAAAGTCAGGCCCAGCGGTTCGGCCGCCATTTCCGTCAGCCTCACGCAAATCCCGCAGAGAATGCATTTGCCCGGCTCGAAGATGACGCCGCCGGGCTGGAGTTGCTGGGTAAAAGGCCGCCGCTCCGACCGGAACCGGCTGGCGTCGGCGCCATAAACTTGCGCGTAGTGCTGCAGCAGGCAGTTGCCCGACGACCGGCAGTCGCAATGCAGGCAGCGCGCCGCCTCGGCCATCGCCTCGCCGCGGCTGATTGCCGAGCAACGGGCGCACGGCGCAACGCTGTGCTCCTGGCTGGCGCTGCGCAGGAATTCCCGCAGTTCCCCCGGCTCCAACCGGCCCAGGATGCTGGAAAACGGTTTCTCCGGGCGGCGCGGCGGCTGGCCGCGCAAAAACCGGTGGACGCATTCGGCCGCCGCCCGGCCCTCGGCCATGGCCCGCACCAGTTGCTTGACAGGCTTGACGCAGGCGCCGGCGGCAAATATATTGGGCGCACTGAGGCGGCAGGTGGAGGGGTCGGCCTTGAGCACGCCGCCGGCCGGAGCCACCCCAAGTTTCCCGCCGTCGCCCTGGGCCAGTTCGCCGACGGTGATCAGGATGGCGTCGAATCCGCGCCGCAAACCATCCAGAGTCACATGGTTCCCCAACTCGATGCCGGTTTTGAAATCAATTCCCATCCCCGCCAGCAACGCCACTTCCGCCTCCAGCACCGCGGCGGGCAATTCGCCTTCCGGCACCTCCCGCAACTTCCCGCCCGCTTTGGCGTTGCGGTCAATGACCGTGACGGCGTGGCCGCGCCGGGCAAGGTCATGCGCCGCCGTCAGGCCGCCCGGCCCGGCCCCGACGACCACCACGGAGCGCCGGCTGGCGACGGCCCGTTCGGACAGGCACGCCCTGGCCTGTTTGGAATCCTGCTTGAAATCGTGCTCTGTCAAGAACCGCTCCATCTCGCGCACCGCCGCCGGTTCATCGAAAACGCCGCGGCGGCAGCCTTGTTCGCACGGATGGTGGCACAGGCGGCCCAGCACTCCCGCCAGGGGCAGCGCCTGGCGCATGATCGCAACCGCCTCGTCCAGGCGGCCCGCTTGGATCTGCCGGATCATCGCCGGAATGTTCAGTTGCAGCGGGCAGAGCCGATGGCACGGCGACAGACAGTCCCCCACATGGTCGCTGAACAGCAATTCCAGCGCGGTGCGCCGCGCCTCGTGGACTTCCTCCGTTTCGCTCTCGATGACCATGCCGGGCACGGCCGGCGTGGCGCAGGAGGGCGCCAGGCGGCCCTGGCCGTTGCCCGCCACTTTGACCAGGCAAACCTGGCAGGTGGTGAGCGGCCCGCACTTCTCCAGGTGGCAGAGGGTTGGAATGTCCAGCCCGGCCTGCCGCGCCGCCTGCAAGACCGTCTGGCCCGGCGCCGCCTCCACCGCCTTTCCGTCAATACTAATTGTAAACGCGCTCATCTCACCTCGATCGCCTCCTCCGGGCACACCTTCCGGCAGGTGTCGCACCGCGTGCAAAGCTCCAGGTTGATCTTATGCCGCGCGTAGGGCGTCATCGGGATGGCCTGGACCGGGCAATGCTGGGCGCACAGGGTGCAGCCGGTGCAGGCGGCGGTGACCTCATACTTGACCAGGGCCGCGCACTGGCCGGCCGGGCAGCGGCCTTGCAGGTGCGCCTCGTATTCGCCGCGGAAATAACGCAATGTCGAGAGCACCGGATTGGGGGCCGTTTTCCCCAGCCCGCACAGGCTCCCGGCGCTGACCTGCCGGGCCAGACGTTCCAGTTCCTCCAGATGCGCCCGTTGCGCCTTGCCCGCGCAAAGCTTGTCCAGTATCTCCAGCATCCTTTTGGTTCCGACCCGGCAGAAGGTGCATTTGCCGCACGACTGGTCCTGCGTGAACTGGAGAAAATACCGCGCCATATCCACCATGCACGACGAGTCGTCCAGCACCACCAGCCCGCCCGATCCCATGATGGCCCCGGCCTCGCGCAACGATTCGTAATCCACCGGCGTGTCCATCAGGGTGGCCGGCACGCAGCCGCCGGACGGCCCCCCAATTTGCACCGCCTTGATGCGCCGGCCTTGCGCCGCCCCGCCGCCGATCCTTTCCACAATCTCGCCCAGGGTTGTCCCCATCGGCACTTCGATCAACCCCCCGCGCCGGATTTTTCCCGCCAGCGCGAACACCTTGGTCCCTTTGCTTTTGGCCGTGCCGAGGGCCGCGAACTGTTCCGCCCCGTGCCGGACAATCCACGGCGCCAGGGCCAGCGTTTCGACGTTGTTTATCAGCGTCGGTTTGCCCCACAGGCCCGACTCGGCGGGGAACGGGGGCCGCAGCCGCGGCATGCCGCGCCGGCCTTCCACCGAGGCGATCAAGGCCGTCTCCTCGCCGCAGACAAACGCCCCGGCCCCCTCCACCACGCTCAGACGCAAGGGGAAATCGGTCCCCAACAAGCCCGCCCCCAGCCAGCCGCGCCTTTCCATTTCCGCTATCGCCGCCCGCACCCGCTTGACCGCCAGCGGATATTCGTGGCGGACATAGAAAATGCCCTCGTGCGCGCCCACCGCCACCGCCGCCAGCGCCAGCCCCTCCAGGACGCGATACGGAAACGATTCCAGAATCATCCGGTCCATGAACGCCCCCGGATCGCCCTCGTCGCCGTTGCAGATCACATACTTGACATCGCCCGGCTGCTGGCGGACCACGCGCCATTTTTGTCCGCTGGGAAAACCCGCCCCGCCGCGTCCGCGCAAGCCGGAGTTTTCTATGGTGGCGATCAGTTGTTCCGCATCCAGGCATTGCCCGTTGCCGGCAGGGCGAGACTGCGTCGAGCCGTGACCGTTGGTTTTCTCCGGCGGCGTGGCCAGACAGCGCCGCAGCGCGGTGAAGCCTTCATGGGCGAGGTACTCATCCAGGTCCAGCGGATCGAGTTTGCCGAAATGTTCGGTGGCAATATGCACCTGGCTTTCCAGGAAGGCCCGGACGCCGGGATCGCGTTTGCTCATGGAAAAGCGCGCCACCTGTTGTTGCGGCGCGGCCTCATCCAGCAGCAAACCGCCCAGCAGGCCGGTCCAGAACTGGCGGGCGCGGCGCAGCAATCCGCGCGGACGAAAATACCGTTGCATGAGGGCGCCCGCCTGGCCGGGCGTCAGGTTGGAATAATACGTGGCCGCCTGGCCCGGCAGCGCCACTTCAATCAGCGGCGTGCGATGGCACATGCCCATGCAGCCGACCCGCTTGATCTTGACCTGGCCGCCGCATTGGCCCGCACTCTCGCGCAAGGCGTGAAACAACTGATCGCTCCCCTTGGCCATGCAGCAGGAACCCAGGCCGACGTGGATTTGGGCCAGGCCCTGGCCCTCCCCATTCCCCATTTCCTCGGTGGACTTCACCCCGCCCGCCGCCGTCTGCCGGGCGAGATAGTCGCGGACTTGGCCCGGAGATTTCTCCGCGGAGGCGTATCCCATCGTCGAGTCGCCCATCTTCACCACGGGCGCCAGCGTGCAACAACCCAGGCAGGCGACTGGCTCGATGGTGAACTCCTGGGCCGCATCGGTGTCGGCGCCCGGAGGAATGCGCAAGTACCTTCGCAACGCGTCCTCCACCTTCTCTGCCCCCGCGACATGACAGGCCGTCCCGCGGCAGACCCGGAGAATATGTTTGCCCGCCGGCGTGAGGCGGAACATATCGTAGAAGGTAGAAACCCCGGAGATGGCGGAGGGTTGAATGTCGGTCAGTTGGGCCAGCCGCTCCAGCGCCTCCCGGGGCAGGCAGCCATGATGTTCCTGGAGCGCCTGCAGAATCGGGATCAGCGCCTCGGGTTTGCGCCCGATCCGCTCCACCGTTTGCCCGACAAAATTGAGGTCAACACCTGGCATGGCCACCTTAAAATTGGGGGACGCAGGTCAGCCTCGCTCACCGTATTTTGGCAAGACCACAACAGATTTTGCCAAAGGAGGCTCAGACTGGGACCGTGTGACCCCGGGCCTTTACCAGCCGCTCAAGCTTTCCAGCACCTCGTTCTGGTAATCCTTGAGTCGCGTCGCGCAGAAGATCAGGGCTTGGGCGGCGGTTCGTCTTTCAGGATGAGCGGCGCGTTTTCCCGCTCGCGGTTAAGTTGCTCGCGGATGCGGTGGATCTCCGCAATGATTGGATTGTGAATCCGGTAGGTTTCAAGACATTCTTGCGGAATCGCCGCAAGCCGCGCCGGCTCTTCCCGCGCCACCAGAGCGGCCAGTTCCTCGGTGGAATGGACCTCGCGCGCAGGTGCGGCGTGGAGCGACATTGATGTCTCAATCAACACACAAAGCCCGTGGATGGAATTCCCGGCCTTGGCAGCCAGCATTTCCTTGATCCCGTAAGTTTCGGCCAGTATCGGTTCAGTCTTCATACTCTAAATCTCCCATCAATTGTTGCGGTGTGCAAACTTCCGGCAACCGACATCCCGCCTTGTCCGCCTGACAATGCAACTGCCGGAGAATAACCGCGTTGGCAAAGTGCTTGCAATTCCAGGTCAGCAAATAATCAGCCCGGTAAACCGTGGCCAGCGCCAGATGCAGCGCGTCCATTCCCGCTCCGGCCGGGAGCAACCCTCTCGCCACCAACTCTTCCGCCAACGTCTCGGCCGCCGCGTTCACGCGCAAAGTCGTCAGCCCCGCCAGCACTTCCAGGCGCAGCCGGCTCTGCGTCGCGTCGCCTTCCCGGGCTTCTGCAAGGACGGCATCCGACGTCACGCAGTGGAATAATGGCCGGCGCAGCCGCCACCAGTCCCGCGTCAGTTTCTGACGCCAGGCCGTTTCAACCAGGCGGCTCGGACTCGACACCAGAAAACTCACCACGCTTGTCTCAATATACACTATTTCCATCGCTCAATCCCCCATGATTGGGTGAATGACGTAAACGAACGATTTGCCTTTGGAATCCAGTGTTGGCATGAGCTTTGTTTTTTCTGGCTCAGACGAGAGTAGCGGAAGGGGAAGTCTTTTCAAAGAGCGGAATTGCGGGCGGCAAGTTCCACCGGCAGGCGGGCGTTCCTCTACTCGCCGGCTTCGCGTTCTGAATTTGCATTGGTTCTTTTGGGACTGGTTGCCATCACGGCTGTTTCGCCATTTTCGCGACGTCCGGACCGAGGCAGAACAGGTTCGTCGCCCCGCGCAGGAAGAGATGCCCGCCGGCAAACGCCGGGCTGGCCAGGAATTTGTCCGGCAGTTGGCTTCGCCCCAGTTCCTCAAACTCGCGCCCGGCCCGCAGCACCGCCAGGACGCCGCTTTCGCCCAGAACAAAAAGCCGGTCGCCCGCGATGCCGGGCGACGCCTGCACGTCAATGTCCAGATTCTTTTCCCAAAGTTTTTTGCCATCGTCGGTCTGAAAACATTTCACGATGCCCCCGCTGTTGACCGTGAAAACCAGTGCGCCCTGGCTGACCGGACTGACGATGTCGGGGACATTGCCTTCGACGGCCCAGGCCACATGCGTCTGGGTCACATCCCCCGCGCCGTCGGGCCGCAACGCCATCAGCTTTTCACCCGGACTGATCAGGAGGACAAGTCCGCCGCCGAAGACGGGCGAAGGCACCACTTCGTTTTCGAGCAATTGCGCCCGCCAAAGCTCCTCGCCGCCGGCCAGCGCGTAAGCGATCACCCACGGGTTGGCCAGCGTGATGATCTGCTTTTTGCCCGCCGCTTCGGCGACGATCGGCGTGGCCCACGACGCGGGCACGGGCCGGCTGTGTTCCCACAAGACCCGTCCGCTGGCGCCCTGCAACGAAATTAGTTTTGACCCCTCCGGGGCCGTCCCGCCCTGATCCAGTTGGATGAGCAGGTTGTTCCCCCACACGGCGAGCGAGGCGGCGTACCCATACGCATTCTTCAACGGGCCGAGGTATTTGCTCCAGGCAACCGAACCATCAAAGTTGAGCGCGGCCAGGTCGCCATTGGCGAAGATGACATAAGCCCGCCGCCCGTCGCTGGCCATGGTGGGGGCCGCGTAGGTGGTGTCCTCCGGGACCTCCTGGACTTTGGGCGGACTGCCCGGAACATTTTCCACCGGCCGCCGCCAGAGCAGCGCGCCGCCGGCGGCGTTGTAACAAAAAACTTCGCGTTTCGCCGCCGTGCCTCCCGAAATAAACACACGGTCCCCCCACACCACCGGCGAACTGTGGCCCGGCGCGGGGATGGCCGAGCGCCAAACCAGATTGGTCCCGCAGTTGGTCTGCGCGGCCACCCCGCTGCCGTCCCAGCCGCGGAAGCGCGGCCAATTGGCCTGGAATTCGGACAGGGCGGGCGCCTCTTCCGCCGGCGCCTCCTGCGCGCCGCTTTGGCCGGTGAGTTTTTGCCAGGCGGCCTGGTTGGCGGGCAAAACGGAAGTGTTGTCAAGTCGAATTATCAGCAGCGATCCCGCCACCACCAGCGCCAGAACGGCCAGCGAAGCCCTGGCGCGCGCGGCCAGTTTCAGGGACTGTTCGCCCGCGTCGTTTTTAGGCTCCGGCAGCGGCAGGGTTTTCGTGAGAGCCGCCGCTTTCCCGGCCGCCAGCACCAGCGCCAGCGTCCCGCCCAGCAGCAGCCAGGCGCCGGTTTTATCCAACGCCAGCCGATGGCGGAATTTCTGGCGAAATTTCAGGTCCAGTTGGCGAATCTCCTTTTGCAGCGGCTCGTTTTTCGGCTCGGCCGCCAGCTTCTCCTTGAGCGCCAGCAGTTGCGGAGATTTCCACGGATCGCCGGTGGCCGCCGCGAAATGCTCATAAACCATGACCGCGCAAAGCACCAGACAGAACACGCCCGCGATCCACGCGGTCAGCCAAAGCGCGCGATGAAGTGGAAAAGGGTTCATGACGGCGCGGGTTTGTCCGCCGCCGGCATCCAGCCGAGGCGAACGCGTTCGTTGGGGCAGGCGGTGAAGCACCGGGCGCAGGCGAGACACGCGCCGCGGTCCGGCTCAAAATCCGTCCGGCCCGGACGCACCGACAGCGCCACCAGTTTGAGGCCGATCACCAGTCCGGTCCAGCCGCCGAACAACAGACAGGCCAGAGCGAAGCGGTGGCGCAAATCGGCCGCCGCCGTCAAGATGGCTTGCGGGTTTCCCTCGGCGCGCTGGAGCGACAGCGCCTCCGGCGTCATCAGGCCGTACTGGACCGGCGCGCTTTGCTGGCGCAGATAACGTTCCGCCAAAGCCACGGTGGGATGAAGCTGCGCCGCCGCCGGGCTGAGTTTGGAACCCGCCCACCCGCCAACGACGACGAGCACCGGCAGGAGGACCAGCAGCCAGCCGAGGCGTTTTCGCTCCGCGCCCAGCCCGTTGGGAGGGGCGGCGGCGGGGGCAGGCTCGCGCATGGCCCCGAACGGGCAGGACTGTTCACACAGGCGGCATTGCGTGCAGACATCGGGCGTGACGCGGACGCGCCATTTGGAAGCCAGCGACGCCAGCCGGAGCAACCCGCCGTAAGGACAAAGAAACCGGCAATAGGGCCGGCCCACAAACATCCCGGCCAGCAGCAGGACCGCTCCCAGAGTCAAGATGAGACTGCCTCCCGACAACCGGAAGAACGGAACGAACGGATCATATCGGCAAATGACAAATCCCGTCCCGGTGCCGGCGTAGATCAGTCCCGCCCCCAGAAAAATATAAGGGATGATGCTCAGCGCGTGTTCCAGCCAGAGCGGCACGGTGACGGGCTTGATCAGCATGAAATCCTGCAGCGCCCCCTGCGGGCACACCCCCGCGCAAAACGCCCGCCCCGCAAACAGCGCCACCACGAGGGGCGCAAAGCAGAAAATCAGCACCGTCACCGGCACCGCGTACTCCGGGTTGAACAGTCCATAAACCACATTCTGCGGGGCGCCGATGGGGCAGATGCAGCCCTTGCGGTAAAACCCAAAATACGCCAGGGAAAAGAGCGACAGCCAGAAAAGCCCGCGCCGGGACCGCATTTTGTAGATCAGCCAGACCGCCATTCCCAGAGCGGCGAGAAACACGCCCGTATCCGCGTATTGCAGCCAAAGTTGGCGCGCGGCGGGAGTGGAGGCGGTGGGGATGCGGTAGCCGCTTTCAAAATCCGGCGGCGGGAACCGTTGCTCCGCGCAAACCATCAAAGCCAGGAGCAACATGGCTCCCAGGGCGCCGATGAATTTGAGACGGCGAAGCATATCCTTAGCGGCTGGTGGTTTTGAGCAGGTAGGGATGGTCCACCGGCACGCGGCGGAAGGCGTCGCCGGGGCAGGAGCGGGCGATGGCGCACTCGTTGCAGTTGAGGCAGCGATCGTGGCGGATTTGGAGGAAGAGCGAGCCGTTGCCGAAGCGGTTGCAGCCCTCCACGCATTTGGCGCAGCCGATGCAAAGCTGTTCGTCAATACTATATTGATAATAGGGGTCTTCCACGTAGGCGCGCTGGATGGCGGCCGTCGGGCACAACTGGTTCTCCGCCGCCGTGGTCAGCTCGTTGGGTTCCGGCGCGAAAAACCCCGTGCAAAGCTGGCAATAGCCGCACACCGCGTAGGCGTGGACGCATTTGACGGCGGACTGCTCCAGCACGCACTGGGTGGCGCAGTTGCCGCAGTGCAGGCATTTGGCCGGGTCAATTTGCCACACCCACGCCGCGCCGCTGCTCCGGGTGGCCAGCACGCCCGCCGCCGCGCCCAGCCCGGTCATGGTCAGCAGCCGCGCGCCGTTGCGCAGAAATTGCCGCCGCGTCACCGGTCCGTCCGTTGGAGGTTTGGGGTCCATGGGTTTCCTGGCTTCGGTCGGTTCATCCTTTGCGCTTCATCACCCGCACCTCGCTGGTCACGATGTCCAGAATATAGATGCGCCCGTCGGAATCCACCGCCGCGTCTATTCCGCCGTGGATGCAATCGTTCAGGTCGTTGCAGGCATGGGCGTTTTCCGGGAATGTTTCCGCTCCCGCCACCACCGACTCAAACTCACCGCTCGCGCTGTAAATCTTCACGCGCGGAATGCCCTTTTCGCAGGTCACGATCCGCCCGTCGGCCAGCGCGGCCACGCTGATGGGATTGCAGCAGCCGCAGAACCCCTCGGTGGCGGCGCTGGGTTTCCCCCAAATGCCCTCCAAATCTCCGTCAAATGTGTAGGTTTCTATCTGGTGCCGCCCCGGATTGTTGACCCGCAACAAGCCATCCCGATGGATGATGACGTCAAGAAACGGACTGGGCACGATGAGTCCCGGCACGTTCCGGTCCGCATTCTTCTGGCCGATTCGCCCGAGGATCTTCCCGCTCCGGTCATAGCGCAGCACAACCAGTTTCACGGCATCGGCCGCAAAGACATCCTTATCGCCCGCCGCCAGCCCGGTAAACCAGGTCTTCGGGTCCGGCGATTCCCAACGGGCCGTGCGCCCGCCCTTGGCGTCAAATACTTCAATGTGGTCGCGCAGGCCGGCAAAAATGGTTCCCTCCCGCGCCACGGCGACGCAGCCGGCCGGCCCCGCCAGCGCCAACTCCAATCCGGGCTGGCCGGAACGGCTCAGCGAGTTAATATAGTTGCCCGCGCACACATAAAGCCGGTCATCCGGCCCAATGGCCAGCCGGCGGGCTTCCTTGTGCGGCACCCGCCAGCGCGTCACTTCCTCGTAGGCGATGAGTTTGGGATCGGTCTTCTGGAAACGGGAAATGTCGTAGGCAAAAGGGTTGGCCGTTCCCTGCCCTGCCGCGCGCGCCTCCGCGGCGCCAGCCAGGCCAAGGAGGGCGGCGGTTTTCGTCACGACACCGAAAAACTCCCGCCGGTCGAAAAGCTCAAGTTCTGGTTTCATAGCTGCCTCGATCTGGATTGGCCGAGCGCTTCCTTGGCGGACAAAGCGTTGGGAAGCCCGCAGTCTTCAAAAGCCGCGCAACCCCGGCAGATGCCGGCGCTGATGCAGACCTGGCCGGCAGGCCGGGCGGCCTCGCGCCCGGCCAACCGGCCGATCACGGCCGCCAGCCCGCCCAGAATGGCGAAGCGCAGCCCGTCGCGCAGAAATTGGCGGCGGCCGGCGCTGGAATTCGGGGAACGTCTGTTCATGACTCAGCCATTTTCATCAGCCTCCGCCATTTTGAGGAAACAGGCTTACCGTCTTTTGCTCAAGCTTTGACATTTCTTGGCCTGTTTTCAGTTTGGCTCATTTTGGGGAGAACATCCAAGATTGGGTTCGTTTTTCTGCATGTTGGAATCAATGAAAGTTTCATAAGTGGTTTATTTTGAACTGCTTTTGACTTTTACCATTTGGGTTCGTTTTGCAAAAAGCACATTTTTTGATCAAGCTCTCTCTGCCACTTCCATCGTGATGCCCCAGCCCGACTCTTCCATGCTGGCGATGGGATCGTCAAAAGACTCCCAATAGGACTGGCGCAATTCCATCTGCGGGCGGCTGCGCGTCCAGTGGCCCTGGTCCACGCTCAAGGCGATTTCGCCCGACTCGGCCCGCAAAGCCCGGCGCCA
>JBEKVM010000096.1:0-21657 GCA_049513975.1 Verrucomicrobiota bacterium | reverse complement strand
CGTTCAAGAACCGGCTGATCCTGGTCTGGCGAGGTTGAAAAAGAAGATGGAGCAGGCAGAACATAACACTGCCGTGTCTTGATTATGAATATAATTCAGAATTCCGGGCTTGACCCCTTTACCCCTTTACGGAAAGAATCGGGGCACATCCCTGACCTTTTTGGTTCCTCGACGTTGTCAGTGGATCTGATCGCGCGAAGGCGACTCTGGGGGAGCGCGTGCGTCCCGCACGCGGTGTTTGGCGTCCCGCCAAACACATTCCGGACTGCCTTCTCTTTGCGGCCAATCCGAGGAGGAATTCACAGGAATCAATCGGGGAAGGAGTGGGGCGCGAGACGCGCCCCACGGCGATCGGGACGATCGCGCTCCCCAAACCTTGCAGTTGTGGGGGTGATCCATTGAAAATGTCGAGGAACCACCTTTTTAAGCAGGGGGATTAGGATTAAGATCAGGATTAAGATTAAGAAGAAGTTAAGATTAAGAAGAAGAGGGGGGGGGCTTATTTTTCCTCTCCGACGGCGGACCAGAGGAAGGATTGCTGGGCGGCGAGCTGCTTTTCCCCTTCCCACAAGGTCACGCGCCAGGCGACGAGTTCGCCGAATTTTTGGAAATCATCGCCTTCGATTTTGAAATCGGTCCAGTTGCCGAAAAGGCCGTTCTTCTTGACGGGCATTTCCAGGGTGGTGGTGCGGAGGGCGTTGCCCCGCACGCCGCGCAGTTCGGCGCGCAGTTTCACCCGGCTCCAATCCACCCCGGCGGCCTTCCATTGCACGGCCAAGCGCAGGGCGGTCCGCTCGGCGGGATGCTTGCGCAACCAGGCCTGGTAGGCGTCGCGCTCGTATAAACTGGGGGCGAGCGAGGAATGGCCCTGCTTGTCGAGAAACTGGGGCAGGGCCTTGATGACTTTGCCATTGGCCGCGGCAACGGGCCGGGCGGTCATGGTCAGCAGGCAGAGCATCGCCAGGCAAAAACAGACGCGTCGCATGAAGGCAAATTAGCAGGGGGACGGAGAGGGAAGCAAGGGGAATGAGGGGATTGCGGACGGCGGATTGGCCGCAAATGGGCGCAAAAGGCGAAAAAAGGGAAAATTCCATTTGTGATCTTTTGTGGCTCATGCACCAAAGGTTCGGAACCGCTGAATTGGGAATTGGTCATTGAAAATTTGTTATTGGTGATCGGAGCGGTCGGCGAGGGCGCCGCCCGCGACATGCGCGGGCGCATGTGCTCCCCACGCAATGAGGTTCCGTCGGCGAGACGCCGACGGAGGCGACCGGGACGGTCGCGCTCCCCTGAAGATAGTCGCAGTTTATTGAAGGATTTCGGCGGCGGGCGGAGTGTAGTGAGAAAAGAAGAATGCAAAATGAACCGGTTCATGCTAATTATTCCATGAAAACACACATTATGTTCCGCCGCGTCCTCACCCCCCTGGCCTTTGCCGCCGCGCTGGCCCTGCCGCCTGGGCCGGCCCAGGCGCAAAGCAATGACGCGCCACAGCCCAGACAAATGGACCCCCGGCGCGGCAGGGTCGCAGCGGACGACGCCAAGGCGCAGTCCCCCGCGGGGATGCAATACGATCTTGAGATCGAGAACGGGGCGCTACGGCTGCGCCAACCGGGCAATCAAAAGGGAGAGTATGCCCAGGAGGCCCCCCTGCTTGGAAGAATTGTGAAACTCCTGCGCGACAAGCACCCTGAAGCCAACATTGCCATGGCGCCGGAACTGGGGGATGTCGAGATTACCGATCTGAAACTTCACGGTGCTGACTTGGAAGAGGAATTGGCGGCCCTGCGCGTCGCCAGTGGAGGGAAATTCGACTGGAGGGGCGGCTTGTTCGGGGGCGCCAAGTCGCCGTCGTTGTACACCCTTGAGGCCAGCCCGCTGTTCTTGAAAGAAAAAACGGAGTCAACGTCACCCCAAGTGGAAGTTTTCAATTTCTCCTCTTACTTTGCCCGCCAGCGAGATTCCGGGATGGACGACGCCAAGTTCCAGGCATTCAAGGATCAAACGATTGAGACAACGAAGGAGATCATTGGCAACACTCTCACATCGCTCGGTCCCCATTCCATGATGAGCTTCCAGTTTCATCCGGGAGCCAATTTGCTGGTGATCACAGGCTCCACGGACGAAATCAGCATCTCCAGAAAGATCATCAATGCCATGATTGAGCAACCGGATGTGATCAACCGGTTCGGTCCTGGCCCGCCGAGAACGCGCGCGGTGCCCGCGCCACAGCCCATGATTCCGGTCCCCGCCCCTCCGGGGAACGCGCCGCAAATCCCCCCCGTTCCCCGCCCCCAACCCATCCAATAAACCCTGGTGTCCGAGACCGCCTCCAACCCATTGCTGCCGCTGCGACTTAACAAGCTGACCCTTGTGGGGACCCCTCCAACCAGCGGCGCGGCCAGCAGCGCCGTTGCGATGTTGACCCGGCGGCTGGAGGCGGGCGAGGAGGAGGCGTTCCGCGAGTTTCACCGGCTTTACTTTGACCGCCTTTATCATTTCCTTTTGGCGGTCACGCACGGACAGGAGCCGGAGGCGCAGGACGCTTTGCAGGAAACGCTCCTGCGCGTGCTGCGTCATGGCCGGGTCTTTGCGGACGAGAATGTTTTTTGGTGCTGGCTCAAGGCGGTGGCGCGCAACGCCGCCCGCGACGGCCACCGCAAACACCGCCGCTACTTTGCCCTGCTGCAAAATTTTGCCTTGGGCCGCGGGCCGGCTCCGCGCCAACCCGCCGGGGGCGACGACAGCCGCCTCGGCGCGGTGCTGGAGGAAAGCCTGGAGGAACTGGAGCCGGCGGACCGGCTGCTCATCGAAAACAAATATCTGGCCGGCGAAACCGTGCGCGAACTTTCCGCGCTGGCCGGGTTGAGCGAGAAGGCGGTGGAATCGCGGCTTCTGCGGTTGCGGCGGCATCTGCGGGCGCGTATCCTGGAAAAGTTGCGAAGGCCATGAAACGTCATGCCTCAATCTTGGGTGGTAACGCGCGGCGGGCAGAGGACTGCCCGCCCTACCTTCGCCCGGCCACGCAAGACTGACCTGTTGCCATGAAACGCTTTGAACAAGACCGGCTGCTGCGCGAAATCCTGGAGGACGGGGAGGGGGCGAAATTGCGCGCGGCCTCGCTGGCGGGCGGGGTGGATTTTCTGCAACGGCGCCGGCGGCGCAACCATATTGCGCAAGCCTGGGCCACGGTCCTGTTGCCGGGGCTGCTGATTTTTGGCCTGGTTTTCCATCTGGCCTCGCGGCCATCCGCCCCGCCGCCGGCGGGCGGCCGGGCTTCGGCCCCGCGAACGGACCCAGTCAAAATAATCACGGATGAGGAACTTTTCGCGCTTTTTCCCAACCGCGCCATGGCGTTGATCGGCCGGCCGGGGAATCAGGAACTGTTTTTTTTGGATCATGGCGCCGCCAGCGAGCAGCCCTGAGCGCGCGACCCCGCCGCGCTGGCTGGCGGCGGGGCTGCTGGCGCTGGTGACCGTGCTCATTTATGTGCCGGCCATGCGCGGGGGCTTCATCTGGGACGACGACAAACTGCTGACGGAGAACCCGGCAGTCAAGACTATTGACGGCCTTTACGCCATCTGGTTTGGCAACTGGCCGGAGGATTACATTCCGCTCACCCTGTCCTCCTTCTGGCTGGAGTGGCATCTCTGGGGCCTGCACGCGGGGGGATACCACATCGTCAACGTCCTGCTGCACGCGGCCAACGCCGTCCTGCTCTGGCGCGTCTTGAAATGCCTGGGCGTTCCGGGAAGCTGGCTGGCGGCGCTGCTTTTTGCGGCGCATCCCGTCTGCGCGGCCTCGGTGACGTGGATTGCGGAACGCAAGAACACGCTCTCCATGTGCTTCTACCTGCTGAGCCTGGGATGGTTCCTGCGCTTCGATGACCTCATTCATTCGCCGGTCCAGAATGGAGCTTCCCGGCGGTTTCTGGGCTTTGCCCTGGCGGCGTTTTTTCTGGCGCTGCTGGCGAAAAGTTCCGTGGCCGTGCTGCCGGTGGTGCTGTTGCTGTTCGTCTGGTGGCGGCGCGGGCGCGTCACGCGGCGGGACCTGGACCGCTGCATTCCTTTTTTTGTGCTGGCCGTTCTCATGGCGCTGGTGGCGGTGGCCGTGCAATCCAGGGCGGTGCAGGGCGGCGTTGGCGTCATCCACGACAGCCTGCTGGTGCGGCTGCTGGGCGGTGCCCGGGCGGTTTGGTTTTACCTGGGGAAGATCCTGCTGCCCACCGGGCTGACGATGATTTATCCGCGCTGGGAAATTGACCCGCGGGCGGCTGTTTCCTGGGCGCCCGCGGTGCTGTTGGCCGGCTTGTTTTTTGTTTTTTGGCGCCGCCGCAGAAGCTGGGGGCGGCCGTTTTTGTTTGCCCTGGTTTATTTCGTGGTGGCGCTGGCTCCGGCGCTGGGAATGGTTGACATCGCCTTTTTTTCCAATTCGCGGGTGGCGGATCATTTGCAATATCTGGCCCTGCCGGGGATTGTCGCGTTGATCGCGGCGCTGGCGCGGCACAAGCGGCTGGTCGCGCCGGCGTTGGCGGCTGGGATGGCCGCCGCGGTCCTGGCGGTGCTGACCTGCCGGCATGAAAAAGTGCTGGCCGACGGGCGGACGCTCTGGGAGGACAATTACGCGAAGAACCCCAATTCGTGGAAGGTGTGCATGAATCTGAGCGAGGTTCTTCTCAAGGAGGACAAAACGGAGGAGGCGATTAAATGGAAGACCAGGGCGGACGCTCTGCTCCAGGCCACGGCGGGAAAGCCCAAATAATACCGTTTCCAGTTCGTAACTGCACTATTGCCAAGGCGATTGGCGGCGGTCGCAGACCGCCGCTACAGTGCAAAAGCAAACTGGAAACGGTATAAGAGCTTATCCTTAAATAACCAGCCGAATCGAAAACCGGCTTGATTTTGTAAATGGAAACTTCCTCCAACCTCAATCCGGCGATTGTAGCGGCGGTCTATGACCGCCGATCTTTCGCGGTTTTTGATCCGCGGCGGTCATAGGCCGCCGCTACAAAAGTCGGAAAGCGGGAGCAAGCTCCCGCACTCCAAAGAGAGCATTTCAGAGCGGAAGGGTGCTGACGACAATTTTGAAGCTGGCGCTTTTTCCGACGGGAAGGGTGATTCTGTTTTCGCCCACATTGCCCGGTTCCACGCAGAGCATTTCCTTGTATTCTTCATTGCCGAAATCCGGCATTTGCTGGGCCTTGTCCGCCCAGGGATTCCAGACCACGGTGGAGAGGGAGCCGGATTTTTCGATGCGGATGCGGCGCTGCAACTTGGAGTCGTGAATCTCCACGGGGTGCGGGGTGTTGAGATAAACGGAGTCCGTTTCGCGCGAGAATTTCAAATGCTCGGCCCGTTCGGTTTTGCGGGAAAATCCATCCACTTTGTCCAGGTAATCGGTTCCTTTGAGTCCGGTCACGGAAACGGCGGTGATGTCGCCGATCTGGAAATAAGCGTGGAGGCAGTTTTCAAAAGTGAACTCCTGGTCCTCCGACTCATTGGTGACGATGAGTTCGGCGGCCAGGGTGCGGCCGAAGGTCAGGCAGTAATCGGCGGTAAACTTGGGGAACAAGGCGGCGGCGGGGGAATCGGGCAGGCCCAGGCGCAGGCTCAAGCCGCCATCGGTCAACTGGGAAATTTCGCGCAATTCCCAGGGTTGGGTGCGGGCAAAGCCGTGGGCCGGCTCGCCTTCGCGGGCGCCGAACCAGGGAAAAACCACGGGGATGCCGCCGCGGATGGGAGCGCCCTCCTTAAAGCGGCTGAACTGGCTCATGAAGAGCAGGGGCGGCTGGTCCTTGATCTGGAAATGAGTGAGGTGGGCGCCGTGCAGGTATAATTCGGCGCGGCTCCAGGCGGTGTTGATTTCCAGCATGAGCAGTTCGCCTTTGCCCTCGGTGAACATCACCCGGCCGGGGATTTCCAGGTTCTTGAATGTCGTTGTCATAATGAAATTGCAACGGTTCACTCGCGCCGCCGCCGCCGGAAAAGGCGCCCTTCCGGCCCGGTTGCGGCAAGGCTCAAGCCTCCTGCGCGCGCCGCCATTCCTCCGTCCGGCCCCGCTGCCGGTCAGCCGTTGTCGCCAATGGCTTCGACGGGGCAGCCCTCCTGCGCCTCCTTGCACTGGGCTTCCTCCTCGGGCGTGCCGGGTTGCTTGAACACGAAGGAAAAGCCGCCGTCGTCGTTCCGCTTGAAATTGTTGGGCGCGGTTTCGCGGCAAAGGTCGCAGTCAATGCACTGGTTATCCACGTAATACTTGCCCGCGACGTTGTCGGGATATTTGTTCGCTATATCAGCCATAAAGTTAGGACTGCCACTATAGGCGTGAGAGGGCGCGGATGGCAAGCCTGTTTTGGGGTTTCCTTTTTTCTAAAACTTGAGCGCCTTGACCGCTTCGGCCGCCGCCTGCACGGCCGGGCCGGGGAAAAGACCCAGATAAAGCATGCCCGCCATGCAGACAACCAAGGAAACTTGCATGGTCGGCGCGATGGGGATGAGGGAGGTGTCGGCGCCGTTTTTGGACCAATAGATGGCGCGAACCACGCCCAAATAGTAGGCCAGGGAGATGACGATGCCGACGACAGCGACAATGGCCAGCTTGTAATAGGCCGGGTTGAGGGCGGCCTGTTCCACCACGGATTGGAGCAGAAAAAGTTTGCCGGCAAAACCGGCCAGGGGCGGAATGCCGGCCAGGGAAATCATGGCCATGGCCATGGCGGCGGCCAGGACGGGCGAACGCTGGTTTAATCCCGCCAGCGTGCCGATGTCGTCGGATTCGCGGCAGACCAGACAGATGACGAGGAAGGCGGCGCCGAGGGTGAACAAGTAGCCGAGAAGATAATAGAGGATGGCGGCGGAACCGGTGCGGTTGAGGGCGGCGACGCCGAGCATCAAATAACCAGCCTGGGCGATGCTGGAGTAGCCGAGGAGCCGCTTCAAGCTCCGTTGCGGGAGGGCACAGAGGTTGCCGTAAAGAATGGTGATGGCGGCCACGATCATGAAGAGATTTTCCCAGTGGCGCGAAACAAAGGGCACGGCCATAAACAACACCCGCAGCAGGAGGACGAAGCCGGCGCCCTTGGAAGCAATGGCCAGAAAGGCGGTCACCGGGGTGGGCGCTCCCTGGTAAACGTCCGGCGCCCACATTTGCATGGGGAAAACGGCGGTTTTGAAGGCCAGCCCGACCAAAATGAGCAACAGGCCGAGCCAGAAAAGCCGGTTGTTGGCCAGCGAGGCGGAGGCGGCGCTCAAGGCGGTGAAATTGGTGCTGTTGGAGGCGGCGAAGAGCAGGGCGATGCCGAAAACCAGAAAGGCGGCGGAAAGCCCGCCCATCACCAGGTATTTCACGCCGGCTTCCAGGGAAGCCAAACGCCCCCGCTGAAAGCTGACCAGCACATAGAAGGTCACGGTGATCAATTCCAAGGCGACAAAGACCAGGATGAAATCGTTGGCCGAGGCGGCGAACATCATGCCGGCCAGCGCCAGCAAAACCAGCACATGAAATTCCGCGATGCCCACCGGGATGCGATCCGAAAACTCCGTGCCCATGAGCACCACCAAAATGGCGGCGCCGATGAAAAAGCGTTTGAAGAAAAGGGCCAAGCCGTCGTCAATAAAAAGTCCGCCAAAACCCGTCATGGGGTTGTCGCCGATATTACCGGCAAAACTCATGACCAGGATAAGCCCCAACACGCCCGCGGCCACATAGCCGAGCCTGGGCTTGAACGCCGCCGGCATCCAGAGATCCAGGAGCAGGACGGCCAGCGCCAGTCCCACCACGGCCATTTCCGGAATGATTAAATGCAGGTTCATCTAGTTGGAGTTTGGAATTGCGGCCCGCGGAACCATCCTGAGGACGCGCGGGCGCGGAGTCCTTTTGGCCGGTTTCACCGCCAGCCTGGGTTCGCCGGAGGCCATCCGCGCCACCGGCTCCACGCTGGCGGCGATGCTGTCGGTGAGCAAGCGGGGGAAACAGCCGAGCAAAATGAGGCAGGCCAGGAGCAGGGCATAAGGCAGCTTGCGCCAGGCGGTAGCGGGATCGGAGAGGGCCGGCCAGGACTTCTCGCCGTGCCAGATCTCGCGGATGGCGCGGATCATGTAAACGCCGGCGATGACCAGCGCCCCCCAGATGGCGAGGCCTGCCACAATGGGAGGGATGGGGGAGGGCGTGGCGGGAGGAGGAGCCCCCCAACTGCCAAACAGCACCATCATTTCGCCGGGAAAATTGGCGAAGCCCGGCAGCCCGCAACCGGCCAGCATCGCCATCATCATGACCGTCCCGATAAACGGCAGGTGGCGCAGCAATCCACCCATTTGATTGATGTCCAGCGTCTTGATCTCGTCATCCAGGTACCCGCTCAGCGCGAAAGTCAACGCCGCCAGAAAACCATGGGCGACCATGATCAGGACCGTGCCGCTGATGCCAATGGTGGACAAGCTGGCCAGGCCAAGAAAGGCGAAGCCCATGTGGGCCACGCTGGAATTGCCGATGAGCAGATTTAAATTGCGCTGCCGCATGGCCACCAGGCCGCAGTAGAGGATGTTGCCCAGGCAAAGCACGGCCAGGATTTGGACCCATTTGGCGGCCTGGTAGGGCATGAGGGGCAGGGCAATGCGGATGAGGCCGTAGAGTCCGAATTTTTTGAGCACGCCCGCGTGCAGCATGGCGGCGGGGGTCGGGGCGGAGGCATAGCCGAGCGGCGCCCAGGTGTGGAAGGGCCAGAGGGAGACCAGGATGCCGAACCCAAAGAGGAGCAGAGGGAAAATCCAGCGCTCCGCATCCGCCCTGATGGGGCGCGATTGGAAGTAGTTGGTAATGGCGACGATGTCAAAAGTGCGCTGGCCCGGCGGCAATTGCAGGTAGAGGGCGAGCAGTCCAACCAGCACCAGCAGCGCCCCCAGGCTCAGGTACAAGGTGATCTGGTAGGCGGCGAAATTCTTGTTCTCGCCCCGGCCCCAGACACCGATCATGATGAAAGTGGGCACGAGCGCCAATTCGTGGAAGAAGTAGAAGCAGACCAGGTCGAGCGAGGCGAAGGCGCCGAGGATGCCGCCGGCCATGAGCATGAGCAAAATGTAGAATTCTTTTTCGCGCGTCACGATGCGCCGCGAAACACAGGTGGCGGCAAAGGCGACAATGGCCCCCATGACGATGAGGCCCAGGTTGATGCCATCCACCCCGACGTGGTAGCCGAGGCCGATGTTGGGCGACCACTCATGCGTCTCCACGAATTGGAAACCGGAAGGGACAGGAGCGAGTTGGCGGAATTCGCAAAACATCACCACGGCGATGACCATGGAGCTGAAGGTGGCCAGCAAGGCGAGGGAACGGATGACGAATCGGAAATTGCGCGGGATCAGGACCATGAGCAGCGCGGCCAGCAGCGGCAAACCGAAGATGTAGGTGAGGGGCGACATGGTCAGGAACGCAACATAAAATACAGCGCCAGCGCGATGCCGGCGGCGGAGAGGAAGGCGTAGGTTTGCAAATTGCCCGATTGGAGCAGGCGCAGGCCGCGCCCGACCAATTCGGTTCCGCCCGAAATGATGCGCACCCCGCCCGCCAGGAAAGTGTCGTCAAACATGGCGGCAAAGCGGGCCAGGGCGTCCTGGGTGAGGGCAATGAGCCAGGCATACAGTTCGTCAAAGTAAAACTTGTTGCGCATCAGGCGGCACAAGGCCGGCAACTTGTCCGGCAGCGGCTCCGAGGCCGCGTTGCGATACAGCCCCCAGGCCGCCAGAAATCCAAACAGGACAGCCGCCATGCCGCAGAGCGCAGGCACCAGGGCGCTGTGAAATGGCTCGAGCACCTCCTCCATCAGTTGGCGCAAGGCGAATCCCCAATCATGATGTTGAAAAGGATGCAGCCACCAGGGCCAGAGGGAAACGTGTCCGTGAGCCATGAAAAACTGCCGCTCAATAAACCGGTGAATGCCCAAACCTCCGGCGATGGCCGAGGCGATGGCCAGGCCGATCAGCGGATAGGTCATCATGCGGGGCGACTCGTGGGCGTGGGCCGGGAGGTCTGATTTTGCCCGGCCCCAAAAGACGGCGAAGACGAGCCGGAACATGTAAAAGGTGGTAAGAAAAGCGACCACCACGCCGATGCCAAACAATACCGGGCTTTCTTTGTAAGCCGCGGCCAGAATGGCGTCCTTGCTGTAAAATCCGCTCAACGGCGGAACGCCGCACAAGGCGAGGGTGCCGATGAGAAAGGTCCAGGCCGTGACCGGCATTTTGTCCTTCAAGCGTCCCATTTTCCAAATATCCTGCTCGTGGCTCAAGGCGTGGATGACCGAGCCGGCGCCCAGGAACAGGAGGGCCTTGAAACAGGCGTGGGTGGCCAGATGAAAAATGGCCGACGGCTGGTGGCTCAAACCCGCTGCCATCATCATGTAGCCCAGTTGCGAGAGCGTGGAATAAGCCAGGATGCGTTTGATGTCATTCTGCTGCACGGCGATCAAGGCGGCGAGCAGGGCGGTGAAGCCGCCCACCCAGGCGATCACGGTCTGGGCCGCCGGATCGAACACGAAGAAAACGCGGCAGACCATATAAACGCCGGCGGCCACCATGGTGGCGGCATGAATGAGGGCGCTGACCGGGGTCGGTCCCTCCATGGCGTCGGGCAGCCAGACATGGAGGGGGAACTGCGCGGATTTGCCGACGGCCCCGCAGAAAATCAACAGGCCGCCGATGGTTCCCACCAGGGTGGGATTGATGAAGAAGTCGTTTTCGAGGGAGCCAAAATTGAGGGTGCCGGCCGCGGCCCAGATCATGATAATCCCGGCCAGAAAGCCAAAGTCGCCCAGCCGGTTGGTGAGGAAGGCCTTCTTGGCGGCATCGGCGGCCGAGGCTCGTCCGTACCAGAAACCGATCAACAAATAGCTGGAGACGCCGACCAACTCCCAGAAGATGAACATTTGCAGGAAATTGTTGCTCAAGACCACGCCCAGCATGGAGAAGGTAAAAAAGCTCAGGCTGGCGAAGTAACGCGCATAGCCCCGGTCGCCCCGCATATAGGCCACCGAGAAGAAATGAATCAGGCTGCCCACCCCGGTCACCACCAGCAGCATGAGCAGGCTCAACGGATCCACCGACACCGCGAAATCAACGTGCAACGGGCCGACCTGCAGCCAGGTGAAAGCGCTTTCAAACGAGACGAAATGCCGGCTCGCCAGCTCCGGATTGTCCACCACCATATCGGGCACGAGCCCAGTCCACAAAATGACGGAGCAGAAAAACGCCGCCACGATGGCCGCGACGGACACCGCCGCGCTGGCGCGGGGTTTTTTTTGCCCAAAAAGCGTGATCAGGACCGAGGCCAGCAAGGGCAGCAATAAAATGACCCAAGGAAGGTATTCGTTCATTTCCTGGTTATAATTTCAGCGTGGTCAAATCCTCGACGTGGGTGGTTTGCCGGCGGCGATAAAGGGCGACAATCAGCGCCAGGCCGACCGCGACTTCCGCCGCCGCCACCGTGATGATAAAAAAGACCATGATCTGGCCGTTGAGATTGTTGTTGAATCGGGAGGCGGCGACCAGGGCCAGATTGCCCGCGTTGAGCATCAACTCCAGCGACATGTAGATGATGAGGATGTTGCGCCGCACGATGACGCCGAGCAGGCCCAGGCAGAAGAGCAGCGCGCTGACGATGAGGTAATGGGGCAGGTCAACGGCGCTCATCGCAGGTCCTTTTTGCTGAGGAGGATGGCCCCGATCATCGCCACGAGCAGGAGCAACGACACCAGTTCAAAAGGCAGCGCAAACCCGGCGAAGAGCAAATGGCCCAGCGCGTCGGCCGAACCCTCCACCCGCACCGTGGCCAGGGTGCCCGCGGGATGGGCCAGTTGAATCGTCCGAACCATGACGGCGGCGATGGCTCCGACGGCCAGAACCGCCAGGCCCGTCGCGACCCATTTGATCCGGCGCCGCTCCTCCTCCTTCAAGTCCAGCAACATGATGACAAACAGGAACAAGACAATGACCGCGCCGGCATAAACCAGCACCTGCACCGCCGCCAGGAAGAAGGCGTGCAAGAGGACAAAAAGACCGGCCAGGGAAACGATGGTCAGGACCAAAAACATGGCGCTGGTGACCGGGCTGCGGCTGACCGGATTGGCAATGACGAGGGCGCCGCACAAAAGCGCCAGCGCCGCAAAAATATAAAAGAAAATGTCCTGGCTCATTCCTATTTGTGTTTCCACTTCCAGATTTGGTCCTGATGGACACCGCCCAGGGCAAGGAGCTTTTCCTTGTCATAGACCATCTCCGCGCGGCTTTCGCCGGTCAGGGAATAGTCTTTCATCAGAAAGATGGCCTCCTCCGGGCAGACTTCCTGGCAGAAGCCGCAGAAGATGCAGCGGAGCATGTCTATCTTGAATTCCTTGGGCGCTTTTTCCACGTTGCCCGCTTCCGGCGAACCGGCCGGGCCGGGCGGGGTGATGCGGATGGCCTTGGGCGGACAAACAAATTCGCAAAGCTGGCAGGAGACGCATTTGGTGCGGCCATCCGGGTCCTTCACCAGGTAGGGCGCGCCGCGATAGCCTTCCGGCACGGTCCATTTCTCTTCCGGATACTGCAAGGTCACTTTCTTTTTGAAGAGGAAGTGGCTGGCGGTGATTTTGAAGCCGTCCACCACCGCCGGCACGTAGAGGCGCTCCCAAAAATTCAACTTGGTTCGTTTGACAATCATTTCATTTCAACTCCATCCCATTATTTGCATGATCCAGAGCCAGACGGCCGTGGCCAAAATGTTGGCCAGGGCCAGCGGAATAAAGACGCGCCAGCCCAAATTCATCAACTGATCGTAGCGGAAGCGGGGCCACATCCAGCGCACCCAGATAAACATCCCCATCAAGAGCACGACTTTGGCCAAAAAAATGGCGATGTGGAGCACGCCCAGAACGATCTGCGATTGGCCGGCGACATGGTTCAAGCCGGCGAAGGGCAGCGTCCAGCCGCCCAGGAACAAGGTCACCATCATGGCGGAAACCGCGATCATGTTGGCGTATTCCCCCATGAAGAAAAGCGCGAATTTCATCGAGCTGTACTCGGTGTTGTAGCCGGCCACCAGTTCCTGCTCCGATTCCGGCAGGTCAAAGGGCAGGCGGTTGGTTTCGGCGAAGGAGGCGATGAGGAAAATCACGAAGGACACCGGGGCGTGCCAGACCATCCAGCCGTTTTTGGCCTGGTAGTCAATCACCTGGCTGAGGTTCAAATTGCCCACCCACAAAAACACCGGCACCACCGACATGCCCATGGCGATTTCGTAGGAGATCATCTGGGCGCTGGAACGAATTCCCCCCAGGAACGGATACTTGGATTTGGAGGCGTAGCCGGCCAGGACAATCCCATAAACGCCCAGCGAAACAATGCCAAAGGTATAAAGTATGCCCACGTTCAAGTCGGCGATGACCATCTTTTGGCCTCCGATCTTCGAGCCGAAAGGAATCACCGCCAGGACGAGCAGGGAGGGAATCATGACGATCATCGGGGCCAGCCAGAAATAGGCCTTGCGGACGTGGCCGGGGGTAAAATCCTCCTTGAGGAAGGCCTTCACCCCGTCGGCCACCGGCTGAAAGATGCCAAACCACCCGACGCGATTGGGTCCATGCCGGTCCTGAATGAACGCGGAAATTTTGCGTTCCGCCAGGACGGCGTAGGCGACGAAAGGCATCACGACACAAAAAGCGCCCACCACCTTGATGGCGCTGAAAAGGACGAATTGCTGATCTGGTGACAAATGTTTCAAAAAATCCATAAACTATAGCAATAGCCGGCCAGGGAGGTCGCCGCCCGCGCCCAGGATTTCCCTCACAATGAGTTCCGACCACGGTTCGAGAGTTTGCTCGGTTTTTGACAGGCTTGCAATGAGTTCCTTCACTTCCACAAATTTACCGCTCAAAGACGTTCCCCGCCGTTCGAAGAACTCCGTTCCGCTCAGAACTATGTCCACATCGTCGCTCGTTGCTGTCCATTGGAAAACAATCGCAACATGCTTGGAAGTGGAACCGCCCAAATCCGCATAGATGGCTCCGACAAGTTGCAAGGATTTCGCATCCAAGCTGAGGCGGAGTTCTTCATGCAGTTCCCGCAGCGCGCCGTGGACAATGGAGTTGCCGTTGGTGGCGTCCTCTTTGCGAACATGGCCGCCCGCCCATATTACAATCCGGTCGTTCAACGGATTGTCTGGAGACCTCTCGCGGCGGCGCAGTTGCAGAACACGCCCGCTTTTATTTCGCACCATGACGATGGGCAGGGCCTGCAAGAAGTCTTTTGAGCGTTCGGCCTCGGCGCGCGGGATATAAGCGCCACTGTTGACGAAATGTTCGGCCACCTTCACCGCGGCTTGTCCGGTGACACAATTCTTCCCGGAAAACAATGCCGCCAACTCTGTTTTTGTCGCACAGAGGATGTCTTCTTCCAACTGTTCGGCAATTAGATCCAAGACAATGCCGGCTACCTTTTCAGCCGTCTCGCGGCGTTTGTCTTTTGCTTCTTTTTGCGACGTATTCACTTGGAAAACTCTGAACGCCTTCTCAAGCCGTCCGCAAGTTTGGAGAATGTTTTCCCTGAACTGTGACAGCCATTTCTCGTTCATAATTGATCCGGCCAGCCCTTCCACCGGAAGGTCGCCTTTCTCCCGCGCCATGGAATCTTCTGGTGAAGCAGTCATCACAATTACACCGGATATGCGCTTGCGCCAATCCTCCATCAGTAAAAATCGCTCCACGCGCTCCCGGTCTTCCCTTTTTATGCGGGCCAGATGCTCCATCATCGCCAGCCAGACAAGCGCATCAAAAAGCCCGCGATCCAGAATTAAAACTTCCGGCGAATCGGGGTGGGGATTCCGTTCATGTTGGTGTTGAGTTTTTTCCAGGATCTGCGCCAGGGTTGTGCAGGCGGTCCAAATGTTAAAGTTCGCGTGCTTCTTGTCGCGGATCGGACAGACAGAGGCTCGTTCGATCACCACCTCGACTTTGAAACCGCACCGCTTCAAAAATGCCTGTAGCGTTGACAGCGTCGTCGTTTTGCCCGCCTTGGGCGCGCCGGCAAATTCAATCACAACTGGTCTGCGGCCCTTCTTCTTAAATTCCTCCGCCAAGGACTCGGCTCTGACTTGAAGAACGCTTTTCATCGCCATTACTCTTTTATCATCACACCCAGGTCGCCCAGCGCGGCCCAGGTCAGGCCGCGGAAGGCCGGGACTTCGGCGGCCATTTGGTTGAAAAGGCCCTCGATGCCGGTGACCCCTTCCAACCCGCACAGGCCGCGGGCCAGTTCGTGCAGGAATTCCCATTCCGCCCGCGCCTGGCCTTTGGGCTGGATGTTCTGCACGAACCGTTGCACCCGGCCTTTGGCGTTGACAAAACTGCCGCGCTTTTCCGCGTGCGCGCAGCCGGGCAATAAATAATGCGCCCGCCCGGTGGTGGCGTTGGGCAGGATGTCGCTGACAATGAGCGTCTCCAGCCGGTCCAGCAAATCCACGCCGATGCCATGCTGGGTAACATCTTCGCCAAAGACAAGCAATGTCTTGATGCTCCCGTCCCGAATGCCCGCCGCGATTTTCGGGAGGTTGCCGCCCAGGGGCGAGGGCGCAATTCCCGTCAATCTGGCCCCGGCGCTGTTGGGATTGCGGTCGGCGTTGAGCAACAGGGCGTCCGCTTCGGCGATGCGCGGGATCGAATCGGTGAGGGCGCCGAGTTTGGCGGCGAGCTTTTGCAACAGATAAAGTTCTTCGTTGGTTTGCCGGGCGGAAGCGATAATGGCGGCGGACCCGGCGGGCGCGTCGGCCAAAAGATTGCCGACCTCGCTCAGGGCCTCGTTCCAGGCATTTTCCGGGACCCCGGCTTCAAATTTAGCGCCCTGCACCCGGGTGAGCCGGTCCTCGCGGTTGATCCATTTGTAATTGAGCCGGCCATGGTCGCACATCCAGCAGGAATTGACGGCCTCGTTCTCGCGCGGCTCGTAGCGATAGACTTTGTCCTCGCGGGAGCCGATGACGATGTTGCAGCCGGTGGCGCAACTGGTGCAGACGCTTTTGCTTTCCTTGAGGAACCAGACGCGCATTTGAAAGCGAAAATCCTTGGAGGTCAGGGCGCCGACCGGACAAATATCCACGGTGTTGAGCGTGTAATTGTTGTCAAATTTTTTGCCGGGATAGCGGGTCAGCGTGCTGTGGCTGCCGCGTTGGCTGAAACCGAGGGCGTCGTCCCCGGCAATGTCGCGGCTGAACCGAATGCAGCGGGAGCAGAGGATGCAGCGCTCGTCGTCCAGCACAATGCGCGGGCCGAGGTCAACCTGCTTGGGCTTGTGGACTTTTTCCTCGGCAAAATGGCTGGCCGCCTGGCCGTATTCCACCGAATACTCCTGCAATTTGCATTCGCCCGCCTGGTCGCAAATCGGACAGTCCAGCGGATGATTGATGAGCAGGGATTCGAGCACGGCCTCGCGCATCTGTTTGGTGGCGGGCGAACCGGGATAAATTTCCATGCCCGGCGAGATGGGGGTGGCGCAGGCGATGGCGCCGCGCGGGGTGCCGGGTTCGTAGGGCAACACGGAACGGATGATTTTGGGCGTGCCGTCGGGGTTGAGCACCGGCTTGCGGTCGGGGCCGATGGCGGGAGTGCCGAATTCGACCAGGCACATGCGGCAATTGCCGGCGATGGGCAGTTTGGGATGGTAGCAATAGTGGGGAACGTCCACCCCGGCCAGGGCGCAGGCTTGCAGCATGGTGGTGGCCTGCGGTTTGCCCTGCCAGTCCGGCATGGTTTTGGGCGCCTCGATCTCGCGGCCGTCCACCTTGATTTTGATCTTTTCGACCGGCGGCGGCGCGGGTTTGGCTTCGGTTATGTTGGACATTTAGATTTCTCCGCGATACAAATCCGCGATTGGGAAAATCATTTGGAAATCGCCCCAAATGAGGTCGCCATGCTCGATCCGAAATTCCCTGAACTTCTTCAGGTCACGGTAGTCCGTTGTATCCGGATTGCGCGCTTTCTCGAGGAACGGCCCAAAATCAACCACGCGCTCCGTTTCATCGTTGAAGACAAGGCGAACCTTGTAGCCGGAAACGTAATTCGCCTCCGTGATTTCCAAATAGTTTGTCGTCGGTGCTTTCATTTAGAAATATTCGTAGAGTTGCGGCATGGCAATATCAGTGTTGCGGGCTGGCGGCAATTTTCATGTGGGCCGCCGCGCCTCCTCCGCCGCTCTGGTTCCGGCCGGCGGCGGCGCGCGCGTCAAACTCATCGCGGAATTTGTTGACAAAACTCAACACCGGCCACGCGCAGGCCTCGCCGAAAGCGCAGATGGTGCGGCCCTGGATGTTTTGGGCGATATGCAAAAGGTAGGCGGCGTCCTGCGGGCGGCCATCGCCGTGCGTCAGGCGGTGCAGGGCCTTGCTCAGCCAGAGCGAGCCTTCGCGGCAGGGCGTGCATTGGCCGCAGCTTTCGTGCGCGTAAAAGTCGGCAATGTTCCCCAGGGCGGCCACCATGTCGGTGGTATCGTCCATGACAATGATCGCGCCCGAACCGGACATGCTGCCCGCGTTTTGCAGGGAATCAAAATCGTAGGGCAACTCCAGCAGGTCCACCTCCACCGCGGCCATCTGGCCGTCGGGGCCTTTTTTCTTGAGCTTGAATTTTTCGCCCGCCTTGAAAACTTTGGCGGAGGAGCCGCCGGGGATGACGGCCTTGAGTTTCCGCCCCTCGCGCAGGCCGCCGCCAAAGTTCTCGTGGAAAATCAACTCGCCCAGGGTGGCTTTGCCGACTTCGACTTCGTAATAACCGGGCTTGCGGACATGGCCGCTGACGCTGACGATGCGGGTGCCGGTGTTGTTGGGCGTGCCCAGCTTCGAGTAGGCGACGCTGCCCATCTGGATGATGTGTTTGACCGCGGCGAGGGTTTCCACATTGTTGACAATGGTCGGGCACTGGTAAAGGCCGAGGATGGCCGGGAAGTAAGGCGGCTTGATGCGGGGATAGGCGCGTTTGCCCTCGAGCGATTCGATCAGGCCGGTTTCCTCGCCGCAGATGTAGGCGCCCGCGCCGCGATGGATGTAAATCTCCAAATCATAGCCGCGGCCGAGGATGTTTTTGCCCAGGAAATTTTTGGCGCGGGCCTCGGCCAGGGCGGTCTTGAGCAGGCGCGCCCCGTCGGGCATTTCCCCGCGGATGTAGATGTAGGCCAGATGAACGTCGTTGGCGTAGCAGGAGATGATCATGCCCTCCAGCAACTGGTGCGGGTCCTTGTAGATGATCTGGCGGTCCTTGAACGTTCCCGGCTCGGACTCGTCGGCATTGCAGATGAGGTAGATGGGCTTGCCGCCACGGTGGTCCACGAACGACCACTTCAGCCCGCAGGAGAAACCCGCCCCGCCGCGGCCCCGCAGGCCGGAGGCCTTGACCTCGTCGCGAAGTTGTTCCTGGGGGGAAATCTTTTTGCCGCCGGGCAATTCCCTGGGCGGCAAGGCCAGGGCCTTTTTCAGCACCTCATACCCGCCGTGTCGCAAATAGCAGTCCAGGTCCGGGGTGTAGCCCGGCGCATCCACGTTTTTTAGAATGAGGCGGTATTGCTGGGGCATGCTTCAATTCCTTGACTCTGTTTTTAAATGGTCTAATTTCACAAGGTTGCCTTGCCCGATGGTGTAACGGTAGCACAGCAGACTCTGGATCTGTTTGTCATGGTTCAAATCCATGTCGGGCAGCCAATTCTCCCTCGGAAACCGGGGGAAAAGGCGTTTACCGCACAGATTCCGCACAGAATGCGCCCGAATCCGAAGAACAAAGCGTGAGATTCCCAAAACGCATAAAGCACCGGAACAAGCTGCTGGCGACCATCTACGGCAAGTCGAAGGCTTACCCGTTCTACCGGGTCTGCGCGTACGTGGCCGGCAAGCGGCGAATGACGAGTTATCGCACATACAGTGAAGCAAAGACCGCCGCCGACGCGCTCGCCCGCGATATTGCCAATGGCAGCCAAGCCGCCGCCCTGACTTCCGCACAGGCCAATGACGCCCTGGCCGCGCTGGAAAGGCTCGAATCCTTCCGGCGGGACACCGGGCGCAAGCTTTCCCTGCTGGCGGCCGTGGCGGAATTTTGCGAGTCGGCCAAAAAGCTGAATGGCCACACCCTGCACGAAGCCGTTGACGGCTTTTTGACTTCGGTTCTCACGGTTAAACGCATCAATCTGCATGAAGCGATAGAGCAATTCATTGACTTTCGCAAGGGCAAAACCGTTGCCGCGGAAGGCCGCAGACCGCAGTTGAGCTTTGACCACTGGCGGAACACCGGGTATTGGCTGCGCGAATTCGCAAAAACCTTTCCCGGCCATGCCGTGTGCGATTTGACCAAACAGCACCTTGACGCCTACTTGGGGCGGTTTGCCAAGGCCGCGCCCAAGACGCGAAACGAGCGGCGCGGGGTGGTGAAAATGTTCTTGGCGTGGGCTGCCGAGCAGGACTTTATCGCGCCCACACATCGGCTGCTCGAATCCAGCCAGTTGAAGCACGAGAATTCAGACCCGGAGATAATTGACTGCTATTCCGCTTCCGAATTGCGCTCCATGCTCCAAGCCGCCGCCCCGGACCTCCAGCCCGTTATCGCCCTGGCCGGGTTGGCTGGACTGAGGGAAAAGGAAATCATGCGCCTGGATTGGGCAGACGTTTTCAAAGTGGCCGGGCATATCGAAGTTGGCGCGCTCAAAGCAAAAACGCGCAGCCGCCGTTTAATTGAAGTCGGCGCGAGCCTGGGACAGTGGCTTGAGCCATATCGCGGGCGCGCCGGGGCGATTTGGACACAGGGATACAAAAAGTTTCACGAAAGGTTTGCCCGGCTGCGTGACGACCTGAAAATCAAGCACCGGCGCAATGGTTTGCGACACAGCTACATTTCCAGCCATTACGCGATGCACGCCGACGAAGGGTTGACGGCCAAGCTGGCGGGAAACAGCCCGCAAATGGTGCATAAGAATTATAAGGGCTTGCTCACGCGGCAGCAGGGGGAGGCTTGGTTTGCCGTCTCCCCGGCGCAGCCCGGAAACGTGATCGCGCTTCAACCCGCCGCCAACCCCTGATACCCGCCATGAAATCGAAGAAACTCCAAACGATGTTGCCCGTTACTACCGTCGAGGGGAGAATTCACCTTGTTCGCGGGCGCAAGGTCATCCTTGACCGCGACCTGGCCGAGCTTTACGGCGTGTCCACCAAGGCGCTGAATCAGGCCGTCAAGCGCAACATGCAACGGTTCCCCGAAGAATTCGTATTCCGGGCAACCAAAGAGGAAGCCGACGCTTTAAGGTCACAATCTGTGACCTTAATCGAGCCTGACCCGAACCGGTCACAAATTGTGACCTTAAACGAAGCGGACCCGGAATCACGGCGCGGGAAGCACTTGAAGTATCTGCCCTATGCTTTCACCGAGCACGGGGCACTGATGGCCGCAAATGTTCTCCGTAGTCCACGCGCCATTCAGATGAGCGTCGTTGTCGTGCAAACGTTCGTCCGCTTGTCACGCTTGGCCGTTTCAATGGACGCCCTGGCGCGCAGAGTTGAGGAATTGGGACGCGCCACCAGCGAGAACACCGAACAGATCAAGGCGATCATTGCCGCCATTCGGGAACTGATGACGCCGCCAGAACCGCCGCGCCGCGAAATCGGTTTCCATGCGCGACCGGATAAAGGTCCGGCGGCAAAGACCAGCAGGACCTAAAACGATGAACGCCCTTGCGATGATTCACGCGCCTTCCCAATGAAAATGGAAGCGAAAATGCCCAGGGGACGGCTTCCCATGCTCACTGCCCGCCTCTCTGTCGTCGCAACAAAGCGCCATGCACACTTGCCCAATCGTACAGGCAACGTCTGCCGATCTTGATATACGGGATGACTCCAGTTGTCTTCCAATTACCCAAAGTCCGGCGGCTGATTGGCAGTTTCGCCAGCAATTGCTTTTCATCCATGAATGCCGGATTGCCACTCGCGTTTTCTGTCAAATCGTCAGTCATACTTTGATTTCCCCTGCTCAACAGCAGCATTGACTCACCGGGACGCCGCACATCATGCACCGACGTTCCGGTGCAGGATGGCCCAGCCGGACTTCGTCCTCGTATGCCATCACCGCCAGGTGGATGACCGTGTAAAGCCGTTGTTCCGCCTCAGAGAGCGGCGCCAGGTCGCTCTCGTTCACGGCTCGCCAGAGCAGTTTCGTTAGTTCAGTCGTTTTCATCGGTACAGAGATCATCTTCAAGCGAGCCTCCCACCACCCCCCGGCTAAAGCCGGGGGGGTGGTGGGGGGCACCACGTTGCATCAGTTTCACAGGTGGCAGATGTGCCGCAGCCTTGGCGCGCGCTATGGCCCTTCCCTTGACGTTTACGGCCTCGTGTGAGGCTGGACTGTGCCGGTCAAGGGTGAAGAGGCGTGTGAACCGTTATCGCCGGTCCAGGGACGTTCTCAAAAGGAGGCGCTTTGCTTACTCCGCTTTGCACTGTGCTCGACGCCGTGTCTGTCCCCCTCGTCTCATGTTCACCCAGCCCGCGCCAACCAGAACGACTCCGATTGGCCAGGTGTCGGCAAACACTCTCGGACAGCGTCACGTCGCACGAACCGCCAAACTTTGCCAGTTCGTGATAGTCGCCAGCCCACCGTTTGGCCTTTGACTCGGTCAA
>JBEKVM010000095.1:0-22114 GCA_049513975.1 Verrucomicrobiota bacterium | reverse complement strand
TTTGACGATTTGCCGGACCAGACCTCGATCCCCAACGGCTATGCGCAGTTGAATTGGTCGGGCTTTGAGGTGATCACCGCGATTGGCGACGGCTATACGAGCGGGTTGATTTCCCCACCCAACGTGGCGTTCAATCCGTATGGCTATGATGCCTCCATCAGCAGCAGCACGCCATTTAACTTGATCTCGGCCTATTTGACGGCGGCCGTTGTGCCCACAATGGAGGTCCAGGTCGAGGGTTGGGTGGGGACGGACCTGGTGTACGATCAAACCTACGGGCTGAGCGAGAGCAGCCCCACATTGGTCAACTTCAATTATGCGGGTGTGACGCAAGTCACGTTCATCGGTTCGGACGGGAGCCCGTTCGTGATGGACAATCTGACGGTTTCGTCGCCCAGCTTTACCAACTCTCCAAGCCCTTCCCCCAGCCCTACGAACGCCCCTTCGCAGGTGAACCTGGGGAAGGTTCAGGTCTCCAAGATCGGACACTACTTCTTCACCCGGCCGTTTCCTCTCCCAGGGATGGCAAAACAGGTGTCGGATTACCTGGTGGACCAGCGCCAGGTTTCGGGCGGCGGCGCGGTGCTACCCTCTGTGACTGCGGATTTTGACACGAACAACCAGTTCGTGCTGACGATCACCGCTCCCCCGGGGCAGCAGTTTATGGTGCATGTGCCGGACGGACAGTCGGTGTACCTGGCCGCGCTCTTGGACTGGCAGGCAACCAATGTATCGTCGTACGGCCCCAGTGCCTATGGGACCACCGCGGTAAGCTTTGGAGGCCTGTCCGGGACGGCGCCGGGTTATTTCACGCAGAGCGCCGTTTTGTCACAACTGCACGGGTTTTTCGGTTTCAACGACATTCAATCCCTGGCCATCACCAATGACCTTGCCTTCACGTCAGTCACTTTGACAGCGACGGTTCCCGAGACGAACGTCGGGGCGGGCGTGCTCAACTACACGCCATCGAGTGATGATGCCTTCGTCTTTTATTACGCCACGACCCAAACCAACGATCCCGGACCCTTCGTTTCTTTGGAGCAAATAGCTTATCCTATAGGTCCTGAGCCAGATCCTATGGGTGCTGAGCCAGTTCCTCTAGTGCGAATCACCATCGGGCCGAATGGAGACATCACAGTTACATTCACGGGCAAACTGCAATCCGCCAGCCAGGTTAATGGGCCTTTTACAGATGTGCCGGGCAATCCGCAGGGGACTTATACAATTCCCAAAGCCAACTTGAGTGTGCAGCAGCATTTCCGGGCAAGGCGGTAGAGCACTGCGCGGCTCGGCTCTTGGGATTTCACGGATAAAAAAGACCTTTCAAGGGTCAACCCCGAAAGCTTTCGGGACAAGAGTCGCCAAGTCGCAGCGCGGCCAGCCGCAACCAAGGCGACAATGGAGAATGGAAAAGGCCAAAGAGATGTCGGGGGAACGATTGTCAGGAGAATCCCGCAAATTCGCCCAAGAGATGAAGAGGCGACAGAATCATAAAGAAAAGCAGCCGGATGTCAGTCCGCATGAATCTGTCCCGCCATGATTCTGTGATCGGTTTCCTTCTTGCCATTCTCTTCATGAGCCAGCCGTGTGCCCCCCCCGCCGCCTGCAACTGAAAGCCCAAGGAAGTTTGCGATGGATTGGAAGGCGTCAGTCATGGATGGTAGGGCGGGCAGTCCCCTGCCCGCCGTGCGACAGTAATGTGATGTTAATTCCTCTGCCAACGCCCGACGGCGGGAAAAGGCAGGGCGAGACTCTGTCGAGCCGTGACTTCTTCCCAAGAAATCGAGTTTCGCCTCGACGGAGTCTCGCCCTGCCACCCATGAGCGACGCCTTGCCCAAAAGCGTGCAAAGTCAGGGTGGATCCTTTATGATGCCGGCATGAAGCTTTCATCCCTTTTGGTGGCGCTGGGTTTTTTGCAGGAGGCTCTTTGCGGGCAGATTCCGCCGGCCGTCATTCCCGCCGGCGTGGGCGTCAATATTCATTTTGTCACCGGACACGCGCGCGATCTGGACTTGATCACCAACGCCGGGTTCAAGTTTGTGCGGATGGATTTCAGTTGGGAAGGGACGGAGCGAACCGCGGGAGTTTATGATTGGACGGCCTACGATGAATTGACGGCGCACCTGGAGCAACGGGGGTTGCGCGCCCTTTACATCCTGGATTATGTGAACGGATTGTATGAGCCGATGGTGGAGGCCCGGCGCGCGGTCGGAGAACCCGCGCCGGAACAGCATGTGGCCTCTCCGCGCCATCCGGAGAGCGTGGCGGCCTTCGCGCGCTGGGCGGCGGCGGCGGCGCGTCATTTTGCCGGCCGGCAGGTTTTGTGGGAAATTTACAACGAACCAAACGGCGGTTTTTGGCGGCCCAGACCGGACGCGGCTGAGTACACCACAATGGCGCTGGCGACCGCCAAAGCCATCCGGGAAGCCGAACCTTCCGCCAGCATCATCGCTCCGGCCATGTCGGGGTTCGACTGGAAATATATGGAAACTTTCTTGCAATCGGGCGTGCTGGAGTTTCTCGATGGCGTCAGCGTTCATCCTTATCGGCCGCCCAACCGGCCGCCGGAAACCGCCGCCGCGGATTACAAAAGGCTGCGGGAACTGATTGACCGTTGCGCGCCGGAATCGAAGCGCGGGAAAATCGCCATCCTGAGCGGCGAATGGGGTTATGCGTCGAACACCAGGGGCGTCTCGCTGGAAACGCAGGCGGCTTTTGCCGTGCGCCAGCAACTCTGCAATTTGCTCAACGGCATCCCGCTCTCGATATGGTATGACTGGAAAAATGACGGGCGTGATCCCGCCGACAACGAGCAGAACTTTGGGACGCTAACGGAGGATCTGCAACCCAAGCCCGCCTACACCGCGCTCAAAACGATGACGGCGGAACTGAGCGGCTGCCGGCTGGAACGAAGATTGGACGGGATGGCGGAAACGGACTTCGTGCTGGTGTTTGTCAACGGGGCCGGCGCGCGCAAAGCGGCCGCGTGGACTTTGGCGGAACCGCATGTCGTCCACCTCACCGCCTGGCAGCCGGAGATTTCCGTGGAGCTAGGGCCGCTGCCGCGCTATGTGGTGGTGAAGTGATTTTCGCCCGTAAAGCACTGCTTGCTGATGAAGGGCCGGAGGCGAGGTTGGGAAACCTCCTCACCCCGGCCCTCTCCTCCACAAGTGTGTGGGGGAGAGGGAGAAGAAGCGCGCGGTGGTAGTGGCGTGATACGCCCTTTGGGTTGCCAACAATCCTATATTTCTTGACACAAAATCATATTTACGTAAGATTAAAGTATGAAAATAACAGTGGATATTCCGGAAAAGGATCTGAAAGACATTTTGCGGTTCTCCGGTGAAAAAAAGAAAGGCCCGGCCATTGTGAAGCTGGTCGCCTCCCAACTCATGCTGCGGCGGCGGCGCGAGCTTTCGGATGAGGTGATGGCGGGAAAATTCCGCGTGGAATTGCCGGACTGGGAAGAATCCCGCAAGCGCGAGCGCGAGGAGAATCCATGGAATGCTTGATTGACACCTGCGTGTGGATTGACCACCTGCGCCCCGGCACACCGGAAAAAATCCGGCAGGTGACCGATGAAGCCCTCAACCGGCCTGGCGCCGTGGTCTGTGAACCGGTTTGGTTTGAACTGCTGCGCCAGTCGCCGAAAGCAGAGCGGGCGGGGATTGAGAAGCGTTTGCGCACGCTGCCCATGCTCACCACTCCCGCCGGCTTGTGGCGCATGGCGACCGTCCATGGCCAGCAATGCCGGGATGCGGGGGTGCAGGCGGGCTTCGCGGATTTGATCACTGCCACGTTCTGCCGGCATCACGAGGTGGCGCTGGTGACGTTTGACCGTCACTTTCTGCTTTTGGCCGGCGTAATCGGCTTTGAAACCGAGTTGCTGCAGCGTCCGGCGTAAGGTCAAATGATCAACCCTGAGAACATCACCCGTCGTCCGCTAAAATCGCGGGACACCAAATGGGCCGCTGACACGGCCAGTTGGCTGGCCCGCGCCGGCGTCCGTCCGAATGTTATTTCCATCGCTGGCACCGTCTTCGCCGGCGGGGCGGGAATCTGTTTTTGGCTGGCCGGTGGGACGAGGCATGACTGGCATTGGAGTGTTCTGCTGATTTTGGCGGCTTGCGGAATGCAGCTTCGTCTGCTGTGCAATTTGTTGGATGGCATGGTGGCGATTGAAGGCGGATTCAAAACGAAGGCGGGAGAAATCTTCAATGAACTGCCCGACCGTTTTTCGGATGCGTTTATTTTTATTGGCGCGGGGTATGCCTTGCCGGAATTTGGGTGGACGATGGAACTGGGCTGGACGGCGGCGGTGCTGTCGCTCATCACCGCTTACACGCGCGCCTTGGGGGCGAGCATGGGCGCGGGACAACAATTTGCCGGGCCCATGGCCAAGCAACAGCGCATGGCGGCGATGACGGCGGCGTGCGGGGCGGGCGCGCTCGCGCCGCTCTGGCCGGTGCTGTCCGGAATCATTCCACTGGCGCTGGGATTGGTGGCAGCGGGTTGTGTCGTCACTATTTTCCGCCGGTGCCGGCGGATCGCGCGGGAAATGGAGTCAAGAAAATGATGAAGGCGTTGCTGGCTGCAATGGCGAAGCTGGTCAGCGGCGCAAATGTGCGCTGGGCCGGCTGCGGGCCGGAGCTCCGGCAACGCGTCTATTTCGCCAACCACACCAGCAACCTGGACGCGCTGGTGGTCTGGGCGTCGCTGCCGCCGCCGGTGCGCGACCTGACCCGGCCGGTGGCGGCGCGCGATTATTGGAGCCAAGGCCCGCTGCGACGGTATCTGGCCAACCGGGTTCTCAACGCCGTGCTGATCGAGCGCAAGAAACCGACGGCCCGTGACAATCCGCTGGCCGACATGCTCGCCGCGCTGGGCGAGCGTTATTCGCTGATCATTTTCCCCGAAGGCGGACGGCAAACGGGCTTGGAACTGGCCCCGTTCAAGAGCGGGCTGTTTCATCTCGCCAAAGACCGGCCGGAGGTTGAATTTGTGCCGGTGCTGATTGAAAACTTGAACCGCATCCTGCCCAAGGGCGAGTTTCTGCCAGTGCCGTTGCTGGGCAGCGTGAGCTTTGGCGCTGCGATAAGACTTGAAACCGGCGAGGGAAAAGCCCGGTTTCTGGAACGCGCGCAAGCCGCGGTCAAGGCGTTGCGGGAATTATGAGCCTCAAATTCGACAAGCAAACATTCTGGCTCGTCGGCGGTGTGCTGGCCTTGCTGGGGGTGTCGTCCCTGCTGGGCTGGTTGCTGTCGTTGCGGGTGACCGGCGAGCCGGGCCGGGCGACCGTGCAAAACCTCAACGCCCGCATCCGCGCGTGGTGGATGATGGTGGCGGTGTTCGGCCTGGCCATGGCCACCGGCGGCATCGGCTCGGTGGTTTTGTTCGCCCTGACCTCGTTTCTGGCGTTGCGGGAATTCGTCACGCTGACGCCGACGCGCCTTGGGGATCATCGTTCCTTGTTCTGGGTGTTTTTCGTCATCCTGCCGCTGCAGTATTATTTGATCGCCATCAAGTGGTACGGGCTTTTTTCGATCATGATACCGGTCTATGCGTTTTTGCTGGTGCCGATTCGCAGCGCGCTGGCGGGCGATTGCGAAAATTTTTTGGAACGCACCGCCAAAATCCAATGGGGCTTGATGATTTGCGTCTATTGTGTGAGTTACGTCCCGGCGTTGTTGAGTTTAAACATTCCCGGTTACGAAGGCCAGAACGGGAAGCTGATGTTCTATTTTGTGTTAGTCGCGCAAATCAGCGATGTTTTGCAGTATGTTTGGGGCAAGACGCTGGGCCGCCACAAAATCGCGCCCACGGTCAGCCCGAACAAGACGTGGGAAGGATTCATCGGCGGCATTGTTTGCGCGAGCCTGCTGGGGGCGGGATTGTGGTGGGCCACGCCGTTCACGCCGCTGCAATCCGGAGGAATGTCCCTGGCCATAACGTTGATGGGTTTTGGCGGCGGCCTGGTCATGTCGGCCATAAAGCGCGATCGCGGCGTGAAAGATTACGGCCATTTGATTGAAGGACACGGCGGGGTGATGGACCGAATTGATTCGCTCTGTTTCGCCGCGCCAGTCTTTTTCCATCTGACGCGTTATTTCTTCACTCCAGAATGAGGCGGAAAGGTTCAGCCGCCGATGCGGCTCATGGTGCGGGCGGGTTGGATGAAGCCAGGCTCACCAATGTGATGGCGCGCTTCTTTTTGCCGGACCACGGCCTGGAAAAAACCGCAGATGGCCTCGTCCGAGGCCCCGTCGCGCAGGAGCACGCCAAGGTCGTGCTCCACGGCGCTGAAAAGACAGGTGCGGATTTTGCCGTCGGCCGTCAAACGCAGGCGGTTGCAGTGGCCGCAAAAAGGTTCGGTGACGGGAGCAATGATGCCGATCTCGCCGGGGCCGCCGTCGAGCAACCAGCGTTTGGCGGTCTCCGATGGGTTGGCAGAGGCAACCGGTTGCAGGGAGAGATGTTCCTGGAGGCGCCGGAGAATTTCGGCGCCGGAGACCACCAGGTCCTTGTTCCAGACGCGGCCGGAATCCAGGGGCATAAACTCGATGAAGCGCAGGCTCAGTTGGCGGTCGCGGGCGAATTGGGCCAGGGGGACCAGCTCATGGTCGTTGAGGCCCCGGATAATGACGGCGTTGACCTTGACCGGCTGCAAGCCGATTTTTTGGGCCAGCTCAATGGCGGCCAAAACGGCGGGCAAACTGTCGCGCCCGGTGATTTTGTGGAAATTGCCGCGATCCAACGAATCCAGGCTGAAGCTGACGCGGCGGAGTCCGGCGTCGCGCAAGGCGCGGCCTTTTTCGGGAAAGAGGAAACCGTTGGTGGTGATGGCCAGGTCGCGCAGGCCGGGGAGGCGGGCGATTTTTTGCACGAGAGCGGGCAGTTGGGGTTGGAGAAGCGGTTCGCCGCCGGTCAGGCGCACTTTTTCGATGCCCAACTGGACGGCGATGCGGACGGCGCGCTCGATTTCGTCAAAGGTGAGGGGTGGCGGCTTGGCGCCCCAGCGCGCATGCAAAGGCGCCGCGGGCGGCGGCGGGGTGGGAAGGAAGCGGGCCTGCTGGAAACTGGCGGCGGCGTCGGTCTCCGGAAGGCAATAGAGGCAGCGGAAATTGCAGCGGTCGGTGACGCTGACGCGAAGGTCGCGCAAGACGCGCCCGTGGGAGTCAATTAGATTGGCCGGCAAAGGTTGCAAGGCGCGGCGATGTGTCAATTATATGTGTTTAAAAGGCCAGGGACGGGGCGTCATTTGGCGGAAGGCGCATTGGTGGAAGGGGCGTTGGTGGAGGGAGTGGCGGGCGGGTTGATCTTGACGCCGCCGTTCTGCCTGAGTTCGACATCCAGGGCAGGGTTGGTCGAAGGCGGCAGGGAGGACGGGGGATGGGTCAAGCGCTCGCCGCCCTTTTCGCCAATGGCGTCGTAAATGCCGCGCCGGATCCAGTCCAGGCGGCGATCAATGGCAAGTTGGTCCTTCAATTTCTTAACTTGATCCTTGAGAAAGGCGAGATTGGTGAGCTGAACTTCCAATTCCGCCTTTTTGGCCTGGAGGGTTTTCAATTCCTCCATCAGCAGTTTTTTGTCGCCCTCGGAGGCGTCCAGTTTCTTCTGGGTGGCCTGGATTTGAACTTCGAGGTTGGTGAGGGAGTTGCGCAGGTCGTTGGATTGCTTGTCCAATTCGGTATTCTGGTTTTCCAATCCGGCGATTTTTTTGTCCCGCTCGGCCAGAGCGGCCTCGGCGCTGGCGGCGGCGGCGGCGGCGGCGGCGGCGGTGGCCTTGGCGTCAGCCTGGGCTTTTTCCAGTTCGGCGGAGGTGGTGGCCAGGGTGGCATGAACGGCGGCCAGATCATTGGAGGCCTTGATTTGGGTGGCGGCTAGGTTGGTTTCGAGGGTGGCGTTGACCATGACCTGTTCCTTGAGCCTGACGTCGAGAGAGGTGACATCATTGGAATAAGAGGCGATGGTTTTATCCAACTCTTTTGTCTGCTCGGCGTGCTTTTGGTTTTGCTGCCACAAAACGGCGCCGAGGCCCAGGCAGGCGAGGATCAAGATAATGGCGGCCACGTTCGATTTCATATCAGAACAGTGTGCCTCAAAGCGGGGGTTTGGCAAGCTCCCATCTCCATCTTGATTATTGGACGATTCAACCCTAGACTGTGTGCATGGAAATTCCGAATGAAGCGCCAGTGATGACGTTGCCCGGGGTGACGCTGTTTCCTGGAACGCTGCTGCCGCTGCACATTTTTGAGCCGCGTTATCGGCGCATGCTGGCGGCGGTGCTGCGTTCGCACCGCATGTTTATTGTGGCGATGCAAAGGCGGGGTTGCGCGAGCGGATCACCGGCCGCGGTGGCCGGGTTGGGCTTCGTGCGCGTCTGCGTGGCCCATGCCGACGGGACTTCCCACTTGGTGCTGCAGGGCCATGCGCGGGTGGAGTTGACCGAAATGGCGCGCCAGGAGCCGTTTCCGGTGAGCCGCTTCCGGCCCCTGCGCGCGGCGGCGCGCGACAGCGTGGCGATTGACGCGTTGATGGCCAAAGTGCGCGACCTGGTGACAGAACGGATTCAACTTGGCTTTTCCTCTTCCTCCACGGGAGCGAGGAAATTGGCCGACAAGATCAAACAGGCGCAGGCGCTGCTGACCGTGCCGGAGATCATCGGCTGCCTGGAAAAGCGCGATAATCCCGACCAGGTGGCCGACCTGGTTTCCTCCGCCCTGCTCACGCGCGCGGCGCAGAAGCAGATCATTCTGGAGACGGTGGAGGTGGAGCCGCGGCTGAAACATCTGATCCATTTTTTGATGGGAGAAATCAGCCAGCGCCAGAAGAAGGCGAATAGTGAACCGTGAATTTTGCAGGGTGAAAAAATGAATAATCCGGAACATCCAGAGGCGGCGGAAGCGGGGGGCGAGAAAGAGTTGATGACGGCGATGTTCGCCAGCCTGGTCATGCAACAAACCAACATGGCTTCCATTTTCCTGGGCCTGGCGCCGCATCCGCAGACGGGCCAGAAGGCGCGGGATCTGGAACACGCCAAATACTTCATTGATCAACTGGAAATGTTGGAGGCCAAAACGCGGGGCAACCTCGACAAACGCGAGGAAGGCCTGCTCAAGCAGAGCCTGACCAGTCTGCGTCTGGCTTTCGTGGAAGCGGTTTCCCAGCCCGCCGAACCAGCGCAGGGTGCGGAGCCGGGAGCGGAGAAGGAAAAAAGCGCCGCACCTTCCGCCGCCGCCGAACCGGCCAGCGCCCCGCCGAAGCCGGAGGCGGCCGGCAGCGTTCCGCCGGCTGCCGAAGATTCGCGGAAGAAGTTTACCAAGAAGTATTAGTCAGTTGCGCTTTGAGCTTTGAATCAGCCAAGCCCCGTTGCTAATTCCTTGTTTGCCCGGCTGTTGCGTGTCCTGGCCGGGGCGGTCTGCCGCCGTCCCAACTGGTTCGTTTATCCGCAATTTGTCCTGTTCGGCCTGTGTGTTTATTACACGGCGTTTTCTTCCCGGCATTTGCAGATGGACATGGACCAGGACCATCTGGTCGGCTCGGACAAAAAATATCACCAGGACTTCATGAAGTACCGCGCGGAATTTCCCGGCGAGGACGAGTTGGCCGTGGTGGTGGAAAGCGGCGACATGGAGCGCAACCGCCAGTTCGTGGAGCGGCTGGCCGCCAAGCTCTCGGTGGAAACCAATCTCTTCACCGACGTCTTTTACAAGGGCGACCTGACGGCCCTGGGCCCCAAGGCGCTGCTCTTCGCCCCGGAAAAGGACCTGGCCGACATGCGCGAGATTCTCAACGGGGAACGCCCGTTCCTGGAGAAATTCACCGCCGCCACCAACCTGGCTTCGCTCTTCAACCTGATCAACCAGCAAATCCGCACGGCCAAGCGCGAGGAGAATGCCGAAAACAATTCGCTCCTGACCGCCATTCCCGCGCTCGAACGGATCATCACGCAGGCGAGCGAGAGCCTGTCGCGCTCGGGCACGCCGATTTCGCCGGGCATCAGCGCCCTCTTTGGCGCGGGCGAGGAAGCGGAGCGCGCCATGTACATCACCTTTGCCGACGGACGGATCTTTCTGGTCACAGCCCGCGCGCGCAACCAGGAACTGAGTTCCGACGCGGTCATACGCATGCGCCAATTGATCCACGAGACGGAATTTGAGGTCACCGGCCTCAACGTCGGGCTGACGGGCGAGCCGGTTTTGGATTACGATACCATGGTCCAATCCAAGCACGACGCCACGCTGGCCACGATTATCTCGCTGGTGGTCTGCTCCCTGCTATTCATTTATGCCTACGGCGAAACCGGACGCCCGCTCAAGACGGTGGTCTGCCTGGTCATCGGCCTTGGTTACAGCATGGCATTCACGACCCTTTCCATCGGGCATTTGAATATATTGACGATCACGTTTGCGCCGATCCTGATTGGGCTGGCGATTGATTTTGGGATTCACTTGATCACCCGCTACGAGGAGGAAATCCGGCACGGACGCTCTCTCACGGAGGCGGTGGACAAGGGCCTGGTATTCACCGGGCAGGGGATCATCACCGGCGCGCTGACCACCGCGGGCGCCTTCTTTGCGATGGGGTTGACCAATTTCAAAGGCATTCAGGAAATGGGCATCATTTCCGGCGGCGGCATGGTGTTGTGCCTGGTGCCGATGCTGACCCTGCTCCCTGTCCTGCTGATGCGCGGCAAGCGCCAGAACGCACTCGATGCCCGGCCTGTCGCCCGGGAAGCCAAGCGCGCCCGCATCGAGGAAGTGTGGATGAGACGGCCGGTGTGGGTGGTGATCATCGCCTTGGCCCTGTGCGGGGCGGCGGCCACGCAGTTTCACAAGGTTTATTTCGACTATAATCTGCTGAACATGCAGAGCCGGGGCCTGGCCTCGGTGGCTTACGCAAAGAAGTTGCTCTATTCGACCAACAGCATCACCGTCTTGACCACCAACCGCGACGGCTCGGTGACCGAGGCGAAAAAACTGCGCGATTACGGCCAATCCGTCCTTTTTGCCGCGATCATGGCCGATACACTCCAGCAGGCGCGCCAATTCGAGGAGGCCGCCGAGAGGCTGCCCTCGGTGGCCTCCGCCGACCGGAACGACCGGGAGAAAAGCGAGCCGATGTATCAAATCCTGACCGAGGATCAGTCGCCCAAATTGCAAATGGTGCGCGAGATCAAGAGCCTGATTTCCAATGTGCAGTTTGCCCGGCCTGATCCGCTGCCGGTGGATATCAACGACCTCGGCACCACTCTTTATTCGACGATGGGCTACATGCTGGATGCGCGCGATGACGAGGACACGAAAAAGCAGCATCCGGAATTGGCCGCGCAATTCCAGTCCCTTTACGACGCCATCAGCGCCTTTCGCGTGAAAATGTTCAGTGGCGACCCTGAAATTCCGCGCCGCCTCTTCACCTATCAACAGGCGCTGTTCGACGACATCCACAACACCTTTGCCGCGCTGCAGGAGCAGGACACCAGCACCGGCCTGCGCCCGCAGGACCTGCCGCCGTCCCTCCACAGCAAGTTCATCGGCGTCACCGGCCGGTACCGCGTGCTCGTCTTCCCCAAGAAGGACATTTGGCAGCGCGACAACCAGACGGAGTTCATCACGCAGTTGCGCTCGGTCATGCCGTCGGATCGGATTACCGGCACACCTGTGCAATTATACGAGTACGAATCGCTCCTGAGGCACAGCTACGAAAACGCCGCGCTCTATGCTTTGGGCGCCATTATCATCATGGTCTTCCTTCATTTCCGCTCGGTCGCTTGCGTAATCCTGTCCCTGCTGCCCGTGGCGATTGGAACGACGTGGATGGTCGGCCTCATGGGCAAAACCGGGCTGCCCTTCAACCCGGCGGACATTATGACCTTGCCGCTGGTGATCGGCATCGGAGTGACCAACGGGATTCATGTTCTCAACCGCTTTGCCGAGGAGCAGGATCCGGGCATCCTGGCCAGGAGCACCGGCAAAGCCGTCCTGATTTCGGGCCTGGCGTCCATGACCGGTTTTGGCAGCTTGATTCTGGGCCGGCACCAGGGACTTCAGAGCTTGGGCATTCTCATGACCATCGGCATCGGCACCTGCATGGTGGCGGGATTGACGTTTCTGCCCGCCCTGCTGAACCTGCTGGTGCGGCGGGGATGGACCTTGCAAATAAAAGAACCCAGCAACGACAATGCAAGGTCGTTGCTGGATCCGGAGGAACCGAGGCAAAAACCTAAACAAGGTTAGTGCCTCAATTGATGACCCAAGCATAGGCGTATTTCTATAAAAGTCAATCCATATCTTGATCTGTATCTTGAGCGCCATCACGGGAAAGAGAGAATTGAGCGCAACTATTTCGATAACGTTATCGTTAAAGATGACGGTTTCTCTCAGGCTTGGATTCTCTCATTCCGTCCAGGGTCGTTTCAACCGAAGCCATATTCAATGCGCCGCCCCGTTCCGGCTGGTTGGTTTTGCATTTCCTGCGCCAGGGTTGCCAATGAATCAATCGCAGGAATGACAACCGGAGCAAGATGTGTTTTAATAGCTGGCGTGAGACGCGAAGTGACGGTCCAAGGGCAGTGCGCTGTGTTCCCGCCGTGCGAGACGGTGGCGGAGATTTGTTTTTCAGCGGGACGCAACAAAGGGAGAAGCGCCCCGTTGGACGGGAGCCTGCCGCCAGGCGTTTCATTCTTTACTGTCCTGGCGGTTGACTTCCTTGCCCGGTTTTTGAAGCTGTCCGCCGTCGCCCCCCATCGCACCTGATTGCACCCGAAACCCTCATCCTTTTGCGCGCACCCGGCCCGTCTGCCGGGCGGTGTTTCAGCATGGTTTTGCGGCTGGCTTGTCTTCCTGGCTTCCGCCGTCTGCCAGGCACAGGTTGGCGGGACGAGCGCCGGGGCCGGCCAGGCCATCCCGCCGTTGTCTCTCACCAATCTTGCCGCAGAGAGGGAAATCATCGCCGGGCCGGCCTATTCTGATTACCGACTGACGTTGGAATCGGGACGCCGACAGGAGGTGCTGGGGCCGCTCTTTTACGCGCAACAAACGGACTGGCGATGGCAATGGGACTTGGCTCCCTTTTACTGCTACACCGGCACCCCGGAGATGGATTGGACAGAATCAGAATTTCTGTATCCGCTGTTTACCTGGCGCCGCTATGGCACGGAGTATCGGGTCCAGCTCCTGCAACTTTTGAGCTTTTCCGGCGGGAAAACCCAGGCCGGCCCTGACAGCCGCCTGTTTACGTTGTTCCCCCTTTATTTTCAACGGCGCTCGGACGACCCGAATCTCAACTACACGGCGGTGGTTCCATTTTACGGGCATTTGCAAAACCGCCTGTTCCATGACGACATCAAGTTTGTCCTGTTTCCGCTCTATGCCGAGACGCGCAAGAGGGATGTGGTAACCGATAATTATCTTTATCCATTTTTCCATGTGCGGTCGGGCGGGAATGTGACGGGCTGGCAATTCTGGCCGGTGCTGGGGGCCGAAGAGAAAAAGCCCGCGCCGGTCACAAACAGCCTCGGTGAGGTTGAGACGGCGGGGGGGTACAAGCGCTTTTTTGCGGCCTGGCCATTCTACCTGAAGGATCAGTCCGGCATGGGAACGACCAACCAGGAGGACCGCCTGGTGGTCATGCCGTTTTACAGCCGGCTGCGTTCGCCCCTGCGCGAGGAGAAATGTTATGGCTGGCCGATTGGCTACTGGCGCATTGACGACCGGGGAAAGAAATACCGCGAGCAGGACTTTTTGTGGCCCTTTTTTGAGGTGGCGCGCGGGGAAAAGACCGTGACGCGCCTCTTTCCTCTTTACAGCCGCGCGGCCGGCGGCGGGCTGAAGAACGACTTTTATCTCTGGCCGGTTTACAAGTTCCTGCGGATGGAAACTGCCGCCCTGGAGCGGGAACGCACCCGCATCGCTTTCTTCCTGTATTCTGACATCCGCGAGAAAAACCGCCAGAATGGCGACACCCTGCACCGGGTGGATTTCTGGCCATTCTTTACCTATAAGCGGGACATGGACCGGAAGGAGCGCCTGCAGGCCTTGTCGTTGCTCGAGCCGTTTTTCGTGAACAACCAGAGCATCGCGCGGGACTATTCGCAGCTCTGGTCGTTGTGGCGAACGGAGAAGGATGGCAGGACCGGTGCGGGCAGCCAATCGCTGTTGTGGAATCTTTACCGGCACGAGAGCGGCCCGCGCTCGAAAAAATACTCGCTCTTGTTCGGTCTTTTCCAGTATCAATCGGGCGACAAAGGCGCAAACTGGCGCGTGTGCTACATTCCATTTGGAAAAAAGACGGGGAATCTGAAGGACGCGGCCCGGCCCTGATATGTTTCAGAATATAGGCGAGATCATTATTTTGTTCTGGCAGACGCTGCGGGCGCTGCCGCTGGCCTGGCATCAGCGCCGCAAGGTCGTGGATCAGCTTTTTGAAATCGGCAACGGCAGTCTGATGATGGTTTGCATCCTCTCCCTTTTTATCGGGGGTGTCCTGGCCTTGCAGACCGGTCCGGAGCTGGTGAAACGGGGCTTGAGCTTTGTCTTGGGCGGCATGGTGGGCGAATCCATCTGCAAAGAGCTGGCCCCGGTGCTGCTGGCCATCCTCATCGCCGGACGGAGCGGTTCGGCCATGTCGGCTGAAATCGGTTCAATGCGGGTGTATGAGGAGATAGATGCGTTGCGCACGATGAACATTGATCCAGTGAGCTACCTGGTGCTGCCGCGGATGCTGGCCATCGCCCTGGCCCTGCCGACGTTGGTGTTGTTTGCCATTCCGGTCGGCTGGCTCGGCGCCGCCTTCATCTCGGCCATCAACCACCAAATCGCGGTCAGTTTCAACGTTTTTTTCCAGGACTTGCGCGACGTGGTGGATGCGGGTGATGTGGCCAATGGCGTGTTCAAATCGTTTGTCTTCGCCCTGGCCATCGGCATCATTTCCTGCCACCAGGGGTTGATCACGCGGGGCGGACCGCGTGGCATCGGGCGCAGCGTGACCAAGGCGGTGGTCAATTCCATCGTGTGCATCTTGATCCTGGATTATTTCCTCACCCGCTTCCTGATTTACGTGCAAAAATGAATCCGCCCGCCCAAGCAACGCCCAACGTGTCCGTGGAAGTGCGCGACTTGCACAAGAGCTTCCATGGCCAGGAGGTGCTCAAAGGCATCAATCTGAAGACCGCCCCCGGCGAAATTTTTGTCATCATGGGGCCGAGCGGCAGCGGCAAGAGTGTGCTGCTCAAGCACATCATCGGACTGGTCGAGCCGGACAGCGGCGAAATCCTCATTCAGGGCGAATCCATTGCTTCCCCCGATATCCGGGACAAATACCGCATGGCCATGGTGTTCCAGTCCGCCGCGCTGCTGACGTCGCTCAGTGTCGGGGAAAATGTCGGCATTTACCTCAGCGAACACCGGTTGTATCCGCCGGAGGAAATCGCGCGCATTGTCGCGGCGAAACTGGAAGTCGTCGGCCTCAAAGGGGAGGAAGAGCGCATGCCCAACGAACTTTCCGGCGGCATGCAAAAGCGGGTGGCCATCGCCCGCGCCCTGGTCATTGATCCCCAGTTGATTTTGTTCGATGAGCCGACGTCGGAACTGGACCCGTTGATGGCGGTGGTGGTGGGCGAGGAAATCCTGAGACTGAAAAACTTCACCCAGGCCACCTCCATCGTCGTTACCCATGACCGCGCCCTGGCCTTTGGCATCGCCGACCGCATGGCGATGATCTCGGAGGGCGAGATCTTGTTGGTCGGCGCGCCGGAGGAATTCAAGGACAATGCCGATCCGCGCATTCACGACTTTATTTACGCGGAACTCCCCGCCCCCCACGCCGCCGCCAAGCGCACCGACCCCATCCCCCCAAAGCTATGAAAGACTCCATTGAAACCCGGCTGGGCATGTTTTTCGCCCTGGCCATTATTACCGCCCTGGTCATATTGGAATCCCTCGGCACTTTTGCCTTTTTCGAACGGGGCTACCACTTGCACGCCCTGTTCAAAAACGTCCAGGAACTCAAGGTGGGCGACGCCGTCAAAATGGGCGGCGTGCCGGTCGGGCGGGTGGAGAGCATCGCCCTGACCAACGCGGTGGCGCGGGTGACGATGAATCTGGATCGGAAGATGAAGGAGCAAGTCCGGCTCGACAGCATCGCCACCATCAAGTTCACCGGCTTGATGGGGCAGAATTACGTGGACATTTCCTTCGGCACGCCCGCCGGGGTGCCGGCCGGGGACGACGCGACCTTGAAGTCCGTCGAGCAGCCCGACCTGAGCGCGCTGATGGGCAAGCTGGACAACGTGGCCAGCGGGGTGGAAAACCTGACCAAAAGCTTCAGCGGCGAGCAAATTGACAAACTGCTCGGGCCGCTCACCGAACTTGTCAAGAATAACCAATCCAATGTCACCGCCACCCTCGGCAACGTCAGGGTCATTTCCGAGCGCATCCGCGACGGGGAGGGAACGGTGGGGCGCCTGATCAACAATGACGATTTGTATGTGAGCGCCCTCAACACCGTGAGCAATTTGCAGGGCACCGCGGCGGACATTAAAAAGGCGGTGGATGACGCGCACGCCCTCCTGGCCGGCGCCAACGACGTGATCGCCCAGGTCAAGTCCGGGCAGGGCACGCTGGGCAAGATCATCTACGACGAAGCGCTGCACCACCAGGCGGCGGGGGCCATGACCAACCTGAACCAGATTTTGGAGAAAGTGAACAACGGCAATGGCACGGTGGGGCAATTGATCAACACCAACAGCATGTTGAAGGACGTCAAGCTTTCCCTGCAAAAACTGGAAAAAGCGACCGACAGCCTGGAAGACACCGGGCCGCTCAGCATCCTGGGGACCATGGTGAACAGTTTGTTTTGACGGCCGGGACGCAACCGGCTCATCTGGCCCGGCGCAGGATGGTGTCGCGTTGCGCCCAGGCCGGGTCGGTGTTGGGGTAGTCCAGGTTGAAATGCAGGCCGCGGCTTTCCGGACGCTCCATCGCCGAGGTGATGATCAATTCGGCCACGGTGGCGATGTTGCGCAATTCCAGGAGATCGCTGTTCACCTTGAAGTCCCAGTAGTATTCCAGGATTTCTTCCTGAAGATTGGCGACGCGGCTGCGCGCCCGCTGCAAACGCTTGTTGGTGCGGACAATGCCCACATAGTCCCACATCAGGCGCCGGATTTCGTCCCAGTTGTGGGAAACGACGACCAGTTCGTCGGAGTCGTGCGCCTTGCCGGACTGCCAGTCGGGAATGGGCGGGCCGCCTTTTGGCTCCGGATATTGCGCCACCCGCCGGGCCGCGCGATGGGCGCACACCAGCGCCTCCAGCAGGGAATTGCTGGCCAGACGGTTGGCCCCGTGCAGCCCGGTGCAAGCCACTTCGCCCACGGCGTAAAGCCCGGCGATGTCCGTCTGCCCGTCCACCGTGGTCAGGACGCCGCCGCATTGATAATGGGCGGCGGGCACCACCGGGATCGGTTCCTTGGTCATGTCAATGCCATAGTCCAGGCAGGTGGAGTAAATGTTGGGGAAGCGCTCGATGAGAAAGGGGGCCGGTTTGTGGGTGATGTCCAGGAAGACGCAATCGGCCCCGCTCCTTTTCATTTCGCTGTCAATGGCGCGGGCCACGATGTCGCGCGGCGCCAGCGATTTGAGCGGATGCCAGGCGTTGAGGAATTCCACGCCCGCGCCGTTCTTGAGCACGCCGCCTTCGCCGCGCACCGCTTCGCTGATGAGGAAGGATTTGGCCTTGGGATGATAGAGGCAGGTGGGATGGAACTGGACGAATTCCAGGTTGGCGACCGTCGCGCCCGCGCGGTAGGCCATGGCCACGCCGTCCCCCGTGGCGATGTCCGGATTGGTGGTGTAGAGATAAACCTTGCCGCAGCCGCCCGTGGCCAGCAGCACCGTGCCGGCGGCAAAGGTTTCGACCCGGCCGGCTTTTTTGTCAAACACATAAGCCCCCAGGCAGCGGTTGGGGCGGGGATCGAACAACTGGCCCAGTTTCTGGGTGGTGATCAAATCAATGGCGACATGGTCCTCGAAAATTTCGATGTTTGGCCGCGCGGCGATGGCGCTGAGCAAGGCCCGCTCGATTTCCCGGCCCGTCACGTCCTTGGCGTGGAGGATGCGGCGTTTGGTATGGCCGCCTTCCCGCCCCAAATCCAGTTCGCGTCCGCCGTTGATTTCGCGCTCGGAAAACTGCATCCCGATTTCGATCAACTCCGCAATCCGCGCCGGCCCTTCCTGAACAATGACGCGGACCACGTCTTCGTGGCACAGCCCGGCCCCGGCGGCCAGGGTGTCGCGCACATGAATTTCCACGGAGTCCTCCTTGCTCGTGACCGCGGCGATGCCGCCCTGGGCGTAATTGGTGTTGGACTCGGCGCGGGATTTCTTAGTGACAATGGCGACGCGCCCCAGCGGCGCGACTTTCAAGGCAAAGGAAAGCCCGGCAATGCCGCTGCCCAGCACGAGGAAGTCAAAGTCTTTCATCAATCGGCCGGGTTCCCGGAGTAAAGAGCCTCGGCAGGAAGCACCTTCGGTCCATCCTCCGTGCAAAGGGCGAAGCGGGACTGATACAGGGCGACGCCGGCGTATTCACCCTTAGTGTTGACTATGTAATAGTTGAGCTGGAAGTTGGGCTGCCCCCGGCTGTTGCGCAGCCGCTTCTCCACCGTGTTGGCGGCCACCCGCTTCAGGGCCGCCATCCCCGCGTCCTTGGGCGCCAGGCCGTTGCGCATGGCCTCGACGATGAGAAACGAGGCCAGGCAAAAGAGGTTGGCTTCGCCCCGGCCCGTCGAGCCGGCGGCGCCAACGTCCCCGTCCACATAAAGGCCCGCGCCGAGAATGGGGGAGTCGCCCACCCGGCCGGGAATTTTCCAGGCCAGGCCGCTGGTGGTGGTGACGCCGCAGACCTCGCCTTTGGGGTTGACGCCGTTGCAGTTGATGGTTCCGTAAAAGTGGTCGGGATCAATCAATCCTTCGGCGACCATCTGCAAGCCGGCGCGATGCCAGGCCTCGGAACGGGACTTGGGATCCAGGTAATGATCGGGATCGGTGCGCCGCTTCCATTCCAGCCAGAGCTTGCGCGATTTTTCGGTGATGAGGTTTTCCTCGATCTTGAAGCCCATGAGGCGGGCGAAATCCTGCGCGCCTTTGCCGACGAGCAAATGATGGTCGGTGTCGGTCATCACTTTTTTCGCCACCAGGGAAGGAGTGCGGACGCCTTCGATGGCGGCGACCGCGCCGGCCCGCTTGAGGGGCCCGTGCATGACCGAGGCGTCCAGTTGCACGACCCCCTCGGCATTGGGCAGGCCGCCGTAGCCGACGCTGGTATCCTCCGGGTCGGTCTCCACAATGTTGACCCCGGCGATGACGGCATCGAGCACATCGGCGCCTTCGGTGATCATCTTGAAGGCGCGGGCCACACAAGTCAGCCCTTCGGCGTCCTTGGAGTGGTGGCCGTTGGCGGAGGAGATGACGACCGGCCTGGCGCCGGAGGGTTTGAGGGCCGGGGGCGATTGGGCGAAGGCGCGAAGCGAACTGGAGGCCAGCGCGCCCAACCCGGCCGCCGCGACGAATTTCCGGCGGGAGAGTTTGTTTTTCACAAGATGGAGTGTTGGGTCCTTCATAAAAACTACCTTGATTAGGCTTGATCAGGCTTGACCGAGCTTGATTGGAAAAGGCGCGGTTTGGTGTGTAAATGGTTCATGGAAAGGCATTTGGATTGAATTGCCGCAAAAAGGCGCATAATTCGCACCGCGGCAAGCCGCAACCAAAGCCGAATTAACCACAAAGAACGCAAAGATCGCAAAGAAAAACCATAAGGTCTTGTCTCTGTGTTCTCTTGCCCCGAAGGCTTTCGGGGTTGACAGTTCTTTGCGGTTAAGTTTTTGTTGGAATTGCATGATTCTAGACTATTGCACTGCAAAACCAGGATCCTGATTGCCGCATCCGCCGTCGCCAAGGCTTCCACCGTCGCCAAGGCTTTGGTGGACGAGTTGGCGGACAAGAAGGAACGCGAGAGAACGCAAGAGAGGCACGGCGGCAGAGCCGGAAGCAAAGAAATTGAACCGCGGATGGCGCGGATGGCACGGATAAAGACTTTTCCATCCGTGATATCCGTGAAATTCGCGGTAAGAATCTTCTCGAAAATGCACGATTTTGAACTCCTTAGACACAAGGCGAGAAGCCGAAGACCAACGCGAGGATGGAGGATGGAGGTCGGCAAGGATGTCATGGGGTTGATTGTCATCCGCCGTCGCGCCAAGGCAATGGAGGTTTTTTTTCAATGCTTGAATTTGGTTGAATCTACTTGAATCTGCTTGAATCCGCTTGAATGGCCGCAGGGGCGAGGAATGGCGTTGCGAGCAGGGGAACCCCACCCCCGGATTAGGATTAAGATTAGGAGCGGGTTCAAGGTTGGGTGCATGGCACCCCCCCAGGGGCCCGGAAGTGAAACTAGGTGAAATTAGGTGAAAACAACTGAAACTAGGTGAAATTCGCGGCCACCGATTTTGGTGTTCGACCGCCCTGCAACGGGCCGGGGAATTCTCCGCGCCCTCCGCGCCTGCGCTGGCCGCCTCCGCCCGGAGGCGGCGTTGGACTGTGCCTACGTGTCTCACGCGGACCATTCAACCATAGGTTCTAATTTTTGTCAAGGGCCAAGTCAAAAGAAAATGCGGGCGAGGATTTCAACGCAAAGGCGCCAAGGCGCGAAGCCGCAAAGAGGAGGAAGAATCTTGGCCTTTTTGCGTCTCAGCGGCTTTGCGTTAAGACTGCGGAATTGCCCTCAGATGACGTTCACCACGTAATACGTGGCAAGGATTAACGCAGATGCGGACAGGACGAATTGAGGTTTTTGAACAGGAGCAAGCCGCGATCTCGCCCACAGGAGGCAACGTGTGATCGAGGAATCAATCCAATTAAACGAGGGTTCATGGGCGGGGGCGGGGTGAGGTCGAGCCTCCACTCTGATTTCAGTCCTGCACGGCGGCTGAATATCTTCTAAGAAATCTCCGGTTGAAGTGTCGTACTCGTATATGAAAGCAAGATCTCTCGTTCTGGGCTGCTTTATTGCGGCGATTTTCTCCACGTCAGCGTTGGCCATGACAATCAAGGAACAGGTGACGCCCGCCTATGTGCGCGAGCACCCAAAAGAGTGGTCCGTGGAAGTGACCAAAGGCGAGGACGGCCTCATTCACTTTACCATAAAGCACGACGTCGAAAAACCGAAGTATCACGTTGCACATTTTGCGGTTTACCATCAAAGCAAGCTCATTGCGACAAGCGACATCCCGTCCTTCGGGAAGAAGCGCGGGAATACCTTCTACTTCTCCCTCTCCGCGGAGGATTTGGCCGAGTCCAAGTTTGACCTGAGCGACGGCGACGTGGATGGCTCCAGCGATGATGCGATTCCGATGCCTGGGCTTACCATCATTCATCAATTCCGACCCTTGGATTTCGTCCCGGAGCAGATGCTCAAGTCCGCGCCCGGCAAATGACCGGAGCGGGCATCAAACCGCATCTTCGGCCATTCGTCTCCGTACATTTGAACTTGTCCATGCCTGAAGCCCGGGGCAACCGACCTTCCGGCTGGCCGTGCGCAGCCGGGATGCTCGAATGGCAATTGACGCGCCATCATTGCTATCTTGCTCCTCACGGTTGCATCCGCCAGCCGCAAAATGGGCAAAGGTACGGCGACGGGTGCAGGACAGAATTCTTCGAGCCGTGTTGCCTCTGCTCGGAGGGGCGTGAGGATGGGATAAAGGTTGTTCGATAAAAGGCCGTGGGCCAGTGGGAAAGCGGCGCTGGCGCGCCCGCACTCCAAGACCTGCCGGCACCTCGGACGCCGACGGTAAACGCGAAGCGTCGTGGAGTGCGGAACGCCAGTTCCGCTTTGGCCGTGAAACAGTCTCTTTCGCCCAACTTGAGGGATTTTGTCCTGGACCCAATTGAGACCGCTTGGGTTTCATTTGAGTGGCAATTCCCGGCTCTTTCCATGGACCCTCACCTCACCCTGACCCTCTCCCCTCCCATCGGATGGGAGCGGAGAGGGAACGGGAGACGGACACGGCTTGTTCTACGGAGTTGTGTCGAGCAGCGGCAGATTCACGATCCCGAGGCA
>JBEKVM010000094.1:0-22523 GCA_049513975.1 Verrucomicrobiota bacterium | reverse complement strand
GAACAACACGATGGCATCGGCGGGCGGCTTCCCCGGTTGTTCCTGTGTGCTGAAGGTGCCGGGGGCGACGATGGCCGGCTGCGGGCGCTCCGGATCATGCACATGCCATTTGCCGCCCGGCTGCATCGGCGTGTCTTTGAAGCCCGACACATCCCCGATCATTATCTCCCTTTGGGCAACCGCAGGACGGCTGGGCGCCATGCATGCGAGCACAACGGCGATGGTAAGAATTGGGTGTTTCATGTTCATGATGATTTCTGTCCCCAAGCCGCCCGCTACGCTATGCCCCGTCCACGGGATTGGTTCTGACAGCCTTGTAACAAGGAGATGGATGCTTCTACTGATACTGGCTCATCCACGCTGGGAACGTCGGAACGTCGGGTATCCACCCCGGATTCCAACTGAGCGACCAAAGCGCCTTTATCCCGGTGACGTGAGCTGAGTTATCCAGGAAGCACATGACCTCCGGCCTCGCGCCACCGTGGCGGACCAGGGCAAATTCGCTTATGCCGCCGACAAACCTGTCAGTCTGGAAGCCTTGCGCCGTGGGAGGCGGATCCGTCGGCGTTTCGTTGGTTCCATCCCAGAGGCCGTCGCCAAATATAGGCGTCGTGGACGCTTGGGCGATGTCGGACATTTTTAAGCCGTAAATATTTCCGTTGAATTCGTAACTGCCCTTTTCGCCATACCAGCCGTAGTCTTCGATCGGATAGAAATTTACGCCCATCTCTCCCCAAGACCAGTAAGTGGCATCCACCTGCGTCTCAAAGTGTTGCCACAGCGGCAACGAACTTCGCAGGATGATGGCAGCCGGGCAGAGGCAGATATTGGTGTTATTATAATATGGCTGACAGGCCCCCATCCAGACCGAGTTAGGTTGCCCGGGTTGCCAGCCAGTCGGAAAGCAGTCGTTGTTGTCCATTGCGTACATAACAAACGCGACGGACCATTGGTGATTGTTGGAGATGCATTGGGTGGTCCTGGCCTGGTTCTTCGCCCTGGCCAAGGCAGGCAGTAACATCGCCGCCAGTATGGCGATAATGGCGATGACCACCAGTAGTTCAATCAAAGTGAATCCCATTCCTCTACAGCGGATGGGAAGTTGTGTTTTCATATTCTGTGTTCTCATATTCAGGTTTTTGGCTTGCTCCTATATAAGAATAAGAACCCGCTCGTCCATTGTGGACCCGGGTCTCCACCCCTGTTCTTCGCCAGCTTGCCCCCATTATCGTCGTCATAAGCAACCCAGGCCAGCAGCAATTGCTTCATATTGTTCATGCAGTAAACCCCCTGCGCCTGGGTTTTGGACCTGCTCAATGCGGGAAGAAGCATCGCGGCCAGAATGGCAATGGTCGCGATAACCACCAGCAATTCGATCAAGGTGAAACCACCCGCCCTCTCTGCCTGCCATCCATGACGTTGTTTGTGCATGCTGCTTCTGTTCGTGAATTAAAAACTGACTCCCGCGACGTTCGTCAATCTCGCCCTCCCTCCTTCCCGCAATCAACTTCCGTTCAGGCACCCCAGATTGATTCGGCGGCGGAGGCGCACAGGCCGTAGCAATTCTCCCAGCCGGACGGGCATTCTGCGCAAAAACCCACTTGGCCCCGGCCCATCTAAAACTGCCCGGGCGCGTATGGCGTATGCTGGGCAAGGAAAGCCAGATCCGGGCTGTTGACAACCTCAACTCTTTGCGCATTCGACTGCTCGTATATCACTGGCCGGAGGGTATTGGGATCCAGCCATTTATGAATCTCTGCATGGCCATCGGAATAACTCAGGCCGCACGCGCCATTGTGCAGGCTTGAAGGCAACTCGGTAAACTCTCCGTTGCCAGTTTGCTCGGACGGGTCAATATAAAGACACCCGTCGTCAATTGCATCCGGATGCTCATCCATGAACACCCAACTGGCGGCTGGCCCGGGATGGGTCAAATCAGACATTTTCTTGGCATAAAAAAATGTGGGGGTTGTAATACAGCCAGCCGCCGGCTTGCCGGTGCCATCACCCACAGCGGCATCCATGGCGACGCTTCGGATACGGAATCTATACCCCAGTTGGCGCTGTATTGAGGAAACGTACATAGTTGTTGTAGGACAGTAAAGAATTGAAGCCGAATTTGCCAGAAATGGCGCCAGCGGTGACTGACTAATCTCTTTTTGGACATTTGTATTATCAGGATCGGGGGACCAATCCAAATGGGTTGTCTCCCATGAATTACCTCCCGCAAACTCGTCATTCTGATCGCTGTTGATTACCAACTTGTCATTGTTTTCGCCGGCATACATATGCCAGGCTAACGTAAGCTGTTTATTGTTGCTCATGCACAGAACCGCCTGCGCCCTTTGCTTGGCCTTGGCCAGGGTGGGCAGCAGCAGGGCGGCCAGGATGGCAATGATGGCAATCACCACCAATAGCTCGATCAACGTGAATCCTTCTCGCTGCGATTTCATTCCAAGCGGCTCCAGTGCCATGTTCGAACCTCCCTGCCCAAGGCAGGACTCTGCATCCAGCCTGGGCAAGTTGCAATAATTGGCATCTTTCAATTTGATCCGCATTCCGTTAATAATTAGTGTAAGTAAACGGATCGACCAATTGGAAGAAGCTCTGAGGCGCGCTGGCGGGATAATTTGTGGCGCTCGTGGCGTCAGTATTTGGCAAAGTCACCCAGACGGTATTCGTGCCGTGCAGAGTTGTCGCCACCTGCAATTGAACACCATGACGCCCCGACCATGTGATCGGAACGTTGCCGCCTGATTTGTGTCCCACGGCCAGGTTGCCGAATGACGTGGGATCGTTAAACTGGTTTTCCCAAGTGTCCAGAGGCATTTGATAGGCGCCCAAGCCCCGGATATAACCCCGGTGAATGGTCGTGCCTGTGGTCGGAATTCCGTTGGTGACTCCATTATTGATGCCCTCGTTGTTGGTGCCGTTGATGGAATATCTGTAGGAGCCCGTTCTCACCGGATACCCCGCCGGAACCAGCACTTGCAACGAGTAGATCTCGCTGCCTGGCGGGTTGTTCGTCATCAGGAATGGAAGGATGGCCGTGTTGGTGGTATCGCTCCCATAGGGCACGGCGCTGGCGCCCTGGGTGACAGTATTGGCAGTGGTGGGAACAGGATAGTTCACACCGTTAATATAGACACGATCCGTGCTTGGATTAAATGCGTACGGATTTGGGTTTGCCGCGTTGGTGCCGGTCACCGCATTGGTCATATTCACACTGAAAGTCACCGAGGTGGGAACGGGAAAATTGTTGCCCACCTGAACGTCCCCGTAGTAAACAGCCGGCAGAACCACCAAACTGTTGTTGGTATTCGGCATGGTCCACGAGCGGTTTCCGCCCGCCGTCCCGACGGTGACGCCGTTGAGGGCATAGGTGAGAAACGAGTTGCCCGGCTCATAACTGCTGTTGCCAGAGGGACTGCACAGGAACTTGAACTGGGACACGGCGGTGTTCACCCCTGCCACCACACCAGGAACAACAATGCTGTAAATATTGGTGTTGTCCGCGCCGGGATCGTTGGTCAATGTGAATCCGGTCGAATTCCAGCCGTTAAACGCTCCCTGTATGCTAACCACACTGCTGTTGGTCGCATTCAGAATCCCAAGCCAGTTCATCACCGTCATGTCCACTTGATACTCCACATTGTTTGTCACAACTTCACTGAGCGGGACATCATCAAAATTAACCAGCGGCAGCAACTGGGGCGTTTGGTTGGTATCAATCAAGACGAAACGGTTGCCGCTGGCAGACGCATCCCCGTTGATCGCGTTCGGTTGGTCGTACCTCAATGCGCCGGCGTTGTTTATCACATATTTGAAGTGATTAAGCTGTCCCGGAGAGCCAACCAGAGGAAAAATGCCGGTAAACACGTTGGACGTCACTACGCCGGCTCCGTTGGTGGTGCGAATGGTGGGATCATTGGTCAACGTGTAAGCTCCGGAGCTCCAGCCTTCGAAGTCCCCGTCCACTTCCACCGTCTCGGTGCCGGTGTTGAACACCCCCTGGAATATGAGCGCCGCCATGTTCACTTGGAAAACGGCATTCCAGGCGGTTTGTGGTCCGGCATCACTGAAGAACGTGTAGGGCAAAACCACGGTGGTGTTGCTGCCAAGAACCCACAGCCGGTTGCCACCGCTTAACGTCGTTTCATAGCCGCCAGTTCCGACATAATTGGTGGAATCCGTGACGAATTTCCACGACAGCTGCGCTCCGTTTGCATCCGTAGCATCATTGGTGGTGCCGGTGTAGAGGGCGGGGTTGGGACCGGTCGGATTGTTGGTCAACAACAAGCCGTTGGCGATGACCGTTGACGAGGCAAAGCCGTTCAAGCTGCCGCTGACATAAACATGATTGATCGTTGGATCGAACACAGTAGTTCCCGCGGCAATTTGCACCGACATGTCCACTTGGAACGTGAGGACATTGCTTGCGGAAGCCAATCCGGCAGCACCCAGCAGGAGTGCCACTAGAATTCCACATTTCGTCGAGATGTTTGTCATATAGATTCAGTGATTATATTTTTGGTTACGAGCCGGTTGCTTATGTTCAGAGAGAATAGCACCTCGCAGCGGGGGTGCCTACCGCATGTTTGTGCGGGACGTTTTATCCCCGGGATATTGGCGCGATTGAACCAATGGTCCGCAACCAGTTCCGGCGCAGGAACTTAAGCGGTGCCGATGGAAACAACAATGCCCGCCCCCGCCGCCGGGCCGGACGCTGCCGCGGGCCTTTGCCGTTGCAAACCATTGACTAGGTTCGTTGGCTGGATATAGTCGCCCGCATGAACAAACACAGAAATCTAGGATATCAGATTTTCCGTGTTCCCGCAGAGCCAGGAGAGCTGTTTCCCATCCGTAACTGTCCGCCCGCTTTTCTCCAACATGGGGGTGTCGGCTTGCTGGTTCTTTTGGCGGCGGTTCGTCTTGCTGGCGCTCAAAGCAATGTCGGGCAAACCAGCCACAGCGTTATTGTCCAAATCGGCCGAGCCGGGATCGAAGCGGACGCCGCAGCGGCAGGCGCATTTCGGCTCAGTGTCTCCTACGAGGGCAAACCGCAGGCCCGCCAAAGCATTTTCCTCGCTGATTCGGCCGCTCCATCGGCCGCCCGCGGAAAAGTCGTTCATGAAGGAAAGCTCGTCGGTGTGAAAACCGCGGCGGGGGAGTTGCTCATTGACCCGGCGGATGGCCGGTGGACGCTGCGCAACAGCAAGGGTGGCGTGATTATTCCTCTTTCCAAAATCGGCGGCGCGACGAACGACAGCTCGGGAAGACCAGCGGTCACCCTCGAAGTCAGTTGGACAAAAGACAAACCGCCCGCCTTCTACGGCAGCGGCAACGGCGTCGCCTCCCTGCAACAAAGACAAGGCCGCAGCCGGGTCGGCAACGGCGTCGCCGTCATCCCGCATTACTGGGCTGACTCGGGCTATGCCACGCTGGCGGTCAGCAGCGACGACAACGCACCGGCCAGTTGGAGCGCTCCCGAAGGGCAAGACCATCTGACCTGGACTTTTGCCGGCTCCTCGGCAGACCTCTATCTCATGCCCGCAGCGACGCTGTACGACGCCACAGCCGCTTACACGCAATTGTCGGGGCGCCCTGCGGTGCCGCCCCGCTGGACCTTCGGCTATCTCCAGAGCCGCTGGGGTTGGCAAGATCGCGCCTATATCGAAGACACGCTCAAACAATTCACCGATCGAAACCTGCCGGTGGATGCGTTCATTTTTGATTTTGAATGGTACACCACCCAGCCTGACTACTCGCTGTCGCCGGCGGGACAAACGAATTTTTCAGACTTTGGATGGAATGCCAGGCTTTTTCCAGAGCCGGCGGCGCAGTTGGCGGACTATCTGAGGCAGGGCGTGCGCGCCGTCGGCATCCGCAAACCGCGCTTGGGCAACAGCGAAACCCTGCAGATGATTCGCAGCCAAGGCTGGGGTCTGCCGCAGGCCACGCGCGATGACGCGCGAGGTTTGAATTTCCAAAACCCCGACGCCCGCTCGTGGTACGTTCAGCAACTCCGCCAGCTTTTGGATGCGGGCATTGCCGGATGGTGGAATGATGAAGGCGAAGTCACCTTCACGACTTATTACTACTGGAACATGGCCGAGTCCGATGCGCTGGCGCAATTCAGGCCTGGCGCCCGCTCCTGGACCATTACTCGCGCGTTTCAACCGGGCCTCCAAAGATTCGCGACCGCCTCGTGGACCGGAGACATCAGGTCGAATTGGGGCGAATTGGCCAAAACACCCACGCACCTTCTGAACTGGAGTCTGGCCGGCATGTATTATGGTGCGTGCGACATCGGCGGATACGCGGGAAATGACTCGCCGGAATTGCTGACTCGCTGGATGGAAGCCGGCACATTTCTTCCGGTGATGCGGTCGCATTCCACCAGCCGCGTCCAACCGCGCTTCCCCTGGCTCTATGGCGCAGATGCCGAAGCCGCCATTCGCAAGGCATTGGACCTTCGCTACCGTCTGGTCCCGGTGTATTACAGTCTGGCCCATGAAGCGTATCAGACGGGCGCTCCGCTGATGCGCCCGTTGCTCATGGAATTCCCCGGGGATACCAATGTCGCCAATCTTTCCAGTCAGTGGTTGATTGGCCGGGGTCTGATGGCGGCTCCGGTGCTGGCAAACGGCACCAACCGCTCCGTTTATTTGCCGGACGACACTTGGTTCGTCTTCGACAGCAATGCCAGGCTCGCGGGCCACCGCAGCCTTAACATCAATGTGGCGATGGATGAAACGCCCGTCTATGTCCGCGCCGGCACGATCCTGCCGCTGGCCCCCGTCCTTCAGCACACCAGCCAGTTGCCCGGCGGCGCGCTGGAATTGCAGATTTATCCCGGCAAGAATGCCAGTTTCACTCTGGTGGAGGATGATGGACTCACGACCGCCTACCGCAAGGGGCAAACCCGCCGCACTACGTTCACCTGGAACGACGCCCGCCGGCGTTTGACTTGGAAAATCGAAGGTCCGTACGCCGGCCCAGACATCTTCAAGACCATGAAGGTGAAAGTATTTGATCCGCGGCAAAAACAGCTTGACGGCTCTCTGGCCTCTGACGGCACCTTGAGAATCCCCATGTAAAAAGGAATGAAACGAAGATCCTGTGCGGCTCGAAAAAAGGGACCTGACCCCAAGAAGCAAAACCATTGTTTTACACGCTTAACCCAACAATGGGGCGAGATTCACAATCTGAGAATAGGAACCCCACCCACTATTGTATGAAATCAGGAATCTGCTCACGGCGTACCGTGGCGAGTCTGCTCGCTGTCGGGGCGGCCGTCAGCTTCGCGCGTTTTACCCAAGCTCAACCGTCGCCGCAGGCCGCGGCAGCCGCCGCGCCGGTGGATGTGCCGACGGCAGAGCCGGGATTTTATATGCACCACTTCGAGTACGATCCGCCCTCGACCAATTCACCGCAGCAGGTTGCCGTGGGCGGAGACTTTAACAACTGGTCGCAGACGGCCAACCCAATGGTTTCCGATGGCGCCGGCCATTTTGTTGCTGACGTGAAGCTCGCCGAGGGGCCTTACTCCTACCGGTTCTACGTTGACGGGGGTTGGGTAAATGACAGCGCCAGCCACAGCGAAGCCGATGTGGAGGAATCCAACGGAATCCGGGGCCATAATTCGGCGGTCATTGTCGGGCCGGACGGGCGCAATCTGGCCCCGGTCGAGCCAGGCAAGATCGCCGTGGCCGGGCTGCACCATGTGCCAAGCAACATTCGCTACTTTGATCCGGTTTCGGCGAGCGAAGTCCGGATTGCCTTCGGCGCCCAGGCGGGAAACCTCTCCAACGCGGCGGTGTATTCACTGGCCGGGGCACGCTGGCGGCGCGACGAGCTGTATCCCGTCGAGACACGCGTGGGAATCAGCTATTTCGCCGGCGTTGCCCTCAGCCAAACGACGAATTTGAGTTACTTTTTCGAACTGAAGGATGGCAGCAGGACAGGTTATTACGCGGGCGGCAAATACTACACTACACTGGCCGAGGCCCGGAGGAATGCGTGGCAGGGGGTGATGCGGTCGTCCTTCAATACGCCGGACTGGGCACAACATGCGGTCTGGTACCAGATTTTCCCGGAACGTTTCCGTAATGGCAGTACGTCCAACGATCCGGCCAACGTCACACCGTGGACGGCTCGATGGTCGCCCCCGGTTGCGCCCGCCGTGATTTCTACGAATGCGGCTCCCACGAATGGGGCTCCCGTCGTGGCTAACACGAATGTGGCTCGAGGCGGACGTGGAGGCCGCGGGGGCGGCGGCAACCGCCGCTACGGAGGAGACATCCAGGGGATTGAGGCGGAGTTGCCGTATCTGCGGAGCCTGGGCGTGACCTGCATCTACTTGAACCCGATCTTCAAGTCGCCGAGCGTGCATAAGTATGACACGTCCGATTATCGTCATGTGGACGATAATTTCGGCATTACCGGCGACACCCCGCAACTGACGGGTGAAACCGAGGATCCGGCGACCTGGACATGGACGAAGTCGGACAAGCTGTTTCTGGACTTCGTGGCTGAGGCGCATCGGCAAGGCTTCAAGGTGGTCATCGATGGTGTGTTCAATCACTCCGGCACGCAGTTTTTCCCGTTCGTGGACCTGAGACAGAACGGCCGCAATTCCAAGTACGCGGACTGGTACACTGTGACGAGTTGGGATCCGCTGACGTGGACGAGCTTTGGCGGCTCCCGCAATGGCAACATGCCCGAATTGAAGAAGGATCCCGTGACGGGGCTGGCCTCCGGCCCGAGAGATTTCGTCCTTAACGTCACCAAGCGATGGCTGGCACCCGACGGGGATCCCTCGCGCGGCGTGGACGGATTCCGGCTCGATTACGCGCAGAATGTGCCCCGGGTTTTCTGGGTCACCTACCGTAACATGATCAAGTCCGTCAAGCCCGATGCCTATATCACGGGGGAGATCTGGACGCCCGCCTCCAGCTATCTCGGTGGCGATGCGTGGGACGCGACCATGCAGTATCCGTTTGCCAATGCACTGCAGGCCTTCTTTGTCAATCGGTCAAACTCGGCGATTTCCGCCCGTGTTTTCGCCCAACGACTCCAGCAACTGACCACGCTTTATCCGTTCCAGGTTTCGCTGGACCAGATGAACCTGGTGGACAGCCACGACACCGAGCGGTGGGCCTCGCGCTTCGTTAATGCCGACCGGCCCGGCCCCGGCGGGGGCGGAGGAGGAGGGAGAGGCCGGGGCAATTACAACACCTCCAAGCCCAACGACCTGGAATGGGCCCGCATGAAGCAGTCGGTAGCCGTGCAGATGACCTACGTAGGCTCACCGATGGTCTATTATGGCGACGAAGCGGGCATGTGGGGCGGAACCGACCCCGATGATCGCCAGCCGATGATCTGGAAGGAACTGCAGCCTTACGATGATCCTGAAGTGCAGTTCAAACAGGACCTGTTCGATTACTACGTGCGGCTCATTGCGCTGCATCGGCGGCTGGCGGCATTGCACGGCGGCTTTGCCCATACGGTGTTGGCGGACGATGCGCGCAACATTCTGGTCTATTCCCGTGACTTGGGCGACGAGCATGTGTACGTGCTGGTCAATCGCAGCGACAAGGCCCAGTCGGTTGATCTGTCCACCGAGCAGGTCGACAGGAACGCCCGTCTTATCGACTGGTTGGATGAGAAGCAGGCCGCAGTCCGGCCCGCCCCCTCCACTCCGGCCGGCCGGCCGCAAATTGAGCCCATTTCCGGCGCGCCCCCCGCGGTCGTGGTGCATAATGGCCGGGCGTCGGTCAACCTCAAGCCGTGGGGCGCGATGATCCTCGCTCCTGCTGGCGCAGAATGAGACCTGCGGGCCAAAACGAGATTGTCTGGGGCGAAATGCTTGTGGTTTGCCGACGGGTGGCCGGGTTCTGTCCGCGAGGACCAATGTGCGCAATTGGACACTCTTGCCATGGCCACGGTCAAAAATGGTCTGATCGAGTTGAGCGGAACCGCGAGCAAGTACTCGATTAGTTTATTTGTGTCCTTGCCGGCTCTGGCCGGCGTTTGGGTGAGAGGGCAGGCCCATGGTCCTTTTTGGCACGCCTGCGGAGTCCTTCAATCCTCTCCGTTCCTTCTGATGCGAATTGCAGGGGTTGCCCGCATGATTGGTCGTTCCCACATTGCAGTCACAAAGATAACGCCCATGACATTTCAAACCACCGAAAATAAATTTCCGTGTCGTAACGCCAACACAATGTTGATGATGATGACAAAGCCGCCAATGATGGCGAAAGCTGTAATCTTGTCAGCATTTCCCTCGCCCCGCGAAGCGGGGAGCGGGTTAGGCAGCGTTTTCAGCTACGGCGGAGGACGCCACGGACGAAGCCGTGGGATGAATCGCCGGACATGCTGGCGATACTCCCGATAGGCGTCACCAAATCGTCGCTCCAATTGCGGCTCCTCGACCAGGGGAATATAGATCAAATTGAGGATCACGAAACAGACTCCCCAGACGACATGGGGCGGCGACAGCAGCACGAACGCCTCACCGAACAGGAACAAAATCACTCCGGAAATCATCGGATTTCGGACGAACTGATACGGCCCGCGCACGACGAACACACTGGGAGGATCCCAGGGGGCAAGGGTGCCCTTTCCCTCGGTCGCAAACCGCCGCACCGACGCGACGAAAAGGACAAGGCCCACGCCGAGCAGAGCGAGGCCGGCCACTTGGAGGAAGACGGGGCCGGCAGAGCGGCCAAGGGTTGGCGCCACGCCGTTCGCGCGGGCGATCCAAATTGGAACCAGCACAGCAACTGTGAACGGAAGGATGGCAATCGCGAGCAGATGACGAAGGAGCGTGATCATCGTATGGCGCTGCCTAACTTCTTGTGCCGTCAGTTAGAATGAGCATAGACCGCCGGGGGATGATCGTATCCGCCTTCTGGATTTTATCGAAGCCGTCCCTGTTTAATCCCTTTTCGTTAATTGGTGTTCTTTTCATTTTCGCAAATTATGCCAACGGCCTGGCGGCCTGATCGCTGAAGATGGCCGTGCTTGCTCAACTTCAGCCAAATCTACGCCTCGTCCACCGAATTATCGGTGACATCGAAATATGACCCCCGCGCCAGAAGGCGGCACGCCGCCTCATTTTTCCGGCGGGAACAAGAAGGCCAGCGCCCGCCACGCGCGCATCCGCCAGTAAAACTCATTGTGCTGGCTGGTCTGCGCTTCCTTCCATTTGTCCCGCCGCAGCCCGCTGGCGGCCAGTTCTTCGAGCGTCATCGGATGTTCATCAACATAGTGCAGCAGATTTTCCCGCCAGCCCATGCGCCGCAGCTCCGCCACCACCGCCGCCGTCACTTGCCGCCCGTCATCCCCGCCCAGGAAATCCACTGAACCCGAATCGAAATAGAACCTCACTCGTTTCGGCGGGCCTTCCTCTTTTTCCAGCAGGGCCTCCCAAAAATGCTTCTTGTCAAAAGAATAGGACCCGGAAAGACTCGCCGCGTTTCCGAAAACCTCTGGATGTTCCCAGGCCAGCACCGTGCTGCACAATCCGCCCAGCGACGATCCCATCACTCCGGTATGCGCGGCATCAGGCAGCGTCCGGTATTTCCGGTCAATGTAAGGCTTCAGCTCCTGCGTGAGAAATGCGGCGTAATTATCGAAACTGCCGCTTTGATTGGTTCCCGTGGCATGATGCCCGGAATACTCCGTCATTCGCGCGGAACCGCGGTTGTCCACTGCCACCATGATGATGGGTTGCATTTTCTCCGCGCGAATTAAACGGTCCGCGGTGAGGTCCAATTCCCAACTGCCCCAACCGAACGCGACGTTCGTGCCCGCCGTGCTGAATACATTCTGCCCATCGTGCAAATACAACACCGGAAAACTCCGATCAATCTGTGCCGGGTATGCTGCGGGCAGGTAAACCTGCACCCTTCGCGGCGCGCCCAGGCGCTGCGACGGAACGGTTTCATTTCGGATGCTGCCTGCAGCCGGATCCTGGGCCAGCACAAGTCTCGCGGTCAAAAGCAAGCAAAGGTTGAGCCGAAATTTCATGGGTGCGCTCTGAACAGGAACTTTACCCCCCAACCGCCAGACCGCAAGCGCGCACACCCCCGCATGTTTATGCGGTAGTGCAACCAGGACGTCTCCGGTAACTTCTATTTGAATTGACACGGAAAACAGCGCAAACAAAAATCAAATCGTTTGGCTAATCTGGCACCACACCAAGACCTCCGCCTCGTGCGCCCGCCCTCCCGCCGTGGCCGGGTGGCAACCCCGCGGGATCGGATTCCAGTTCCTGATGGGGGCCAGGGCATTCGATCCTGAAACAACCTTTATGAAGATTAAACTCCCTTCCAGAAGCATGATGACCTCCCTGGGGGCGGTGGCGATGGACTCACGGGCGGTGGTGGCAAGGGTCTCCCGGGCGACGGGGGTGATGTTTTTTCTGGCGGCGATGTTGTTGCCGGGCCAGTTGGCGGCAGAGGGGGAGGATCTTTCCCAAATCCCGGCGCGAACGCCCCCGGCCTGGCTGCGCGATGGCGTGATTTACGAAGTTTTTCCGCGTGATTTTTCCGCCGCCGGCAATCTGGACGGGGTCACCGCCAGGTTGGATGAATTGGAGGATTTGGGCGTGACCATCCTTTGGACCATGCCGATTCATCCGATCGGAGAAAAGCTGCGCAAGGGCGAGTTTGGCAGCCCTTATTCCGTCAAGGATTATTACGCCGTGGATCCGCATTACGGAACGCTGGACAATTTCAAGCGGTTGGTCGTAGAAGCGCACAAGCACAATTTAAAGGTGATCATGGATCTCGTAATCAACCATACGGCGTGGGACAGCGTGCTGATGCAGCATCCGGAGTATTACAAACAAAACGCGGAGGGCAAGGTTATCCCGCCGGTGCGCGAGTGGACGGATGTGGCGGGGTTGAATTATGGGAACCCGGAGCTTCGCGAGTACATAATCACGATGATGAAGTATTGGGTGCAGACGGGCGACGTGGATGGTTTCCGCTGCGACGTGGCCTCGATGGTGCCGACGGATTTTTGGGAAGCGGCGCGCGCCCAGATCGAGAGCGTCAAGCCGGACATCATGCTGCTGGCCGAGGCGAGCAAGCCCGATCTGCTGGTGAAGGCCTTCGACGTTGATTATTCCTGGCCGTTGATGGGCACGCTGAATGATGTGCTGATCAAAGGCGCGCCCGCGTCCAATCTTCGCGCTTCGTGGGAGGACAGCCAGCGGCGGTTCCCGCGCGATGCGCTCCACATGCGGGTCACGGACGATCACGATGAACCGCGCGCGGTCGCGCGCTATGGTTTGCGCGGCGCCCTGGCGGCGTCGGCGCTCACGTTTACGCTGGACGGCGTGCCGTTGCTCTACAACGGAATGGAAGTGGGCGACGCGACGGAATCCGGCGACCCGGCGCTGTTCGACAAGCTGTCTGTTTTCTGGTCGCCCAAGGATCGCCCGCCTTTACGTGCGATTTATCGCGATCTAATCCGGTTGCGCAAGCAGTACGCCCCGTTCCGCAACGCGCGCGTCCTTTGGCTGCACAATTCAAACGAAGGCAGCCTCGTCACCTTCAAGCGCGCGGACGAAACCAATGAATTCGTGGTGGTCATCAATTTCTCGAACCGCCCCCTCAACGGGCAGGTGGAAGTTGAGAAAGGCGAGGACTTCAAGCCGGTGCGGATTGCCGGAATGCCGCAGGTTCCGAATCGTGATTTTCCGTCGGTTCATTTGGGAGGATTTGACTGGCGCATTTATCAGCGCCGTCTGCCGCCCGGGGAGCATGCCGCGACTGGGACCAGCCCGGTTCCAAACGTCTCGCAGCACTGAAATAAAGGCCCGCAGGTTTATGATCCTATGAACGCAGCGCGAGAAGAATCCACCGCCCGGCAAAAACCCGCCACGCCCAAGCCACAGTTGAGTTTCTGGCAAATCTGGAACATGAGCTTCGGCTTTCTGGGAATCCAATTTGGCTGGGGATTGCAGATGGCCAACATGAGCGCCATCTACGAATACCTGGGAGCCGACCCCGATAAGATTCCGATCCTCTGGCTGGCCGCGCCGCTGACAGGTTTATTGGTCCAGCCGATCATTGGCCACATGAGTGACCGGACGTGGGGGCGGCTGGGGCGGAGGCGGCCTTACTTTCTTGTTGGAGCCATTCTGAGTTCGTTGGCGCTGATTCTCATGCCCAACTCACCCGGACTTTGGATGGCGGCGGGGATGCTGTGGATTCTCGACGCGTCGGTCAACATCAGCATGCAACCGCTGCGCTCATTCGTGGCGGACCTGCTGCCGGAGGAGCAACACACGCGCGGGTACGCCGTGCAAAGCGTGTTCATCGGCCTGGGATCCGTTATCGCGTCCGCCCTGCCTTGGATGATGGCCAATTGGTTTCACATCGCCAGCGCGTCCGGCCAGACACACGCCATCCCCGCAACCATCAAATACTCATTTTACATCGGAGCGGCGGCGCTCTTCCTGGCAATGCTGTGGACCATTATCAGGACGAAGGAATATCCGCCTGAAGACATGGACGCTTTCCGGAAAATGAAGTCCGAGAAAAGCGGCCTGGTTGCCAATGTCTGCGAAGTTGTGTCCGCCATTAAGCACATGCCGCGCATTATGAGACAACTGGCCTGGGTGCAAATCTTCACTTGGCTGGGATTGTTCTGCATGTGGCTTTACTTCTCGGTCGCTGTGGCGCGCAATGTTCTCGGAGCGCCGGATGACAAGTCGCCGCTCTATGCGGAAGGCATCGCATGGGGCGGTCTCTGTTTCTCCATGTATTCAGCGGTGGCCTTTGTCTTTTCTTTCGTGTTGGTGGGGATCTCGCAGAAACTCAAACAGAAGACCATCCACTCGACTTGCCTGATCTGTGGCGCGGTTGGACTGCTCTCGGTCGCCGTCATCCATAACAAGTATCTGCTCCTGCTCTCGATGACGGGCGTAGGAATTGCCTGGGCGAGCATCATGGCTCTGCCCTTCGCCATTCTCGCAGGCTCGCTCCCGCCCGGCAAAACCGGCGTTTATATGGGCATATTCAATTTTTTTGTCGTCTTGCCGGAAATCGCCGTTGCGCTGGGTTTCGGGTGGGTGATGGATCATGTGCTCAATAACAACCGTTTGGCGGCCGTGGTTGTGGGCGGCGTTTTCATGCTGCTGGCGGCGGTGCTGGCACAGTTCGTGGATGAAAAGCCCGCGTCTGCCTGACGCCCGCGCATGAAACTTACCATTCGATTGCGTTACCATACTCGTTTTGGCCAGACGCTGTATCTTTGCGGCGATCACAAATGGTTTGGCGGCGGCCAGCCAGAGCACGCGCTGCCTTTGAGATATGTGAATGAGGAATTCTGGGAGGTGACGCTTGACCTGCCGGACACGCCGCGGCCCAAAGCGCCGGCGAGTTATTATTTCCTTTTGCACAATCCGGATGGCTCCGTGATGGAAGATTTCGGCGGCGACCGAAAACTGGATCTTGCCGGCCTGGCCCGCGGTCACACCGTTATCTTGGATTCATGGAACGACCTGGGCGCGGTCGAAAATATTTTTTTCACCGAACCGTTTAAAAATGTTTTGCTCCGGACGGAACAAGAGGCGGTCAACGCCCGACCGCCCTTCAGCGCCACGCATTCATTCAATGTCAAAGCGCCCTTGCTGCCGGAGGGACAGACGATCTGCCTGCTGGGCAGTGCCGACACGCTGGGCGGTTGGAACCAGTCCGCGCCGGTATTGCTGCGACGCTGCGCGGAGGGCGGATGCTTCCGTGTGCGGCTGGATTTCTCAAGGGAACGATTTCCCGTCGCCTACAAATACGGCGTCTATGATCTCGAAAAAAATGCGTTTGTCCGGTATGAGGACGGCGCGAATCGCGTGCTCGCGGAAGCCGCCCCCCCGGGCGGGCAGGTGATGGCAAATGACGGATTCGCGCGCTTGCCGGGCGCACCGTGGCGCGGCGCGGGCGTGGCCATGCCGGTATTCAGCCTGCGTAGCGGAAGAGGTTTTGGCACGGGTGAATTTTTGGATTTGCCCCTGCTGGCGGATTGGGCGCGCCGCGCCGGACTGAAGCTGATTCAAATCCTGCCGGTGAACGACACCAGCGCCAGGCACACCTGGATGGACTCGTATCCGTACGCCGGGATTTCCGCCTTTGCGCTGCATCCGCTCTATCTGAATTTGGACCGTGTAGCCGGAAGCGGGAACCGGCAATTGCTCAAAAGCCTGGCGAGCCGGCGCGAAGAGCTCAACGCACTGGAAACGGTGGATTATGAGGCGGTGATGAGGGCCAAGCTGGCGTTCGTGCGGGAGATTTTTCCGGCGCAGCAAAAGGAAACACTGGCCAGCGCGGAGTATCGGAAGTTTTTCAGGCAAAACAAACATTGGCTCGCGCCCTACGCGGCATTTTGTTTTTTGCGCGACAAATTCAGGACGGCGGATTTCAACCAGTGGCCCGAACATCGTGTCTATAACGCGAAAGAGATCAGCGCCCTGGCGGCGCGTGATTCCGCCGCGCGCGACGAGATGGCTTTGCATTGCTTCATCCAATTTCATTTGCACCTCCAACTGCGCGAAGCGGCCGATTATGTGCATGCCCAGGGCTTGATTTTGAAGGGCGACATTGCGATCGGCGTCTATCGTCACGGCGCGGATGTCTGGCAGCACCCGGCGTTGTTTCACACCGACATGCAGGCGGGCGCGCCACCGGACGCCTTCTCCGCCAGAGGCCAGAATTGGGGCTTTCCCACTTACAATTGGCCGCGCATGAAGCAGGACGGCTTTGCTTGGTGGAAGAGGCGCTTTGCGCAGATGAGCTGTTATTTCGATGCCTTTCGCATTGACCACATCCTCGGCTTCTTCCGCATCTGGAGCATTCCGCAGAACGCGGTCGAAGGCATTCTTGGTCATTTTGTGCCCGCCATGCCGGTGCAGCCCGGCGAGTTCGCCGCGCGCGGCATCGTGTTCAACTACGAACGATTCACCCGGCCGTTCATCAACGACGCCGTGTTGCATGAAATATTTGGCGACCGCGCCGAGGGCGTGAAGCGCGAATTCCTGAACCCCGCCTTGCGCGGAACGTATTCGCTCAAGCCGGAATTTGTGACGCAACGGGACGTGGAAAGACATTTTGCATTGTTGGAAAAAGACAAGCGCGACACATGGCTGAGGGAGCGGCTGTTTGATTTGATCAGCAACGTGCTGCTGATCGAGGCTCCAGGCGGCGCGGCCTGGGAGTTTCATTTTCGGCTCGGCATGGAACAAACGGCTTCCTTCCGTCAACTCGATCAGGAAACCCAGGTGCGGTTGAAGGATTTTTACGCGGATTATTTTTTCCGGAGGCAGGACGGTTGTTGGAGGCGCGAGGCGCTGCAGAAATTGCCCGCGCTGAAACGCGTGACGAACATGCTGATCTGCGGCGAGGATTTGGGGATGGTCCCGGCCTGTGTGCCGGAGGTGATGAAGCAACTTGGCCTGTTGGGCCTGGAAATCCAGCGCATGCCGAAGGCGTTGCATGTGGACTTTTCGCGCCCGGCAGACGCTCCTTATTTGAGCGTGGTCACGCCCTCCACCCATGACATGAGCACGATTCGCGGCTGGTGGCAGGAGGACAAAAAGCTCACGCAAATATTCTTCAACCAGGAACTGCGACAACCCGGTCCGGCACCGTCCGAATGCGAGCCGTGGGTCAACCGCGAAATCGTCCGCCAGCATTTGGATTCGCCGGCAATGTGGGGCATTTTTCAATTGCAGGATCTGCTGGGCATGGACGGCGCGTTGCGCCGGCCCGACGTGGATGCGGAACGCATCAACGTGCCGGCCATTCCCAACTATTACTGGCGCTACCGCGTGCATCTGCCGTTGGAGGAATTGGTCCGGGCGGAGAATTTTAACCGTCTGGTGGAAACCATGGTCGGGCAGAGCGGGCGGTGCCAGTCATCTTGAACCCGGCGACCGTGACAAAATGTTGCATTTGGAGTATCTTCCCAATGAGGGGAGCGCGCTCATGACGAACTCTTTGCACAAGTCCATGCATTCAGGTTCTCTCTGGGGCCGGACACTTCTTGTTCTGGCTTCGCTTGGCCTCATGGCGACAGACTCGCCTGCCCAATCCAACGCATTCTGGCGGACACAAAGCATCTACCAGATCATCACCGACCGCTTTTACGATGGGGATCCTTCCAATGATAATGCGGAAGGCACGTATGCTCCCAGCAATCCGACAGGGGTGCATGGCGGCGATTTCCAGGGCATCGAACAGAAATTGGACTACATCAAGGCCTTGGGGGCGACAGCCATTTGGATTTCGCCGATCGTGCTGAACACGGAAGGGCAATATCACGGCTATTCCGCTTGGAATTTCTATCAAGTCGCTCCGCATTGGGGATCGCTCTCAAACCTGCAACATATGGTCCAGACGGCTCACGCGCGCGGCTTACTGGTCATTGATGACATCGTCGTGAACCACGCGGGCGACCTCATCACGGGCAGTGGGTCGGGCTATCCAAACTTTAATTACCCGACCGGCTATCCCCTTAATTATGTGAACAGTTCAAAAACCTATCCGGCGCCTTTCAATCTCACCGCCACCAATCCCTCACTGACAAATATATTCCACAACTATGGCGGCATTGACAATTTCGACGTCAGCAACCAGGTTGTTTTGGGTTGGTTGGACGGGCTGAATGATTTCAGAACGGAAACGCCCTACGTTCGCACGAAGATGGCGGCAATTTACCAATACTGGATTCAACAGGCTGGCTTTGACGGTTTCCGGGTTGATACCGCACTGGAGGTGGACATGGGGTGTTGGCAGAGTTTCTGTCCGGCGATTCATTCCTACGCGGCGACCAACGGCAATACCAACTTTTTCATGTTCGCCGAGGCTGATAACGGCTCCGATACCGAGGAAGGTTCCTATACCGGGACAGAAGGCGGCGGAGCATTCAAGTTTGATTCAATCGTGGATTATCCACTCTATTACAATGCGATCAACAGTGTGTTCGCCACAACCACCGGTGCTACATCCGTGATCGAAGATCATTACGACGCGATTGCGGCCGATTATGATCCCGCGTCGTGGATGCAACTGGTCACTTTTCTTGATAATCACGACAATCCCCGTTTTTTAAGCACCAGCGCAACGAATAACAACACGAACCGGCTGGAAGTGGCGCTGGCCTTTCTTTACACCGCGCGCGGCATTCCGTGTCTGTATTACGGCACGGAACAGGGTTTTGATGGCGCGACCGACCCGGATGACCGCGAGGATATGTTTGCCGGGGAATTCAAGGACGGCCCGGCGGGCACTGTTTTACAGCTCAGTTCGCCGGGAGTTGATAACTTCAACATGACCCACCCGCTGTTCCTGTGGGTGGCCCAATTGAACAACTTCCGCCGGTTATATCCCGCGCTCACGCTCGGCTCACACGTCAATCAGTGGAACAACCCCAACGGCCCGGGATTGTTTGCTTATTCCCGCGTGCTGAACACGCAGGAAGTATTCGTGGTCTTTAACAGCGCAAGCACGAGCCAGACCTTGCCCAGCCGCACCTCGACTTATCCCACCGGCACTGTGCTTGTAAATTTACTGAACACCAACGAGACCATTACCCTGGGTTCTGGTTCGCAAACGCCCGCCATAACCGTGCCAAGCACCAGTGCCGAAATTTTCATCGCACAATCGCAGTGGCAGCCGCTTGAGCCGGTGGTGGCGGGCAATTCGCCGGTCCACTATGCGACTAATGTCTCGACTTTGTCGCCCATCGTGCTTCAATTCAGCGAGCCCATGAACACGAACAGCGTGCAAGCGGCTTTTTCCACCGTTCCTCCTGTCAGTGGAACGTTCGCTTGGTCCGCGGCGGGCGACACGGTGACCTTTACCCCAAATGGCGCCGGATTTCCTCCCTTGACGAACATCACGGTGGTTGTAAGCAACTCGGCATTCGACGCGGTATCGGGCAACACCATGTTTGCGTCTTACAGCTTGTTGTTCCAGACTGCCGCCGCCCCGCCTTCCGTTTATATCTCCAGTCCGGCGACCGACGGAATGGTGATTCCAATAGGAAGCAATACTACTTATCTGATCCAAGTCTGTTTCACTCCTGCCTTGGATACGAACAATCCCGCCTTTTTTAACCTGACCATCAACGGCGTGTTGCAGCCGCAGCCATCCTGCATCTTTCGCCCTCCGGGGGTTGTAGCCGGGTGCGGCGGGCTGCGCTCGTTGCTCTACAACTGGAGCGGCGCTTTGCCCGGCTCCAATACGATTCAAGTCGTTTACAGCAATAATGCGGCGGTTTTAAGCGATACGCGAACGGTGATTGTGCCGCCGCCGCTGGCGATTTCGGGCCTGGCCGGCAACAACCAGTCAATTGTTTGGAGCAGCACGCCAGGTGTCAATTATATTGTTCTGGCAACCACCAATTTGAGCCTGCCCTTCACGCCCATCAGTGGAGTCCTTCCGGCAAACGGCCTCTCCACTTCTTATCTGGATATTTCCAATTCCCCGCCGGTGCCGCAAAAATTCTACGAAATTGAAGTCGTTCCTTAATATGAAACTGCCTGCTGAAATCCGGCAAATAAGCCGGACTGGTCCATCCATTGGCGCCAAATTCCCGCGTGCTCATCGGGGCCTTTTCCAATCCGGAAGAGGGCGTGGAGTATTCGCTCCGGTTCAACCAGGTGCTGTCCGGGTTGCGCAAAAAGGGCGCCGGCTTAACCGACGAGGAAATAGACGCCCTGCAACACCTCCTGACCGACGCAGCGATCAGCCCGGCTTTTGTCCGGCGGCTGGCGGCCGAACACGGAGCGGAATCATTGACGGGGTCCTTCTTGATGAGGAACGCGCCATCCGGGTTGGCCCTTGAATTTCTTCTGCGCCGGCACAAAGGCCAGTTTTATCGCAAGCGCTACCCCACTCTTTCGCTGCTACAGGCGGCTTCAAAGCCAATGGAGTGCTGAGGCCAATGAGCACAGGACCTGCTTGCCATGTACTTTGAACGGCTCTTGGTGGGGAATGTCCGGTATCTTGGCAACAGTGCGCCTGATTTTGCAATTGGGCCGGGGCATCTCCGGCGGTGGAACCTGTTTCCGGCCGGGAGTTCTTCCTCGGCGCTCCTGCGCGCGCTGGCACTGGCGGGACTGGGCCAGCGGCAATTGGAGAGGCTCGCGGCCAGTTCAGCGCCTTGCCCAAGTCCGCCATGCGCCAACGCGATCCAGCCGCGCGGGCGGGTTGTCCCGATCTGGGCAGGTCCAATGTCGGACGGCTGCTCCTGGGCTATGCCACCTGGAGAACTGCGGAGGGCCTTGAGTATGCCGGGCAAGCCGGAGTGGAACCGACGCGTCTCCCCGGGGATCATTTTGGCGAGCCGGCGATGTATCCGGCTCTACTGGCTGATGAAATTAATCTGGATTCTCCCCAAGAGCAGAAGGAAATGATGCTTCGCGCCGTGAAGGCATTGCGGACCGCCGGCGTCGCCAGCGAAACCACGCTCCTGTTGGGTGTGGCTCCGGACACGACGACCGGGCGTCGGCGAACGAGCGATGATGCGGAGGCATTGTGCAACAGCCGGAGCGGGCGTATCCATCTGTTCCCCGTGTCGCCGTCGGCGGACGTGGTGGCCTTCCGTAATTTCCAGGCGCGAGGCGGATTCCTGGTAACGGCCTGCAAGAACGCCGGCAGGGTTTACCACGTTGAAATTCAGTCGCGGCGGGACAACCCATGCCGGGTGATGAATCCCTGGCCGGGCAAGCCAGTCATCGTCCACGAGGCCGGCAGAATGGAGCATGTGCCCATTCAAGTGGACAAGAGCAACGGCGAATGCGTGGTTTTCGCCACCCGCGCCGGACATACCTACAGCCTTGAACAAACCGGTGGTTAACCACAAGATCTCATTGTCAACAAATCTGCTTCCTCGACGTTTTCAGTGGATCCATAGGGTCCGAAAACGGCTGCATGCGCCATCCAACATCATTAAAGGCCTGTGTTTTCGGGCCGACAGGCCCAAACCCTTGCTCTTCAAGGCCTTCCAGTGGCGCTATCATTCCACTGAAAACCTCGAGGAACCACAAATCTTTATACCTCAGCCTATGAAACTTAGAGATCTTTCCCTGTCCCTTCATTCAAGAGGAAGATGGTTTGGACCCCAGCGGCTCCAATATGCGCGCGGCCAATTGTTGGAGTTTGCTGCGCAACCTACTCAGTGCGCCAATCGCTATTTTGGCTCTTCGCGCCGCTTCAGGCTGGGCGAGACAAGCAGGCCGTCGCCTCGCCATACTGCCGGCAAGTCGCACCGTAATAATCTTATGAAAACAAAATTCACAGCCCTATGTCTCTCCTTTCTGGTTGTTAGAATAGCCGGTGCGCAAACCTCCGAAAGTTTGCTCAAATACGACTACCGAAGCCTAGCCGTAATGCCCTTCGGAAATTCCTGTGGGTTTTGACAGCCTGACGGCGCTTCGGGGCAGATAAGCGTCATTTCCTTCACAAAAAGCACCGGAAATAAAATTCGCTTGTATCTATGAGTTAACA
>JBEKVM010000093.1:0-22667 GCA_049513975.1 Verrucomicrobiota bacterium | reverse complement strand
CTACGCTCCGGCCTCCCTCCGTCCGCCGCCCCGCGCCTCAAGAAGGAACAAGAACAGAGACAGTCAACAAAGGGACATTCTCTCGTGAGTTAAGAAGGGGACGTTTCTAAAGAGTTTTGACACGGGAAAACGCGGAAAAGCGCGGATTTTTGCAAGGCTCTGAGCCTTAGCCACTTGGGCAGCTTACCTGGCTCATAGTGAAGGAGCGAAATGCGGAGACTGGCAAACCGCCGCATGGGAATTTTGCCGCGGACCTGTCGCGACGGGCGCGAGCCCGGCGGGTGGCGCGGAGGGGGAAGGCAGAATGCAAAATGCTAATTGATAAAAATCATTGGGAGGAGATTCGGTAGAAACGGCCGGAGATGTTCGGCTGAAAGGGTTCGCTGAAATAGAAAGAACCGTTGGTGAGGGTGAGGCTCTGAAGCGGAGTCCAAACGGGGCTGGCCAGGCTTGCACTGGCTTCCACCACGATGGGGATGTTGGCGGTGCCGGTAATGTCGAACCCAAATTGATTGTTCTGCACGCCAAAACTGCCGTCGCCGGTTTGGATCAGCGGATTCCACAGCAGAGCAGGCAAACCGGCAAAAGTGGAACTCCAGCCCGTCGTCCCAGGCAAATAATAGATCGTCGCGTTGGTGTCGGAAGCGAAGACGGACGATTCGGCGGCGGGAGCGTTGCCCTTGAAATAGACATTCGCCAGGCTGGTGCAACCAGAGAAGGCGGCATTGCCGAGGTTGGTGACGCTGCCGGGAATGGTCAGGCCGGCCAGGCTGGAGCAATCAGAGAACGCAGAATTGCCAATGCTGGCAACGCTGCCGGGAATCGCCACGCCCGCCAGGCTGGCGCAGCCAGCGAACGCGGATTCCCCGATGCTGGTGAGACTGCCGGGAATGGTGACATTGGTCAGGAGGTAGCAGTAATAGAACGCATGGTCCCCGATGCTGGTGACGCTGCCGGGCATGGAGACGCCAGCCAGCCTTTCGCAATAGGAGAAGGCCGATGCCCCGAGGCTGGCGACGCCGTCGGCGATGGTGGCGTTGGTCAGGCTGATGCAGCTATCGAAAGCAGACGGCCCGATGCCGGCCACGCTGCCGGGAATCGTGACACTGCCCAGGCTGGAGCAGTCCTCGAACGCCGCCTGCCCGATGTTGGTCACACCGTAGTCAATGGTGGCATTGGTCAGGCTGAAACAGCTATCAAAAGCATAGTCTCCGATGCCGGCCACGCTGCCGGGAATGATGACGCCGGTCAGGCTGGTGCAGTAAAAGAACGCGCCTTCCCCGATGCTGGTGACACTGCCGGGGATGGTGACGCCGGTCAGGCTGGCGTCGTTATAGAAGGCAAACTCTCCGATGCCGGTGACGGTCAGCCCTGTGATGTTGGTCGGGATGGTAACAACCCAGGGAGGTCCGGAGTAACCGGTGATGGTGATGGCGCCGGCATTTGTGGTGTAACTGAATTGGGCTTGCACCGCCGCCGGGGCGGCCAGGAGCAGCAAAACCAAAAGGACGGGCCTTGTTCTTTTCATGGGTGCCTGACCTTATTCAGTCAACAAGTCCAGCAAGCTGATGCCGTTGGGGGCCAGTTGCCAGCGGCCGGCCTGTAGCCGGACCAGCTTGCGGCAGGGGTTTTGCGTTTCCTCCGCTTCGTTGACGGAGAGGAGGCGGTATTTGGCCGGCCCTTTGATCTCGGAGGCGGCGCGGGGCACCCAGGCAAAGGGCAGGCCGTTGTAGTCGAGGGCGATTTCATATCCGGCGACGCCCTCTTTTTGCGCGAGCGGGTTGGGGGTGACGAGCATGGGATAACGATTCACCCAGGGCACATCGGCCTGGCGCACGAGGACGCGGCACAGGGCGGCGCGGTGTTGCAGCCAGGATGTCAAGTCGAAATTCGACCCCTCCTCGCGCCCGGCCAGCAGGACCAGGCGCGGGTCGAAGCCCACCAGGTTTTCCCCGTTCCACACCCCGTGATCATTGCGTTGTCCGGGAAAATGAGTCTTGTACCAGGCGGCAAAATGATCGCTGTAAAACAAATTCAATTCAAAATGGACATGGGCCCGCTCCCTGGAAATGGTCTCCGCGGTGTTGGAGGTCCGGCCCATCACCGCCACCGGCTCTTCCGCCTGCACGGAAATGCCGGGCGTGAGATCGCTGCGGACGGAGTGCAAATGCGCATAAAGGGAATAGACTTCCACGCCGCCGATGAGATGGCGGAGGACGAGATAACGCCCGTAATTGGAAAGGGCGGGACGATTGTTGATGTAAACCACCGTGCCGGCGGCGGTGGCCAGGACCGGATCGGCCGGTTCGCCGCGGCGGTCGCGTTGCAGGCATTTGATGTCCAGCCCCTCGTGCATTTGCCGGCGGTCGGTGCGCACGCAGCCGAAGCAGCCGCTTTCCCAGGTCTTGCCGGGCGTCGGGACAAAAAAATCCGCCTCCTTCCCTTTCTCGAACAAGGCGTGGTTGGCCGTCGGCAAAAAGAAGGGCTGCGCCGGGAGCGCCGCGCCCGGCCCCAAAACCGCCGCAACCCAAAAAAATAACGGCATCCTCGACATATCGGTGGGCAGGCTTATTTATCCAAATCCGACACCATGTTGTTCAATCCCCGCACGATTCGTTCCGCCTCGTCGTGGGAGGCGTCCGGGGTGAACTTGAGCGAGCCATTGGAGAGGCCGGTTCGGATCAAGGGCGCCGCCAGCCAGCCGGCAACGCGGGGCTTCCCCGGTTCGGGCTTTTCCACGGAGTCGGCGCCGCTCTCCTGCGGTTGCTTCCAGCCCTTCGGTGGAAAATGGGAAAAAATGACGAGATGCCTGCCCCGGTTGGAGGTGGTGGTCATGTCCAGCACCAGCCCGCCGTGATCATTAAAGGTCACTTGAATGTCGAAGGTGCCGTCCGGATTGTCCACCAGCCGGGCCTTGCTCACATCCTCTTCGGTGAGAAAGGGCTCGGCGCCGACATACATGGGGGTCTTGGCGCGGGTGACATAGACCAGCGACGACTCGCCCGGCGGCCCCTCCAGATAGACGCGCAAAGTGGAGTATTCCTTTCTCATGCTGAAGTGGTTGGAACTGCAGCCGCCGGCGAGGGCGGCGGCCGCCAGCAAATAGATATTGAATGAACGCAGGCAAGACTTCATATTGCTGAAAATAACAACTGCACTGAGACTAAGCCAACGAATTATGGGCAAACAATATAACAAAGTCATCAAACGCCAGCGGCGGGCCGCGCACCTCAAACGCAAAAAGGCCGCCGCCAAGGCCAAGACGCCGAAGAAGCCGGCAACGGCGGCGGCGGCGGCCTGAGCGCCGGCCAAACGGCCGCAGGTTTATTCAGGTTCAAAGGGAGCTGAGGAGTCGCGTCAACGACCGGCGGATCGGGCGGCTCGTCCGGGTTTCGAGCTACACAGAACACGCTAATGAGCACCGCAAAAGTTCCATGCGGCTGCGGGCAGAAATGCGCCTTTTGGGGTTGGGCTGGCGTGGCCGCCCTTCTGCTCATCGGCGCGGCGCCGGGTGATTTCTTGTGGCCAAAGGCCACGGCGGCCATCTTGCCTCCCGAACTCCAGTTGAAGAACCAGACCACGGTTATTCCCGCGGAAATCGTGAGTTTCATCACCGCCGAGAAAAAACTGGCCGATGAAATCGCCCGCCAAAGCAATTTCAAGCACAGTCCCGACCTCGAAAACTTCTTTGCCGCCGCCAAAGCGGGCCAGATCGGCGATGCGCGACGGATTTATGCCGGCCTCATGAAGTCCGCCCAATCCGCCGCCCCAGGCTCAGAATTGCGAACTCCGATCCTGGAGATTGCCAAGGAAATCGAACTTGCCATTGACGCGTTTGAGGAAGGAAACCCGGACCTGGTGCTCGCGCTGGGAAAGGACTTCATGAAAGCACTGCCGCCCGGCTGCATCTACTTTGGCGGAACCGATCCCGGCCGAGGGCTGCCGACCGCTCTTTGTCGCGCGCCGGGCGATCCCTTTTTCGTCCTCAGCCAGAACCCGCTGGCCGACCCCCGTTACATGGATTATCTCCGCTACCTGTATGGAGGGCTTCTCCAAATCCCGACCACCAACGAATTCCAGGAATGTTACGCCGCGTATCAGAGTGACATTACCCTTCGTATGGAACATGACAAACTACATCCCAACGAGCCAAGGCAAGTCCTGCCGGGCGAGGAGTTGACCGCGCAAGGCGGGACGTTGCAGATTACCGGCCTGAGCGCGGTGATGCGGGTCAACGGCCTGATCGCGAAAAAGGTGTTTGACGAGAATCCCGGCCGGGAGTTTTACGTGGAGGAAAGTTTCCCGCTGGAATGGATGAAGCCCTACTTGACACCCTCGGGGATCATCCTGAAGATCAACCGGCAGCCGGTGCCGGAAATCACGCCGGAGACAATGGATGCGGACCACAAGTTCTGGGGCGGCGTTGCCGAAAGGACCATCGGGAACTGGATCACTTCCGATACCACCGTGAAAGACGTCTGCCATTTTTGCGAAAAGGTCTATGTGCGCCACGACCAATCCGATTTCAAGGGCGATCCCCGGTTCCTGCAAAGCCCATACGCGCAGAAAACCTACTCCAAACTGCGCGATTCCATTGCCAGCAGCATTTACCAATGGCGAACAGACGGGCCGGACGCGCCGAAAACCGGCCCCGAGACGAAGGCGCGCCTGTTGAAGGAGGCGGAGTTTGCGTCAAAACAGGCCCTGGCGCTCTGTCCCTATAGCCCGGAAGCCGTCTATCATTCAATGCTCCTGCTTTCCAGCCAGCGGCGCTTTGAGGAGGCGCGGATGATTCTCAAGCTGGCCCTGGCCGTGGATCCGAAGAACCCCCAATTCGCCGACTGGTTGAGCGGATTGAACCGGCAGCAGGGCGGCGCCAATCCCGGCAGGTAAACGGCGGCGTGACGGGCGCGGGGCGAGGAGGGAGGCTGGCAAACAGGGGCCGGATTTGCGCAAGGTGCCTTCCGGCCTGCTCCATCGGACGGATGGGACGGATCGGACCGATCCGCGCCTCTTCCGGCAGGATTTTGGCATTTTTGCGAAAAAAACTTATCCACCGCGGGCGGGGCGCGGCGGACCGGGCGGCGGCGTTTTGTTGACAGAACGCGCAAAAAAGCCCGCCGTTGTTGAGGATTGTCGCGGCGGGCGCCTGTGAATAATCCGGCGCGGCGGTGAACAAACCTGTGCATAACATTTAGTACTCTTTTTTGGCAGATGTGCTAATCTTTCCACAGTTCATTGAAAGAACAAGGATGCCCGCGGCGGACGCAAGAAAGTTGCGGGTGGTCCAAGATAATCCCAGGCGACTGGGGAAAGGTTGAGCCAGGCTGGTTGGCCCAACCCCTCTAAGTCTGCTCTGCAAGGAGCGGAGACCGGAGGCATAATTCACCAGTTCCTCTGGCGGCGTTCGCGCGCCGTCAGTAACGCGAAAAGGAACTGAGCGGCCAGGAACGAAAAAGAAACCGTTCCGCGCCGGGTCAAGTATCCCAGGCTGGTTTCGGGCCTGGGGGAATCGCAGTTACCCGGAGGGTAAACGGTTGCTACTGCGCATCAGCACGGAAAGAGCGACCCGCACGGCCTCTCAACCAGGCCGTAAAGACGCCGAAAGGCGGGACAAAGCGGGTGTTCCAACCGGGAAGAAGAGCAGGCCCAGGCATGGTCTGCCACCACTTCCAAAAGGCCGGCGACGTTACAAACGGCGCCGCTGGCTTGTGAGCGAAAAGCAACCTCAGAGATAAGAGGTCAGACCCGTGGCACTGGGCCAACGCACCGTCAAAAGCGGTGGCCGACCCAGCGCAAAACGGTGAAGACGCGGAACCGCAGTCACAAACGTGTCTTCACTTGGTTCGCAAGCCGGCGTCCGCAAACGCCAGCCCCAGCGAGCTCAGAGGCCTCACTCGATGATTCAGCGACCGCAAGGCGCTGGACGGCCCTGCTATGAGGCCGGCAACTCCGCTTGCCGTGGAGAATGGCGTCGGGAAGCTGGCAGCCCCGCGAGGGCGCGCCTAATGTCAGCGTGGGAAAGAGAGAGTGGCGAACTCCCAGCCCCCAATTTGCCTCCGCGCAGTCGCAAGACTGGGCGGGGGCTTTTTGGTGTACAGAATCTTCGGCAGTGGCGTAACCGCCAGCCTCCAAACCGATGACAACGCTGTTTTCTTGCCAACCACCGTAAAAGGTGGAATACTCCCGTTATGCAAGCGTATCAGGAAGTGGCTGAATTTATTGCAACGCGCAGCCCGCGCGAAGTCACAGAATTCCAACCCTCAGAGGCCGCAAAGAACGAGGTTTGGGATTTGTTGCGCCGCGAAAAGGCGTCCGCGCTCACTCCGCAAGAACGGCGCGAGCTGGACCATTACGAGGATCTTGAGCTTCTCATGAATCTGGCCAAGGCGCGCGCGCGCCAGTTGCTGGCCCATGAGCAATGAGCCAAAGCATCCCTTGCGTCCTTCGGTGGCCGGGCGCGCGGGTCACCTTTGCGAGTACTGCCTGGTCCATGAGGACGATCTGTATCACGTGTGAGGTGGATCACATCATCAGCCTCAAACATGGCGGAGCTTCAACCCTCGAAAACCTGGCTTACGCTTGTTTCCACTGCAATCGCCATAAAGGAACCGACATCGGTTCCTTAAGTCTCCAAGGCGGCGTTTTGATTCGATTTTTCAACCCGCGCACCGATCCTTGGGGCCAACATTTCTTCCACAATTCTGGTCGTATCGAATCTTTGACGGAGATCGCCGAGGTGACATCGCGGCTGCTGGATTTTAACCATCCCGAGCGGGTCGCCCTTCGCAAACTCCTGGCTGAAATCGGCAGATATCCGAGTATTGAGGCATTGGCGCGAATGAGATAGACCGACTTTCTTTTCTTTTCGCGCCAGGAAATAATTCCCTCGACCGAGTACGTCCGCCTTTTTACATTGGGGGCATCTCAGAGTGAAAACTGCAACCGCTTTCGCCGTTATGTTTCTGGCCGCCGGGGCATTTCGCGCCGCCGCCGGCGCCCCGCCCTTCACGCCGCCCGCCTCCCCGCGCGCCATTTATAATTTCAACCCCGGCTGGAAATTCATCCGCGAGGATGTCGCCAATGCCCAACAGATGGATTGCGACGACTCGGCCTGGGCGAGCGTCAGCGCGCCGCACACTTACAACGACACGGACTCTTACCAGGGCCTCATTGACCACGGCGGCGGTGACCGGCACGCCTACGCGGGCATCGCGTGGTACCGCAAGCATTTCAGCCTGCCGGCCAAGGCGGCCGGCGGGAAGGTCTTTTTGGAGTTTGAAGGGCTGAAACAAGCGGGCCGTTTTTGGGTCAACGGAAAACTCGCCGGCAAATACGAAAACGGCATCACCCCCTGCGGCCTGGACCTGACCGGGCTGGTGAATTTTGGCGGCGCGGACAACCTCATCGCCGTCAAAGTGGACAACAGCAACAATTACAAGGAGGAATCCGGCGCGGAATTTGAATGGATGGGCCGCGCCTTCAATCCCAACTATGGCGGGCTCAATCACGACATCCGCCTGATCCTCACGGGCACGGTCTATCAAACCCTGCCCGTCTACGAGAACCTCAAGACGACGGGCCTGTACATCGTCCCGTCGCATTTTTCCATTGCCGGCAAAAGCTGCGACCTCTCCATCCAGTCGCAGGTGCGCAATGAATCCGGCGCTCCCCAATCCATCACCTTGTCCGCCCTGGTGGTGGACGCCGGGGGCGTGGTGCGGGCCAGGTTTCATGGGGAGGCCTCCGATGTGGAGGACGGCCAGACCGAAACCCTGACCGCCGCCGGCCCGCTGGCGTCCGCGCGTTTCTGGGACGTGAGCGATCCGTATCTTTACGACGTTTACACCATCCTCAAGGTCAACCACAAAGTGGTGGACGTTTGCCGAACGCGCACCGGCTTTCGCAAGGCCGAATTCAAGGGCGGCGCGGGCCGGGGCGGCGTCTGGCTCAACGACCATTTCGTCTGGCTCACCGGCTTCGCCCAACGGGCCGCGGACGATTGGGCCGGGCTGGGCCAGGCCTATCCGGATTGGATGCACGACTTCAACGCGGCGCTGGTTGGCAGCACCCACGCCAACTACATCCGTTGGATGCACATCTCGCCCCAGCGCGCCGATGTCTCCGCCTGCGACAAAGCCGGCCTCATCCAGGTTTGTCCCGCGGGCGACAAGGAGAAGGACGCCCAAGGCGTGCAATGGGACCAACGGATGGAGGTCATGCGCGACTCCATCATCTTCTATCGCAACACGCCCAGCATCTTTTTCTGGGAAGCGGGCAACACGGTGATTACTCCCGACCACATGCGGCAGATGGTGGCGTTGCGCCAGCAATGGGATCCCGGCGGCGGCCGCGTCATGGGCACCCGCGGCGACAGCGACGTGCCTGCGAACACCGCCCTGACGCCCATTGCCGAGTACTACGGCGTCATGATCGGCCAGGACCCCCGCACCGACCGGTTGAGCGGGAATACCGACATGTTTCGCGCCTACAGCGCCGAGCGCCGCGACAAGGCGCCTCTGATCGAGACCGAAGATTTTCGCGACGAAGCCGCCCGGAGATTCTGGGACGACTACTCCCCTCCCCACTTCGGCTTCCAGCCCGGCCCCAAAGACACTTACCACTGGAACTCGGAGACTTTCTGCCTGGCCGCCGCCGCGCGCTACCACGATTATTTCATCAACCGCATTTCCAACCCGGACCCGGCCCACTCCAAATGGTCGGGCTACGCCTCCATTTATTGGTCCGATTCCAACGCCGACGGCCGCCAGGACAGCAGCGAAGTCTGCCGCGTCAGCGGCAAAGTGGATTCCGTGCGCCTTCCCAAGCAGGCTTACTATGTCTATCGCGTCATGCAAAACGACCAACCGGACATCCACATCATCGGCCATTGGAACTACCCGTCGAACACCGTGAAAACCATTTTCGTCGCGGCCAGCCATTGCGATGCGGTGGAACTTTTACTCAACGACAAGCCTTTCGCCCCGCCGGAGTATGGAAGATTTGGGAAACATCCCTTGGCAAACCCGGTCAAAGGCAAATCTTTGGGCGTGGCCGGCAAGCCGTTGGACTTTGTGGACACCTACGAGAACAGAAGCGTCAATTTTGGAAATACCGGCTATATTTTCGCCTTCCCGCAAATCAAATTTGAACCCGGCGCCCTCAAGGCCGTCGCCACCAGGAATGGCCAAACCGTCGCCCAGGACGAAATCCAAACCGCCGGCGAACCCAGGCGCCTCAGGCTCACCCCGCACACCGGCCCCAACGGCCTGCAAGCCGACGCCTCCGACGTGGCCTTTTTCGACATCGAGGCCGTGGACGCCCAGGGCCGCCGTTGCCCGACGGACGAAGCGCGCGTGGATTTCAGCCTGACCGGCCCGGCGACGTGGCGCGGCGGCTACAACAGCGGCAAGACCAACTCCGTCAACAAGCTCTACCTCGACACCGAGTGCGGCATCAACCGCGTCGCCATCCGTTCGACCCTGACTCCCGGCGTCATCACCCTCACCGCCACCCGTCCCGGCCTCGAACCCGCCATCGCGCGCCTGGAAGCAAAGCCGGTCAAACTGGAAAACGGCGTGATTCCCGAAGCCCCGTAGCCAGTAGCCATTGGGGTCACATCTAAACATTCTACATTCACCGATTCTCAAAAGTAGAATGTTTAGATGTGACCCCGAAGGTAATTCGAAATTCACGATTTACTGTCCATCAATCAGGTGCCGTTGCGCTCGTGCCGGTGCAGGCGGGAAAGGATGCGGCATCCTAATGAGCCGGCGCCGGGGATCCAGAGCCTGTTCTTCCAGCAGAATATTGGCGAAGTGCTTTTCTGGACAAACTTGGGCTTGCGGGGACACTTTTAAGGTGTTACTTTTAGGGAGTGGGCTTAATCAGCGCAAAACAACTGCACCAAGAAACCAAGATGGTCTTGAACCAACTTGAGCAGGGGGAGTCTTTGCTCATCACCCGCAATGGCCGCACCATCGGGCGGATCGAGCCCCTGGCCGCCGCCGAGCCGGCTGGCTGGCCTGAACTCATGGCCGAAGTCTGGCGCGCGCAAAAAAGCCTTAAATCCAGTGATCGTGTTCCTAACCCGGTGTTGCAGGAACGACGACGCCGGCGGCGATGAAGATTTACGCTGATACCTCCGCGCTGATCGCATGGTTTCACCCGGCAGATGAATTCGCCCAGGCAGTGACCGATTGGTGCCGGGCACGCTCCCCAGAGTTTAGTTGGAATCCTCTGCTGCGAATGGAGCTGCGCCACAATCTGCGCCGGCTCTCCGGCAAATATGCCGCGGCGGCGTGGCACGCTTACCGGGCCAGTGAAACCTCCCGAAAGCTGAGGCTGGAAATCCATCGCCTGTCCGATCTTTTGGAGTGGGGCGATGAATTGAGTGCCCGCCACGCCCAAAGCTCGCAGGCCGGCACTTGGGATTTTGTCCACGTTGCCGCCGCCCAGCATGTCCGCGCCGGGATGTTCATTACTTGCGATGCCGCGCAGGCCAAACTGGCCCGGCTGGCTGGACTGGCTCAGGTTCATCTTTTTTGAGCTTGGACCATGACCCGGGAGCTTCTTGAAATAGCCCTGAGGAGTCCAAAAAACCCAAAAAAAAACGCTTGCCCTCCGCGAACGTTGCGCCAAAATGCAGTGTCGAAAGTAAATGTTGCATGAGTTTTAACCCGATTCATTCCTATGGCACGCATCTTTAACAACATCATCGAAACCGTCGGCCACACCCCTTTGGTCCGGCTCAACAAAGTCACCGCCGGCCTGGAGGCCACCATCCTCCTCAAGTGCGAATTCTTCAATCCGCTGGGCAGCGTCAAAGACCGCATCGGCATGGCCATGATTGAGGACGCGGAAAAGCGGGGCGTTCTCAAGAAGAACACGGTCATTATCGAACCGACCAGCGGCAATACCGGCATCGCCCTGGCCTTTGTCGCCGCGGCCAAGGGCTACAAATTGATTTTGACCATGCCCGACACCATGTCGTTGGAACGGCGCACCCTCCTGGCCATGCTGGGGGCCAAACTCATGCTCACCCCCGGCGCCGAGGGCATGAAAGGCGCCATCGCCCGCGCCGAGCAGTTGGCCCACCAAACCCCCAACTCCTGGATTCCTCAGCAATTCGACAACCCGGCCAATCCCGAAATCCACAAAAAAACCACCGCCGAGGAAATCTGGACCGATACGGACGGCAAGGTGGACATCCTGATTTCAGCGGTGGGGACCGGCGGCACCATCACCGGGTGCGTCGAGGCCATCAAGCCCCGCAAGCCCGGCTTCATGGCCATTGCGGCTGAACCAAAGGACTCCCCGGTTATCTCGCAAACTTTGGCCGGACAGCCCCTCAAGCCCGGCCCGCACAAGATTCAAGGCACGGGCGCCGGTTTTGTCCCCAAAAACCTCCGCCTGAAAGACAGCAAGGGAAACCCACAGATTTGCGAATGCATTCAGGTGAGCAACGACGAGGCGTTTGTCATGGCCCGCCGTCTGGCCAAGGAGGAGGGTCTGCTGGTGGGCATCTCCACCGGGGCCAACGTCGTGGCGGCCATCGAGGTTGCCAAACGCCCGGAAAACAAGGGCAAAATGATCGTCACCATCGCCTGTTCCACCGGCGAACGCTATCTGAGCACCGCCCTGGCGGCGGAAGCCAAGGCGGAAGTCGGGGGGTAGCCATGGCGGATGGCGGAGGGCAGATGGACCGAAGCGGGGGATGAGACTGGCTGCGCGCGGTGCCATGCATCCGTCATGGATGGCAGGGCGGGCAGTCCCCTGCCCGCCGAACGATGGCACTGCGACGTTCATTCCTCTGCCAATGCCCGACGGCGCGCAGGGGACTGCCCGCCCCGCCTTTTCCGGCCTGTTTGAAGCGGACCGGTTGGGCAGGTGAGCACCCCCCTTTTTGGGCGGCCAGGCGGATGAAAAAAAATAGTTGCATTATGGCGGGTTTGGCGCGATTATTCAGGCGTTGAAGGTCTGACCGTGTTTGCGCGGACAATTCAGTGCGGTATGGCGCAGCGGTCCTCCAAAAATTCTAAATTCAAAGCGAACTTGATTTTTAGGGGTAGTTCAATCAGGACCTTCGTACTTTTGCAAAAAATCCTATGAGCAATGCGCCCAGCGCCACCACAGCCGACCTTGGAGCCGGTTTCCTCGAAATTTCTGAAAAGGGTTTCGGTTTCCTCCGTACCAAGGAAAACAACTACCACCCCAAACCGAGCGACATTTTCGTCACGCCGGACACGATCAAGCGCAACTTCCTGCGGGAAGGCTGCCTGGTCGCCGGCGAGACCCAGCCGCCCCATCGCGGCAACAGCCCCCAGCTCCGCAGCGTGGTCAGGGTCAACGACCTTCCCTTCGACGCCTATACCAAGGCGGTGCGCTTCGAGAACCTCACCACCATTGATCCCATCGAAAAGATCAATCTCGAAGTCGCCCCCGACCAGTTGGAAACCCGCATCATTGACCTGGTCACCCCCATCGGCAAGGGCACCCGCGGTTTGATCGTCTCGCCCCCGCGCACCGGCAAGACGACCATCCTCAAGCAGATCGCCAACGCCGTCACCACCAATCATCCCGATATCTATGTCATGGTGCTTTTGATTGACGAGCGGCCCGAGGAAGTCACCGATTTCCAGCGCTCCGTCAAGGCCGAGGTCGTCGCCTCCTCCAACGATCAGGACCTGGAAACCCACGTCCGCCTCTCCCGCTTCTCCATCGAGCGCTGCCGCCGCATGGTCGAATGCGGCCGCGATGTCTTTGTCCTGCTCGATTCCATCACCCGCGTGGCCCGGGCCTACAACAGCGTGCATGGCGGGAGCGGCCGCACCATGACCGGCGGGGTGGACGCGCGCGCCCTGGAAATCCCGCGCAAAATGTTCGCCTCGGCCCGCAAGATTGAAGAAGGCGGCTCGCTCACCATTATTGCCACCGCGCTGGTGGACACCGGGTCGCGCATGGACGAATTGATTTTCCAGGAATTCAAAGGCACGGGCAACATGGAATTGATTCTGGAGCGCAAACTGGCCGAGCGCCGCCTTTTCCCCGCCCTGGACATCCCCAAGAGCGGCACGCGCAAGGAGGAGAAACTCTTTTCCCCCAAGAACATTGAATCCATCCGCAAATTGCGCCGCATGATGGTGGACCTCAATCCCATCGAGGCCATGGAAACCCTCACCGCCGCCCTCAAGAAGCACAAGACCAACGACGAATTGCTCGCCAAAATTATTTGACTTGACAGAACCCTCTAAAAAGACGCTCTTTTCCCGCCCGCCGGTGGAACGGATGCTGCGGATTCACCAGGCCATTCAATCCGGCAAACACCCCAACGCCGTCTCCCTGGCCCTGGAACTGGAAGTCAGCAGCAAATCCATTCATCGCGATTTGGAATTTATGCGCGACCGCCTGGAGCTGCCCCTGGAATTCAGCGCCGCGCACCACGGCTACCATTACACGGAGGAAGTCAGTTCCTTTCCCACGCTGCAGATTACCGAAGGCGAACTGTTCGCCCTGCTGGTCGCGGAGAAGGCCCTGCAACAATATCGCGGCACCACCTTCGAGCGCCCGCTCCTCAGCGCCTTCAAAAAAATGGCCGCGTCGCTGCCCGACACCATTTCGCTCAACCTGGCCGACTGGGGGCAGACCATCTCCTTCCGCACCAGCGCCGAGCCGATTCTCAACCTGGAAACCTTCGACACCCTGGCCAAAGCGACCGCGCAGCGCCGCCAACTGCAACTGACCTACCGCAAGCCGGGCCGCCGCGAGACCGAGCTGCGCCTGGTGGATCCCTATCACCTGGCCAACATCAACGGCGAATGGTTTCTCTTCGCCTGGTGTCATTTGCGCCAGGACATCCGCACCTTCGTTCCCGCCCGCATCCAGGCCGTCCAGCTCACCGGCAAAACCTTTGTCCGCCCGCAAAAGTTTTCCCTCCAGAAACGGCTGCGCGACAGCTTTGGCGTGCAATCCGGCCAGGGCCAGTTTGAGGTCGTCATCCAGTTCCAGGAACTGGTGGCCGACTACATCCGCGAAAAGAAATGGCATGAATCCCAGGAACTGCGCGAATTGCCCGACGGCGGCGTGGAACTGCGCATGAAACTTTCCAGCCTGGCCGAGGTGGAGCGCTGGATTCTCGGCTGGGCCGGCAACGCCCGCGTCCTCCACCCGCCCGAACTGGCCGAAAGCGTCCAACAATCCGCCAAAAACATTTTGCGCAACTTCGGCGGTTGAATCGGGAATGCCTTCGTCTTGAGTAGCAACGTCCGCCCGACGGAGAGCCGCGCCGCCATCTCAAACCGGTAGGGCAAGACTCCGTCGAGCCGTGACTAAATTCCCCCGAAATCGAGTCAGGGCTCGACGGAGTCTCGCCCCACCGTTCCCGCCGGGCAAAACTGACCCATTACGATGACGCTCTTGCGCAGAATATCGCGCGAGAGGTTTGGCCGACGCTCCATCATTCTGTCAAGCAGAGACTCGAAGCCTTTGGCAACGCTGAAGTCCAACGCGCCGTTTACGATCAAGAGTCAGCCCTGTGCCCGCCCACGCCCAAGGCGAGGCGAGGCTCAATCGTGTTCCACCTCGTCCGGCATTTTGCCGGCGCCGCCGCGCTCCGGCGGAAAATGCGCCGCCAACAACTCCCCGGCTTTGCGCACGCCATGGAGAATCCCCTCCGTGAAGTCGGATTTCTTGAAGTGGCCCGACATCTCCGCCGCCAGGGCCTGCCAGAAGACATCGCCGCACTTTTGATGCACGGCCTCGTCGCCGATGACAGCGAACTTGTGGGCCTTGGGCGCGACAAATATCAACACCCCGTTGCGATGGCGCGTTTGGGTCATGCCCATGCGCACAAAAGCGGCCTGCGCGGCCGCGACGGCGTCCTCCGTTTTTTTGTGGCTGATGAAGACCCGGATTTCGCCGGAGGTTTTTGACTCGGCCTGGCGAACCGCCGCGACGATGTCGCCGTGCCGGACCTGCTTGAGAAAATCGTTGACACGCATGGCTACCAGCTTCCTCCCGCGCCGCCGCCGCCAAAACTGCTGCCGCCGCCACCTCCACCCCCGCCGAAGCCGCCAAAACCGCCGCCGCCACCGCCACCTCCTCCAAAGCCACCACCGCCAAAGCCGCCGACCGACCAACCGCTCCTCCCCCGGGAATATCCTCCGCTGCCCAGAACAATGCCTCCTAAACCACCCGCCACAGCCCGTCGCGCCTGATAAATTCCAATACTAAAGAAGAGCACGACCAAAAGTATAATTATTGCCCATTGCGCATAGTTGAGTTGTGACAACCCTTGTCTGCTATCCGCGACCGTGCGGCCCGTGCCCTTGTATTCCCCCTTGGCCGCCGCGAGGATGGCGGTTACACCCGCGCTCAAACCGCCGCCGTAATCCCCGGCCTTAAAGCGCGGTGTGATCTCATCGTCAATGATCCGCTTGCAAAGCGCATCGGGCAACGCCCCTTCCAGACCGTAGCCCACTTGCAGGCGCAGCTTGCGGTCCTCAACGAACACAAACAGCGCCGCGCAGTTTTTCTTGCCCGCCTGCCCGGTCTGCCATGATTGCGCGACGCGCACCGTGTAATCCTCAATCGAGGATTCCGACTGCATCTTCGGATAGATGGCCACGACAATCTGGCTGGAAGTGCCTCGCTCAAAATCCTCCAGCTTCCGGTCGAGCTGCGCCGCCGTGGCCGGGGGCACGACATTCGCGTAGTCATTAAAATAACCGACCGGCTTGGCGGGAATCACCTCGCCGCCCCAAGCCGTCACACACCACAGACCAACCAGGATGGACCAAAACGTTTTCAAGCAATCACGGTTTGGCGGGAGCCGGTTTGTTGAAATCGAACTGCACTTGCGGCGGTTTTTCCGCGCCCGAGACGGCGGTGAAATAAGGCTTGGCTCTAAATCCAAAACTTCCGGCGTAAAGCACGGCGGGGAACGACTGGATGGCCGTGTCGTAGGCCTGGACCGCGTCGTTAAAACGGCCGCGCTCGACACTGATCCGGTTTTCCGTGCCCTCCAATTGCGCCTGCAAATCGCGGAAGCTGGCGCTGGCCTTCAAATCCGGATAGCGCTCCGAGACGACCAGCAACCGCGACAGGGCCGAGGAGAGGGCGCCCTGGGCTTTTTCAAATTCCGCCAGCTTGGCCGGGTCGGCCGGGGCGCTGTTCGGGTCAATTTTCACCTGGCCGACCGAGGCCCGCGCCGCCGTGATTTCGGTGAGGGTGGATTTCTCAAAATTGGCCGCGCCGGAGACGGTGGCGACGAGGTTGGGCACGAGATCAGCCCGCCGTTGATAAACATTTTGCACCTGGGCCCATTGGCTGTTGGTCGCCTGGGACAAGCGCACGAGCCGGTTGTAACCGCCGACCACCACGAGCACAAGCACCACGATTCCCAGCAGCAAGACAGCGCCGCAACCGAGGGCCGATTTTTTCATAGTCAACATATGTTGGATGGCAAGCTAGGCCGCGGCCCGCGCCGGTGCAATTACAAAGGCGGCTCTGGTTTCCACGCCGGAATGCTCCGGTCAGGCTTTCGGGGGAATTGCCGGCGGTTTGCCATCCTGTTTCAAAGCCCACTTGCGATGCGCTTTGATGATGCTCTTGCGCAGAATATCACGCGACAGGTTTGGCTGCCGCTCCATTACTCTGTCCAGACGGGACTCGAAGGCAAGCAGGCACTGCTCCGCCTCTCGGTCCTTCGATGCGGACACCTTTTCGTAAGCGAGGATGAGCGCTTCCAGTTCCCTGTTCATTCCGGGAAAACCTGCTTCAAAACCTCATCCGCCTGTGCGTCTGAAAGAGTCGTGTCATGGAAGGTGTCGTAAGCGTCCTGTAATTGCCGGACGCGCACCTGCAGCCGGGACACCAAATCCGGTTCATTGAAATCAGGATCGGCGATCAGGGTGTTTATAAAAAGGCAATGCCGGATGGCCAACTTCAGGCCGGCCTTGTGTTCTTTGAGTTGAGCCGGAGTCGGCTCACGGAACACGAACATGCTCCGATGAACCTCCAGCATGCCGTCCATCCAATCAAACCATTGCTGCATTTGTCGCTTGGTCAAGTCACGGGCCTGGGCTTGAATGTCAGGAACTCTGCTGTCGGACAATACCGCGTTCATGCTATAAACAAACCACTTCCGAAAGACTTGGGCAAGGCTGAAATTGGCAATCCGCGCCGCAACCGAGGGCCGATTTTTTCATAATCAGTATTTGTTCAGTGGCAAGCAGACTATGGAAGCGGCGTCAGGCTGATCGCTCCGGCGTTGGTTGTCGTGATAAAAAATCCGCCGCCCGTATTGGCATTCTGTAGAACCGCGCCGGTCCCGGCGGTTGTATTTGTGCCATTGCCGTTGCCAAAAGTAATCCGCAAAAGCCCGGTCTTGGGCGCGATCGAACCGGTGAATGAATTGGTCGGCGCGATCCCCTCTCTTACCAAAGCGTTGGTCGTGTTGAGGTCCACCATGAACGCGAAACCTGTCGAAGGAACCCCGTATGAAACATTCAGTATTGCCCAGTTGGGAAACGAGATCGCAGGGGTGTTTGGCCCCAGATTGGTCCAAGCCGAACTTAGCACAGTGACGAAATTGGTGTAACCGTTGGTGAAGAAGCCGCCCGCCGCCGTGGGACGGATCCAGGTCAAACTGCCCGCGGGCGCGCCGCCGCTCAGGTCCAGCCAACCCAGCAACAAGCCGCCATTGGTGTAAGGCGTGGCATAAAAAGGCAGGTGGAGGGATTCCGATTCCGCGATGTTCTGGCCAAAGGAAGCGCCATCGGCCAAAGCGCCCGTCACCGTAATGGCGCCAAGATGGTTGCTGATCAAAGCGTAGCCATCGCCGCCGGGCGAATCCGCCGGAGCGCCCGCTCCGGGCGGTATCAGCATCGTGTATTCGGCGGACGGCAGGTTGCTTCCCGCCAGTTCGTTGGTCAATTCAGCCGTCCACGCGCCGCCGTTGGTCCCCTGCACCGTGCCGGTAATTTGCGGCGGCGCGCTGTTCCAGTTCAAATGCATCGCCAGCGAGACGGGTCCCAAATTGGCCGCGCGCGTGATCTGATTGCTCGCGTCGCCCGCCAGATCGAAATTGCCGCCCACGCTGTAGTTGGTTCCGCCGATATATAGTTTGCCCGTGTAAGTTCCCGACGTTCCCACCGTCAGGCCGCCCAGCAAGCCGGAGCTTTCCGCGCCCACTGCGCCGGCAACATAAAACAGCCCGTTGTAAGTTCCGGCCGCCCGCAGGAAAGAATTGGTCACAAAGTTGGCCGTCAACGTCATATTCGACACCATCACAAACTTCAGCGGATTGTTCGTCGTCGTGATCGTCCCGGTCCAGTTGGAAAACAGATTGTTTGGTTTGGGCACAGCCCTCACGGTATAGTTGGTGTCCACCACCAGATTGGTCCCGGAGAAACTGCGGCTGATGGTTCCAAAACCGTTGGTCAACAAGGTCAGCGGACTCCTGGTCACGTAAAAAACGGTCACGCTCTTGGTGGACGAATCATTGCCGACGGGGTCCACGCTGTAAGCCTGGAAACTGTTTGTTCCCGGCTGCAAGATCACCAGGGCCGACCAATTGGTCCACTGGTTCGTCGTCGCCGCCGGACTCCACCCGCCGCCGTTGAGTTGCCATTGCACGTTGGCCACCCCGTATTTGCCCGAGGCGGTTCCCTGCACGGTCAGCGACGCGGCCGACACATTCAAGCCGGGCGACTTTATGGCAAGAGTCGGGGCCGGGACGGTCAACGTCACCACCGCGCTGGTGGCCGAGCCAAAAGCGTTGGCCACCACCACCAAATAACTGCCGGCATCAGACACCACGGCGGGGCCGATGGTCAACTGGCTGTTGGTCGCGCCGGAAATGTTCCCGCCGCTGGTTAGATTAGTCCCATCCATCACCCATTGGTAAGTCAACGGGGCCGAACCGGTGGCCCCTACCGTAAAGTGATTGGTCGCTTTGGCCGCGAAATTCTGACTGGCCGGTTGCTGGAAGATCGTCGGGGGAAAACCCGACAGCTCGAAGATATTCCCAAAGCCATCCGTGCTGCCGCTGCTGGTTGTGCCGTAATAATTCCCGTCGCCCGCCTGCATCAGCCCTCCCTCTGGATAAGCGCCGTTGGCGCCGGAAAAAGTGACCAGGTTGGTCAACACCGCCGAACTGGTCCCTGACCCGCCGGAGCCGCGACCGGAGCCTCGGCCGCTGCCGACGGTCGCATTGGTGGACACCCGGAAGAGGACGCCTTTGCCGTCCGCCCCGCCTTGCACCGTTGTGCCATAGAGGAAGCCGTCGGCGCCCAGGATGACGGATGCCTGGGGATTGGCGCCGTTGGCGATGCCGAAGGAGGCCAGCGTGGTGAGACTGCCCGTCGTTGTCACCTCGAACACCGAGCCAAAATTATTCGTCCCGCCCGCAAAGGTCGCGCCATAGAGGAGGCCGTTGGCCGCCTGCACCAGCCCCAATGGAAAGGCGCCGTTGGTGAGCGAAAATGAAACCAGCGTTTTCAGCGTGTTCGACGGCGTGAGTTGAAAAACCGTGCCCAAACCTTTCGTCCCCCCCAGGTAGGTGGTCCCATACAAGTTGCCGTCCAAACCGGCCACCAACCCGCCCTGCGGATTGGCGCCATTGGTGACGTTGAATGAATGCAGATTGCTCACCCCGATGCCCGGGGACCACGCAAACACCTCCCCTACCCCATTCGATCCCCCGGCCCGCGTCGTGCCGTAGAAATATCCCTTCGGACCCCGCACCAGTCCGCCCATGGGATTGGCCCCGTTGGTTCCCTGAAATCGGGCCAGAAGAGTGAAGCCACCCGAGGGCGACATTTTGAAAATAGTGCCTTGATTGCCGGTCCCTCCCTTTGCCGTGGTGCCGTAGAAGTTGCCGTCCGTGGACAAAAACAAGGGGGCGGCGGGCGCGGCGCCGTTCGTGCCGTTAAACAAAACCAGATCGGTCAAAGCGCCCGACGGCGTCAGCATGAACACCGCGCCCAGGAAGTTGGTTCCCGATCCCTCCATGGTGCCGTAAAAGTTTCCATTGCTGCCCTGCACCAGGCTGGCCGCCGGGTTGGCGCCGCTGGCGAAGGCATAGAGGCTCGACAGACTGATTCCCGCCGGCGGCACGTGCGCGCCCAGGCCGGCCGGAATGAAAGCGGCCATCGCGGCCGCGGCCAGGGTGCGGACGGAGAGGAGGTTTTTTGGTAAATTCATATATGGTTATCCCCGTTAAATAATCAGGCGAAGCTGGCCTGCGGTCAAGGTTGGTTTCAATGCCAACTCAGACGGCGCGTTCGCGCCAAAGGTTTCATTTTACGCCGAGGTCGCCGGCGGGCGTGTCGCCGTCAAGCGGGCGCGCGGCGGCGCAAGCCCCGCCGTCCTGAACCGGTCAATTCGGTCGCGCGCGGTTTTTAGGAGTGCGCTTAATTCCTTTGATGGTCCCCGGCCAATTCTTCCGGCGTCACGGCCAGCTCCAGCTTCTCCGTGTGGCGGATGACCGTGATCGGCAATGGAATCCCAATCGCCTTGGCGACCAGATGGCCATGCAACTCATCTATCCCGCAAACCGCTTCGCCCGCGAACGCGACAATGACGTCACCCTCCTTCAAACCGGCCCGGCTGGCGGGACTGCCGGGTTCAATGCCGGCGACCAACACCCCGTGATCCGCCGCCAACCGGTGGAACCGCACCACCCGCCGGTGAATGGGCACGTTCTGGCCAATCACTCCGATCCAACTGCGCCGGACCCGGCCTTCCTTGATCAACCACGCCGCCACGAACTCCGCCGTGTTGCTGGCGATGGCAAAACAAATTCCCTGGGCGGGAAGAATGATCGCCGTGTTCACGCCGATGACCTCGCCGCGCGAATTGACCAGCGGCCCGCCCGAGTTGCCCGGATTCAACGCCGCGTCGGTCTGGATGACATTGTCAATCAGCCGGCCGGACTGCGAACGCATCGAGCGGCCCAGTGCGCTCACCACGCCGGCGGTGACCGTCCGGTGGAAACCAAACGGACTGCCGATGGCGATGGCAATCTGTCCAACGCGAATGGATTTGGAATCGCCCAGGCGCGCGTGGGCCAACGGCGTGGCGTTGATGCGCAGGACGGCCAAATCCGTTTCCGCATCCTCGCCAACGAGATTGCCTGCAAACACCTGCCCGTCCGCCAGCGTCACCTCCAGTTTATCCGCGCCCTGGACGACATGGCTGTTGGTGAGAATGAAGCCGTCCGGCGCGATGACAAAGCCCGAACCGCTGCCGCCCGGTTCCGATCCACGCTGCCCTTGGCCGCCGGCCTTGTGAACGCGGATATTCACCACGGCTGCGCCAATCATCTCGACGGCGCGGCTGACCGTCCTGGAATAGCTGTCCAGCAACTCCTCGTCGGCTGGCGGCGCTTTAAGCGGCGCTTCTGCCGCCACAGAATCGGCTTCGCTGAACGTGCGAACCCATTCCGTGATCCGGCGTCCTTGCAATGCGGTTGGGACTTTCATTTGTTTGTGCTCTGGCGGCTTTGTCCGCCGATCAACTGTTGACGGCTGTTCCAAGCCGCAACCCCGCGGACCTTCTCCGCTGCCAGATCCGGAAAAACCAGGTGTGGATACAGCGTCTGCCACGCCAGCGCCTCGGCCTCGTTCAACGCCAGCCGCAGCATTTGCTCCCGCGCTTTGAGGGTGTCGTGTGCCTCGGCAAAAATGGCGTCCTTGGCCTTCCTCATCTGCGCCAGAATCTGTTTGCAGGATTCCACGCACCCTTTGCCGGGCGGCTTTCTCTCATTCCCATTTTCCCGGCCCTCGTTCGTTGGCTTCGATTTCATATTGTCCCTTCATTATATGTAATAGTCACAGTTACATACTCGCACAAAAAAAGAGAGTGTCAAACGGCTTTTTCCCCGGCGCGGGCGCAGGACGCTTTCACCGCCTCCATTAGATCGGCCAGCGACGTCTTTTCCAGGTCCCGCTCCAGGGCGTTCTCCGCCGAGGCAAACACCTTCCCCAGCGTTTGCTTGATGCAGTGGCCCACCGGGCAGGCCGCGTTGGGTTTTCGCGAAGGCGCGGCAAAGGGTTCGGCGGCTTCCACGGCGCGATAAACTTCCGCCAGATTGATGCGCCTTGGCGCGCGGCTGAGGCGCGAGCCGGCGCCGGCCCCTTTGCAGGTTTCCACCAGCCGGGCCTTCTGCAAGGCCAGCAGGAGGCGCCGCACCATGACCGGGTTGGTGTTGACGCTGCCGGCCAGGCCGGCCGACGTGACCCGGTCGCCCTCCTTGTAAGCAAGGACGGCCAGCACATGAATGGCCATGGCAAAGCGGCAGCTCGTTCTCACAGATTTGTTCTTATAGTAACCTCAAAGATTACAATTGTCAACCAGGGAATTCAATCCAACTCAGCCCGCCCACACCCCGGCTTTCCGCAACCGCCCCGCGCCAAAGCCTTCATTCTCCGCGCCGTGGAAGACCCCGCCCAGCCTGCGCCGCCGAAGGTAGGGCGAGACTCCGTCGAGCCGTGATCCCGTCTTCCATTTTGCATTCAGCATTCTGCATTCTGCATTTCCCAACCGGTAGGGCGAGACTCGGAATCTGGGCATCGCATAGGTAACACTTGGTGATCACCGCATGGGTTACACCTTGAGGAGGGTGCGCCGCTTCGTGGCGGAGCGGAGGCGAGCGTAGCGAGCCG
>JBEKVM010000092.1:0-22675 GCA_049513975.1 Verrucomicrobiota bacterium | reverse complement strand
CTGCTGACCGTCAGCGTCGCGTTGCCAGTGTTGTTGATGGTCAAAGTGCTCTGCGGCGATGAACCCACCGTCACACTGCCAAAGGCAAGGTTGCCGGTCAGCGAAATAATCTTGGTCGGTGTGGCTGTGTCGAGAATGTGTATCAGATGCCACCTCCAATTTGGCTCTGTGTTGTTGTACCATGTCGCCGCGGCAACGTCTAAGCAAGAAGCGGAATGAGCCGCGATTTCACCGTTGCCTAGGTACAGCGTAACGTGATCGATATTTGCGATGTTATTGTCACCACTCCAGTTCCATGCGATGACATCTCCGGGAGACATGCTGCTCATTGAAGACACTTCGGTGGCATAGCCTGACCCTATCAGGACTGTGTTTACGAGGTTTGCGGCTCCAGGTTCCCCGTATGTTGGTGGTACCCTGCTTGGAATGTTAAGCCCACCGCCCCCTTGGTCAGACCCGATGCATGATGACACGAAATGCGCGCAATCATCACCGATTGTTGGGCTTGTCGGGACGGGCGTGCCGGCGCCAAGGTCACTGTTGTCAGAGCCGTCGGTCCAAAAGTACCCGTCGCTGCACACATAGTGCGCATATTTGTTTGCATACGACACCGCTTTAGCTCGGTCGTACTGACCTGTTGCACCTGCTTGCTGCACGATAATCTGCACTGTCACCTGGGGACCAAAGGAGACCCCGCTTGAATTGCACATTTGAAAGGTGTCGCAATATGTGCCAGCGGTTTCCGGCGCGATGAAATTCATGCTGAAAGTGGCCTGCCCTTCTGGGGACACCGAGGTTCCGCTGGTAATAGTCGCATATGGATCGAACCAGGAAGCGGAAGTATTTGCGGAAAGCGGTACGGCTCCGAGACTGTCCGTACCAACAAGATTCAGGGTGTAGCCGCTCGCGCCCGGCGACCAAGTTGTGGTACCACTGTTCTGCATCGTCCATGTCTGCGTGAATGCCGCCCCCGGCGTCTCCTGCGTGTTGGCCTGAACCGACACCGAAGTCAACTGGGCGTTATCCACCAGAGTTGTCGAATCCGTCGTAAAAGACAATGCCGATCCGTAACCCCAACCCGCCGAGTTTTCGGCCCACGCCTGAAAGTAATATTTCTGGCCAGGGGTCAGACCAGTGAGGGTGTAGGAGAAACTACTGCCATTTGCCGTGACCGAGCTGGTGTAACCATCAGAACAAGAAGGGGTACTGCCCCAACTAAACCTCTCTTGGGTAATCGTCGCACCGCCGGTGCTGGTGACTTGTGCGTTGAGCGTGGCCGAAGACGTGCCAACGTACGAGGCAGCAACCGTCGCAACAGTCGGCACCGAAACCGATGACCCGGCTGGTTGAAGAGTAACATCATCGATCCGAAACACAGTTTGGATAGAAGCATCTGTCTTGCCATGAAATGCGATGCGAATTGTTTGACCAGCATATCCTGTTATTGTCAAAGTCATTTGGGCCCAAGCGTTGTTTACACTCACATTTGAATAGTTTGCCAGAGTTTGTAATACAGTGTTCCCGGTATTTCGAACTTCAATCGCAAGCGTGTCATGGGCAATGCCGCTTGTGTCGGCTGTAGTGATTTTCAGCCAAAATGTCAGCGTGGAACTCGTTGTTCCAGATGGAATGGCCACATCTTGGTAAAGGACGTCCTCCACATTGTTTGCCGTTGTTACGCCGTCCGATCCAACTCCTATGTACTCGTAGCGATTTCCTGAGTGTGCGCCTGCTGAATTGTTGATATTCCACCAACCCGCAGTGCTATTTTGCGTGTACCAAGGAGCCATTGATGGCGAGAGCGTCTCAAAACTGCTGTTTTGGATAAGTTGGGTTTGTGCTTCTGCCGGCGTGACCGAAAATGCACCAATCAGCATGATTGCCAGAACAAAGAAGCTTCTACTGATTACATTAGGTTTCATATTGCTTTGTGATTAATGATGTGTGCTCCTGAAAGATATAATTGTACCTCTGACCTCACGGCGTGAGCGGGCGAACCGCTTGGACACGATAAAAGCGCGCCGGCGCGTTAGTGTTGGTAAAAGTGCGGGCGGTCAATGAACCGTCCGGCGTGATGAGTCCCAGGCCGCTGTCCGTCCAAACAGGTGAAGTGAGGCTGGGTGTCTTCTGGATGTAATAGTACCGGGTGGTGACACTATTCCAGGTGAGTGAGGCGCTGGTTCCACCGGGAGCAAAATGTTGCCCCGTGATCGCCAAGGAATCGCCTGCGTTTACCGGGCTGGTCCCGGCAAGGTATTCTTGGTAATTCGACAGGCCATCGTGATCCGGGTCGGCATTGGGGTCAACTCCCGTGTGGCCGAAATAAGTCAACTCCCAGGCAGTGGGAAGACCGCTGGTGTCGAGGGCACCTGGCGAAATGGTGTCCGTCTGCACATAGGCCACGGCGTTGCTCAAGCTGATCCAGCCGCAGTTGACGCTCCAAACGTATCCGCGCAACTGGCCGGAGATCAGGTTTACTGTGGGTGCGCCGGTGTTCTCGAAATTAATCCAGCCGATGTTCGCGCCGTACGCGTAGCCGCGCAAGTTGCCAAGGCCGTCCTGATTGACACCAAAGTCGTTTGCTGACAGATTCTGGTAACGAATCCCGTTGGTTGGACTGCCGTTGCCCAAGCTAATCCATCCGACATTCGCTGAATAGATGTAGCCGGAGCAAACATAATCACCAATCACAGCACCGTTGTTGGTATCCGCCACCCAATTGATCCAGCCGGTGTTTGCCCCGTAGGCATAACGGTTGCCAGCATCAATGGTAGAAGCAGCTTCGGACCGCAAGAAAACGCCGGCCGCAAGCGCGATGACGATAAACGGTTTCATAAGAATAAGGGTTCATTCCTGCGCGAAGTCAGTGAGAGATGTTTGCCCACGGGCTGGTGGATGAGGCGGCAGTTCCCACAGGACCGCAATCATTGCCACTGCCACCGGCTGTGGTGTAATTATTCGCGCCATTGCCTGCCACACTATTCTTAATGATGACATTGTTGGTATAACCACTGTAATTGAAAGCAATCCCATATCCCGCCGCGCCGCTGCCTGTAACATGATTACCTTCGATTCGATTGTTAAGACCTTCGACTATGATGCCAGCAGAACTAGCACTATTGGCTGCATTGTTTCCGGCGAGGGTATTACCGATTATTTGCGAGCCATTACCAAGAACGACAATACCTGTGCCGGTGTTGTTGTGGACAGAACAATTCGACACGAAATAGGCACTTGCAGTGACGATACCATTTTGTCCATTAGCCGATACGTTGAGATGCTCTAAAACTACGTTCTGCGGGGAATTTACATGATTCCAATCGACACCGCTATTGCCCCAGCCGGTAATAATTCCATTGCGAATGATGATGTTGGTATGGCTTCCGTAGAGATAAACTCCAATGGCAGAACCGGACGCGCCCTGTATAGTGAAACCGTTAAGGTCAATTGTGACATTGTCGCTTGCGATCCAAATACCGTATGGGTTGGCAGCGCTTGCCCCGGTGAGGTTGGTGGTTAGATAATAAGCGCCGGGGTTGCCAATGTAATATTCTTCATAAGAAATTGGTGTCCGCGGCTCAATTTGATCGAGCGATTTCATCGTCTGCGCTGGAGGGCCCGGCGGCGTCAGGCTGCCTTGAGCAAATGCAAGGTTGGCGGTTGCGAGAAAGCCGCTCACGAAAAGCGGCACGATAGAGAGATGTGTTTTTTTCATATAATTTTTAGCGCGAAATATCTGCCTGTGGTCACTTCCGTCCAATCAGGACCGAAACGGCGCGAAGAAACGTAATTTCTTTGCCGGTTTTGAGAACCCGCGTGAAAGCATGTTCCATGCTTTTAAAGCCCGCCAGTGGTTGCATGGTGTACTTTAAAGGTTTAGGGCGAGCGCGAGACAACACATTTTTTGTCAATTGCTGTGTGGAAATTGCGTTCACTGGGGCAATGAAGGACGTGGGTCTCAGCGCGTCCAAATGCTCTCTTTTGGTCCCAGGTTTCATAGACTGTTCGCCATTATCGGACACGGTGCCGAAAATGCAATGAAAAAATCATCCGTTTAGCGGTGTAGAGCGCCTGATGAGTTTGGGGTTGTTTATTGGGGTGCGCTCGCGTTCTGATTACCGCATCATTCTTGGCACAGCAATCCGTGAAGAACGGAAACGTGCTGGATTGAGCCAGGAGAAGTTGGCCGAAAAGGCCGATCTTCACCCGAATTACATGGGCCGGGTTGAGCGGGGTGAAGAGCACGTTTCGCTGGCCGCGTTGCGGCGAATTGGCCGCGCCCTCAAGGTGCGCGTGGCCGAATTGGTCAAGGATATTTGATTTCATGGCTGAGGCGGATTGGGGGCATCGTGCGATTGTTTCGGCAGAGTGTAAAAGAGGTGCTCCCTCTCAATTCGCAGCAAGAGTTCCCGCAAAATTCTCCGTCTGATCTGTGCCATTGCACGGTCCGACCCAAGCTCGGGAAATGAGGCAGAGTGATTCGGTTTTCCAGACCTCAAGATTGTCTCGGCTGGATCGAATTGCCGCATCTTGTTCATTTTGGGGGCTGTCATCGCCGATTTCGCCAAAAACGTCAAGACAAATGTCTTATCCACGGTTCCCATCATGCCAAGCATCCTTAAAGGGATGCAACGAATTCCTTTGGAATTATCGGATGCTTTTGCGCGGATCGTGGAAAAACACCGAAACGCCAAGGGGATGAGCCGCGCCGCGCTGGCGGCAAAGGCCGGCCTTCATCAAACGTACATCGGACTTTTGGAGCGCGGGAAGCGGAGTCCAAATTTGGACACTGCCCAGGCCATTGCGCAAAGTTTGGGGATTTCGCTTTCTCGGATGATAGCTGAGGCCGAAAAGATGCGCGTGGATAAGGGGTAAAAGACACATTTGGGCGCGACACGGGCGATTTGCCCGTAATGAAGCTCTGCGAAATGATCCCAACCTGGTCGGTGGTCGGGGCGCGGGGTCGCGCTGTTCCGACTTCTGGCGGCCGGGTGAGACGGGGGCCGTCGCCTGGTGGGTGGTGGGCAGGCTTAAGGCCAGCGGCTTGCCCGGACCGGCCAGAGGTCGGACTGATTTTGGGGGCGCGGTGAGGGCGGAAGTTTCGGCAAGGCCCTGATGCGCGGCTTGCCGGCTGATGGGACTTGGCGAAAGCTTACGCGCTCACGGCGCCGGGGCAGCCTGTCTTCGGCGATTTGAGACGGTGGAACGGAGTGGAATGGAAGCGCGGGCCGGTGGAGAGGTTCACCAGGCGGCGCTGGAATGGAGCGGAGCGGAAACGGCTTGAATCGGCGAAGTCAGGCCCTAAAACCAGCCGATGTGTCGTTGAAAGCCGCTTTCTGCGACTCATCGGCGCTCAAGGGTCTGTGGGGATCTCGCTGCCGGATTCCTGCCTCGGTGGGCATCATCCTGGCAAACGAAACGGTATCAACTTCATGGTAATGGAATAATATCTCTTGCGTAACCGTTGCAATAATGCTATTTATTATGCGTAGTACGCGCTGAATAAATATCAATATGAGCGAAAAGCTTTCAAGAGAGTCGCTGGAACGCGCTTTCAAGCTCCTTTCAGCCAGGCTGGACTTGATGCAGGCTGAACCCGTGCGATTGGTCGTGTGTGGAGGGTCAGCCTTGATCGCCACAGGTCTCCGGCAACGCACCACGAATGACGCGGACGTGGTCGCCATGTTGAGTTCGACCGGCGAACTGGTCAATCCCGATCCGCTGCCGCCGTTTCTTCTGGAAGCCAGCGCACAAGTGGCGCGTGATCTGGGGCTGCAAGAAAACTGGCTCAACAACGGACCGAGCCGCAATGATGGCGGACTATTTCAGATGGGGTTGCCCATTGGACTTACCAGCCGCCTGACAAAGCAGGTGTTCGGTCCACGGCTGGCGATTCATTTCATTGGGCGTCTGGATCAAATATACTTCAAGCTCTACGCTGCCGCCGATCAACGTGACGACACGCACATCGCCGACTTGCGCGCGCTGAAACCGACCGAGGCCGAACTGTCAGACGCCGCGCGCTGGGCCATGACCCACGACGTTTCCGACGGCTTCAAGATGGTGCTCACCGACCTGCTCAACCAAATGGGATATGAATCAGTCGCTAAAAACATTTAAGGACGAATACCAAAATCTGGTCTTGAATTTCCTCTGGCGCCAGTGGTCCGCCCTGGGGGTGGCCGGACAGGCCAGCGGAGAAGACGCATGGATCATTGATCCGGAGGCGTTGCTGTTGCTCACCTGCACGATGGGCCGTCACGAACCGCGCCTGTTCGATGAAGCGCTTGACTGGCTCCAGGAGAACGGCCGATTTATCAATGTCATGCGCCTCAAACGCATCTTGCGCACGGAGAAATTCGCCGGCGAACGGGCTCTGGCCGCGGTGGCGGCTTGTTTGAGCAAGGGCACGGAGGCGATGAAATGGAAACTGCTGGCGGAGTCGGTCCCGCAACCCCAGGAGACGGAGGAGTTCTTCATCCCGCCTGACGGCGAACCGCAGCCCGTGCTGGGCGAACCGGAACCGCATTTCTTCCGCTACGGATTCAAGCGCGGGCCGCTGCGACTGCGAGGGCATTCGCAAGAATTCCGTCCGGCCCAACCGACCAACCTGGCCCTCCAACTCCGCGCCCTGTTCGGCATCAATGTTCGGTGCGAGATCGTGCTCTACCTGTTGACACACGAGGCTGCACACCCCTCACAGATTGCGCGCGAGGCATATTACTTCGAGCGCGCGGTCCAGGGCACGCTGGTGGACATGAACCAGTCCGGCGTAGTGGGGCTGCGTGCCCACGGGCGCGAGAAACATTACTGGCTCAAGCCGGAACACTGGGCGGTGCTGCTGAATCGTCCGCCGGTTTTCCCAAAGTGGGTGACGTGGCCGCCGCTGTTCAGTGCGCTGGAGCGCATTTGGCTGAAAGTAAATGATCCAGGGCTGGAGGCTCTCGATCCCCTGTTGCAATCCTCCGAACTGCGCCGGCTCATGGCGGAAGTCCGGCCGGCCATTGAACGGTCTCGATTCGACAAAAACCTGTCCGACAATCGCGAGTATCTCGGCGAAAAATACCTGCCCGTGTTCCTGGCGGACGTCGTCAAACTGCTCACTTAACCAGTCCTGATAGAGCACCTGCTTCGTGTCAAAGTGGGTTTTTGATACTGCGCCAAAATGGAAAAAAACCGAGAGTCAACCTGCCGTCGAAGCAGGTTGAAAAAACAGGATTTTGCCTCGGAAGAATAAAAACCTGGAGTTTATTAGAGGCGAAAAGTCTATGATACTGGCGTTAGATACTACTGGTCATTTTTCGAGCGGATGTGGGATGATGCAGGCAAACTCAAAAGTCATAAGTCCTTGCAAATGAGGCATCTGATGATGTCTGATGATGTGTGACTACACCTGTTTTGAGTTAGAAGGCAGTTGCTCTATCCAACTGAGCTACGGGCGCGACCGATGGAACATTAACCCCGCCGAAGGCCCGGCGCAAGCACCGGCGCGCGGGGGGCCACGCCTTGAAATGGCCTGAAGGGGAAGGAATTTTCTGATCCTGAATAAATCTTAAGCCGGTTGGTGCTCGCCCGGCGGACGGGGTTGTGGCAGGATGGAGCGTTGCGAATGGCTTATGCGCCTGCTGATTGTCGAGGACGATGTGAAAACGGCCCGCGCGCTCGCCGCAGGGCTGGAGCGCGGAGGGTTTTCCGTGGCCACCGCGCACACGGGCGAGGATGGATTTTTCCTGCTCAACGCCGAATCATTTGACGCGGTGGTGCTGGACTGGATGCTGCCGGGGCGGAGCGGCGTGGAGATTCTCAAGACGCTGCGCGCGCGGGGCGACAAAACGCCGGTGCTGCTGCTGACCGCGCGCGATGCCGTGGAGGACCGGGTGCTGGGCCTGGAGAGCGGAGCGGACGATTATCTGGTGAAACCGTTTGCGTTTGAGGAATTGCTGGCGCGGCTCCGTTCGCTGCTGCGCCGGACGGCGGCGGCCGAGCCTTTAAAAAGGACGGTGGCGGATTTGGTCATGGATTTGGAGGCGCGGCGCGTCTGGCGGGCGGGCCAACCCATCGAGCTGACGCCGCGGGAGTTTGACCTGCTGGCCTACCTGCTGCGCCAGCCCGGCCAGGTGGTGACCCGCGGGATGCTGGCCAAAGACGTATGGCACGAGGCCAACCGCATCACCCCGCTGGACAATGTGATTGACGTCCATGTGGCGCACTTGCGCCGCAAGGTGGACGAAGCGCACGCCGTCAAACTCATCCACACCGTTCGCGGAGCGGGCTTTGTTCTGCGCGAGGAGGCGAACGGGTGAAGGCCTGGTGGCAACGACGCCCCTTGCGGGTGCGCCTGGCGGTCTGGAACGCGGTGGCGGCGGGAGCGGCAGGTTCGATCTGCCTTGCGCTGGCGGCCGCGCTGGGAATTTGGAAACCCGCCAACCTTTCTGATCTGTCTGCAGTGCTGGCAGTGCTCTGGGTTTGTGTGACGCCGGTTTTCGGCGTGGCAGCTTGTTTTATCGCCCGCCGCATGCTGGCCCCGCTGGGGGAGTTGGTCACTCAGACCCGGCGTTTGCCGGCGAAGGGATTGAGCCAGCGCCTGCCGGTGACGAATCCACACGATGAACTGGGGCAAATAGCTGCGGGGCTAAACGACCTGCTGGAACAACTCGAAAGGTCTTTTGCGGAACTGGACCGGCTCACGGCTGACGTTTCGCATGAGCTGCGCACACCGCTGACCGCCATGCGCGCGGTCGGCGAAGTCGCCCTGCGCGAACGGAATCCGGCCATTCTTCATGACGCGGTGGGGAGCATGGTGGAAGAGATTGTCCGCATGAACCAACTCATTGACCGGCTGCTGCTGCTGACCCGGTCGGATAACAGCGAGATACCGCTGCAAATGGAGGCCGGGCTGGTGCGCACGGTCTTGGTGGGAGTGAACGACGCGTTGAGCCTGGTGGCCGGGGAGAAGCAGCAGCAGCTTCAGACGGAGTGTCCGGATCACCTTCTGGCGGTCTTCGATCCCGCGCTGCTTCGACTGGCCCTGATGAACCTGACTCAGAACGCCATTCGTTACAGCCCCGCCGGAAAACCAATCAAGCTGCGCGCCTTCGCTGAGCAGGATGACGTCGTCGTCGAGGTCGCCGACGAGGGCCCTGGCATCGCGCCGGAGCATCACCAGAGAATTTTCGAGCGGTTCTACCGGGTGGACAAAGCCCGCTCCCGGGCGGACGGGGGAGTGGGCTTGGGATTGGCGATCGTCAAGTGGTCGGTCGAGCGGATGGGCGGCACGGTGGGACTGGACAGCGAACCTGGACGCGGCAGCTCGTTTCGCATCCGCTTGCGCATGATCCGCAGTTGACCTGGCCTTCCAAACCGTTTTCCCGGGGCGGAATCCTTAAGGATTCTTCAGGAAGTTTTCAGTAACACACTTCGCTCTCCATCGGGTATGGTTTGTGGCGGCACATTCAGACAAAGCAAGATAACCATGTATTGGATCAGCAAGTTGCTTCATCAAATCCGCCGCTGCAACCGCCGGACGTTGATCTTCCTTGCCGCCCTTGGCCCCGGCATTATCACCATGATCGCCGACAACGATGCCGGCGGCATCTCCACCTATGCCCAGACCGGAGCCAAGACGGGGTTCAACCTGCTCTGGGCCATGGTCATTCTGGTGCCGATGGCGTATTACGTGCAAGAGATGACGGTGCGGCTGGGAGCGGTGACCAAGCGCGGCCACGCGGAGGCGATCTTTGATGGTTTTGGGAAGTTCTGGGGGTGCTTTTCCATTTTCGATTTGGCGGTCATCAACTGGTTGACGCTCGTGACCGAATACATCGGCATGACCCAGGCGATGAGCTTGTTCAACATTCCGCCGTGGGTGACGTTCTTCAGCGTTACCTTCCTGCTCACCGGCATCGTCATCACCGGGCGTTACTGGACATTCGAGAAGATCACGCTCTTTTTCTGCCTCTTCAACCTGGTCTATATCCCGGCGGCGATCTGGGCGATGCACACGGGGAACGTCCGGGAGGGCTGGAGCGCGGTGGGACAGGGTTTCTATCATCCGAGTTTCAAACTGGGCATGTCGGGGGTGGCCTTGCTGACCCTGATCATGGCGAACATCGGCACGACCATCACGCCGTGGCAGATTTTCTTTCAGCAATCCGCGGTGGTGGACAAGGGCATGGATGTGAAACAGATCAAATATGGACAATTCGACACCTTCTTCGGTTCACTCATGACCTGCGTGGTGGCGGCGTTCATCATCATCTCCACGGCCGGCGTCTTCTACTACAACCCTTCCAATCCCACCTCCGCTACCCTGGCGGCGGACACGGCGGCCAATCATATCACCACCGGTCCCTGGTCGAAGGTTGATCCCTCATTCCACAGTTGGCAGGACGTGGATTCGGCCGCCAAGACCGCCGAGGCCATGCCGGCGGTCATGCCGGCCGGATCGCACTGGGGCCAGTGGGCCAGGCTGCTCTTCGCCATCGGCTTGTTCGACGCGGGGTTGCTCGGGGCGTTGTGCATTTCCCTGGCGACAAGCTGGGCGCTGGGTGAAGTCTTCGGCTGGGCGCATTCCCTGAACCGCAGTGTTCGGGAAGCGCCGTGGTTCTACGTCGCCTACGTGCTGATGCTGATGTCGGCCGGGGTGGTCTCGCTCGTCGCCAGCATTGACGTGCAGAACATCATCACCATCTTTGTGCAGGTCGTGGCGGTGACGCTGCTGCCGGCGGCGCTGATGTTTTTGATATTGCTGCTCAACGACAAACCGCTCATGGGCGAGTACGTCAACACCCGCTGGCAGAACATCGCCAACTGGAGCATCGCGGCCTTCGTGATCGTCATCTCGACCGCCTACGGCATTTCCGTGCTGTTCCCCGAATGGTTCGGCGCGGGCACTTAGGAGAATCTGCCATGAACAATCCTCAAAACAACGTCGCGGCCAAGCCGGCCGGATTTGAAGCGTTTCAACTTCTCTATTTCTCCAGGCTGCTCAATCGCCGGATCTGCCTGGACAAAACCAACCGGAAAAACGGGCGGCTCACCGACCTGGTTTTCCGGCTTTCCGAACCGTATCCCGAAGCGATCGGGATTTACATCGAACACGGCAAAGGCCATCCCACCGAATTGATTCCGTGGGAAAAGGTGGCGCGGATTGAAGGGGGAGCCATTTTCATCACGCCGTCCGAATCCGGCCATCCCTATCCGCCGTTCCTGGACCAGAAAGGCTGGATACTGCTCAACGAACACCTGATGGGCCAGACGATTCTGGATACGGACGGGCGGCGCACCGAAGTGGTCAACGACGTTCACCTGCTTTTCTCCAAAGGCCGGATGATTCTGGTGCATGTGGACATCTCCTTCAACGGCTTTCTCCGCAAATGGGGTTTGGAACGCTTCGCCACGGCCAAGGATCAGTTGATTTCCTGGCGCTATGTCCAGCCGCTCTCGGTGGAAGACCACACCAAGGACATCGTGACGCTCTCGGTGGCGCGGGAGCAGGCGCTGGAACTGCCCAGCGAAGATCTGGCCGACGCGCTGGAAGTTCTTTCCGGCGACGAGCAACAGGCGATGTTTTCCGCGCTCGACCCGGACAAGGCCGCCGAAGTGCTGGGCGATGCCGAACCCCGCGCCAAGCGGCAGCTTATCGCCTTTTTGTCGGAGGAAAAGGCGCGCCAGGTGCTGGCCATCATGTCGGTGCTGCAAATCGCCGACTTCTTCTCCAGTTTGCCTCACGCCAAAGCCACCGAACTGATGAAACTGTTGCCGCCGGCCCGGGCCACGCGCGTCAACGCCATCATGTCCAACACCGACGTGCCGGCGGCGACCTTGATGAGCGAGAAATTTTTCGCATGCACGCCGGAAGCGAAGGCGGGCGAGGTTTTGCATTCGCTGCGCAATTTTGGCGGGGATAACCGGAACATATCCTATCTCTACATCGTGGCGGGCGAGGGAAAAACCCTGCAAGGCGTGGTGGACTTGCGGGATTTGGTGGTGGCGCCGGAGCAGGCCAGCCTGGGTGAGCTGATGATTGCGCCCGTCGTCACGGCGGACCAGGATTGCGTGCGGGAAGATTTGGCGGCGCTGTTCGCCAAATACCAGTTCCACATGCTGCCGGTGGTGGGCGCGCAGGACCGGCTGCTGGGCATCGTGCGCAACCGGGACATCCTGAAGGGGACCAAGTTTGAAGCCAAAGCCGGTTGATTTATGGCACGCATCAAAACAACAAAGACGGTCCGCTTTGCCTTGTGGGCCTTGCGGATTTACCTGTTGATCCTGCTCCTGCTGATCGGCATCAAATTCGTGCGGGTCTTTTCCAGTTCGCAAAAGCAGGACCATGCGGCCTCAAGCCCCCCGGCCAAGGCGTCTGTCACCACCAACCAGGCAAGCATTGGAACCAAGCCATAAGCATGCACACGACAGACCAATCGCCTTGGCAGCATAGTCACAGTTTTGTCGGCGATATGGCAACAGCGGAAAAAAATACGCGAAGGGTGATTCTGCTCACCTCGGCCATGATGACGGTTGAAATCGTCGCGGGCCTGAAACTGCATTCGATGGCGCTTTTCGCGGACGGTTGCCACATGAGCACGCATGTGGCCGCGTTTCTCATCACGGCCTGGGCTTACGCGGTCACGCGTAAGAATGCCGGCAATCGTCTTTACAGTTTCGGCGCGGGCAAGGTCGGCGTTTTGGGAGCATACACCAGCGCCATCATTCTTGCCGGGATTGCCCTTTTCATGCTGGTGGAATCAGTCAAGCGCCTCTTTCAGCCCCTGGTCATCCATTACAATGAGGCGATTGGCATAGCCGCTGTCGGGCTTATCGTGAATCTGGTCAGCGCGCTATTACTCAAGGACAGCCATCACCCCGGCCACGCGCATGGGCATCCTGCCCAGGCTCACGAACACGACATCAATTTGAAGTCGGCCTACATCCATGTGCTGGCGGATGCGGCCACTTCGGTGCTGGCCATCATTGCGTTGACGGCGGGTAAATTATGGGGCGCAGCCTGGCTGGACCCGGTGATGGGAATTGTCGGTTGCGCCGTCATCAGCCAATGGGCCTATGGGCTGATCCGGCAAACGCAGACCATTCTTTTGGACAGGGAGCCGGAGGATTCCGATCTGAACCGGGAAATTCGCAAGTCCATTGAATCGGATGGAGACGCCGTCATCACCGATTTGCACATCTGGCAGGTTGGCTCAAACAAATTCGCCGCCATCATTTCTCTGGTGGCCCATCAACCGAAATCGCCCGAAGCCTACAAGGCTCCCCTGAAAGAGCATGAGGAACTGGTCCATGTGACGGTGGAGATTCATCATTGCGAAGGTGATCATGAGGACAAGGCGCTCCCGCCGGGCGTTTGAGGAAATAGAGGAGAAAGGATTTCTCCTTTTCAGAGGTGAGGCAATTCTGAACAAATCTTCAGGTAATCTTCACTAACACCAGCCCCAGCCCCGGACTACCTTCTCCTGGCAGGCTGCATGGCAGCCTGTTGCGCAAAAGGAATTCAGCGAAGCCAAGATTCGCCGATAAATATGGAAATGACAACGAACAATGGCGAAGGACAAAAAGTGTTCACTTTTGGAACACGGTGGCGGGCCGTTGAGAGGTTCAAAGCAAAACAAAAGGCCGGCATCGCCCTGCTGCAAAAGACCGGCCATAGAACGGAAGTACTGCTCGTCCAACAAGCCAATGGGCGCTGGAGCCTGCCCAAGGGCAAACGCAAGGCGGGCGAGTCCATCAAGCAAACCGGCCTGCGCGAATGCCGGGAAGAGACCGGGCACGAAGCCCAGGGGCTGCGGTTTGTCGGCTGGGGGGTGAACCGCCGCAAACAGATTCGCCTTTATCTGTGGAAGTCGGAGACGCACCGGGTCGCTTCCCAGCCCGGCGGGCGCTGGCGCCCGCGCAAACGCGAGATCCTGCGCATCGCCTGGGTTTCCCTCATGCAAGCGCAACAGCGGCTCAAACCCTGCCAGGCCGCCCTGCTCGCGAAAATCATGCGCTCCGCAACAAACCGGGCGGCATAAAAGCCGGGCCTTCGCGGGCCTTGGCGGAACAGCGATGGACGCGCCAGGCGAAGAACAGCGGATGGCTCCGCGATTGGGAGTGGGCGGGAATTCTGAACAAATCTTCAGGCAGTCTTCAGTAACACCTTTCCCACGCCGTGAGTTAATCTGCCCGCGTCGGCTGCGCTGGCGGGTGGGTCAAAAGGATGCCAGAGAGTCAATAAGGTTTATGAACATCGAACCGATCGCGACGGCCGCTGCCATAAAATAAGCATTGCCTTTATCCGAGAAGCCGGTGTATTGGAATTAAATCATTGTATTATGCACAACAATTATTCCTGTCCTTGGCGCGGCATCGTGATGGGGGCGTGCGCGCTTTTTCTGGCGGGGCGGGGTTTTGGCCAGGAGGCGTCCGGCCCAACGGCCGGCCCGACCAACGGGGCGGCGTCCGCGCTGCCGCCGGCTGGGGCGGAGGCCCGTCCGCAGGCCTGGAACCTGCACATGGAGGCAACCTATATCGGCGACTGGCACCCCGGTTTTCCGGCGCAGTATTCCGGCGCGCAAAGTTTGGACGACCACTCCTCCACGGCGGAAACGTTGGATTTTGATTTGTTTCTCGGCGCGCGCCTGTGGCCGGGGGCGGAATTTCATCTTGACGGATTGTTCTGGCAGGGGTTTGGCTTCAACCACACCCTGGGCATTGAAGCCTTTCCCAACGCCGAGGCCTACAAGATCGGCTCGCGCAAGGGCAACATCGCCCCCGCCCGCGTTTTCCTCCGGCAAACCCTCGGGCTGGGGGGCGACCAGGAGCCGGTGACCGATGATGCGCTCCACCTGGGCGGGCAGCAGGACATTGCGCGGCTCACCCTGACGGTGGGTCAAATCAGTGCCCTGGACATTTTTGATCAAAACTCCTACGCCGGGGACCCGACCACGCAGTTTTTGAACTGGGCCCTGGTGGGCAACGAAGGCTGGGATTATCCGGCCAACAGCATGGGCTACATGACCGGATTCGCGGCCGAGTTGAACCAGCGCAATTGGGCGCTGCGCTACGGTTTCTTCCAGATGCCGCAGCGGGCCAATGGCATGGCGGAAGATCCGGCGTTTTTGCGCGCCTGGGGCATGGTGACGGAATTGGAACGCCGCTTCACCCTCCGGGAGCATCCGGGCGCGGTGCGTTTGCTGGCGTTCCTGAACCGCGCCGACATGGGGAGTTACGCGGAGGCGCTGGAGAATCCCACGCGCCCGGCCGACATAGTGGCCACGCGGGCGTACCGCTATAAATACGGCTTTTGCCTGAACGGGGAGTATGAACTGGCCAAGGGCGTGGGCGCTTTTGCGCGGCTGGGCTGGAACGACGGCCAGAACGAAAGCTGGGGTTACGCGGACGTGAGCAAGAGTGGCTCGGCCGGGTTGAGCATCAAAGGTGATTTCTGGCATCGTCCCGGCGACACGGTGGGAGTGGCGGGGATCATCAACGGCGCCTCGCGCGTGCAGCAGCAATTCTTCGAAGCGGGCGGGCTGGGCATCCTGGCGGGGGACGGGGCGCTGAGTTACGGATTGGAGAAGAGCCTGGAAACGTACTACAAATTTCAGATTTGGAAAAACCTCAACGCCACGGCGGATTATCAGTACGTCATCAATCCGGCCTACAATGCGGCGCGCGGTCCGGTTTCGATTGTCAGCGGCAGATTGCACTGGGACTTTTGAGGCTGGTGGGGGAGGGCAAGGAGAAATGCAGAATGCAGAATGCAAAATGGGAGAATGGAGTGATGGAGTGGTGGAGTGGCGGGTCAGGCAAGCTGTCCATAGGACTTCGGCAGATTGAGGGTGGAGAGATGGATTCCGTTGCGGAGATTCTCTGAGAGGCTGCCGAACATTCATTCCCCCGGGGTTGCGGTAAAATTGGGGTGCGTCTGCCCCGGATTGGCGGGCGGGGGCGCGACGGGTCTTGTCAGGGGAAGAATTATGATTTAACTTTCCAAAGCGCCGACGATTTTGCGAGAGAAAGGGTATCGCATTGGGTTTTACAGTTCGGAACCTGATGGACCGGCCCACGTTCACGTTCACAAAAGCGGCGGCGAGGCAAAATTCTGGCTCGCGCCGGTGCAGTTAATACCGTTCCCAGTTTGCTTTTGCACTGTGGCGGCGGTCTGGGACCGCCGCCAATCGCCTTGGCAATAGTGCAATTACGAGCTGGAAACAGTATAAGTTGGAACAAGGGGTTTCGCGAAGCGGAACTTCAGGAAATCGCGCGGATTTTACAACGGCATGAAACCAGATTATTGAGAGCTTGGGATGAAACTGAATAACACTCCGCCGCCGGATGTCACGGCGGTTCGCATCACCAACCAGCGGCTGACTTTCGAGCTGGAGGACGGACGTTCTGTCAGCGTGCCACTGGCATTTTATCCGACGCTCCTGCTGGCGAGGCCCAAGGAACGCGCGGCCTATGCGATTTGCCACTCCTCCGTTCATTGGCCAAAACTGGACTGCGATATCAGTTCTGCCTGTCTGTTGCGCGGGGCGCACGAAGCCCGGAGATACGCCGAAAAGGCCTGGAAACGCAAAAGGCAACCGGCGGCGGCTTGATTTGAGCCGGTCTTCATGGCAATTGAGTTCGCCAGTTGGTGCCAACAAATCCTAAATTTATGCGTTTGGCCCTGCGGCTGGCGCGCCGGGCTTACGGACGCACCTCGCCCAATCCCATGGTCGGCGCGGTGCTGGTCAAGGGCGGAAAGATCATCGGCCGGGGCTGGCATCGGGGCGCGGGGCAGCCGCACGCGGAAATCGAAGCCCTCCGCCACGCGCAAAACGGCGGACACAACCCGAAAGGCGCCACGCTTTACGTCACTCTGGAACCTTGTTGCACGCAGGGCCGCACGCCGCCCTGCACGGCGGCGATCATCGCCGCCGGCATCCGCCGGGTGGTGGCCGGCGCGACGGATCCCAATCCCCGGCACGCCGGACGGGGCTTCCGCATTCTCCGGCGCGCCGGCCTTTCCCTCACGCGCGGGGTCCTGGCCGGCGAATGCGCGCAGCTCAATGAAGCGTTCAACCATTGGATTGTGCGCCGCACCCCGTTTGTCACGGTCAAGGCCGCCATGTCCCTGGACGGAAAAATCGCCACCGTCACCGGGGAATCGAAATGGATCACGAGCGAACCGGCCCGGGCCGCCGCCATGAAGCTGCGCGCCGGGGCGGACGCCGTTCTGGTCGGAGTCAATACCATACTGAGGGACGATCCCGCCCTGACCCTGCGCGGGCCCGGTTTTGCGGGCAAGGCCCTGCGCCGCCTGGTGCTGGATCCGCGCGGGCGGACGCCCCTGAGCGCCGGGATTGCCGCCGGCGCCGGCGCTCATTTGACCACGGTTGTCGTCACTAAATCCGCCCCGCCCAAACGGCTGGCGGCCCTGCGGCGGCGGGTGCGCGTGCTGGTGGCGCCCGCCCGGCGCGGCCGGATTGATCTGCCCTGGCTGCTCCAAACCCTGGGCCGGGAAAACGTCACGAGCCTCCTGGTGGAAGGGGGCGGGGAGACCAACGCCCTGTGGGCGCCGCTGTGCCAGCGGGTCGTGTTTTTCTACGCGCCGCTCATCCTGGGCGGCCGCCAGGCGCCCACCGCCCTGGCGGGGGAGGGGGTGCGGACTGCCGGCGGCAAAATAATCCTGCGCGAGGCGCGCTGGCAGCGGGTCGGTGGCGATTTGGTGTTGATCGCCCGCGTGAACGGGCCAGAATAATCACCGGAGCAAACCCATGTTCACTGGCATTGTTGAAGAAAGCGGCTGCGTCCAATCCATCGCGCCGGAGGAGAGTGCGATCCGCCTGGTGGTGCGCTCGCGGGTGTGCGGGCGCGGCCTGAAGGCGGGCGGGAGCCTGGCGGTCAATGGTTGCTGCCTGACGGTGGCGAAAACGAGCGGGCGCGGGCGGGAGCGGCTGCTGCAATTTGACCTGCTGGCCGAGACTTGGAAATGCACCAACTTTCGCGCCCTGCGCCCCGGAGCGGCGGTCAATTTGGAGCGGGCGGTGCGAGCCGGCGGCCGGATGGACGGCCATTTTGTCACCGGCCACATTGACGGGGTGGGAAAAATCATCCGTTGGGAACGATCTGGCCGGGACCACGTCCTGGAGATCAGCGCGCCCCCGGGCATCATGCGCTACATCCTCGTCAAAGGCTCCGTGGCGGTGGATGGAATCAGCCTGACGGTGGCGGCGGCGAGGGCGAAGAGCTTTCGCATCTGGATTATTCCGCACACTCTGGCGGTGACGGCGTTGCGCGAGCGGCGGACCGGGGACGAGGTCAATCTGGAGGCCGACCTGCTGGGCAAATATGTGGAGCGTTTTGTGGCTACGGGTTGCTGAACTCCCCTTTTGTCTCCTGGTGCGGAGCGATGCTGATGACCCGTCTGGCAGGGACGGTGAACGTCTTTCCGTCGGCGGAGACAAAGGTGTAAGTAGTGCCGTCCTTGCTCCGCGCCGGTTTCCGGATGTTGCTCACTCTTTGTCCATTGGTCAGGGTCATGTCGTAACGGACGCAACCGCAGAGCGTGGCGGCGGCCAGGAGCAGGGCGAAAATGCGTTTCATGGCGGTCATGGCGTCCTTGTTGAATTGCACAGATCCTACTCCCCCCGCCCCGCGCTGGCAAGCCCGCATTGGCAGAATCGCTCCCGGGCAGCCGTTGGGCTTGCCCAAGCTGGCGGCCGGGAGTTAAGTTAGGGGCATGGCGCACGCCGATTTTGTTCATCTGCATTTGCACACCGAGTATTCGTTGCTCGATGGGGCCTGCCGCCTGGACCGGTTGATGGACCGGGCGCACGAACTCAAATTCCAGTCGCTGGCCATCACCGATCACGGCGTGCTCTACGGGGCGATAGATTTTTACCAGGCGGCGCGGGAAAAAGGGATCAAACCGATCATCGGCTGCGAGCTGTATGTCGCGCCGGGCAGCCGCCTGGAAAAGAAATCCAGCGGCGGCGGCCGGGATGTGTATCATCATCTGGTGGCGCTGGCCAAGGATGAAACCGGCTACCGCAATCTGGTCAGGCTGGTGACGGCGGCGCATTTGGAGGGGTATTATTACAAGCCGCGGGTGGACAAGGAAATCCTGGCGGCGCACAAGGAGGGGCTGATTTTGCTTTCGGGCTGCCTGGCCGCCGAAATTCCCGATTTGATTGTCAAAGATCAACTGGCCAAGGCGCGGGACACGATTGACTGGTTCAAGCAGACGGTGGGGGCGGAGAATTTTTATCTGGAGCTGCAAAATCACGGCATCAACGACCAGGCCAAGGTCAACCGGCATCTGATGGCGTGGGCCGGAGAATTCGGCTTGAAGCTGGTGGCGACCAACGACGTGCATTACATCGGCAAGGAAGACTGGCACGCGCACGACTGCCTGATTTGCATCGGCACGCAAACACTGTTGAGCGAGAGCAAGCGGATGCGCTTTGAGCGGGAGCAGTTTTACTTGCGTTCGGCGGAGGAAATGAAGGCGCGGTTCGCGGAGGTTCCAGAGGCGGCGCGCAATACCCTGGAGGTGGCGGAAAAGTGCAATGTGGAGATCGAGTTCAACAAGCTGCATTATCCGCTTTTTCATCCGCCGGGCAATGCCAGCCGCGAGGCTTTCCTGCGCCAATGGCTGGCGGAGGGGTTGCGCGCGCGCTACACCATCCAGGCCCGCGCGGAGGGCGATCAATTTCTAGTTGACGGAATCGAAGACCCGAGCAAGCTGCCCGCTTACCAGGCGCCCGCCGCCGCACCGCCGGAAAACCCCAACGGCTCGCAAGCTGTTTCCACGGTGGAAACCTCCAATCCGCAAATCCGCAATCCGCAATCCGCAATCCGCAATCCCGAAGTGGCGGCGGCGGTAAAAACCGTCATGGACCGTCTGCAGGCGGAACTGAAAGTCATCGAGAAAACGGGGTTCATCAGCTACTTCCTCATCACGGGGGATTTCGTCCGCTATGGCCGGAGCAAAGGGGTGACGTGCGTGGCGCGCGGCTCCGCGGCCGGCTCGCTCGTGACCTATTTGCTGGAAATATCCAATGTGGATCCGATTCGCTACGGACTGCTCTTTGAACGATTTCTCAATCCCGAACGGGTCAATCCGCCGGATATTGACATTGATTTTGCGGACGACCGGCGCGGGGATGTGATTGAATATGTGCGGCAAAAGTACGGGCGGGACTCGGTGGCGCAGATCATCACCTTTGGGACGATGGGGGCCAAGTCGGTCATCCGCGACGTCGGGCGGGTGATGGGTTTGAGCTATGGGGAATGCGACCGGCTGGCGAAAATGATTCCCAACGAGTTGAAGATGACGCTGAAGAAGGCGCTGGAAACCTCGCCCGAATTCAAGCAGGCCTACGAGAACGAGGACCAGACCAGGGAATTGGTGGACACGGCCTTTGTGCTGGAGGACTTGACGCGCAACGCTTCGGTCCACGCCGCCGGGGTGGTCATCGGCGACCAGCCGCTGGTCAACCTCCTGCCGCTGAAGAAGGACGAGGACGGGGCCATCGTGACGCAATACGCCATGGGGCCGGTGGGGGACCTGGGCCTGCTGAAGATGGATTTTCTGGGGTTGAAAACGCTGACGGTGATCCGCAACACCTGCGACCTGGTGCGGCAGTTCCAGGGGGTGGATATTCCGATTGACCATTTGCCGCTGGACGACGCCAAGACCTACGACCTGCTGAACAAGGCCAACACCATCGGCATTTTCCAACTGGAATCGGGCGGGATGCGCGATTTGTGCCGGAGATTTCAAATCAGTTCGGTCGAACACATCACCGCGCTGGTGGCGTTGTACCGGCCCGGGCCGATGGACCTGATTCCCGATTTCATCAAGCGGCGGCACGGCGAAATCAAAATTGAATACGAGCATCCGCTGCTGGAGCCGATCACCAAGGAAACCTACGGGGTGCTGATTTACCAGGAGCAGGTGATGCAGGCGGCGCAGGTGCTGGCGGGCTACACGCTGGGGGGCGCGGACCTGCTGCGGCGGGCCATGGGCAAGAAGAAGCCGGAGGAAATGGCCAAGCAGCGCGAGGTCTTCGTGAAAGGCTGCGCCAAAGTCAACAATATCCCCGCCGCCAAGGCCAACCAGATTTTTGATTTGCTGGAAAAATTCGCCGGCTACGGCTTCAACAAGTCCCACGCCGCGGCCTACGCGATGGTGGCCTACCAGACGGCGTGGTTGAAGGCCAATTATCCGGTGGAATTTCTCAGCGCGATGATGACCAACGACATGGGGGACACGGCCAAACTGGGCATCCTCATCGGGGAGGCGCGCGCTTTCCGCATCGAAGTGCTCCAGCCGGACATCAATGAGAGCGGGGTTTATTTCACGCCGAGCGCGGCGGGGACGGCGGGCGGAGGGGCCAGGGCGATTCGTTTCGGCCTGGCGGCGGTCAAGGGCATCGGGGAAGTCGCGGTGGAAAGCATCCTGGAGGCGCGGGCCAAGGGGGGGAAGTTCACCTCGCTGGCCGATCTTTGCGAACGGGTGGACGGCCGGACTGTCAACCGGAAATGTTTGGAGGCGCTGATCAAGTCCGGCGCGTGCGACGGCTTCGGCGAAACGCGCGCCACGCTGTTTTCCAAGATGGACCGGGTGCTGACGCGGGCGGCCGGGGTCATCCAGGACCGCAACCGCGGGCAGGACACGCTTTTTGGGATGCTGCACGAGGAGGCGGGAGGGAAGCCGGAGCCGGAAAAGCAACTGGCGGAATGGCCCCAGCACGAATTGCTGGCGCACGAGAAGGAATTGCTCGGTTTTTACGTGACGGGCCATCCGCTCACCCCGTATGAGTCCATTTTAAAGAAATATGCGCTGCATCAGACCAGCCAGTTGGGGGAATTAAGAAACCGGGAGATGACGCGCATCGGCGGCCTGGTGGGGGCGGTGCAAAAGGGCATTTCCAAGAAGAGCAACAAACCCTACGCCCTGGCCACGCTGGAGGACTTGTCCGGCTCGGTGCAGGTGCTTTGCCTGAACGAGAATTACGAGAAGTTCAAGGAGTTGCTGGCGCCGAACAAGCCGCTGCTCGTCACCGGCGAGGTCAATCTTTCCGAGGACAAGCCGAAGATTTTCCCGCAGGAAATCATCGCGCTGGAGGACGCGCCCCGCGCCTACACCAAACAAGTCCACCTGCGATTGCACAGCGCGAACGTGAAGCCGGGGGATTTGGAGGCGGCGCGTGATTTGCTCGCCGCCCATCCCGGCAAATGCCCGGTGTTTCTGTGCCTGATGCGGACCGGGGGCGAGGCGGTTTTCATCGAGACGAATGACCGGTATGCGGTCAGCCCGTCGCTGGGCCTTCAGCAGGCGGTGGATGAAAAGTTTGGCGAGGAGACTTATTACGCCAAGGTGGACGGCGCGCCGCCGGAACGCGCCGCGAGGCGCTGGGAGAAGCGCGGGGAGAGGAATGGAGAGCCGGAGTAGCGGGGCGAAAAAAGCGAAAATTCCGCCGTCGCTAAAGCCATGGCGGACCAGGGAGAATGAGAACAGGGCCATTCGGCTTTGACTTCGCGGCTTTTCCGGTGCATTGTAACTCCAGACCTCAGTAAAAGCCGAGTTTTGAGTTAATCTCGATCGCAACTGGAATTCCCGTTTTTTTCGATGTCTCCGTTACGGAGAAGGAGCAGGCTCCCCCTCCGTTATGATCACATTCAC
>JBEKVM010000091.1:0-28365 GCA_049513975.1 Verrucomicrobiota bacterium | reverse complement strand
GGCGCGCAAGTCCGTGTCTTTGAAGTAGGAATTGCCAGCATCAATGATGAGATCGCCCTTGTCCAGATGCGGCAACAAGTCCTTGATGACCGAATCCACTGGAGCGCCGGCGGGCACCAGCATCATCACCGCGCGCGGATGGCGGAGCAACGCGGTGAACTCTTTTATGTCTGCCGCCCCGCGGGCATCACGCTGCTGGGCTTCCCGGCGCAGGGCCTCGACCTTGGCCTGGTCCTTGTCATAGCCCGCCACCGAAAAGCCGTGGTCCGCCATGTTCAGCACCAAATTGCGTCCCATCACGCCCAAACCCACCATGCCGATTTCTGACCGTTGCTGTGGTTGCGTATTTTTCATATCATTGCCTCCAGGTAGATCATCGCTGCCATGCCACGTTAGCTGATTCCTGAGAAACCGAGCAGCCCGGGCAAGGTGGCGTCACTCGCTTCATATGGTCCGCCGGTGGGCGGGGCGCGGTGCAAAAGCGATTCATTTCCTGACGCACAGCCGCACTGCCCACAAAGCCCGCTGCGCGAAACACCATCTTCTCAGAACGTTTCTTTCGCATCGGCACCTCCAGGCGCTGGCGCGTTCATAAACGCGAAAATAATCCGGGTCGTTGCCAATCCCGCCAGCGCCGATAGGCTACTGCGAACGGAATCGCAGGTTCTTCTTACGATTTTTATGTCATATCGAACAATCATTGTAATCACATCATCTCGCACGGACTGCCGCCGTCCCCAAACCCCGGCGCCGGGCCTCACGCCGGCCCAGACCCGCGCCAGAGGACAGGTCCTCATGGACTCCATTTCCGCTCGCGCTGGCCTTCACGCTCCGCGCCCTTTCCGGTGAGCGGAAAGGAAATTGTTAATGTCGCTTGAGCGAGGTGACGCACGCATTCCATAAAAGCATCGGCGCTCACCCGCGCTTTGTTGTGGCCGCTCCAGCTTGCCACGCCGGAATTCTCAGTCGGCAGCGACGATGTTTTACGCCACTGATTGGCCGCTTGAGACGACGGGCGGCCTCCCAATCCGAAACGGTTCCGAGCAAACGATCCTCCTCCGGGGTCCAGTATCGCTCGGCCACCAAACCAAGTTGATGGCGCCGGACGCTGACCACCCCAGGGTGGCGGTTCAAGCGCCGGGCGATTTCTGCATCGGAGAGGGCGCCGAATAATCTGTCCTCCTCTGGTGTCCATCTGCGGCATTTCGGCGCGAACGGTGGAATTCCAAAGCTGACGCGACGCACTTCGACGGCAGCCACGGTGCGGTTGAGTTGGCGGGCGGTTTGCTCGTCGGACAAAGCACCCAGCAAGGCGTCTTCGGACGGAGTCCAAGTGCGATTCCGGGAGTTGAACTGCGCAATGCCGAGCTTAAGGCGGCGAACTCTGATGCCGCACGGAGTGCGTCTCAGCCGCCGGGCAAGGTCGCTGTCGGACATGGTGCCGAGCAGTTTGTCTTCTTCAGGGGTGTAACGCCGAAACAGAACACCGAAATTCGGGATACCCAATTTTTCGCGTCGCAAATGCACTGCGCAGAGAGTGCGGCCAATCCGGCGGGCAACTTCCGCGTCAGACATTTTGCCCAATAGCGCAACCTGTTTGGGTGGCCATGCGTTCCATGCAACGCGAACGTATTTAGCCGGGGGAATGCCCAAAAGTCGGCGATGTATTTGGATGGCGTCGTAAGTGCGTCCGATACGGGCAGCCACAACCTTGTCCGGGCCGCTGCCTAACAGTCTCACTTCCCAAGGCTGCCAGGAGCGCGAGGCATGGAGCATCCGGCCGCGTTGCCGTTTCGTGCGGAGCCGCCGCCTGCCAACCAGCCGCTCGACTTCCCGCGCCGACTTGGATGCCAGGAACTTTCTGGCGGCGGCGGCGCGCGGTTTTTTGCAAGACTTCGCCATTTCCGGTTCAATTCATGGATTCTTGGAAAGAGGCATATCACAACAAGCCAACGCCAGCCAAACCAAAATCCAAATGAAGGGGCCAGCCAACAATCCGAAAGGCAAGGGAGCTTACCGAGCAGCACACAAACGCAGCACAAAGCACCCGATGTTAGACTTGTGATAGATTTATGGTAGCTTTTCTCGCATCGTTTTGGAAAAGCCGGCAAAAGCCGCAACGAGCAGCAAAGCGCACATTCCAGAAACCGCCGATACGCATAAAACCATTGTAAATACAGGAGTTTTTTGATGTTCACCCCGGAGAAAAGGGGTGGTGGTAGGTGATGGATTCGAACCATCGAAGGCGTAAGCCAGCAGATTTACAGTCTGCCCCCGTTGGCCACTTGGGTAACCTACCAGCCCATCTCCTCCTCCCCGCTCGCCTGAGGAATGCCCATTTGGCCAAAACCCGCCCGCACACTCAAGTTCAAAGTGCAAACCCCTCCCTTTTTCTTTTGCTGGCTTCTGTCGGACAATTGACTCTAAAATCGCGTGTTTAGCCGGAGTGGTGCCGCCGGGATTGGTGTGAAAACTGTTTATGGAATCTGACGCAATGGACCTTGAGGCCAGGCCGACGCCGCAACCGGGGCGTTTCGGCCGCTTCTATTTGCAGGAACTGATCAACAGCGGCGGCATGGCCGACATCTGGGTGGCCACAGACCCGCAAGGCGCCGCCTTTGCCCTGCGCCGCCTCCACGACGATCTCCGCTTCAATTTCCTCGCCCGCCGCCGCTTCACCCGCGGCTGCCAGATCCTTTCCCAAATTCACGAACACGACAAGGTCATCGGCTATTTCGAGCACGGCAAAATCGGCGGAACCCCCTATCTGCTCATGGAATACGTCGAAGGCTCCAACCTCAAACAATTGCTCGGGCGCAACGATCCCGCACTGGCGGACAATGTGGCCCAGATTATTATTGACATGGCCGTCGCCCTCGAACACGTCCACGAGAGCGGCTTCATCCACCTGGATTACAAGCCAGAGAACATCCTGGTCTCCCGCAACGCCAGCGTCCGCCTGGTGGACTTCGACCTGGCCCGGCCCAAGCCGGAGCGGCCCCAAAAAATGTCCCGCAATCCCGGCACCCCCGCCTACATGGCCCCCGAACAATTGCAGCGCGAGGGCCTGGACCAGCGCACCGATATTTTCGCCTTCGGCGTTTCCGCCTACGAGGTCCTCACCCTGGCCAAGCCCTTTCCGGGCGACACCCCGGAGGAAATCCTGCGCAAACAACTCAACGACGAACTGATTCCCCCGCGCCAGCTCAATCCCGACATCCCCGTTGCCCTGGAAAGAGTCATCCTCAAATGCCTGGCCCTTGACCTGGCCGACCGTTATCCCTTCATGAGCGTGGTGGTCCGCCATCTCGAACAAGCCCTCTACGTCTGACCTGCCACCTCCCTCCCATCATAATCTTAATCTTAATCCTAATCAGTGCATGATCGTCCCCTGCCAAAAGTTGCTAATCTGGACCGCGCTCGTCGTGTTGCCGGCGGCGCTCCTGGCCGGTCTCATCGCCCCCTTGTTCCCCATCGCCGCCGCCGTCGTCGCCCTCTTTGCCGTCCTCGCCGCCCTCGATGCCATGCTCGGCCTGGGCGCGTTGGAGGGAATCCAGGTCCAATTGCCCCCCGTCGTCCGCCTCAGCAAGGACCGCCCCGGCGCCATCGAAATCCACATCAAAAACGAACCGCAAAAACCCAGGCATCTCCGCCTCGGCCTCCCCTTGCCCCGCGAATTCTCCGCCCCGCAGGAAGACCTCACCGTCATGCTCCCCGCCAAGTCCCTCCTCTCCCGCCTCTCCTGGCCCTGCACCGCCTTGCGCCGCGGCCGTTACCCTCTCGACAAATGCCACCTTGAATCCCTCTCCCCCCTGGGTTTCTGGGCCGTGCGCGCCGCCGCCCCGGCCCCCTGCGAACTGCGCGTCTATCCCAATTTGCTCCTCGAACGCAACGCCTGCGCCGCCCTCTTCCTCAACCGCCACTCCCTCGGCGCCCACGCCCAGCGCCAGATCGGCAAGGGTCGCGACTTCGAGCAACTCCGCGACTACATCTCCGGCGACGGCTACGAGGACATCCATTGGAAGGCCACCGCCAAGCGCGGCCATCCTGTCACCAAGATTTTTCAGATGGAGCGCACCCAGGAAATCTACGTCATCGTGGATGCCTCCCGCTTGAGCGCGCGCCTGGCCCCGGGCGGCCTCACCATCCTCGAACGTTTCATCACCGCCGGCCTGGTCCTCGGCCTGGCCGCCCAGCAGCAGGGCGATCTCTTCGGCCTCATCACCTTCAGCGACCGCATCGAAAATTTTGTCCGCGCCAAAAATGGCCGCTCCCATTACAACCTCTGCCGCGACGCCATTTACGCCCTCCACCCGCGCCAGGCCACCCCTGATTTCGACGAACTGGCCACTTTCATCCGCCTGCGCCTGCGCCGCCGCGCCCTCCTCGTCATCCTCACCTCCCTCGACGATCCCGTCCTGGCCGAAAGCTTTGTCCGCGACATGGACCTCATCTGCCGCCAGCACGTCATCCTGGTCAACATGATGCAGTCCCCCGAGATCGGCCCGATGTTCTCCGGCCCCGCCCCCGCCCGCCTCGACGATCTCTACCACCATCTCGGCGCCCACATCCTCTGGAACAACTTGCGCCAACTGCAAATCCTCCTGCAACGCCGCGGCGTCCGCTTCTCCCTCCTCCAGAACGAGGCCCTCAGCGCCCAGCTCATCACCCAGTACATGACCGTCAAACGGAGGCAAATGCTGTGATCATTGACCTCCACAAATTCCTCCAATCCGAGCGGCCCGCCTGGACCGAATTGGAAAAAACCCTGGTCAAGCTCGAAGACGAACCCAACTGGCGCATGGACCTGGCCCAACTCAAACACTTCCATTACCTCTACGAACGCGCCTCCGCCGACTTGGGCAAAATCGTCACCTTCGCCTCCGAGCCGGAGACCCGCCACTACCTGGAAGCCCTGGTCGCCCGCGCCTACGGCGAAATCCATGAATCCCGCGAAAAGGCCCATAAACTCCGTCTTTTCCACTGGTTTTTTGTTCTTTTCCCCCAAACCTTTCGCCGCCACATTGCCGCCTTCTGGCTCGCCGTGGCCGTGACCCTGACCGGCTGTCTCTTTGGCGGATTCGCCCTCGCGCTGGATCCGGACGCCAAACCCGTCCTGCTGCCTTTTGAGCATTTGCAAATCTCTCCCTCCCAGCGCGTGGCCCAGGAGGAAAAAGCCACCCACGACCCCCTCGCCGGAAGAAAAACCACCTTTTCCGCCCAACTCATGACCCACAATACCCAGGTTTCCATCTTTACCCTCGCCCTCGGCGCGACCTGGGGCTTTGGCACCATCCTCATGCTCTTTTACAACGGCGTCATTCTGGGCGCCGTTTCCGTGGATTACATTCTCGCCGGCCAAACCAAATTTCTCGTCGGCTGGCTGCTCCCGCACGGCTCCTTCGAAATCCCCGCCATCCTCATCGCCGGCCAGGGTGGCTTTATCCTGGGCCGCGCCCTCATTGGCTGGGGCCGCCGCGCCTCGCTCCGAAGCCGTCTCCAGGCGGTGTCCCGCGACCTGGTCATCCTCATCTTTGGCGTGGCCGTCATGCTCGTCTGGGCCGGCCTGGTCGAAAGTTTCTTTTCCCAGTACCATGAACCGGTCATCTCCTACACCTTCAAAATCATGTTTGGCCTGACGCAATTGAGTTTGCTCGCGCTGCTTCTGGTCAAGTCTGGCTCCTCTGCCGCCGCCCAAACCCCGGAAGACGGCTGACCCCATGGACACCTCCCGCGTCAGCACCCTGGTCATCCGCACGCCCGAAGGCATTGCTTTTTCCCTGCCCCTGGCCTGCCCCGTCACCCGCAGCGTGGCCTGGCTCATTGATTTTGCCTGCATTGCCGCGCTCATGTACCTGCTGGGCGCTGGCTTGTCGCTGGTCAGGCTCATCAACTTTGACCTCGGCGCTTCCCTGGCCATCGTGGCTTATTTTGCCTCGCAAATCGGTTATGGCATTATTTGCGAGTGGTTCTGGCGCGGCCAGACCGTGGGCAAGCGCCTGCTCCGCTTGCGCGTCGTGGATGCCCGCGGCTTGCACTTGCAATTCAGCCAGGTCGTGTTGCGCAACCTCCTCCGTTTTCTTGACATCCTCCCCGTCTGCTATTTGGTCGGCGGCGTGACTGCCCTCCTCAATTCGCGCGCCCAGCGTTTGGGCGATCTCGTGGCCAACACCATCGTCGTCCGCAACCCCAAAACCCCGGAACCGGACCTCGATCAACTCCTCGCCGGCAAATTCAATTCCCTGCGCGAGTATCCCCATCTGGAGGCGCGCCTGCGCCAGCGCGTTTCGCCCGGCGAAGCCCGCCTGGCCCTCCAGTCCTTGCTCCGGCGCGACCAGCTCGATCTCCAGGCCCGCCTCGATTTATTCGAGCAATTGGCCGCCCATTTCCGCTCCCTCGTCGTCTTCCCGCCCGAGGCCTGCGAAGGCATCACCGCCGAACAATACGTCCGCAACGTCGTGGACGTCCTCTTCCGCCCCCGCGTCTCGCGCAACTCCTGATGATAATCCTCATCTAACTTTTTCGCTCCTGGCGGTTGATCTGATCGCGCAAAAACTCCCGGTCCGCCGCATCCTTGTCCCGGTAAGTTTGTTTCGTGCGCCAAAGGAGTTTGGGGCTGGCAAAAGGAATTTTCACATCTCCAACCGTCATCCACGAAATGGATTTGCTGGCTTCCGCATATTCAATCCCGCAGGCTGCCTTCATTAAATCCACCACAAATTCATCGCACACCCGGATGACCACATATTGATCCAACTCACATGGCTGCACCTCTTTAATCGCGGCATCGGGCAGGTGAAGCATGGCCGACTTTATTCGTTCAAAATTTGCCGGAGATGGATTGACCAGCAGATCAATGTCCGCGGTCGTCCTGCCGTAACCATGCTGGATCACGGCCCATCCGCCGATAACCACATACTCTGCGCCCGCTTCGTTGAGCAACCGGCAGAGAAAAAGCAGATCATCTACCGTCGGGGCACGGGGTGGCGGGGCCGGTTTCGCATTTTCATCGTCCATTGATCTGCCTCCTCAAAACTTTTAAACCGCCACACTCCTCTGGGAATGCCAGGGCAACCCTCCTGCAGCACGTTGACCATTCTTTGCATTGAGTCAATAGTGCGCACATCCACCTTGGGCTTGCCTTGGCGGCCAACGATCTTCATCGGCTTTCCTTTGTCTTCTGGCACGGTTCCAACTTAAGTTCAAACTGACCGCTTTTCGAGCTTTTTTTCCTCTTGCAGCACCGCCAAAATCTTCCGGTGCGCGCTGGTCAGCGCCAGCCGCTCCAACTGCCCCGCCGTCCGCCACACCCCCGGCGCTCCCCGTTTGCCCGCCGGCCCCGCCCATTCCGCCCGATACGCCTCCAGCAAAATCCGATGCCGCGTGATCGAATGCCGCACCCGGCAAACCGGCTCCTTCCCCGTCAGCACAAACGGCCCCGCCGCCGCCGCCGGATTTTTTTCCTCCGGCGCGATTTCCACATTGGGAAACTCCCACAACTGCGCGTTCACCCCGCCCGCCGGCCGCTGCCGCGCCAGCAGACGCCCATTCTTCTTGACAATGAACGCTAAAAACCGCCGCCGCTCCGCCCTCCCCGCCGCTTTCCCCATGGGCAATTCCCCCACCCAGTCCTCTCGCCGCGCAAAACACAACGCCCGCAACGGACAAACTGTGCAGCGCGGCTCCCTCGGCGTGCAAACCAGCGCCCCCAACTCCATCAACGCCTCATTCAACCGCCCGCAATTCCCGCCATTCCTTTGTCTGCATTCTACAATCCCCTTCCTTTCCTTCTGTTGAAAGCTTCGTCCGGCTGGCTTGCCCAAATCCGCAATCCGCAACGGGAAGTCGAACTTCGACCAATCCGCAATTAGGACCAACTCCTCCGCCAGCCCCCACAACCGCTCCTTCGCCTCCTTCCCCCGCGGATCTCCCCCCACGCCAAACACCCGGCTCAAAACGCGCATTACATTCCCGTCCAACACCGGCGTCGGCTGATTAAAGGCGATGCTGCAAACCGCTCCCGCCGTATAGCGCCCCACACCCGGCAGGGCGAGCGCCTCCGCGAAGGTTTGCGGAAATTCCCCGCCGTGCTTCTCCACCATCACCCGCGCCGCCGCCTGCGCGTTGCGCGCCCGCGCATAATAACCCAGCCCTTCCCACAACTTCAGCACGGCCGCCGGCTTGGCGCCCGCCAGCGCGCGCGCATTTGGCAGCGCCCGCATCCACCGTTCCCAATATGCCCTCACTGTTTTCACCTGCGTTTGCTGCAGCATGATTTCCGCAATCCAAATTGCGTAAGCATCGCCTCTCCGCCGCCACGGCAAGTCCCGCGCGTTTTCCCCAAACCACTCCAGCAGCCGCCGCACGATCTTCACTTTGCCCCGGTCGTTGGCGGCTTTTCTGGGAGCGCGGTCGTCCCGCCCGCATCCGTCGGCGTCCCGCCGGCGGAATTTCTCGTCCGAAACCGGCCTGCCTGTCGGGTGACCCCGCAAGCACTTCCCTGATGATTCGGGCAGATTATTCTTGTTTGTTTTCGGCGTTCCCATTTCAGTTCAGGCCTGATATTGAACAACGGAGATTTATCCCGCAAGACGGGACTGAAAACCGGTGCATCTCGACACTGCCACCATGCGATTTGCCAATTCCCTCGCCCCACGCAGTGGGGAGAGGGTTAGGGTGAGGGGTTTCATCCATCCAAGGCTGGTTGTATCAAGATGCGCCCACTCAAAACCGGCAACCCTGTGAACCCCATCACCAGCCACACCTGCAAGCTGACCGACTCCCAGGCCGGCGCCCTGCAAAATTATTTGCGCGACAACGGCTACTCCTTCCGCGAAGTCCCCTACGCCCGCTTCGCCGCCGAAAAGGAAAAAACCAACCTCGTCTTCTACCAAAGCGGCAAGCTCGTCGTCCAGGGCAAGGGCACCCAGGATTTTGTCGAATTTGTTCTCGAACCGCTCATTTTGCAGGAAGTCAAGCTCGGCTACGAAACCATTTTGCACCCGGAACTGCTCGCCCCCCGCATCGGCGTGGACGAAAGCGGCAAGGGCGATTTCTTCGGCCCCCTCTGTGTTGCCGGCGTTTACATCAATGAATCCGTCGTCGCCGCCTGGAAGGGCGCCGGCATCCGCGATTCCAAAACCATCTCCAGCGACCGCCGCATTGCCGCACTGGCCAAATTAATTCGCGACACTCCCGGCTGCGTCCACACTGTCGTCCCCATTGGCGACGAAGCCTACAACCGGCTTTACTCCAACATGCACAGTGTCAATGCCCTGCTCGCCTGGGGTCACGCCCGCGTCATTGAAAACCTCATGGGCCAGTCCCACCGCATGAACCCGCCGCCCGTCCGCGCCATCAGCGACCAATTCGCCCACGACAAAGCCACCGTGGCCGGCGCCCTCATGAAAATGGGCCGCAGCATCGAACTGGTCCAGCGCCACAAAGCCGAGGAAGACCTCGCCGTCGCCGCCGCCTCCATTCTGGCCCGCAACGAATTCGTCACCCGTCTGGCCGCCTTGGGCAAGCGTTTTGACATCACCTTCCCCAAAGGCGCCTCCGCCGCCGTGGACGCCGCCGCCAAAGAATTCGTCACCAAGTATGGTGCGGAAAAACTCAACGAAGTCGCCAAAACCCATTTCCGCACCGCCCTGCGCGCCCAGGGCCTCCCCGAACCCCCAAAAAAAGAGTGGAAACCCCGCCCCCCCAAAACCTCCTAATCTTAATCTTAATCTTAATCCTAATCTCAATCCTAATCCTAATCCTAATCTTAATCTTAATCTTAATCTCAACAAGTCGCCGCCTCCAACAAACAGCCGCAAAGAAGCTCCAAAGCCGCAAAACCTTCCCCCTCTCCTCGAAGGAGAGGGCCGGGGTGAGGATTATCTTCCTCTTGGCGCCTTTTGCGCGGCTCTCCGTTTTCCTCCGATTTCCTCTCCGTCAATGGGCAAACCGTAGCCTTCGTCAGGCTGCGGGTGGGTGACTCTCATCTCTTGTAAATCCTTATGCCCAGCCGCTCCAAGCCCCAGGCGATAACAAGAAACGAGAAGAAACAAACCAATCCCACTGGAATCACAAACATCAATATGGGATACCGGCCCGCCGGCAATTGTGGGATGTAATCACAAATATACAAGGCCGAGCCGCCGATGCCCACAAGCACATGAGCCAAAAGCAACACGCGTCCCGCCAAAGTAAACCTGCTCAGTGGTGATGGCCGCTGCTCCATACATGCCGGATGCGAAAATTATGACGCCCTCAGCCCCCCAAAATCAAGCCTTTGACCGGACAATAATTGCCCCGGGGGTGAGACAATATTCTTCCAATGGGGCGACCAAGGCTGTGTCCAGGCCAAAGCGGAACTGGCCTTCCGCGATCCACGGCGCTTCGCGCGTACGGCTCGCCGCCGAATCTCCGCAGGTCTTGGAGTGCGTGCGCGGCAGCGCCGCTTTAGCCAGGGGGGCCTCGCTTTGCCAGCGGCTCTGCCGCGCCGCGCCTCTTGCCCCCTCACTATGGGCCGATCATACTACGCAAGTGTCTAATACCACGGCCCTTGCAAAAATCCGCATTTTGCCGCATTTTCCCGTTGACAACCCGTATTTAAATGCTATTCTTACCTGAGTGATGAGGACAAGGCACGCAGAGTCGGGGTGTCGGATGGCGGCGGTTGGGCCGGCGGTCCCAAGCGCCCGTTTAAGTCCACTCAGTCCAGCGCGCTGGCCGCGCCGACTTGTCACGCCAAAGCGCTTTGGCGGCGGCGGAAGCCATGCGAACGCGGGCCTGCCCGCCGTAGCTTCAGCGAAGGCGGGTCCACCCCGTCCACAATCACCCCCGGCTTTATCGTTATCGCCCTGCTCCCCATTCTGCATTCTCCATTCTGCATTCTTAATTTCCTTCACCACTCCAGTTGGTGTTCTGCGGTTCAATCCACCCCAAGTCATTTTCATCTAATTTCACCTGGTTTCACTTGGTTTCACTTAATTTCACTTCCCGACCCCCCGGGGGGGGCTGTATATAACACCATTTATGATCAAAAAATTCAAAGCCGCACTCGTGCCGGCCGGCCTGCTGCTGGCGGCCTTCCTTCCTTCCATCCTGTCCGCCGCCGATTCGCCCGATCCTTACGCCAATGAGACTCCCGCCCAACGCGACGCGCGCATGAACTGGTGGCGCCAGGCCCGCTTCGGCATGTTCATCCACTGGGGCGTCTATTCCGTTCCCGCCGGCGCCTACCACGGCAGCCGGGTGCCGGATCTGGGCGAGTGGATCATGTGCAATGGAAAAATTCCGATGGCCGCCTACCAGGCCTTCGCCCGGGAATACAATCCCGTCAAATACGATCCCGACCAGTGGGTGCAGCTCGCCAGCGAAGCCGGCATGAAATACATCGTCATCACCGCCAAACATCACGACGGCTTCGCCAACTTCGACACCAAGGCCACTGATTGGAGCATCGTCAAGGCCACCCCTTATGGCCAGGATGTCTTAAAGCCGCTCGCCGCCGCCTGCCGCAAATACGGCCTCAAACTCGGCTTCTATTATTCCCAGGCCCAGGATTGGAACAACGGCGGCGCCGAATGCAACGGCAAGTGGGACCCGGCACAAGACCATGACATGGACGATTACATTGACAAAGTCGCCGTGCCGCAGGTGCGCGAGTTGCTCTCCAACTACGGCGAATTTCCCGCCGTGCTTTGGTGGGACACCCCCTGCGACATGACCCAGGCCCGCGCCGCCAAACTCATCGAATTGCTCAAGCTCAAACCGGGCATCATCCACAACAACCGCCTCGGCGGCGACTACAGGGGCGACACGGAAACGCCCGAGCAATCCATTCCCGCCACCGGCTTTCAGGGACGCGATTGGGAAACCTGCATGACCATGAACGACACTTGGGGCTTCAAGAGTTACGACACCAATTGGAAATCCACCGAAACCATCGTCCGCAACCTTGTGGACATCGCGAGCAAGGGTGGAAATTATCTGCTCAACGTCGGGCCGACCAGCGAAGGCCTGATTCCCGGGCCGAGCATCGAGCGCCTCAAGGCCGTCGGCGCCTGGATGAAGGTCAACGGCGACGCCATTTACGCCACCTCCGCCAGTCCCTTCAAGCGCTTGCCCTGGGGCCGTTGCACAAAAACTATTTCCGGCAACCAGACGACTCTTTACCTCCATGTTTTCAACTGGCCGGTGGATGGCAAACTGCTTGTGCCCGGATTGAAAAATTCCGTGACCTCCGCGCAATTGCTCGCGGGCGCGAACCCCTTGCCTTTCACCAGCACCCCGGACGGCGTCGAAGTGCGGGTGCCGGACGCCGCCCCGGACAAAATCTCCTCCACGGTGGTGTTGAAAATCAAAGGCGCGCCGGAAATCGCCGTCAGGCCGATCCTGCAGCAATCCGACGGCTCGGTGCGCTTGCTGGCCAGCGACGCCGAACTGCGCGGCGGCTTGCAATACGAACTCGGCGGCGGCAAGGACAACATCGGCTATTGGACCAATCCGGCCGACACGGCGGCCTGGACCTTCCAGGTGGACCGCCCCGGCAAGTTCCACCTCGTCGCCGACATCGCCGCCGAAGAATCGGGGAAATTTGAAGTCATCGCCGCCGCACAAAATCTTCCTGGCGCGGCCCCGGCCACGGGAAGCTACACGGTCTTCAACAGCACCAATCTGGCCGGCACGCTGGAAATCCCCAACCCCGGCCTGGTCACCCTCGCCGTCCATCCCGTGGCCCAAGGCTGGCATCCCATGAATCTGCGCAGCCTGCGGCTCCTGCCGGCCGGGCCATGAGCGGTAACGCGTCAGTGGAGGAGTGCGCCCGTCCTCGGGCGCAGCATCCGTCGCAGACTCGGCGGTGTCGGGCTTTGTCGGGCGCGGCCCAAGTCCGGACGTTGCTGCGCCAGGGGACGGGCGCACTCCGTCAGGGCATTACAAAAAAAGTGAAAAATTCGGTTGACGGGGATGGCAAAGTGTATTAATGTATGAGTACACAATGCAACTGCATATTTCAACAGGGGACGGTTCTCCGATCTATTTGCAGATCGCCAATCAGGTCAAATACCTGGTCGCTTCCGGCCGGCTGGCGGCCGGGGACGAAATTCCTCCGATTCGCGTCCTGGCCCGCCAGCTTTTGGTCAACCCCAACACCGTGGCGCGGGCCTATCTGGAACTGGAGCGGGAAGGGGTGGTGCAGAAGCGCCACGGTTCCGGCACCTACATCTCCGACGCCGCCTCGCCGCTGGCCCGCAAGGAACGGCTCAGGATTGTCTCGGAGCGGGTGGACGCCCTTCTGGCGGAGGCCCGCCATCTGGAGGTGGAACCGCAGGAATTGCTCCGCCTCATCAAGGAGCGCAGCCTGTCTATTCAACCCAAGGAGAACAAATGAACCCAACCGATGCATCCCCCGCCGTGGAAATCACCGGCTTGAACCGCCGGTTCGGCGCCACGCTGGCCCTCAACCAAGTATCGCTCCAAGTCAGGCGCGGGCGCGTCTTTGGATTGGTCGGCGCGAACGGCGCGGGCAAAACCACCCTCATCAAACATGTCCTCGGCCGGTTGAAGGCCCAGAGCGGGGTGGTGCGGGTCTTTGGTTTGGATCCGGTGGCCGATCCGGTGGCGGTGCTGGGCCGGATTGGATATTTGTCGGAGAACCGGGACCTGCCGGCCTGGATGCGGGTGGACGAGTTGCTGCGCTACACCGCGGCGTTTTATCCGAAGTGGGACATGGCCTACGCCGAGGAGTTGCGGCGGCAATTCGGCCTGGCCCCGCGCGCCAAAATCAGGACGCTCTCGCGCGGCGAAAATGCCAAGGCGGGATTGCTCATCGCGCTGGCCTACCGGCCGGAACTGCTCCTGCTGGATGAGCCTAGCTCGGGGCTGGACCCAGTAGTGCGGCGGGACATTCTGGAAGCCATTATTCGCACGGTCGCCGACGAAGGCCGCACCGTTTTCTTCTCGTCCCACTTGCTGGAGGAAGTGGAACGGGTGGCGGACGACCTGGCCATGATGTTCAACGGGCGGGTGGTTCTGGCCGGCGCGCTGGACGACGTGAAGGAGAACCATCACCGGCTGGTGCTGCGGTTTGATTCGCCCCAGCCCTCCGCTCCCAAGGTGCCGGGGGTGTTGAGCATCACGGGCGGCGGGCGGGAATGGACGGCGATTTGCAACGGCAAACGGGAGGAGGCGGTGGCCGCAGCCGCGCGCGCGGGGGGACGGGTGGTGGCGGAGGACTCCCCGTCGCTGGACGAAATCTTTGTGGCCTGGGCCGGAACAAAAACCGAATAGGAGGATTCTTATGAACACACCCGCCACGGCCTTAGCCTGGGAACTTTGGCGCAGACACCGCCTGCGCTTGATCGCCATTGTCGGCTTGGTTCTGGCCTTCGCCCTGGTGTATCCGGCGCTCTGCACGCTGGCGGGGTTCAACCCGGGCAGTCCGGATGCCTTGGAAGAAATGGTCAAGAGGGCAGGGCTAATAAACAACGCCGGGCAGTGGCTCCAGCAGGTTGTGCAGGTGCTGTATCTCCTGTTTCTCACCTGCGGGCCAGCGGTGGGGATGGTGCTGACTCTTCTGTTTGTGACGTGGATGTTCACCTTTACGGAATTCGATCCGAGAAACAAGGACCCGATGACCTTTCCGGCGCGCCTGTTCACGCTGCCGGTTTCGACTCCCTTTCTGTTCGGGTGGCTTTTTCTGGGCGGGATGACTGCAATCATTGTGCTTTACGGGTGCTGGGTCTATTGGGTCCCGCAGCCGCATGTGGACATCTTCGGCGTTTACCAAAACTGCTTTGGCTGGATGACGTTGCTGGCGCTGGCGCAAGGGATTGTCTGGGCGCTGGCGGCCTGGCCGACCACCCGAATGGTGCTGTTAATGGCGCTGCTCTTTTGCTTTCTGGGCTCGCCGGCGCAGCGCGATATTTTTGAGTCGCCGTTTGTCTTGCCGCCGCTTTTTGTGCTGGGCACGGCGCTGGCCTGGGCCGGTCTGCATAAGATGCGGCACGGGCAATGGCAGGGATGGCCCTGGCCATGGCCGTTCGCCTGGTGGTCCGGGCGCGCGAAGATGCGGGGGCCAAAGCGCTTTGCTTCGCCGGCGCAGGCGCAGTTGTGGTTTGAATGGCGCCGGTTTGCGCGGCGTTTGAGTTTTTACGCGGCCGGACTGGTGTTGGTGCCGGTGGCCATCCATCTGCTGGTGCGCTTCGTGGCCGGGCTGGGGCCGTTGCAGGATGACACCGTGTTGGGCTTTGTGGTGTATTTGCTTTTCATGCCGCCAGCGCTGTTCTTTTGCTTTGCGGTGGCGCCGCCGCAAACGGACCTGCCCTTCGTGATGAACCGCCCGTTGAGCAATGGCGGGATGATGATGGCCACGCTGAAAGCAGAGGGGATCGGCGCGTTGTTTTCGTGGTTGGTGGTGTTGGCGGCTTTGTGTGCCATGCCGTTATTGGGGTTTTTTCAAGAGGTGGATCAGTTTTCGTCGGCCTTGGCGCAACACAGGGCGATTATCCTCCTGGGGGTGATGATCTTGAGCTGGCGCCTGATCGCCGTCAGCCTGGGTTTCACCTGGTCCGGCAAACGGTGGCTCGCCAGGATGCCGTTTTGGCTGATGCTCATGGCTTACTTGGGCGGCGTGACCCTGGCCATGCTCGCCGCCGACGATGCGACTTGGAATTCCTTCTGGCGGCTGGTTCCCGGTTTGCTGGTTTGTTTGGTGGTCGTGAAATTCTTGCTGGCTTTTCTGGCCTTTCGCCTCTGCCTCAAACGCGGCCTGCTCGCTCCCTCCGCCCTCCAGGCCTGGCTGGCCGTCTGGGCCTTGCTGGCCGCCACCCTGTTCATTCCCGCGGCAATTCTCTTTCATGACCAGCCCGGGTTTCTGCCTCTGTCGCTCGGAATTATATTATTGACACCGCTGGCGAGGATTGGTTTCTGCCCCATCGCGCTGGCGTGGAACCGCCACGCTTGATCTGGGGTTTCCGGGGCTTGGCGGAAAAGAGGGCCTCCCGCATCCCGGGCAGCGGTTGCCCGCTCCGGGGGTCCCAGTAGTTAAAACCGGATTTCCAATCCCAAATCGTCCCGCCGATGCCCGCCGCCTCCAGCGCCTGCCGGAACGCCCCGTAAAAATGCGCCCGCGATTCCTGGTCCGCCTTGGTGTAGGCCCCAAATTCGCCCAACTGGACCGGCCGCCCATAATCCTCCGACCATGCCTTGGCCTTCTGAATCTTGGGGCCAAAGGCCAGCGGGCTGGAGGGATTGCGGTCCGAAGGCAGCGTGTTGTACCGGCCGAACCAATCCAGCACCCAGGGCTTTATTTGCGCAACAATTGAGTTGCGCAACGTGTCGGTCTTGTGGCTTTATCTTGGGGTTGTACTATGTGGGAGATGAGACGAGAGCGCGTGACAATCTATTATGCCGGGCGCGTGCAGGGCGTCGGTTTTCGTTATTCGGTCAGAACCCTGGTCAACGGGTTTGAAGTCACCGGGGCGGTGCGCAATCTGGACGACGGCCGGGTCGAGTTGATCGCCGAGGGGGCGCGGGCCGAGTTGGAGGGCCTGCTGGAGGCGGTCCGGCAGTCGGACGTGGGCCGTTTCATCCGGCAGGAGCAGTTGGATTGGACAGACGCAAGAAATGAATTTCGAAGTTTTGAAATTACGCAATAATGCTGGGACAGGCTTACGATGAAGTACGCGATCATAGCTGATATCCACGCCAATTTGGAAGCTTTCCAAGTGGTTTTGCAGGACATCGAGAAACAGAAATGCACCCATGTGGCCTGCCTCGGCGACGTCGTCGGCTACAATGCCAATCCCAAGGAATGCCTGGACACGGTGCGGGCCATGAACATTCCCTGCGTCAAGGGAAACCATGACGAATTCTGCTCCAGCGACACGCCCATGGAGGGGTTCAGCCCGCACGCGGCCGAGGCGGGGAACTGGACGCGGGGAAAGTTGACGGAGGACGACCGCAAGTGGCTGCGGGAATTGAAGTTTCTCAGGCTGGTCTCCAATTTCACCATCGTCCACGCCACCCTGGACGCGCCCCAGCGCTGGGGTTATGTGTTTGACAAGCTGGCCGCCGCCGCCAGCTTCACCTACCAGAACACGCCCGTCTGCTTTTTTGGGCACACCCATGTGCCGGTGGCCTTCATCCGGGACAGCGTGGTGCGGGGCGATTCCTACTCGAAATTCCGCGTCCAGCCGGGCCGGAAATACTTTATCAACGTGGGGGCGGTCGGCCAGCCGCGCGACGGCAACCCCAAGGCCGCTTACGTGATTTACGACATGGATGAAGGCTCCATCGAGTTGCGCCGGCTGGAATATGACATTGCCTCGGCCCAGAAGAAAATCCTGGAAGCCGGTTTGCCGGCGCGCCTGGCCGAACGGCTGGCGATGGGAAAATAGTTCCCCCGCCCGGGCCGATGCTGGAAGGCTTTCCGCGCCTTGAAAATTCTAATCCTCAAACCGAGTTCCCTGGGCGATGTCATCCATGCCTTGCCGGTTCTGCGCCTGCTCAAGGGGCATCTTCCCCAGAGCCAGATTTACTGGTGGTTGGACAGCAGTTTAAAATCATTGCTGGAGGAGGACCGCGACCTGGCCGGGGTGATTGCCTTTGACCGGAAGCGCTGGGCGGCGCCGCGCCGCTGGCCGGAGATGTTTGCCAGCATGCAAGACATGCGGGCCAAACACTTTGACTGGGCGATTGATTTGCAGGGGCTGGCCCGCAGCGGCATTTTTGCCTGGCTGGCCGGCGCGGGGCTGACCATCGGGCTGGACAACACGGGCGCAGGTTCCCGCGAAGGGGCGCGCGCTTTTTATGATTTGACGCCGCCGCGCGCCGCCGCGGACACCCACGCGGTGGACCGCTATCTGGCCGTGCTGCCCTTGCTGAAGGTGCCCGTGCATCGGAATTTTGAATGGCTGCCCAAACGGCCGGAAATCGCCGCCCAAATCGAAGAGAAATGGCACGCCGGGGCCGGGCCGTGGATCGTGTTTCTCCCGGGGGCGCGCTGGGACAACAAACGCTGGCCGGTGGAGAATTTCGTGGAACTGGCCAGGCTGATGCGCGGGATGGCCGCGTTGAAGTTCGTCGTTTTGGGCAGTGGCGACCAGCGGGCTTTGGGCCAGGCCATCGCCGAGGCCAATCCGGGGCGCTGCTTGAATCTGGCGGGGCAAACGTCGTTGTGGGAAATGATTGAATGGGTGCGGCGCGGGCGGCTGGCCATCAGCAACGACACCGGACCGATGCACGTGGCGGCCGCGCTGGGCCGGCCCTTGATCGCGCTCTTTGGCCCCACCAACCCGCGGAACACCGGGCCTTACGGCAAACCTAACAGCGTCATGCAAATCCACAGCCTGCCCTGCGTCCCGTGCATGAAGCCCAAATGCCACTATGCCGCGCCGCTGGCGTGTCTGAACAGGATGACGGCGTTGAGCGTTTATGCCAGGGTCCGCGAAGAACTGGAGACGCCGGGAACCGCGGGGAAAGGCGCGGCGGCGGGGGGACGCGCCCCCGCCGTTTCGTGATGTTTGTCCAGAGGCTCAGAAAATTCTTACGCCCGGCCGCCGCGGTCGAAAAGCCGCTGGATTTCGGGATGATTGAAATCCAGGCGCAGCTCGTGCCTGTCCTCTATCGCCGGCACCCCCGGGCCCGGCATTATCTGCTGCGCTTGCGGGCCGACAAGACGGTGGTGGTGACGGTGCCGCGCCGGGGTTCGCTGGAATTGGCCCGCCAGTTTGCCGCCAGCCGCCGGGGCTGGCTGGAAAAGCAATGGCGCATTCTGGAGGCGCGGCGCGTGCCGCCGCCGGTCCTGCGCCCGGGCATGGCGGCGCTCTTGCGCGGGAGGCCGGTGGCGCTGGAGGCGCGGGAGCGGGGCGGCCTGCTGGAAATTTGGTTTGACAATGAACGGGTCCAGGCGGGCGCCCCGGCGGAGAATCTGCGCCCGGCGGTGGAGCAGCATTTGCGCGCGCTGGCGCAAAGGGAACTGACGGCCCGGGCGGTGGAATTGGCCCGCCAGCACGGCGTCCCGATGCGCCGGGTGACGGTGCGCAATCAAAAGAGCCGCTGGGGTTCCTGCTCTGTCCGCGGAACCATTTCGCTGAATTGGCGGTTGATCCAGGTGCCCGCGCCGGTGCGGGACTACCTCATTTTGCACGAATTGATGCATCTGCGGAATATGAACCACTCCGCGCGCTTTTGGGCCGAGGTGGAAAAGGTTTGCCCGGATTATCGCGCCGCGGAGGACTGGTTGAAGCACCATTCCGCCGAAGTGGGGTTTTGAAATGAATTGACCGCAAAAGAACACACAGGGCGCAAAGAAGAACTGGATGAAAAAACCGGCACCCGGACAATTAATCTATTTGGAGTTTGCCAGGAAGGTGGCATACTCGGCCCGCCATGACGGGACAGCCAAACAACTCGGGATTAAGTGTCAATTTTGAGCAACGCATCTTCGCCTGTTCCCGTAACCGGAAAGCTCCTATCACCCATGCCGGAAATTCCTCGTGCCGAAATCACAGGCGGCCGGCTGGGAAGCCGCTTCGCGTCGGGATCAACTATGATCAACGAACTGGATGATGTCACTCCGACGTGCGACTTGCCGGAGCATGGCTTGAGCGCGTTGGAGCGGGAGCTTGCCGAGTTGGCATATGTGCTCTGCTGCCTGACGCCCGACGAAATTAAGATCGCGGAGGAGGCGGGCAAATGAGAATTGTCTTCGACACCAGTGTGTTGGTCGCCGCCGCCCGTTCCCGGCACGGAGCCTCCCATGCCCTGCTTTCGCGCTTGCCGGACCCTCGCTTTCAGCCGGCCATTTCCATCCCCGTGTTCGTCGAATATCGCGCCGTCCTTCTCCGTCCTGAGAACCTGCTGCACCGGTCCGCGCCTCAAGCGGACGGGTTTCTCGATTTCCTCCTCTCCGTCAGCCATCTCCAGGAAATTTACTTCCTTTGGCGCCCGGTCTTGCCAGACCCGGATGACGATCTGCTTTTTGAACTGGCGGTCGCCGCCAATGCCCGTTATGTTGTGACACACAATCTCCGGGATTTCCGGGGAATGGAGAAATGGGGAATTCGAGCGGTATCACCGTCCGACTTCCTCGAACAGTTGAAAACATGAGCACCCTGACCGTTCAAATGTCCGAAAGCCTGGCCCGTCAATTGCGCGAATGTGCCGCCAAAGAGGGACTGACGGTGGATCAACTGCTCTCCGCCGCCGCCGCCGAGAAGTTAAGCGCTCTGCTGACGCTTGACCACCTGCGCCAGCGGGCCCTTCGGGCCAAGCGGGAGGATTTCGTCGCCTTCCTCGACGCCTCCCCCGATGCGCCGCCCCTGCCGGGGGACGAATTATGAGGCAGAACCACCTCGTCCTGCGTGCCAAACGGGCCAGCCGGGGGAAGTTCCTGGACTCGCTCATCGAAGGGGTCGGTTCCTGGCAATGCCGCATTTATGATTGACATGCCTGGCCGCGTCGTTCAGTCCGCCCGGGAGCGGCGGGACGGGCGGGTCGTCTGTGCCACCCATGCGGTATGAAATATCCGGGCTAATCCTCCGACGGCTATTCCTCGGCGTGGGCCAGTTTGGCCAGAACGTTGAAATCTTCCAGCGTGGTGGTGTCTCCTTTGATGTCCTCGCCGACGGCGATTTGCTTGAGGAGACGGCGCATGATTTTGCCGGAGCGGGTCTTGGGGAGCGCTTCGGCGAAGCGAATGTCGTCCGGCTTGGCGACCGAACCGATCTCCTTGGCCACATGGGCGCGCAGTTCGTCCCGGATGGCGGGGGAGGCGTGAATCCCGGTCTTGAGGGTGACGAAGGCGACGAGGGCCTGCCCTTTCATTTCATCGGGACGCCCCACCACGGCCGCTTCGGCCACTTTCAGATTGCTGACCAGGGCGCTTTCGACTTCCGCCGTGCCGATGCGATGGCCGCCCACGTTGAGGACATCGTCAATGCGCCCGACGATCCAGAAGTAGCCGTCCTGGTCCTGGCGGCAGCCGTCGCCGGTGAAGTAGCTGCCCTTGACTTCGCTCCAATAGGTGTCCACAAATCTTTTGGGGTCGCCCCACACGCCGCGCAACATGCCCGGCCACGGTTTGCGAATGACCAGCTTGCCACCGGAGTTTTTCGGGACGGGACAGCCCTGGTCGTTGACCACTTCCGGAAGGACGCCGAAAAACGGGAGGGTGGCGGTGCCCGGCTTGGTGGGGATGGCGCCGGGCAGGGGGGTGATCATGATGCCGCCGGTCTCGGTCTGCCACCAGGTGTCCACAATCGGACAGCGTTTTTGGCCGATGACTTCGTGGTACCACATCCAGGCTTCCGGGTTGATCGGCTCGCCCACGGTGCCGAGCAGGCGCAGGGAACGGAGATCATGTTTGGCCGGCCATTCGGCGCCCCATTTCATGAAGGCGCGGATGGCGGTGGGGGCGGTGTAAAGGATGCTGATGCCGTATTTGGCCACAATGCGCCAGAAGCGGTCGGGCTCGGGAAAATTGGGCGCGCCCTCGTACATGAAGCTGGTGGCGCCGTTGGCCAGCGGACCATAGACAACGTAGCTGTGCCCGGTCACCCAGCCGACGTCGGCGGTACACCAATAGACGTCCTCGTCGCGCAGATCGAAAACCAGCCGCGTGCTCAACCTGGCGCCGAGCAAATAACCGCCGGTGGTGTGCAGGATGCCCTTGGGCTTGCCGGTGGAGCCGCTGGTGTACAGTATAAAAAGCGGGGCCTCGCTGTCCATCTTTTCGGCGGGGCAATCGGCCTGGACGTATTCCAACTCACGGTGCCACCAGAGGTCGCGGCCTTCCTGGATGTGGATGTCGTTGCGGGCGCGGCGCAGGACGATGACGTTGCGGACGGTGGCGGCGAGGTGCCGGCCGGCCGCGTCTTTGAGCACGAGGGCCTCGTCCACGCTTTTCTTCAACGGAACGATGCTGCCGCGGCGAAAACCGCCGTCGGCGGTGATGACGAGTTTGGCCTGGCAATCGAAAATGCGGTCGGCCACCGATTGGGCGCTGAAGCCGCCGAAGACGACGGAATGGACGGCGCCGATGCGGGCGCAGGCAAGCATGGCCACGGCGGCTTCCGGGACCATGGGCAGATAGATGATGATGCGGTCGCCTTTCTGGATGCCGTGGCGTTTGAGGACGTTGGCAAACAGGCAGACCTCCCGATGGAGTTGTTGATAGGTGAGGGTGCGTTCCTCGCCAACCTGGCCGGGGCCGGCGGGTTCGCCCTCCCAAATCAAGGCGGCCTTGTTGGCGGCGGGGGTGCCCAGATGACGATCCAGGCAATTGTAACTGACGTTGAGCTGGCCGCCCACGAACCATTTGGCATGGGGAAGATCCCATTGCAGGACTTTTTTCCAGGGCTTAAACCAGACCAATTCGGCTTTGGCCTGGCGGTTCCAGAATGTCTCGGGGCGCTGGATGGATTCGCGATAGAGTTTGCGGTACTGCGTCATGGAGCGGATGTGGGCGCGCGCGGAAAAAGATTTCGGCGGCGGGAAAACGCGCTCTTCGTTAAGGACGGAGGTGAGGTGGCCGGGGCGAATGGAAGCGGGGTCAGGCATGGCGCGTTGCGTTAAATTTCGGTGATTTTACGGGTGGTCCGGCAGGCGTCAACAACGGAATTGCCGCGAATTGCCGGGGGGGTGCAGGACAAAATTCTTCACAAGTGCGTCTCCATATACCCATCGCGCGCGCTTCCCCTCTCTCTCCCCGCTCGCGGGGAGAGAGCCGGAGAGAGGGGTTCCCTTAATCGTCGAACTCCTGCCGCGAAGAATTTTGTCCTGCGCCCTTGCCGGGGTGAGATTGCGTTCCGGGGATTGAAGGAGTTTGGAAGGAATTGTCCGGTTCGCGCCTGTGACCAGCCAGTTTTGGATGGGCTGGGAGAGGGAGGCGGGCACTCCCGTACCCGCCCGCGGCGCGCACGGAGTGCGCGCCCTGCCACCCAGGACGGAGCGTTGCACGCGCCTTGATTTTGGAGGGGGTGAAGCGCAGGCTGTGCTTTGAAGAACTTACCAGTAACGATGACGACCTGATTTGGATGAAAACAAAGTTTTTCAGCATCCCACTTTGCTTCCTGGCTGTGTTTGCAGCCTGCGGCCAGTCGCGCACGTACTATGTTTCGTCGGCAGGGAATGATAACAAGTCCGGCCGTTCTCCGAGATCCTCATGGCAGACCTTGGAGCGGGTCAACCGCGATGCCTTCCGGGCCGGGGATGCCATCTTGTTCAAGGCGGGCGATGTCTGGAGCGGGCAGTTGCATCCGCAAGGCTCGGGGGCGCCGGGCAAGCCCATTCGGATTGACCGCTATGGCAAGGGGGCAAGGCCGGTCATTAACTTTGGCGAGGCCGCGGGCGCCGGCGTGAAGTTGATCAACCAGGAATGGTGGGAAATACGAAACCTTGACGTGACCAGCGGCGCGCCGCCCCGGCCAGGTTGCGGTCGGCAAGGGATTGTCGCCCTGGCCGCAGTCCCCGGCAGCCATGCCGGTCACGTGGTCATCAGCAATTGTTACCTTCACGATATTTGGGGGCAGCTTGGAGGCGACGGTGATTTCACCGGCTATAACAGCGCCGCGATTTTTGCCGGCCCGGCCATGGGAAGAGCAAGCGCGGGCGGAGGCGGGGCCGATGATGTGCTGGTTGAGAATAACCGGATAGAGCGGGTGGACCGGTGCGGAATTATTATATGGCGGGGGCGTGACAATATCATCGTTCGCGGAAACCTCATGGAAAACCTGGGTGGCGATGGCATCATGGTGAACGGCTGCCGGCGCGGAGTGATGGAGCATAACATTGCCAAACGCACTTGCATGCGCTCCGGCGATCCCGACCTGGTCATCGTCGGCCGCTCCTACAATCCTCACACCGCCGCCATGTGGCTGCAAAACTGCGCCGAAACGGTGATGCAATTCAACGAAGTGTATGACACCGGAAGGCAGAAAGGCAACGGCGATGGCAACGCTTATGACTTTGATTTTTCCTGCACCAACTGCCTGGCGCAATACAACTACAGCCGGAACAACCACGGGTTCCTGTTGATCATGAACCGGGCCGTCGGCAACACCGCCCGCTACAACATCAGCGAGAACGATCAAACCCACCTGATCCAGATGCATGGCGCCATTGCCGAGGGCAATCGGGTGTGCAACAACGTGTTTTATGTGGATTATGGAACCATAGACATTGATTACTACATGGGGAGCCAGGAGATCGGCGATCAGGATAAAGCCCGCCTGGGGGCGAATTTCCGCAATAATATTTTTTATGCCACCGGGCAGGGCCGGTTCAGAACCGTTTACACTTATGGGAGCGCTTTGGAGAGAAAATATCTTGATGCGGTCAAGCTTCCCCCTCTGGCGCCCGGCACATTATTTCAGCATAATTGGTATTTCGGCCCCTGGTTGAACGGTTTGCCGGACGATCCCGAAATGAGGCAGGGCGACCCCATGTTCGTGGCGCCCGGCAGCGGCGGGGTTGGCCTGGCAACCCTGGCCGGCTACAAACTGCGCCCCGAATCTCCCTGTATCCGTGCCGGCATGCCGGTGGAAGGGAATGGCCAGCGGGATTTTTACGGCAATCCACTGCCAAAGGACGCCGTTTCTTTTGGCGTCTTCGAACAACCCGATGCGGGATCCGCGAACCGGAAGAAGTGAAGCAGGAGATTAAGATCAAGATGAGAATCAGGATTTGGGCGCGTTTTCCGGCCTTGCCCTGGCGAAGGTGAACGATAAAACTGGGGGCCGAGATCATTTAATGCGATGAACATCCATCATCTGGAGTTGTTCTATTTCGTGGCCCGGCACGGCGGGATTGCGGAGGCGGTGCGCAATATTCCCTACGGCATCCAGCAGCCGGCGGTGAGCAGCCAGATCGCCCAACTGGAGGAACACCTCGGCGTCACTCTTTTTCAGCGCCGTCCCTTTGCCCTCAGCCCGCCGGGCCAAAAACTTTTTGATTTCATCCGGCCGTTTTTCGCCAATCTCGAAACCATCGAGGCGGAATTGCAGGGCGGCCCGGTGCCGCGTCTGCGCCTGGGCGGCCCGGTCATTGTCCTGCGCGATTTTTTCCCGCGGATTTTGCAGAATCTGCGCCAACAATTCCCCGGTCTCAAACTGGGCTTGCGCGAAGGCGCGCAACCCATTTTGGAACACCTCTTGCGCAAGGGGGAAATTGACCTGGCCATCACTCTCCTTGAAAGCAAATCCGGGCCGGGCATCCAGTCGCTGGCCTTGCTGGAACTGCCGCTGGTCTTGCTCGCGCCCAAGGAGGGCAAAATCACCGAGGCGGGCCAGCTTTGGCGGCAGGACAAAATCACCGAGACGCTGATCTGCCTCCCGCCGGAGGAAATGGTGTCGCGGGTTTTTCAACAAGGCCTGGCCAAAATGGGCGTGGACTGGATTCCGGGAATTGAAACCAGCGCGGTGGATTTGATCGCCACCTATGTCGCCGGCGGTTTCGGCCTGGGCGTTTGGGTGGCCATTCCGCAAATGAATTTTCCGCCGCAAACCCGTCCGATTTTGCTGGCCGATTTCCCCCCGGTGGTGGTGGGCGCGCTCTGGCGGGGCAAGCCCAATCCCGTGCTTCGGGCCTGCCTGGATGAATTCCAGTCCCGCGCCCGCGCTTTGAAAAACAAAGGCCCAGCCGCCGCCGCGTGAGACCAGAAAGGCGCTGATGAAAGCCCGTGCCCCGCTGCTTCCGGCCATCGCCTGCGGCCTGGCGGCGGGCGGGTTCTTCTGTCTGGCGGACCCGGCCTGGCCGCCGATTGACCGGCACGCCTTGGTGGCGCGGCATAATCCGGTGTTGCATCGCTTTGACGCGGACAATCCGCTTTCGGTGGGCAATGGCAATTTCGCGTTCACGGCCGATGTCACCGGACTGCAGACCTTCCCGGAGGCGTTCACCAACACCATTCCGCTGGGCACGCTGGCGCAATGGGGCTGGCATTCGTTTCCCAATCCGGCGGGCTGGAGCCTGGACAAGTTTCATTTCACCGAGTTCGAGGTCTTTGGCCGCACAGTCGGATACGACGACGTCCCGGGCAACCGGCAGACGCCGGAAATCAAATGGCTGCGCGAAAATCCGCACCGCCTCCATCTGGGGCGCATCGGTTTGCTGCTGACCAGGGCGGACGGGAGCGCGGGGCGGACCAATGACCTGGCGGAGATCGGGCAAACACTGGACCTGTGGACCGGCCTCCTGCGCAGCCGGTTTCGATTCGAGGGGCGGCCGGTGGAGGTGCTGACGCTTTGTCATCCGGAGCGCGACTTGCTGGCGGTGCGGGTGGTTTCGCCGCTGCTTCGGGATGGCCGTTTGCGGATCGAGGCGCATTTTCCATACGGGACGGGCGCCACGGCCGCGGCCGACTGGAGCCGGCCCGGCGCGCATCAAACCATTTTGCAGTTGACAACGCCGGAGAGCGCGGAGTTTGCCCGCACGCTGGACCAGGACGCCTGCCACGTCTCGGCGCGTTGGAGCGCCGGCGGCAAACTGGCGGAGGCGGCGCCGCACCGGTTTATCCTGACGGCGGCCAGGGAGGCGGAGGCGATGGAATGGGTGTGCGGGTTCGCGCCGAAAGCCAGGCCCGGCGCCTTGCCGGACTTTGCGCAGACCCGGGCGGCGGCGGCGGCTTATTGGAACCAATTCTGGAGCAGCGGCGGCGCGATTGATTTGTCGTTGAGCAAAGACCCGCGCTGGGAGGAATTGGAGCGGCGCATCGTGTTGTCGCAGTATCTCACCGCCATTCAATGTTCGGGCATTTATCCGCCCCAGGAAACCGGGCTGACCTGCAACAGTTGGGCGGGCAAGTTCCACCTGGAAATGCACTGGTGGCACGCCGCGCAGTTTGCGCTCTGGAACCGGCTGCCCTTGCTGGAAAGAAGTCTGGGCTACTATCAAACCATCCTGCCGCGCGCGCAGGACACGGCGCGGCGCCAGGGTTATGCCGGCGCGCGCTGGCCGAAGATGACCGGCCCGGGCGGATGGGATTCGCCTTCTCCCGTCGGCCCGTTTCTGATCTGGCAACAGCCGCATCCCATATTCTATGCGGAGCTGTGTTATCGCGCCCACGGCGACCGGGCGACGCTGGAGAAATTCCAGGAAGTGGTAATGCAAACGGCGGAGTTCATGGCCTCCTACCCGGCCTGGGACGAGGGAGGAAACCGCTATGTGCTCGGGCCGGTCTTGCAGAGCGCGCAGGAGATTTTCCCCAAGGAGCACACGCTCAATCCGACTTTCGAATTGACATACTGGCGCTGGGGCCTGGAAACCGCCCAGCGCTGGCGGCAGAGGCTGGGACTGGCGCCGGCAGCGAAGTGGGAGGAAGTGCTGCAAAAGCTGGCCGCGCCCGCCGTCGGGCAGGACAAGTATCTTTTTGCCGAGACGGCCCCGGGAACTTATTCGGAAAAGAAATGGGCGAGGGACCATCCCGCCGTGACGGCGGCGCTGGGGATGCTGCCGGGACCGGGAGTGGACCGCGCCACCATGCGCCGCACGCTGGACTGGATTTGGGAGAATTGGAACTGGCCGGAGACCTGGGGCTGGGATTGCCCGATGCTGGCCATGTGCGCCGCGCGGTTGGGCGAGCCGGAAAGGGCGGTGGACGCGCTTTTGCTTGACACACCGAAAAACCATTATGCCGTCAACGGACACAACTATCAGCGGCCCGGCCTGCCGGTTTATTTGCCGGGCAACGGCGGCCTGCTTTACGCCGCGGCCATGATGGCGGGCGGCTGGGACGGGGCGCCGGACAAGCCGGCCCCCGGTTTCCCGGACAACGGCCAGTGGACCGTCCGCAGCGAAGGGCTGATTAGAGCGCCTTAGCCCGCGCCGCGGGCTGACGCGAGCAAAATCATGGGGAAATGAGGAATGCAAAATGATGAATGCGGTTGGAGGCATGGGAGGCTCCTTCGTGGTGGCTTGAACCGCGAACGCCGAGTGGAGTGCTGAAGGAAATGGAGAATGCAGAATGCAGAATGCAAAATGGGAGGAGTCCGCGAATTTCCGCGAACCCCGGACCCCGCAAGTTTCCACCCAACCGGATTTAATGGCGGAGCAGACAGGACTGGGTGGGTGTTCAACGTCACGGTGGTCAAGGTTAAAAAATGGTTTGACTGGGTTTGACCGGTTTGGATTTGCGCCGGGGAATCGCCGCAAAGGAATCGAGGGCGTCAAAGCGGCAAGCAAAGATGAATTGGCCACAAAAGAGCGCAAAGATCGCAAAGAAAAAACAGCATAACCTCTTATCCCTGTGTGCCTTATACTATTTTGCATTCAATATGACATTAATAATCCAGTCAAAACCGGTGAGGGACTGGATTTGGGCTGGGGCCGCTTCCAGTTCCCGCAGCCGCCACAGCAGCGCCTCCTCCACCT